>JBIJCC010000070.1:0-50134 GCA_044344875.1 Nannocystaceae bacterium
AAGAACTGGGCCATGCCCATCAAAGACTGGGGCCGCGCCCTCCACCAGTTCGCGATCCACTTCGAAGGGCGACTCCCCGTCTGACGCCGAGCCGGACGCCTACACAAAAAATCGGACAGGCTCCCGAAAACTGGACAACGCCGCCCTCGACCGGCATCACCGGTCACACGCGGCGGCCTTACGCCGTCGCTCTGGGCGACCTTGAAGGCCGGGATTGCAACTCCCGGCCTTCTTCTATTTCTGGGCGCTGCCGATCGCTACCGAGTAGGCTTCGGCTCCGCCAACTTCTCCGCGAGCACGCGACCTCCCGCCCCCTCGAGGGCGCGCGACGGGCCTCACGCCGAGTTCCCGACTCGCGCGCAGATTCCCGCGCCTCCAGGCCGGCGTTGACACCTGCGTGCGACTACTGCGACGCAGCCACCTCGCAGGTGCAGAAGCGGCTGCCGGGCTCTTGCTTCGAGCGAACCGTCGCGTTCTGCGATCAGTGCGGGCGGCTGTTCGAGGGTGCCTGCTTTGCGACGACGATCGACGTCGAGCCCAGTGCAGACAGATGGAGGGTGCGCGTGGAGGTGGCCAACGGCTTCCCCTTCGAGGTGCCCGTTCGAGGCGTGGCGGCGCTCCAGACCTTCGACGGGTGCCACGACGAAGTGGCAGAGCTCGAGTCCGCCGTCCTCGGGCCGGACGAGGTGCGACAGATCGCGGCTGAGCTGCGGATCGTCGACGAGGTGCCCCCCGGGATGCACCGCATAAAGGCGGCGATCACCGTGGGACCCCAGGTCGAGCTGCTCACGCGTAACTGGCTGGTGCGGCGAGGGCCCTAGCGCCGCGAGTCGCGTCAGGGCGCGGGCTGGTTGGCGGGCGGGAAGTACTCGACCTGCGCGCCGATGTGATGCCCCGGCGCGATGCCGGTGCCCAACGCCTCGACCCGGAACACGTCGGCCGGCAGGGCCAACGAGATCCGCAGGCGCTCCATCGTGTCCGGGACGAAGGGGTAGAGCATGATCATCAGGTTCTTCAGCACGAAGAAGCTCGAGTAGAGCGCGTCGGCCCGTTCCTTCTCAGGTCGACGGTCGTCGTGTGGCTTGAACTGCGCGAACATCCCGTTGATGAGGCGAGCGTAATTCTCGATCTCGCCGAGGAGGACGAGGTAGCTCGCCTTGCTCATCGAACGAAGGTAGGCGGCGACGATCTGGTAGGTGCGCTCTTCAACCTTCGCGTCGAGGACTCCGTCGGGCACGACACCGCCGAACTTGGAGTGACAGGCGGAAATCGGCTTCTCGAAAGCGGCGTTCATCGGTCCCGCCAGGAATCGGTTGCGCTCGTCCAGCGCCGCGAGTCGAAAGTCGGACTTGCGATCGACAAGGCCGAGCGTCGAGAGGAAGTAGCGCACCTGGTCCGCAGAGTAGCCCCTCTCATCGAGCAGCTGGTCACCGGTGTAGAAGTTCCCGAACGACTTGCTCATCTTCTGGCCATCGACGAGCAAATGGTGGCAGCCGAGCACCTCGGTGAACTGGTACTCCCCGGCGACCGGCAAGCGCAACGGGTCCGGCTGCGAACCGAGCCATAGCGCGCCCTGCATCAGGACGTAGAAATAGACGTTATCCTCGCCGAGGAACTGGAAGACCCGGGCCTCGGGGTCTTGCCAATAGGCGCGCCACGCCTCGTCGTCGTCGCCGCGTTTCGCGAGCGCGACCTGGGAAAACGCGATCGGAGCGATGAGTGAATCGGGCCACACGTACAGCGTCTTGCCGCGCATGTCGGGATCGAGATCTTCCGGCAGCGGAATGCCCCAGCTCACATCGCGGGTGATCGATCGATGCGCCCACCCGTCGAGGATCTCGGCGGGGATGCCCTCGGCCTGCAGCCGGGTGCGTGCCCCGTCGAGGTCGGCCTTGCGGGCAAAGGCCAGCGCGACGCGCTTGCCCGGCGCATAGCGACTCTGGTGCGCCGGGAGGTCGGCCTTGATCGTCTTGTAGCGCGCCTCGTGTGTGTTCGCGAAGCTGAGCGTCGGCAGGACGGTGTTGTAGACCTCGCTGTAGACCGCCTTGCGCCACGTGTCTTTCTTGGTCCGGATCCAGTCGGCCAGCTGGTCGGCGACCTTCCATAGATCGAGCCACCAGTGGACTGTCTCGCGCTGCTCGGGCACCGCGTCGCTGAGCGTGCTCTTGGGCTCGATGAGCTGATCGGGCTGGTACTGGGCGCCGCAGTTCTCGCAGGCATCGCTGTACGCACCATCATGCCCACACGAGGGGCAGAGCCCGCTGACGAAGCGATCCTGCAGGAATCGCTGCAGCCGAGGATCGTACCACTGTTTGGTGGTCCGCTTCTCGAGCATGTCGTTGGCGTGGAGCCGGCGAATGAACCGAGCGACGAGCTCGCGCTGGCGAACGAAACAGTCGGGCTGGCTAGTGCCCGAGTAGACATCGAGGCTGATATGATAGCGGTCCATCGTGCGCGACTGCAGGCGATGGACGCCATCGATCTGCTCGCGCACCGTGATCCCGGCACGAATCGCCGAGAGCTCGGTCGCGGAGCCGTGATCGTCGGTCCCGCAAACAAACAAGACGTTCTGCGGGCCGACGAGCATCCTCATCCACCGCGCGAAGATGTCGGCCGGGACCTGGGCGCCGGCGAGATGGCCGAGGTGCAGCGGTCCGTTGGCGTAGGGCATCCCGGCGGTAATCACGACCTTCTTCGGACGTGGCCAGCTCGAGATGAGGGTGCTGAGCGCCGGCTTGGACGGCTTGGCTGCCTTGCTCACGGTGCGCAACTTGTAGCACTCGAGCTCACGATGCAGAAGCGCTGTCGTCGGGACGCACGCGCGGCAGCCGGCAGCGCGCTCCGGCCCGTGGCGTCGGGACGAGCGCCGGGGCGCCCCCTCCGAGCGTTCGCCGGGTGATCAGCAACAACTAGTCTTGCCGATCGTGTTGCCTCACTTGGGAGTGCACTCGCATGGCCCGAGCGCCCTCGAGAGAGGTCACCCCGGTGACCGGCAGACCGCCCCCGGCCCATCCGCGATCGTCGTGCACGTCGTCCCCGCCGGGCACGCCTGCTTCCGATCACATCGCCACTCGCAGCTGTGGAACTGCGGCCCACTCGCCCCCGCGATCCCGTAGTAGCTCACGCACTCGCGCCCCTCGGTGCACGTCTCGTCGCCACACTTCGCGCCACCCTCGCCCGCGCCCGGCTCCGCCGGCACCGCGCCCGAGTCCGCGCCCGGCTCCGCGCCCGGTGGCTCCCCCGCCGACGGATCCGCCCCCGAGTCCGCCGCCGGCGTCTCGGGCGTCTGCGGCGTCGCGGCCGGCTTCTCGCACGCGGACAAACACAACAGGACCAGGAGGCAGCGGGTCGTCATCCCCCCGAAGCTACCCGATCTCGCCACCCCGTGGCCGCTCCCGCGCTACGGCAGCTCCCCGATCATCTCCTCCGGCAGCAGCGCGCTGCGCTGCCCGACCCCGAGCAACCACAGCTGATACGCCGCCCGCGTCGCCCCGATGTGCAGCAGGTGTCGCGACTGCACATGATCCGGGTAGTTCTGTCGCGTGGGCTCGAGCAGCACCACGTAGTCGAACTCGAGGCCCTTCACCTGGCGGACGTCGGTGATGTCGATCCCCGCGGTGAAGCTGAAGTCCTCGCGTCGCACGCGACGCAGGCGCGGGACCTCGGCGATGCGCAGGGCCTCGTAGTAGATGTCGGCCTGCTGCGGGTAGCGGGAGATCAGCGCGACGCTGGCGTTCGGCTCGCGCTGCATCAGCCCGCGCAGCGCCTCACCGAGGAACGCGACCGCCTCGCCCGTGTCGGTGAACTCGAAGTACGAGACCTCGGCGCCGTCGCGCGCGACGACCTGGTCCTCGTCGGCGAGCGGGCCGAGCACGTGCCGCGAGAACTGCATGATCTGCCGCGTCGAGCGGTACGTCACCTTGAGCGGCTGGATCTCGACGTGGGGTAGGCCCGCGTCCCCGAGCAGCTGCGGCCAGTCGACGAAGCCGTTGTCGAAGACCATCTTCTGCGCGCGGTCGCCCGCGATGGTCACGCTCTTGCCCTTGCTCGCGGTGTCGAGCAGCACGCGGACCTCGAGCGGGCAGAGATCCTGGGCCTCGTCGATGACGATGTGCTCGTACTCGATGCGCTTGTTGTTGACGAAGATGCCGCCGTACTTGACCTGCATCAGGCGCAGCAGGATCGCGTCGTCCTCGGCGTCGAGACCGGCGCCCTCGGGCGCCAGCTGCTCGGGCGTCTCGACCTCGAGGTCGGCCTTGCGCGCGCACCACCGGGTGATGGTGCCGATGTCCGCGTCGGTGAAGTCGTTCGGGGCGTGCTCGCGGATGCCGTCGCGGATGCGCGCCGCCGACGTGTTGAGCTCGAGCCAGTCGCCGACGAAGTCCCGCATCTGCTCGCGGGCGCTGCGGGCCACCGTGGTCGCCGCGGCCTTCACCTTGGGCGGCAGCTCGGCGCCGCGGCCCTCGCCGAGCCACTTGATGAGCCGCTCGGCCCGCACCACCGGCGGCATGTTCGTCGTCGAGTCCCAGGCCTTCAGGACCTCGGCGCCGGCTGGATCCTCGCCGATGCGCTCGACCAGCGACTCGCGGATGTCCTCGAGCTGCTCGACCACCAGCGCGTCGATCATCTTGAGCACCAGCGCGTGCTTCTTGAACCGCTGGACCACGTCCGGCGTCGCGCCGGTGTAGCGCTGCTCGACGCGGAGCTTCATCTTGCCGAGCGCCTGCGCCGACCACCGGCGATAGGTCGTGACGTTGACGCCCTCGACGCCCAGCGACGGCAGCACGTGGCGGATGTACTCGACCAGGCCCTCGTTGAAGACGATGATCAGCATCGACGAGGGCATGAACCGCTTCGGGTCCTGGAACGCCAGGTACGCCACGCGGTGCAGCGCGACCGTCGTCTTGCCCGAGCCGGCGCCGCCCTGGATCAGCACGATCCCGGAATCCGAGCGCGTGATGAGGTCGAACTGCTGCTTGTCGATGAGCGCCGTGATCTCCTGCAGGTGCTTGTCGGCGCGCAGCTGCGACTCGTCGGAGTGGACGCCGAGCTGGCCGGCCGGCTGCGTGGAGGTGGCCCGCGCCGCCTGGCCCGAGCCGCCCTGCAGCGTCGGCTTGGCGCTGCCGACGGTCTCCTGGAAGCGCTGCCGGCCGTCGAGCGCGTACGTGCCCTGCGGCGAGGCGACGCGGCGCAGGATGCCGTCCTGCACCGCCAGCGAGCGGCGCACGAGGACCTTGCCCTCGAGGGTGCGCTCGTCGAACTCCTCTTCGTAGTCGTCGTCCTCTTCGTAGCGGTAGTACAGACGGCTGACCGGCGCGTTGCGCCAGTCGACGATCGTCACGCCATCGCCCTCGTCCAGCAGCGTGTGCCGACCGATGAGCACGTCACGGACGCCGCCCGTCCGACCCTCGCGCAGGCGCAGGTGACCGAAGTACGGGTTGTTCGGATCGACCGGGATGCTGCGGCCCGAGCCGCGCTTGCGGCTGAGCGCCGCGACCTGGTGCATCTGATCGATGAGCGAGGGGACGTCCTCCTCCTTCGCCTCGGCGATCGCGTCGCGCAGCTCGATCAGCTGCGCGTCGAGGTCTTCGATCTTGTCGGGGTCGTTCTTCGCATCGCGGTCCAGACGGGCCTGCACGCCGCGGAGCAGCGAGAGTTCGTCGTGCACGATTTGCTGCCCGAGGTCGGGCAGCGCAGACAGATCGGGCTTGTTGCGCGAGACGGCGCCCTCTTCGGACATAAGTGCTATCGCATAGCAAACTGGGCAGAAAAAACCACGGGGGGCGCCCCGCTCGGGCGCGACGCGGCGGACCACGGGGCCGTGCTCGGCGTGCGCCAAGACACGCGCGCCGCCGCCGCGTCCGAACGGCAGCGCGGGACCCGTCCGCGGGGCCGGCGAGGGTCGCGGCCAGCCCCGGATCGGGCCCGGTATCATGGTCGCGTGTACAGCTCGCTGCGCAAGATCGACATCGTCTCGGAGGCACCCGACGGCACGCGGATCCTGCTGCAGACCGACCACCGATCGCCGGACGAGATCGACGCCGAGCTCGAGCTGTCGATGTTGTTCGCCCTCGCGCGGATCCTCGGGCCGCAGCGCTCGCAGCACGGCACCAACAGCGTGGTCCGCTACGTCGCGCTCGGCGGTCTGCACCCCGCGATCGCGCGCGTCGTCGCGGCGACCGGCGCCGAGGCCGAGGTCGATCGCGCGGTCGTCGATCTCTCGGCGCACCCCCGCGAGGCGCCCGCGCACCTCGCCGACGAGGCGTTCGGCGCCCTGGGCCGCCGCGTGCTCGCGCGCGAGAAGCAGCCCGCGACGGAGGACGGCCTGCGGGAGATCGAGCGCCTCAGCCAGGGCGCGCCCACCGAGGAGGAGGACGAGATCGGCTACTGGACCGCGATCGCCGAGCTCGCCGCGGTGACCGGCGAGGTGATCCGCGCCCAGGTCGGCGGCGCGTGGGTCGACGACACGGCGGGCCACGCCGATCTGCCGTTCCTGTTCCGCGCCGCCGGCGGGGATCTCCGCATCAACGCGGTCGGCAAGGCGGTGAAGTTCCTCGCCCACGGCGACGCCGAGAGCCCGCGCCAGCTGCTGCGCGCCCTCGAGGACCGCGACACCGAGGCGGGTCCGCTGCTGTTCAGCCTCAAGCCCGCGGGCTGGCCCGCGGCCGCCGACATGGTGTGCGAGCCGCTGGCCGATCTCTCGAAGTCCGGCGCCGACGTGCCGATCCTCGTCTACGGCAACGATCACCCGAACACCTTCGCCATGTTCAAGCGCGGCGACACGCCGCACGACCTGGCGACGATGCGCGCCGAGGCGATCCGCAACCTCGCGGCGATCGACGTCGAGGTCGAGTCCGTCGAGCTCGACGCGCTGACGTTCTGGGTCGCGCACGGCAACTACTTCGCCGCCGAGAAGATCCTCGACCCGGCGTTCCTCCGGGCGATGCACGCCAGCATCGGCGAGCTGCTCGCGGCCGCGGTCCCCGAGAAGGGCCGGCTGTTCCTCACCAACGCGGTCGCGAAGCCCGAGACGATCGCCGCGTTCATGGCGATCGCCCGCGGCATCTACCAGAAGAACGAGGCCGGCCGACAGCTCTCGCCGACGGTGTTCCTGGTCAGCGACGGCAACATCGTCGGGATCGCGCAGCCGAGCGAGTCGCCGGCGCCCGAGCCGGCGAAGAAGAGCTGGGTGAAGAAGCTGTTCAACTGATCCCCCGGCGCGTGGGCCGACGACCTCAACGTCGACGCACCGGGCTCCACAGCCCGAACGCCACACCGGCCGCGACCTCGAGCCCGCCCGCGCGATACACATCGATCGCGTCGGCACCGGTGCCCTGGCGTAGCCGCGCCACACCGCCGTTCGCCCCGGGCACCGCGCTGCCGGCCACCTCGACGAAGGGGCCCACGTGCACGCGTCGCCTGCCGCCGCCCAGGCGCCACTGCGGCGAGAGGCGCACGGTGCCGCCGACCAGCGCGCTCGTCGGACGGCGATCGCCGGGCGAGAGGCCGCCCGACGAGGTGACGAACCACGGCTCGACGGTGGCGCCCGCGGTGGTGTGCAGCGCGAAGCGACCCCGGCGCAGGGCGTAGCCCGCGGCGAGCTCGAGGCGCAGTCGCGTGAGCGTGTACGGACCGCGGGCGTACCAGGCCCCGCGGATGCCCGCCTCGAGCAGCGCACCGCCGATCAGGCGCGCACCGCCGCGCAGCGCGACGCCCCCGGCACCGAAGCCCGTCGGCGCCGGCGGACCGAGCTCGAGCACCGCCATCGCGTCGACGCCCAGGCCCCACGCGGCACGCGGCGGCGCGGGCGGGGCCACGACCACGGGCGGCGTCACCGGCACGACCGCCGGCCGCAGCGGCACCGGCAGCGGGACGTCGCGGAGATCCGGGGCGATCGCGTCGATCTCGATCCCGGCCATCAGGTTGCCGACGGTGGTCGCGATCTCACGGGTGCGATCGGCCGGCGGCGCGTCGATCATGCGCACCCACGCCCGCGCGTCGCCGAGGGTGAGCCGCAACGTCGTGCGATCGCCGGCGCCGGGCTCGACCTCGAGGTACGCGAACAGCTCGCCCGGACGGGGCTTGCGCGCGCGATCCGATCGCGTGACGGGGCACTCGCCGATGCGCAGGCGCACCGCGGCCTCGAGCGCGACGAGCTCGGCGACGGTGGCGTCGATCACCAGCGCGTCGATCGAGGTCGCGCCAGCGCGCTCGTCGGCGGTCGCCGGCGTCGTCGATGCCGGCGTCGGGGCGACGAGGGCCAACAGGAGGCTGAGGGGGAGGTCGATCACGCGGCCGCGGCGGCTGCGATCTAACCGCAGGCCCGCCGTTCACGCCAGCATCGTCGGTGTCGGTCGGGCGTCAATCCGGCACACAGACCTCGGCGAGGTCGATCCAGGTGCAGTCGTCGGGCAGCTCCAGGCAGGCGGGTTCGTCGAGCTCGCCGCAGGCGGGGCACTCGCGCTCGAGGCACTCGCCGAGCTCGACGTCGCCGGTCCACACGCAGCGCACCGCGTCCGAGCACGGCTCGAAGGCCAGGTCGGGGCACGGGGTGATGCCGCACTCGCCCGCCTCGGGATCGCCGAACCAGGTGCACAGCGGCGCCGTGATGCAGCCGTCGTAGCCGAGCTCGTTGCACACGGCCTCGGCGTCGGGGTGGCAGCGGTCGGCGAAGCAGATCTCGCCGTACCAGTCGCACGGTGGCTCGGCCTCGCACGCCCGTTGGTTCATCGCGTCGGGGCAGTGGAGCACACCGCCGCCACCGGTCGTCGTGGCGTCCGTCGTCGTGGTGTCCGTCGTCGCGGTCTCGGTCGTCGCGGTGATCTCCGTCGTCGCGGTGGTCTCCGTCGTCGCGGTCTCCGTGGTCGTCGCGGTCTCCGTGGTCGTCGACTCGGGCGTGCCGGTGACCTCGCTCGCCGTCGAGGTCGCGCCCGCGGTCGCGGTCGCGGTCAGCGAGGAATCGACGCCGGATGATCCCTCGACGCTGCCCACGCCGGTCCCGCTCGGGTCCACCGTCGCGCCGGTGCCCTCGCCGACCGCCGTCGTATCGCCGGTGCCCTCGCCGAGCAGGAAGTCCGCGGTGCACCCGGCCAGGGCGAGCACGCATCCGACCACGCGCCGCACTACGGCTTGCCCCCGGCCTCGCGCTCGGCCTGCGCGCGATACGAGCCCTCGGGGAAGGCCTCGAGGTACGCGCGCCAGCACGCGGCGCGATCGCTCGCATCGCGGCGGCACAGGCCCGCCTGCGCGTCGTCGGCGAAGCGCCCCGCGGGGAACACCCGCAGGTACGTCTTCCACAGCGCGACCTCGCGGCGCGCGTCGCCGCGGCGGCGCGCGAGCGTGAACAGATCGCCGTACGCGAGATCGGCCAGTCGCGAGGTGCCGGCGAGCTCGATGAGCGCCTCGAACTTCGCCTCGGCGGTCGAGAAGTCGTTGGCCTTCCACGCCGCGTGGGCCTCGCCATCGAGGGCCGCGAGGCGCTCGGCGAGGCTCGGCTCGCGCACGACGGGCGGCACGACCTTCGGCGCGCGCGGCTTGGTCGGGCGTGCGGTGGCCCCGGGGGCTGGCGCGACGACGGGATCGAGCGGCGCAGACTCCAGTGGCGCGGCGTCGAGCGGTACGGGCTCCGTCGGCGCGACGACCGGCGGGCGCACGCGCGGCGGTGTGTCGTCGATCACCGCGCGCTCGGGCGCGGCGTCACGCGTACTGCCCTGGTGCAGCGCGGCGTCGGCCGGCGCACCGTCGTCGCCGCGCAGCACGTGCACCCCCTCGACGACGCCGAGGCCGAGCACCACGGCCGCCGCGAGGGCGACCGCGGCGACCACGAGCCTGCCCATCGGACCGCTCGCCTGGCGCTGTGGTGCGGGCAGCGGTGTGACGCCGTTCATGCGCAGCGCTGCGTCGTGCTCCGTCGCCGCGCGGACGTCGTCGATGAGCCGCGCGAACGCGGGATCGTCGTGGGTCGCCCCGAGGGCCGCGACGGCACGGCGCTGGGCCAGCGACACGACCGGCTCGGCCTGCTCGGCGTCTGCCACGGCCTGCGCCGAGACCACCGCGGGATCGAGCGCGTGGGCGCGGGCCAGCATCGCGGCGAAATCCCACGGCACGTGGGCGCGGTGCACGTCGTGCTCGACGGCGGCGCTCACGTCGTCGAGCCAGGCGTCGAGGGCCGGATCCGGGCGCGCCTCGTCCACCGACCGATCGTCGAGATCCGCGGTCACGATGCGTCCTCCAGCGGCGACAACCAGCCCATCGCCTCGAGCTCGGCGCGGAGGCGCTGACGGGCGCGCGTCGCCCGGACCGCGAGGTTGCCCGGCGAGATGCCGAGCTGCGCGGCCGCCTCGTGCGGCGGCAGGCCCTCGAGGTCGCGCAGCACGAACGCCTCGCGCAGGTGCTCGGGCATGCCCGCGAGCACGGCGTAGACGACCTTGGCCCGCTCCTTCGCGAGGTGCGTGCGATCGACGTCGCCGTGGGACGCCGCGTCGCGCACGGCGTGCATCGCCTCGAGGCGATGGTGCGCGGTCTGGGTGCTCGCCGAGGCGCGCCAGTGGTTGCGGACGACGTTCAGCGCGATGCCGTGCAACCAGGTCGAGAAGGACGAGCGACCATCGAAGGCGCCGAGCGACACCAGCGCCCGGGCGAAGGCCTCCTGCACGAGATCCTCGATCGCGGCGTGGTCACCCGCGAGGTAGCGGATGTGGCGGAAGATCGGCGCGAAGAACAGCTGGTACAGGCGCGCCCACGCGTCGGTCCGCCCGGAGCGCGCCTGCTCGACCAGCGCCGCGACCTCGTCGCCGGCGGGACGGGGCGCGGTGGGAAACTGCGGCTGCGTGGTCACGCGGGGCATGGGGCGGGCTCGCCGGGGACGCGCGGCGCCCCCTCTCCCTTGAGTCGCGTGAACCGGCCGCCGATTACGTACGGCGCGGCACGGGCGACGCGATTCCCGACCGCCAGCGTGACACAGGGTCGAGGGCCCCGGGAATCGTTGGTGAAATCCCTCGGGTGCCCGTCAGGTCCGCAGGTGCGGGGCCAGCTCGCGGGCCAGATCGGCCACGGCGGCGCGGACGACCGGTCCGCGCACCGCGTCGAGGACCACGCGCAACGACGCGGCCGGGGCCAGGGCCAGGGCGCGCTCGACGAGGGCGGCGTGCACGACGATGCCCGAGGGATCGCCGCGCGACGGGGCGAGCCCGGTGTCGGCCAGGGTGATCCCCGCCGCGAGCACGCGGCGGATCGCGGGGCCGAGCGCAGGCGCCGACTCGCGCGCCAGGCCCTCGGCGACGACCTCGATCATCGCGCGGGGCAACGCGACGCCGAGCAGATCGTCGGGCACGACCGGAGGCGATGCGATCGGACCGCGCGGCACACCGTCGGCATCGACGCGCAGTACCTCGCACCACGGCGCGCCGGCGAAGATCACCTGGGCGCACCGATCGTCGCCGTCGTCGACGAGCGCGTGGTGCCCGCCGTCACGGTCGTACGCGCGGCCGTCGATCCACAGGCGCTCGAGGCCATCGCGGTGCTGCGCGCAGATCCGCGGCCCGGTCCACGACCACCGGAACGGCGCCGGCACGAACTCGACCGACGGCGAGAGCTCGACCGAACCGAAGCGACCCTCGGGATCCGCGACGAAGCGAGGGCCGGCGTCGGCGTCGGTGCAGAAGCTGCCGCGCAAGGACTCGAACAGCGCCGCGGTGGGGTACGGCCCGCGGTAGCGCAGCGACGACACGCCCGCCTGCGCCGCGAGCGTCGCGAGCAGGTTGAGGATCGCCGAGCCCGCGCCGACCGGCAGCGCACCGGGGACGTCGACCGCGGGGATGCACGTCGGCCGGGCCCACGACACCGAAGCGACGCGCGCGATCGGAGGTCCGATCTCGCCGTCGGCGACGAGATCATGCGCGCCGTCGGCGACGAGATGGATCCCGTCGCAGGGCCCGAGCAGCGGGTGTGCGTCGGCGCCGGGACGCACGACGATCGTCGCGCCGTCGGGCAACCGCAGGGTCGCCTCGACGAGGGCGTCGCCGGCCCACGCCAGCGACCACGCCGCGTGCCCGTCGCGATCGGTCTGGCGCACGGGTCGACCGGCATCGTCGATCACGGGGGGAGGCTCGAGCATCGAACGCGCGGAGCCTATCAGGCCGTGCACCGGCGCGTTGAACCCCGCGCGCCCCTGCGCCATAGTCCGGCCCGTGCCACGCGCCCACGCCCTGCTGCTCGAGAAGGTCCACCCCAGCGCCGACGATGAGTTCGCGCGCCACGACGTCTCGTCGACCCGGATCGACAAGGGCCTGGACGAGGCCGAGCTCATCGCCGCGCTGCAGGCGGTACCCGGCGATCTGCCGCTGGTCGTCGGCATCCGCAGCAAGACCCGCGTGACCAAGGCGGTGATCGACGCGGTCGATCGACTGCAGGCGATCGGTGCGTTCTGCATCGGCACCGATCAGATCGATCTCGCGGCCGCGCGGGCCGCCGGCGTCGCGGTGTTCAACGCGCCGTTCTCGAGCACGCGCAGCGTCGCCGAGCTGGTGATGGCCGAGCTGGTGATGCTGTCGCGGCAGGTGTTCGCCCGCAGCCGCGCCGCCCACGAGGGCAAGTGGGCCAAGAACGCCCAGGGCTCCCACGAGATCCGCGGCAAGACCCTCGGCATCATCGGCTACGGCCACATCGGCAGCCAGCTCAGCGTGCTCGCCGAGGCCTTCGGCATGCAGGTCCTCTACTACGACGTCGTGACCAAGCTGCCGCTGGGCAACGCGCGGGCCTGCGCGACGCTCGACGAGCTGCTTGCCAAGAGCGACTTCGTCAGCCTGCACGTCCCCGACACCGATTTCACCCGCGACATGATCGGCGCGCACGAGCTCGGCGCGATGCGACCGGGCACGCACCTGGTCAACGCCAGCCGCGGTCGCGTCGTCGTCCTCGACGCGCTGCGCGACGCGATCGCCGGCGGCCACGTGGCCGGCGCCGCCCTCGACGTCTACCCCGAGGAGCCCGCGTCGGAGAGCCACCCGTTCGTGTGCGCGCTGCAGGGCCAGGACAACGTCATCCTCACCCCGCACATCGGCGGTTCGACCCAGGAGGCGCAGGCCAACATCGGCCTCGAGGTCGCGGTGGCCGTCAGCCGCTACCTGGAGGGGGGCCGGACGCTCGGCTGCGTGAACCTGCCGCAGCTCGACATGCCGCCGCCGCCGAGCCTGCGCGGCCAGTCGGCGTGCCGTCTGCTCAACATCCACCGCAACGTGCCGGGCGTGCTCTCGCGGATCAACGCCGTCATCGCCCAGAGCAACGTCAACATCGCGGGCCAGGCCCTGGCCACCCTCGAGGACGTGGGTCTGCTGCTGGTCGACATGCCGCTGTTGGCCGACGAGCCGGCCGCGGCCCAGCTGTGTGCGGCCATCGCCACCCTCGACACCAGCGTGCGCACGCGGCTCGTCTCGGTGTGAAGCTCCGGGCGTCCGGGGACGTCGTTGATCGCCTTGCGACGCCTCCGCCGTACCGTCCTTGCGGCCGTGACCGCCGTCACCGCGGCCGCGACCCTGTCGGCCCCCTCGCCCGCCGACGCGCACTGGAGCGCCAGCTACGGCCGCTCGATCCTCGTCGAGCGCTACCTCGTGTGCGACGGCGATCGCGATGCGCGGTGCCTCGGGCCGCGGGTCACCGAGCCCGAGCTCCTCGCGGCGCTGCGGCTCGGGCCCATCGTCGCCGACCGCAACAACGATCACGTGGTCGATCCGGCCCGCGACGCGGCGGTGCTCGCCGCCTACTTCCGCATCGACGCCGCGATCGTCCCGCTGCGATCGATGCTCGCCTTGCCGATGCCCGCGGGCGCGAAGGACACCCACGCCGAGATGGAGGTCCACGCGCTCTGGGCCGAGGCCGCGTACGCCCTCGCCGAGCTCGACGATCGCGCCAGCGTCGAGGGGATCGCGGCGCGGGTCCGCGAGTTCGAGACCGAGGGCCACGGCACGCTGTGGGAGGACACGCTCGCGGCGCTGACGAAACTCTCGCCGACGCGGTCGTCGACGTACGCGATCGACTTCCTCGGTCGCCTCGAGCTCGCCGACCTGCGCATGAGCATGCCGGGCGGCAGCTCGCAGCTCGTCGCGCTGACGCCGATCCTCCTGGCGAAGGACCGCGCCGCGCTGCCCGAGCTGCGCCGTCTCACCGGCAACGACGACGCGACGCCGGGCTTCGAGTCGAAGGTGCCGCTGGTCGACTCGCACGCGCGCTGCCGGTTCATGGCCGCGCGGCTGGCCCTCGGCGAGCAACCGCTGGTCGACCGCGTGCGCAAGACCTTCGCCGGCAGCTACTCCGGCACCATGGTCGCCACCTGCGACAACGCGCTCTTGTCGACCTTCGGCGGCGACCCGGCGGACGTCGACATCCTGCTGCGCCACCTCGGCCGTGACGACCTCGGCTTCGACGCCGGCATGTCGCTGGTCGCCTACGATCGCGTCCTGGCGCTCATCGCCGAGCTGTCGCGACGCGAGGCCGCCGGCGAGACCAAGGCGGTCGCGCGGGCGCGCAAGCGGCTGCTCCAGGGCCTCGTCGAGCGCTCGACGTACCCGCACGTCGCCCAGCCGGGTCACACCAACTTCGGGACCCACTTCGTCGCGCTGCACCACGCGGCGCAGGCGGGTCTCGGCGACGCCGACTCGCTCGCGATCGTCCGCGCGATGATCCTCGACGATCGCGATCGCAGCGGCGTCGCGGACCTCGCGGCCCTGCGCGCGCTGGAGGTCGGCCTGCCCGGGGCCGTCGACGACGCCGCAGCCCGACTCGCCCTCGACGTCGCCTTCGTCGACGAGGAGCGCTCCGGGATCTTCGACGACGTCCGTCCGCGACTGGTCGACGCGCTGCGCCGCCGCGCCCCCGACGATCCGCGCTGGACCGTGGCGCTCGTCGACGCCGAGCGTGACGTCCGCGAAGCGGCGATGCACGCGGTGTCACGGCACGCGCCCGCGGGCACCTGCGACGCGGTGATCGCGGCGAGCGCGGCCGCCACCGATCGCGGCATCGACGACGGCTTCCTCGTGCTCACGACGATCCCCAGCGGCTGCGAGGCGGCGTTCGAGCCCCTGGCTCGCGACGCGACGCAGCCGGCGAAGATCCGCGGCATGGCCATGGAGGCGCTCGCGATCCTCGGCTCGCCGGTGGCGCGTCGCGTCGGTGCGGCCGCGTCGGCGCAGCCGGGCATGCGGGTGCACGTCGAGCGGGCGGAGGCGATCGCGAAGGCGCTGCGGCGGCCGCTCCTCCGGGCCACCGATCGCTGAACCGCCGACCACGGCTCGCGTGTAAGCCGGAGCCCGTCCCAGTGCGTTCGAGCGCGGTATGAACCGACGCTCCTTCTGCTCCGCCTTGCTTGCCTTGACCGCCTGCGCGACCACCACCCGCGACACCCGCCCGCACGATGACGGCGGCGACGACGGCCCGAAGACCGATCACTCGCCCCATGTCGCGGATGTCGCGGCGGCCCGCGACTTCGCCTCGGCCAACAACGCCTTCGGGTTCGACCTGTGGCGCGCCACCCGACAGCCCGGCAACCTCGCGATCGCCCCGGCCAGCGTCTCGCTGGCCCTGGGCATGACGTGGGCCGGCGCGCGCGGCGAGACCGCGGCGCAGATGGGCAAGGTGCTGCACATGGCCGACGTGCCGGCGATGGCCGCGTCGATGGGCGAGCAGCTCGCGCAGTGGAACGATCCCAGCCACGGTGCGTACCAGCTCTCGGTGGTCGATCGCCTGTTCGGCGAGCAGACCGCGAGCTTCGAGCCCGAGTTCCTGGCCCTGATGAAGGACCGGTTCGCCGCGCCGCTCGAGCCGGTGGACTTCATCCGCGGCTTCGAGGCTGCGCGCGGGCGCATCAACGGCTGGGTGAAGGGCGAGACCAAGGATCGCATCGTCGATCTGCTCCCGCAGGGCAGCCTCGATTCCGACACGCGGCTGGTGCTGACCAACGCCGTCTACTTCAAGGGCGACTGGCTGCGTCCGTTCGAGCCCGACGCGACGTATCCCGGCGAGTTCTTCGTCGACGGCCGCACGGCCAAGACCGTGAAGCGGATGCGACAGGTCGCGCAGTTCGGCTACGCGAGCACCGACGCGCTGCAGATCGTCGAGCTGCCCTACCAGGGCGAGCACCTCGCGCTCGACCTCGTGTTGCCCAAGCAGCGCGACGGCCTCGACGCCCTCGAGCAGGCGCTCGACGCCGAGGGCTTCGCCAAGCTCCTGGGCGCGCTGCGGCCGACGATGGTCGAGCTCACCGTCCCCAAGTTCAAGCTCGAGATGTCGAGCTCGCTGGCGCTGAAGGAAGCCCTGGTCGAGCTGGGCATGACGCTGCCGTTCACGGGCGACGCCGACTTCACCGGCATGTCGAAGACGATCAAGCCGCTGTTCATCGACGACGTGTTCCACAAGACCTTCGTCGCGGTCGACGAGAAGGGCACCGAGGCCGCGGCCGCGACCGCCGTCGTGATGCGCACCGAGTCGGCGATGGTCGAACCCGAGGGCGTCGCCTTCCTCGCCGATCATCCGTTCCTGTTCGTGCTCCGCGACACCCGCAGCGGCGCGGTGCTGTTCATCGGCCACGTCGCCGACCCGTCGTGAACAAGGCTACGTCAGCGGCTCGCCCACGCGCTCGCCGTCCCAGTAGTCGAGCCCGGTCTCGGGCAGCGGCACGATGCGGCCGAGCGCGCGGACCTTGAGCTTGCGGCTCTCCGGGTACACGGCGACCTCGTGCTCGTCGCGCGATCCGATCGCGAGCATGCGGCACGGCTCGTCGTGGGGGTTCTCGAACGCGTGCGCGACCCCGGTGCCCGCGGGAAAGCACACGTAGTCGCCCGGGCCCATCGCGTGGCGATCGTCCCCCGAGCGCAGCACGCAGCGACCGGACAGCACGTAGAAGTGCTCCTCCTCGCGCAGGTGCCAGTGCATCGGGCAGTTCTGCCGGCGGGGCGCGAGTTCGACGAGGTTCACACCGATGTCGCGCGCGCCGCCCAGCGCCCCGAGGGCGAGCTCGGCCCCGCCGAAGCGCACGCCCTCGTGCCACGGGACGAGCGTCGCTCCGCCCGTCGAGATCGGCACGTTCGGCGTCGCCTCGGCGGCCGCGCGTGCGCCGTCAGCCGAGTCCATGCGCGTGTACTTCAACCGAACGCCATCGCGGCGACCGCCGCAATCGAGAGTCCGAGCACGAGCAGCGACTGGGCGATGCTCGGCAGTGCGTTGGTCCCCTGGCGCGCACCGACGGCGTCGAGCGCGGCGGTGGTGCGCAGGAGCGAGGGGTGTTGCGTGGAGGTTTCGTGCGTCGTCATGGTGGTCGGCCTTTTAAGGAGGAACTGGGTGCCCGCAAGGGGCGACCGGTCCGGCGCGGTCCGTACGCTGCCGTGTCGTCTCCTATTCCTTCGACCCCGTTCTGGGTTGCCGGGATTCAGCGGGCCTGCGCGATGGCCCCGTCGACTGCGTCGAGCACGATCTGCGGCGTGGGGCGATCCGGCACGTTCTCGCCGACGTGACGCCACACGATCCGGCGATCCGATGTGACGACGAACACGGCGGGGATCGCCAGCGTGTCACCGCGCATGCGCACGCCGTACGCCGCGGCAATCTCGGCACCGTCGTCGAACAGCAGCGGGAAGCCCAGGCCCAGCGTCTTGCGCAACATCCGTGACTCCGGCGCCTCGTCGGTGGAGATGCCGACGACGGTGGCGCCCGCGGCGGTCAGCTTTGGCAGGATCGACTGCAGGCCGGCCAACTGCCGGCGACAGAACGGTCACCAATGGCCGCGGTAGAACACCAGGACCGTCGCGCCCGGGCCGCCCGCACCACGGGTCAGCGCGGCGAGGCTCACGACCTCACCGTCCTCGTCGGGCAACGCGAACGTCGGCGCGAGCTCGGCCGGCGCCGGCCCGTCCGAGCGCAGTCGACACGCGGCGAGCGCGAGCACGGAACAGATCCACAGTCGTCGAGTGAGTCGCTTGGTGATGGGTCCCTCGCGGCGAGGCTCAGCTCACCTGTCGGGTGCGGCCGGCCCAGTACGGGGCCCGCAGCACGAATTTCTGCAGCTTGCCGGTGGCGGTGCGCGCGAGCTCGGCGCGCAGCTCGATCGACGTCGGACACTTGTAGTGGGCGAGGAACCCGCGGCAGTGCGCGACGAGCTCGGCCTCGGTCGCGGTCGCGTCGGGCCGCAAGACCACTAGCGCCTTGACCGTCTCGCCCCACTTCTCGTCGGGCACGCCGATCACCGCGACCTCCGCGACGGCGGGGTGCGAGCTCAGGCAGTCCTCGACCTCGATCGACGACACGTTCTCGCCGCCGGTGATGATCACGTCCTTCTTGCGGTCGGAGATCGTGATGTACCCCTCGTCGTCGGCCACGCCGCCGTCGCCGGTGTGGAACCACCCGTCGACGATCGCCGCGTCGGTCGCGACCTCGTCCTGCCAGTAGCCGCGCATCACGACGTTGGCCCGCGCGATGACCTCGCCGTGATCGTCGACGGTCACGTGGGCGCCGAGCACCGGAGCGCCCGCACGCGACAGCCTCGCGGCGCGTCCGGCCGGATCGAGGTCGTCGTACTCGGCGCGCACGCGGTTCATCGTGATGAGCGGCGAGGTCTCGGTGAGCCCGTAGAGCTGGATCATCTCCCAGCCGAGCTCGGTCTCGATGCGCTCGATGGTCCGCGTCGGCGGCGGCGCGCCGGCGACCAGCATCCGCGTGGTCCCGGACCCGGGCACGGCCCCGTCCCAGCGCGCGGCGGCGTCGAGGATCGCGTTGGCGACCGCCGGCGCGCCGCCCAGCATCGTGATGCCGTGGTCCGCCACGCGGCGGAGGATCTCGGGCCCGCTCACCTTGCGCAGCACGACCTGCATGCCGCCCATCGCCGCGACCGAGAACGGCATGCCCCAGCCGTTGCAGTGGAACGACGGCACCACGTGCAGGAAGCGGTCGCGGTCGCAGATACTGGTGTGCCAGCCGAACGTCGTCGCGTTCACCCACAGGTTGCGGTGGGTCAGCATCACGCCCTTGGGCCGCGCGGTCGTGCCGCTGGTGTAGTTGAGCGTTGCGAGGTCGTCTTCCTCGATCGCCACGGGATCGGGCCGCCCGGCGTCGTCGAAGAGCTCGCCGTCGCTGGCCTCGCCGAACACGAAGCGGTGCTGTACGTCGAGGCCGCCGAGCGCGTCCTCGAGCTCGGGGTCGAGGAGCAGCACCTTCGCGCCGCTGTGGGCGACGATGTACTCGACCTCGTGCGCGTGCAGGCGGAAGTTCACCGGGACGAGCACGCGCCCGGCCATGGTGGTGCCGTAGAGCGCGGTCAACCACCGCGCCGAGTTGTGGGCCACGATCGCGACCCGCTCTCCGGGGCCGACACCGAGGCGATCGAGGGCAGCGCCCAGGCCCCGGGCCCGCCGCGCCAGCTCGCGGTAGGAGATCGCGCCCCACGATGCGGCGGGTTGGTCGGGCTCGTCCACGACCCCGATGCGGTCGCTGTACACGAGCTCGGCGCGGTTCAGGAAGTCGCGTGCGGTCAGCGGAACGCGCATGGGTAGACCGTAGCGCCGTTCGCCGCGGGGTGTAAGGCCGCCCCTCGCCCCGCCGCTCGGCGCGGCGCTCCCCTCATTCGGATAGACTCGCCGCCGATGCGACTCGCCCTGCCGACGTTGGTCTTGTCCGGGCTCGTGCCCGCCTGCTCGTTGCCGAACAAGGCGGTGCCCTACCCGACCACGACGGTCGCCGACACCGCGGTGGCCGAGCCCGCGGTCGAGCCCGAGCCGACGACGAAGACCCCGGCGGGCCTCGTGAAGTACTTCGCCCGCGAGATCGATCTGCAGCCGTTCCTCGCGGGCTTCCCCTACGGCAAGTACCAGCCGAGCCTGCGCACCGGCCGGATGTTCTACTTCGCGTTGGGCGACGCGTACGCGCTGCAGTCGCTGTCGCTCGAGACGCCGGGCGCGACGTGGGACCTGGCCAAGGGCGCACGGTTGGGCGACCTCGACTGGTCGAAGCGCAGCCTGTGGTCCACGCATCACCACCCCGGCACGAACGCGCTGTGGATGCACGCGGACGCGGCCAACGACGAGAAGATGAACCTGTTCCGGATGTCGCTCTCCGACGGCAGCGTCACCCAGGTCACGCAGCACGACTACGTCTACGGCATGGGCTTCTCGGCCGACGACTCGACGATCGCGTACCTGCCCCGCAGCGGGACCAAGGCGCCGTTCCGCACCTGCCTGCGCCTGCGCGACGTCGCCTCCGGCAGCGAGCGCGAGGTCGTCTGCGACACCCCGGCGCTCACCTTCACCTGGTCGACGCCCCGGTTCTCGCCCGACGGCAAGGAGGTCTACTTCGTCGCGCAGGTCAGCGGCGATCGCAACCGCGTGCAGGTGGTGAAGGTCGACCTCGGCGCCGCCAAGCCCAAGGTGCAGACGCTGACCAACGCCCGCGCGCGGCGCAGCGAGCTCGAGTTGCTCGAGCCCGGGCCGGGCGACGAGCAGGTCTACGTCGCCAACGACGACGGGTTCGCCAACCTCTACGCGTGGTCCCGCAAGACCCGACGCGCGCGCCAGCTCACCGCGTTCAAGGAGGACGTCACCTCGGCGACGATGACCGATCGCGGGGTCGTGGCGGTGCACCGCACGCCGGCCGGATCGACGCTCGTGCTCGTCGACCCGAGCACCGGCGCGGTGAAGGACGAGCGGAAGCTGCCCGGCAGCGTCGACGTGCTCGACGGCCACGGCGCTCGCGCGCTGCTCACCCAGGAATCGCCCGACATCGTGTTCGAGGCGCTCGAGGTCGACGTCTCGGGGGGCAAGCTCGCGGTCGCCCGCGTCGCCGCCCCCGACGACGCGCTCGCCAAGAAAGTGATCGCGTGCAAGGCCACCGCGGTGAAGATCCCGACCTTCGACACCGACAAGGCCACGGGCAAGCGCCGCGAGCTGCACGCGTTCCTGCTCGAGCCCCGCGACCCGCAGCACGAGCCTGCGCACCGGCTCGGGCTCATCACCGCGTTCTACGGCGGCGGCAACAACTTCAGCGAGTTCGACCAGGTCATGTGCGCGGCGGGCTTCACCGTGGTCTCGCCGAGCGTCCGCGGCAGCGACGGCTTCGGCCGCGACTTCCACGCCCTCAACGATCGCGATCTCGGCGGTGACGAGATCGTCGATCTGTTCTGGGTCGCGCGCTGGCTCGAGGAGCGCGCCGGACTCGACGCCCGCCACATCGGCGTGTACGGCGGCAGCCATGGCGGCTACGCGACGATGCGGGCGTTGACGTTCCCACCCGGCACCAACGGCCGCAACGAGAGCTATCCCTTCGGCTTCGGCATGGCGCACGCCGGCTTCTCGGACATCCAGACCTTCCACGACAAGTGCAACATCCCCGACTGGGTCGTGCTCGAGAGCGGCGATCCGAGCAAGCCCGCCGACCTCGCGACGATGAAGGACCGCAGCCCGCTGTCCCACGTCGATCGCCTGCAGTTCCCGCTGCTGCTCACCCACGGCAGCAACGACTGGCGCGTGCCGGTGGACGAGAGCCGGCAGTTCGCGAAGAAGGCGACCGCCGCCGGGCTGCCGATCACCTACGTCGAGTTCGAGGGTCAGGGCCACCGCATCGAGGGCCTGGCCCTGCAGGTGAAGCTGTTCCAGGCGCGCTTCGACTTCCTCATGGCGGTCGCGAACGCGGCGCTCGGCGACGAGGGGTGAGTCGGCGGCTCCGCGGAGCTACGGCGGCGGCACGGCGTGGGCGCGGCCCGGGGGCCACAGCCCGAAGGCGAGCAGCGGCGCGAACCACAGGAGCTCCGTCGCGAGGACCTCGAGTCCGCGGGCGCTGACGATGGCCCGGCCGATCGGGGACACCGGCAGTGGGCGCCAGTCGAAGAACATCCGCGCGTCCGAGATCGGCCATGCCAGCGCGACCCCTTCGCCGCCGTCGGTGAGCATGTCGAGCAGGCCGTGCGTCGCGACGACCGCGATGCACAGCACCGCGGTGCGGAGCAGGGTCCGCCGCGGCGGTCGCCACATCAACGCGACCGCGACTCCGATCACGACCGCCGCCGCCAGCGAGTGCGATGCGCCGCGGTGGCCGAAGGGCGCCTCGTACGGGATCCCGAGGCGGAACGCGAACACGTCGAGATCCGGGAGCAGCGACAGGGTCGCCAGGCCGATCGCCGTGTAGAGCCGGGCCCCGAGGCGCGCGTGGGGTTCGGCGACGCGCGCCGCCGCGAGTCCGACGAGGATGTGTCCGAGGCTGGCCATGGGGTGGGTCCGACGTGCTCGCAAGCCGCGTGCCGAACTCTCGACGTCTGTGCTCGCGCGCCTCGAGCGTCGCACCGCAGTCCGACCGTGACAGGGTGTCGGTGCGCGAGGGTCGACCGTGCCTTCGCGTCGCGTGGCGACGCGTCGCGGCCCTCACCCCTTGCCGAGCCGGGCCTTCATCGCGGCGAGCTCGTCTTCGATCGCCTGATCCCGCGCCTGCGTTCGCCGGGCGTCCTCGCGAGCGGCCTCGAGCCGCTTGACCTCGGCCTGCTTCGCGGCGACGGCCGCCTCCTTCGCCGCGACCGCGGCGGCCTTGGCCTGCGCCGCCTCGAGGGCAGCGCGCTCGCGGGCCGACAGCACCGGGTCGAGCGTCTTGTCGAGGGGCATCATCGAGCCGCACGCAGCGCACGCGAACTCGGTCGCCTTGGAACTCCACAGGTCGATGAAGTGATACGCGGTGTACGTCTTCTCGACGACGCACTCGTGGAACGTCGTGGTCTTGTCGCACTCGGGGCACCGGCGGGTCTCGACCTGCCCGTCGGGCACCCGGCGCGCCTTGCCCTTGCTCCCGAACATCACGAACGCCATGGCTGACAGCCATGGTAGCGCGGCTGCGATTCCGTGCGGCGGGCCTGACCCTCGGCGGGTCAGACCTCGATCTCGCCCTCGAGGTACGGCACGCACGCGCCGGCCAAGAGCACCCGATCGCCGAAGAGTCGGCACCGCAGCGACCCGCCCCGCGCCGAGCACTGCCGCGCGGCGAGCTCCGTGCGGCCGAGGCGAGCCGACCAGTACGGCACCAGCGTGCAGTGGGCGCTGCCGGTGACCGGATCCTCGGGGATGCCCGCGTGCGGGGCGAAGTAGCGCGACACGAAGTCGACGTCGCGCCCGGGCGCGGTGACGATGAGCCCGTCGCCCGGCATCGCGGCGACGAAGGCGAAGTCGGGCTGCACCGCGAGGACCGCGGCCTCGTCGACGAGCACGGCCATGTGCTTGCTGGCCTTCCACAGCGATTGCACCGCGACGCCGAGCGCCGCGTCGAGATCGGGGATCACCGCGACCTCGTGGGGCGGTCGCGCCGGGAGATCGATCTCCAACTGCTCGCCGTCGACACGCGCCGTGAGCACGCCGGCATCGCGCGTGTGGAAGCGGATCGCCGGGCCGGTCGCGCGGCCACATCGGCGCAGCACGAACGCGCTCGCCAGCGTCGCGTGCCCGCACAGATCGACCTCGATCGCCGGCGTGAACCACCGCAGGTCGAAGTCACCGTCGCCGCGCTCGCGCACGAACGCCGTCTCGGCGAGGTTGTTCTCTGCCGCGATCGCCTGCAGCGTCGCATCGGGCAGCCACGCGTCGAGCAGGCACACCGCGGCGGGATTGCCCGCGAAGCGGCGATCGGTGAAGGCGTCGACTTGGTGGATGGGGATGCGCATCGTGGGCTCCTCGTGGGGCGCGAACGGATCAGGGCTTGCCGAGCACCGGGGGCGACGCGGCGTCGGTCGTGACGGCGATTCGGGGTGTCGCGGCGCGAGCGGCCACCGTGCACGCGACGCCGGTGAGCACCAGCGCCATCGCCCAGCCGGTCGCGCCCGAGATCGACTCACCGGCGAGGGCGCCGAGCGCAACCGCGATCACCGGGTTCACGTAGGCATAGGTGCCGACCTTGGCCGGCGCGACGTGCTGCAGCAGCCAAGCGTAGGCCCGGAACGCGAGCACCGATCCGAACACCACGAGGTACGCCCACGCCAGGAACGCGGGCGCGGTGATCGTGGCCGGCATCGCGAGTTCGCCGCGCAGGACCCCGACGCCGACCAACGCGACGCCGCCGACGAGCATTTGACTGCCCGCGGCCACCGAGCCGCCGCGCGGCAGCGCCATCCGCCGGGCGAGCAGCGAGCCCAGCGCCCAGCCGATCGATCCGAGCACGACGACGGCCGCGAGCCACGGCGCACCGCCCGACCCGGGCCGCACGAGCAGCGCGGTGCCGGTGAAGCCGAGCACCAGCCCGCCCCACGCCATCCTGGGCGTGCGTTCACCGAAGCCGCGGCCGAGCAGCGTCATCCACAGCGGCACGGTCGCGACCAGCAACGCCGCGGTGCCCGAAGGCAGGCCGTTCGACTGCGCCCACGCGATGCTGCCGCTGCCGCAGACGAACAGCAGCACGCCGATGATCGCCGCCGATCGCCACTGCTGCCGCGTCGGCGGCTCCTCGCCGCGCAGGCGGCCGACGCCCGCGAGCACGAGGCCTGCCACCACGAAGCGCGCACCGAGGCTCACGAGCGGAGGCACATCCGCGACCACCAGGCGCACCGCGACGTAGGTCGATCCCCAGACGAGGTAGACGACCAGGAACGCGAGCAGGGTCCGGAGGCGGAGGGACATGGGGTTCAATCGATACAATCGCGGGCGGGCGGTCCGCCCGCATATGGGCGATTTGGCGGGGATAATCGGGCGGATGCGGGCAACCGTAGTGGACGCGGGGAGCGACGCAATGCGAATATTGTCCCGGTGACAATGTGGATGCCGAACCTGGGCGGCCGCAGCGGCCCGCGGTACCTCGCGATCGCGGACGCCCTCGCGGAGGACATCCATTCCGGGCGCGTCGCCGTCGGCGATCGCCTGCCCACGCACCGCGATCTCGCCGACGCCCTCGGTGTCACCGTCGGCACGATCAGCCGGGCGTACGGCGCCGCGATCGAGCGCGGCCTCGTCAGCGGTGAGGTCGGGCGGGGCACGTTCGTCCGCGCGCCGCAGCGACCGCCAGGCACGACGCGCCTCGAGTTCCGCGACCCGGCCGATCGATCGCTCATCGATCTCGGCCTCAACTTCCTGCGCGTGCCGGCGCACGATCACCGCATCGCCGAGACGCTCGCCCAGATGGCGCGTGAGCCCGCCGTCGCCTCGCTGTTCGACGAGTACAAGCCCCAGGCCGGGCTGCTCAGCCACCGCGAGGCGGGGACGCGCTGGGCTTCGCGCAGCGGGCTGTCGACGACGCCCGATCGCGTGCTCGTCTGCGCGGGTGCCCAGCACGCGATGACGGTGGCGGTGCTCGGCCTCACCCGCGGCGGCGACACGATCCTCACCGACGACGTCACCTATCCGACGATGATCACGCTGGCGCGCGTGCTCGGCCGTTCGCTGCGGGGCGTGGCGATGGACGACGAGGGGATGGTGCCCGAGGCGCTCGACGCCGCGTGTCGCTCACACCACCCGCGGCTCGTCTACCTGATGCCGACGGTGCAGAACCCGACGGCGCGGGTGATGTCGGTGGCGCGCCGCGAGCGGATCGCCGAGGTCGCGGCCCGCCACCGCGTCCCCGTGCTCGAGGACGACATCTACGGCTTCCTCGCCGCGACGCGCTACCCCGCGCTGTCGTCGTTCATCCCGGAACTCGGGTACCTCGTCTGCGCGTGCACCAAGTCGGTGGCGCCGGGGCTACGCGTGGGCTTCCTCGCCGCACCGTCGGGCGACGCCGGCCGGTTCCTCGAGCCGCTGTGGGCGACGTGCGTGATGGCCTCGCCGCTGATGGCCGAGATCAGCGCGCGGTGGATCGCCGACGGCACCGCGGACGTGCTGGCGGACGCGCGCCGCGACGAGGCCCGCATCCGCCAGCAGCTCGCGCGCAGGCTCCTGCCCGACGTCGCACACGGCGGAGACGCCGGCGCGTTCCATCTGTGGGTGCCGCTGCCGGGCCGCACCTCGAGCGCGGGCTTCGTCGCCGCCGCGCAGCAGCGGGGCGTCGCGGTGATCCCCGGCGAGGCCTTCGCGGTCGGCGAGCTGCACGGCGCCGCGGTGCGCGTGTCCCTGGGCCCGTCGCGCGACCACGACGAGCTGACGGCGGGACTGCGGGTCGTCGCCGAGCTGCTGCGCGGCGTCGAGGCCTCGGGGGTGGTGTGACGGTCAGCGTCGCAGCGCGTACACGCTGGCGCCATCGGTGACCGCGATGTCGCGTAGCGGGCTGCCGTCGTGGTCGCCCACCACGACGATCGACGCGACGACGGGGCTCGCCACCACCGACTCGCAGCCGAACGGCTCGGCCCCGAGCCCGTCGCCCACAGGCGGTGCGCCGTAGAGAATCGACACCGAGGAATCGTCACGCCCCACGAGCAGATCCCAGCGTCCATCGACGTCGAGGTCCGCGCTGCTCGACGTGAGCGCCCGACCGCGGTGCACCGCCGCGCTCGGCGAGAACCCTTCGAGCAGCGGCCCGCTCCAGGTGATCACCTCGTACTCGGGTCGGATCGTGACGACATCGCCCTGCCCGTCGCCGTCGAAGTCGCCGCCATGCAGCGCCAGCCCCCCGTCGGGCCCGAGTGGCGCGGGCAACTCGCGGCCCTGACCGTCGACGCCGAGGGTGACCGCGTAGCCGATGCCGGTCCGCGCAGCGATGTCCGTGCGACCATCGAGGTCGGCGTCGACGAGCGTCATCTGGTCGATCGGGCCCGGCACCAGCACGACAGCCTCCGCCAGCGCGCCGCCGCCCAGGCCGAGCAACCCCTCGACGCCAGCGTCGGTGCGGGCGAAGACGTCGAGCACACCGTCGCCCTGCCAGTCGCCGAACGCGAGTGCGGAGACGGCGATCGGGACGCTCGCGATCGGGGCCACATCGAGGCCGCCGGCCACGCCCCGCCACACGGTCACCGCCGGCGCATCGCCGCCGGTGGCGACCACGAGATCCCCGAGGCCGTCGAGATCGATGTCGGCGGCGACGACGTCGGTGATGGGCGCCTCGGTCTGGATCACCACGGTGCCGCCACCGCCCGCCGCGAGCACGACCGCGTCGCCGCGCACCGCGAGGAGCTGCTCGCCGACGGCGTCGCCGAGCCGCGCGTAGACGAGTTCGGTGACCGGCGCGCCCTCGGAGAACGACACGACCAGCTCGCCGCTGAACATCGGCAGCGCGTCGCACTCCGGCACGTCGACGCAGTAGTTCCCGATGCACTGGTAGCCAGGTCCGCAGTCCGCGTCGCTGTAGCAGTCGTAGTACCAGGGGGGAGAGCAGCGGAAGACGTCGCCCTCGTCGACCTGCGCGCCGCAGCAGCCGATGCACTCGTACTCGCAGAAGCCGTTGATGCACGAGTAGCCGTAGCCCTCGCAGTCATCGTCCTCGGTGCACTCGGCGGGCTCGGTCGGGCTCGACGTGGCGGTCGGGTCGGTCGGGTCGGTCGGGTCGGTCGGATTGGTCTCCGATCCGGTGTCGTCACCCGAGTCCGCACCGGGGATCACCGGGCCGCAGGCGGCGAGCGCCAGCAGCGACATCGACAGGTTCCACGGCGAGACATCGAGACCACGGTGCGCCATCTTGCAGCTCCATCCCCTTCGTCGAAGGGCCATCCAACCAGCGGCCACACCGGCCGCCCTACCCAACCCACACCAACGGGGCTCCCACCGTGCAAGTGCTCGGCCACCGCGCCGGCGTTGGATCGGCGGGGGCCTGCGGTCGAGCGGCACGACATCGACGTCATGCTCGCGGCGTCTGCGTCGCGGATCCCGGGTTCGGACGGACGCTGCGCGTTCGCCAACACCCTGCTAGCGTCCGCCCCAATGACCCCCGCCCTGACGCTCCTTCGCGACAAGCTCGATGTGCTCGCTGACCTGGTCGAGTCGCTCGAGCTCGAGCTCGTCGACGATCCCAAGTGGCCCGAGCCGTCGGACATGAGCTACCTGACCGCGAAGGAGCGCAAGGACCCGGACATCATGTCGAACGTCGACGCGATGCTCGCGACCAACGAGCTCATCTCTTGGTTCGGGCGCGACATGGAGGGCTTCCTCGGCCTGTGGCGCGGGCCGAAGAACACCCCGCTCGAGCAGGCACCCATCGTCCGCCTCGACTCCGAGGGCCAGTACGATCTCGTCGCCGCGTCCATCGGCGACTACCTCGCCATCTCGACCGACGCCGACGAGTTCGACGCGCAGCGCGAGGCGATCATCGCCGCGGGGTTCCCGGTGGGCAGGACCCCCGAGGCGATCTGGGAGGCGCTCGCGGGCTTCGAGGATCCCAACGACTTCCGCCACGTGCTCTACAACGAGGGCCGCAAGCGCCGCGGACTCGACGCGATCGAGGACTAGCGTCGGGCGCGGCGGCGCACGAGGCCCGCGATCGCGAGCAGCATCAGCGCCCCCGACCACGGCGAGCGGCCACCGCCCACGGCGCACGCGTTGCCCGAGGACCCCTCGAGCTGGCCGGCCTCGGCGCCGCCCGAACTCTCCTCCGCGCCGCCGCCCTCCGAGCCGCTCCCGCCCTCCACGCCGCCGTCGGTGTCGCCGTCCGGCACGTAGGGCTCTTGGGTCTCCTCCCAGTACGGCGCCGCGCATCCCTCGACGAACGCGTCGATGTTGGGGTTCGGGCCGCCACCGAGGACGAGCTCGCCGTGATCCTCGCACACGACGATCGGCGCCGAGACCCCGCCGTCGATGAAGCTCACCACCTCGACCGCGATGCAGTACGCGTCGTCGGGCGCCTCGAACACTCGCTGCAGCGCAATGTCACCGATGCGCGACGCGACCTCGATCACGGCGTCCGGCTCGAGCGCCTCCGCCGACGGCCCGGCGAGCGTGCGCAGATACACCTGCGAGAGCAGCGGATCGTCGTCCAGACCCAGGGCCGCGCTCAGCATGGGCCGATCGAAGAGATCGACGCCGACGCACGTGGCCCCGCAGCTGTTCTCGTCGCAACAGACGCGATCGCCGGTCTCGGTGGCAGAGGCCGCGAGCTCGACGTCCGCGAGCAGCGGCGACGGTAGCGTGCCGGCCGGTCCGTCGGCGGTGGTCACGTCGAGCACGATCTCGATCCCGGGCGCGATCGCGTCGGGTTGGCTCAGCACGGCGATCGTCGCGGTGTACGACGACGCCGCCGCGAAGCCGCCATCAGGCCGCCAGACCACGAACAGCTGGTGGGACGAGCTGGCCTCGCGCACGTCCACGGTCTCGATGGTGCCGGGCACCTCGGCGCCGTCACTTGTCACGGTGATCGACATCAGACCCACCGCCGTGTCGAGATCCCCGTACGCCCCGGCCTGGAACGCAATCACGCCGTCGGTCGGCACGCCGGTCACGGCGCCGTCCGTGATCCACGGCTCGAACGCCAGGTCCGGCAGCGGCGAGCATGCCTCCGCCCTGCCCTCGCTCCCCGCCAGCACCGCCAACACCACGCACGCAACCACGGATCGACCCACCATCCAACCAGCCATGGTCGATGCCACTGCAAGAATCGGCGCGGCTCGATTGCCGCGACGCTGCGTGGACGGCCCCCGACGCACCACGGCACGCGCGTCGCGATCCTGACAGCGCCGTCCCGCGCGCCCGACCCGACCGCGCGCGCCCGGCCGTCAACGCCGCCGTGCCGCCGCCCCCGCAACGTTTGCGGGGGCCCCCATCGGGGCGCGGGGGCCCCTGTGATAGTGTTCGAACCGCTTCGCCCGATGGCCTACACGCTGGTCGCACTGCTGGACGACAAGGCGCGCTACCCCCAGGTACCGCCCGAGTTCGCGACCTCCGTGGGCTGGCTGGTGTTCGGCTTCACGGTCGTGATGTTGCTGTGGGCCTGGACCCGCGCGGAGTCGGTGCGCCGGTGCCTGCTCGCCCTCGAGGATCCGCGGACCTTCGCGGTCCTGCGCATCGGCTTCGCGATCATGACGATCGTGAACTTCCTCAACCTCGCGCCCTACTGGCGGATGTTGTGGAGCGACGAGGGGATGTTCGACCTCGCCTACGCGCAGGAGCGGATGGGCCGCTCGGCGCTGCGCGGCTGGACCCCGGACGACGGCTTCTTCGACCTGTGGGCCGTGGCCTGCTTCCTGTGGAACAAGCCCTCGCTGCTCTACATGTGGGGCAGCCCCGAGTTCGTGTTCTGGCACATGATGGCGCTGTTCGGGGTCTGCACCCTGTTCGGCTTCGGCGTGTTCAGCCGCACCACGGGCGTCATCGCGTGGCTGCTGATGGGCAGCGTCTACAACCGCAACGCGCTGTACTGGGAGGGGACGGACACCGTCTACCGATGCTTCTGGTTGATCCTGCTGTTCGCGAAGACCGGCCACGCGTGGAGCTTCGACAACTGGTGGCGCTGTCGACGACTGCGCCGCGCGGGTCGGCTCGACGATCCCGACGCGCCCCCGCAGGACCCCGACGATCGCCGCGTGCGCGAGCCGATCTACCGCATGGTCCCGGCGTGGCCGCGCTGGTTGTTCATGCTGCAGCTCGCGGGCCTGTACTGCTCGACCGGCAGCGTCAAGACCGGCGACGTGTGGCTCAAGGGTGACGCGCTCTACTACGCGCTCAACATGGACCACTTCTACCGGTTCGAGGGCGCGACGCAGGTCGTGTCGTCGTTCTTCGCGACCAACCTGTTCCGCCTGAACACGTGGGTGACGCACTGGTGGGAGCGGCTGTTCCCGCTGCTCATCGTCGGCGAGATCCTTCGCTTCGGCGCGCTGCACCGCGGTGACGCGTGGTGGAAGGCTCACCACCGTGGCTGGCGGCTGTGGCTCGGGCGACTCCTGCTCGTCGTCGCCTACGGCATCGCGTACCGGGTCATCGCAACCACGCTGCCGTTCTGCCTGGCGATGAACGGCGACACGCCGCAGGACCCGGCCGGCCCGCTGCGCAAGCTCCACATCACCTTCGGCGTCGTCGTGCCGCTGGCCGTCGCGCTGTGGTTCGTGCTCGGGCGCTGGCCGATCCGGCTGATGCGCGGCGGTCGATCGCTCGGGCCGCTCACGCGGCGCTTCCCCTGGGCGCGCCTGCCCGAGATCACCATCGAGCAGCAGAGCCTGCGGCGGTGGTTCCTCGGCCGCCGCATCTGGCTCACGCTCGGCTTCCTGTTCCACGGCTTCCTCATCGGCTTCATGAACATCGGGATGTTCCCGTTCATCATGCTGATGCAGTACGCCGCGTTCCTCACCGGCGACGAGTACGCGCGGATGTTCGGGCGGCTGTCGGCGTGGGTGCGCCGGCGCAGTCGCCTTGCCCGGCTCGCGCCGCCCGAGCGTGCGTTCCTGCCGGCGCAGGCGCCGACCTCGGTCGTGCCCCGCGGTCGTCGCTTCCCCGATCTTCTCGTGCTGCTGCTCGGGCTCGTCGGCGCGTACCTCGTCTACGCCAAGGTCACCAAGGCGCCGTGGATCGGCACCGCGACGTACTGGTGGCTCGGGACGATCCTGCTCACCGCCGTCGCGCTGCGGTTCCTGCGACCGCGGGCGATCGACGTCGCGGCCGCGCGCGCCGAGGGGCCCGCGCTGGCGTACACGCCCATCGGGCGCGCCCTGGCCCTGTTCGCGTTCTGCTGGCACACGGCCGCCGTCGGTCTACTGCTCTTCCCGCAGTTCGCGGTGTTCAACGGCTGGCGCGCGCCGGCCAAGGCGCTGTTCGGCACGTGGCTGTCGGGCAGCGGCACCACGCAGAGCTGGGAGATGTTCGCGCCCAACCCCCCGCGCTCGAACCAGTTCATGAAGACCGTCGTCGTCGAGGACGACGGCGATCGCTGGAACCTCGCCAACAACGCGTTCGACTACCGGCCCAACCCGTGGATCATCAACGACCGCATGCGCAAGATGCATCGGCGCATGGTCGGCAAGGGCAAGTGGTACCTGCGCTATTGGGTGAACTACCACTGCCGGGAGTGGGCGCTGCGCACCGGCGAGATGCCCAAGGAGATCGAGATCTGGTCGATCACCACCCGCATCCCCTCGCCCGAGGCCGTGAACTACTGGCAGCCCAAGAAGTTCAAGGGCCGCCGCGACCCGAGCGGGGCGATCACCGGCGAGCCGTACGACCCGCGCAAGCTGACGGTCAAGGAGTCGCACGTGCAGACCCACCCGTGCGGCAAGGACGCCCGCTTCCCGGTGACCATGCTCGAGCGCTACGGGCTGCCGATCACCGACGAGGATCGCGAGTTCGAGGCCAAGGAGGCCGAGCGCATCCAGCGACAGTTCGCCAACCGCCGCTCGACGTGGGACAACCGCAGCGACTGGGGTCGCTCCGGGCTGACCCCGGAGGAACGCCGCGAACGGACCGAGCAGATGCGACGCGACCGCGACGCCGAACAGGACGACGAGCGACCGGAGCCGCACGACGAGCCGCCGGCCGACGACGACGGCGCGCGCGACGAGGAGAACAGCTGACATGGCCGACGCGCCCATCCCCGAGGACGAGCCGACCCCCGCCGAGGGCACCTCCGCGCACGTCAGCGCGACGATCCTCGCCGACGAGCTGCTCCACACGCCGCGGCGCGACGACGATCGACCGACCGAGCGCTGGGCCTACCGCCCGTGGTTGCTCGCCGTGATGTCGCTGTTCGTCGCGTACCACGCCCTCGTGCTGCTCGTGCACAACCTGCCGGCGAAGGGCCTGTCGAAGCAGGTCCACACCGTCCTCAACGACAAGCTGCAGGCGGCCACGTACATGCGTGCGACGGGCAACACGCAGAGCTGGGCCATGTTCGCGCCCAACCCCCATCGCAGCAACATGTTCATGAAGGTGCTGGTCAAGGACGGCGCCGGCGAGGTCTGGGATCTCGCCCACGACATCTACGGCCGACGCACCTATCCGTATCTGTTCTACGACCGCATGGGCAAGATCAACCGGCGGTTGATCGAAGAGAAGGGCTATCGCCGCCACTACGCGGCGTGGGTGTGTCGCGAGTGGGAGATGACCCACGGCGGCGAGGCGCCCGAAGAGGTGCAGTTCGTCAAGATGTGGACGCAGGTGCCCCCGCCCGAGAAGGTCTACAAGTACATGGGCTACGACCCCATGAAGCTGTACCTGAACCAGCGCGAGGAGGAGTCGATCCGCTGCTCGACCTCGTACCACGGTCAGCTACCGGACGAGATCCGCGCACGGCTCGGCCTGCCCGAGGGCAAGTCGGGGCGCTTCCGCGACGTCCACGTGCGGACGTGGTGGGACACGTTGAAGGCCAAGGAGCGCCAGGCCGAGCGCGACGCCGAACGCGAGGCGAAGTCCGACGACGACGACGAGATCCCCGAGGTCGGTGAAGTCGAGGGGGCGAAGGAATGATCGCCGCACTCGCCCGACTCGACGCCCTCGCGCTGCTCGAGGACAGCAAGGAGATCGACGTCTCCGCCCACCTCGGGCCGGCGACGACGCTCACGCTCACCGCCATCGGCCTGGTGCTGGCGTTCTTCATCGTCCGCCCCGAGCTGTGGAAGCGGATGCTCTTCGACCGCCTCGACCCGCGGCCGGCGGCGATCATGCGCATCGTCTTCGGCGCCGTGGTGCTGTGGACCTTCGTCGACCTGCTGCGCGACGCCCGGTTCCTCTTCACCGACGAGGGCATGTGGCTGACGAAGATGGCCCGCAAGAACTATGGCGGGAAGCTGACCCAGCTCTACGATCCCGAGCACGGGTTCGAGCACTGGTACGACATCTTCATCGCGATCGCGAGCAAGTTCACCATCTTGCACCTGCGCTCGGATCCGACGTTCGTCTATTCGCTGTACGCGGTGATGCTGGCCAGCATCACCCTGATGATCTTCGGGGTCTGGACCCGGTTCACCACCGTGCTGTCGTGGATCCTGGTCGAGCAGGTCTATCGCTACAGCCCGCTCTTCTACACCGGCGGTGACACCGTCGTGCGCGTGTTCCTGTTCCTCGGCATGTTCTGCCGCTGGGGCGAGGCCTACTCGTTCGACAACTGGCGGCGCAATCGCAGGACGATCCTGGGCGGTGCCACGGCGATCCCGGCGCTACGACGGATTCCAGCGTGGCCGCAGCGCCTGATGATGCTGCAGCTCGCGATCATCTACTGCGCGACGGGCCTGCTCAAGAGCGGCGCCACGTGGATGAACGGCACGGCGCTCTACTACTCGCTGTGCCTCGACCACTTCTACCGGATGCCGGAGCAGATCAACGTCGCGACCTTCATGCAGTACATCGGCGTCCTGCAGGTCGTCACGGTGTTCGTGCGCTGGTGGGAGCTGCTGTTCCCGGTCGTGCTCATCGGCATGGCGGTCAACTGCTACGAACGCGAGCGGCGCTCGGGTGTGTGGCCGGCCGCGCCGGCGTGGCGGCGGTGGCTGTCCTACCTGCTGATTGCCGGCGCGATGGTGTGCGGGGCGGTCATCGCCGGCTGGGGCGCGAAGTACTACATCCCGCCGCAGCGCTTCACCGCGGTGCCACCCGAGCAGTTCGCCGCGCTCTTCACCGCGATCTCCCTCGCGGTGCCCGTGCTGTGCGTGCTGATCTACTTCGCCCTGCGCCGGTTCTCCCAGCTCGGGTTCCGGCTGGTGTTCCACTGGCTGCTCGGCCGCCGCACGTGGCTCATCTGGGGCTTCTTCATGCACGTCGGCATCGACCTCGGCATGAACGTCGGGACGTTCGCCGAAGTGATGATGGCGGCCTACTTCGCGTGGCCCTCGGGCGACGAGGTCGATCGGGCGTGGCGCTACGTGCTGTCGCGACCGGCTGCGCCCGGCGAGTACGGTCGACCGGTGCGCAAGCGCAAGTTCGTGCGCTGGCTGCGGGCACCGCTCGATCGCCTGACGTACCGCGCGCCGGGCAAGCGCTACACGATCCACTACCACCCCGACGAGGCGAGCATCCGCCACGCGGCGCTGCTGCGGCTGTGGGATCTGGGCTATCGCCTCGACTTCGTCGCCGATCCCACGGTCGGCCCGCGCAAGCTGGTGCTCGCGATCGACGGGCATGCCGGCCGCCACACCGGCGCCGACGCGGGCCGCATGCTGCTCGTCGTCCTGCCCGGGCTGTGGTGGCTGCGTCCGCTGCGGCACCTCCCCGTGCTCGGGGCGGCGGCGGGCGCCCTCGCCGTCGTGATCCTCCGGCAACGACCGTGAGCACCGTCGACGCGACCTACGAGCTCTCCGTCCACCCCGACGTGATGCTCGATCCCGCGGCGCTGCGCCGCGAGGCCTGCCGTGCGGCGCGCGTGCGCGAGGCCGACGTGCGCGACGTCGTCGTCGTACGCCGGGCCATCGACGCGCGCCGCGGCAAGGTCCGGATGCACCTGCGCGTCGCGCTGCGCTTCGTCGGCATGGGCAGCGGCGCACCCGAGGTCATCGCGCCGGTGGTGCTGTCGTCGCTGCCCGGCGCGCCCGCGGTCGCGATCGTCGGCGCAGGCCCGGCGGGCATGTTCTGCGCGTGGGCGCTGGCGCGGCTCGGCATCCGCTCGGTCGTGCTCGAGCGCGGCAAGCCGGTCCGCGGCCGTCGCCACGATCTCGCGGCGCTGACCAAGCACGGAGTCGTCGACCCCGACAGCAACTACTGCTTCGGCGAGGGCGGCGCGGGCACGTTCTCCGACGGCAAGCTGTACACGCGCGCCGACAAGCGCGGTGAGGTGGCGGCGATCACCCGGGCGCTGGTGGGCTACGGCGCGCCCGCGGACATCCTCGTCGACGCCCGCCCGCACATCGGCACCAACCGCCTGCCCAAGGTGATCGGGGCGATGCGCGAGCACCTCGAGGCCGCCGGCGTGCAGTTCGCGTTCGAGTCGCGCGTCGAGGGGTTCGTCGGCGGCCCGGGCGTCGTGGCCGGCGTGCGGCTGGCCGGCGGTGCGACGATCGACGCGCGCGCCGTCGTACTCGCGCCCGGCCACTCCGCCCGCGACGTGCAGCGGTTCTGCGCCGAGGCCGGTGTCGCGCTCGCGTTCAAGCCGTTCGCGATCGGCGTCCGCGTCGAGCACCCGCAGTCGCTCATCGATCGCCAGCAGTACGGCGCGCTCGCCGGCCATGCCGCGCTGGGCAGCGCGAGCTATCGCCTGGTCGAGCAGGCCTGCGGCGCGGGCGTGTTCTCGTTCTGCATGTGCCCCGGCGGGTTCATGGTGCCGGCGGCGACCGACCCCGGCGAGCAGGTGGTCAACGGCTGGAGCCCGTCGTCGCGCAGCGGACGGTTCGCGAACAGCGGCTTCGTCGTCGAGATCGACGCGGCGCGCCTCGTCGCGCACGGCCTCGATCCCGCGCACCCCCTGGCGGGCGTCGAGCTGCAGCGCGAGCTCGAGCGGCGGGCCTACGACGCCGGCGGCGGCGCCTTCGTCGGGCCCGCGCAGCGCATCGACGACTTCGTGGCCAAGCGCCCGTCGAAGGAGCTGCCCGAGTGCAGCTATCCGCGGGGCGTGGTGCCGGTCGAGCTCGACGCGGTCCTGGGCGATCTCGCCGCGCCCATGCGCGAGGCGATGATCCAGGTCGGCCGCAAGATGAAGGGCTTCGTCGCCGCCGATGGAATCGCAGTGGCGCTCGAGAGCCGCACGAGCTGCCCGGTGCGGATCGCCCGGGACCCCGCGGGGTGCTCGACCAGCCACGCCGGGCTGTATCCGTGCGGTGAGGGGGCCGGGTACGCGGGCGGGATCATGAGCGCGGCGCTCGACGGGGTGCGCACGGCGGTCGCGATCGCGCGGGCGTGGGGACAGCCGCTCGGGGAGCTCGGGGCGATCGTCGAGCCATGAGCGCGGGTCTCGATCGGTACCGTCGGTTCGCCGCGCGCCTCGAGGAGGCGTCGCCCCGGCTGTCGCACCGGATGCGCGTCGCGGTCGCGGCGGCGTGTGCCGAGCGCGGTTTCGTCGGGTTGTACCGCCACGAGCCGATCCCGCTCGACCTCGCGGAGCGGGCCCTCGAGCTGGCGTGGGCGTTCGCGCTGGGCGACACCGGCCCGATCGACGCCCACCGGTGGACGGCGCACCAGATCGGCGACGCGATCGACGAGCTGTATGCCGATCTGTCGGGGGTCGAGATCGCGATCGCCAACGCGACGCAGTACGCCGTCCTGGGCGTGGATCCGGCGATCGGCCCCGACGCGCTGCGCTGGGCGATCAACGCGATCTCCGAAGCGGCGCAGGGCGATGACGACGAGGCCCAGGAGTTCGCGTGGCTCGACGCCCTCCTCGACCGCGCCCTCGCGACGCCCGACGACGCGATCACCCGCGGGATGTTCGGCGACGACGTGCCGCCGTGGATCGTCGACGAGGTCGACGTCGACGACGACGAGACCGTGGCCCAGGCGGCGCAGCGACACGCGGTCGCGCGTGCCGATCGGGTGGCGACCTGGCGCGCGACGGCCAGCATCCCGCCGTGGCGCGAGCCCAGCGGCATCCCTCCGCAGTGGGAGGTGAAGAAGACCGGCCAGGCCCCGAGTTCCTCGCAGGGCAAGGTCTCCACCTCGGGCCACGATCACGTCGGTCTGTTCGAGCGCGGCGCCGCGACACCGCGCTTCGTCCCCGAGTCGGCCGTCGCGCTCGCCATGTCACCCGACGAGCGCACGCTGTTCGCCTGGCGCGTCGAGAAGCGCCCAGGCGCGTCCGGCATCGCGCGCGGCGACTACGACTGGATCCTCGATCGCTACGGTTGGCCCGGCGGCGAGCGCTACGCGAGCCACGTGCTGACCCTGCGCAAGACCATCGAGTGGTGCTGGCCGACGCGGCTCGACGCGCCCCTCGAGGGTGACGGGCGCATGGTGGGCTTGCGTGCGCGCAGCGAGGACTTCGTCCGGTGCGTCTGGGTCGTCGACGGCGGCGGCGAGATCCGCGAGACGAACGCGCTGGACGAGGCGCTCGCCTGGCTGGCAGCGGCCGCGCGCTGAAGACCCGCGATCGCCCGGCCAGCGCTTCCGCCCCTGCGGACCGAAGTGAAACGCCCTGCGGATTCCTGCGCCCCCGCCCTGGCCTACGGCCCATCGCGACCGCATGACCTCGGCAGGCCGGCCGCACGACCGCCCTCCCCCACCACCCGAGCAAGAGAAGCCGCACGATGACCGCGAACGCCTACTGGGTCGAGTACTTCGAGAAGGTCTGCAAGGACGGTCCCGCGTGGATCGACTACTCGAACGAGCGGGTCCAGCTGCAGACGTTCGGCGCGGTGCTCGAGGTCTCCGACTCGCTGCTCGATCGCCGCGTGCTCGACATCGGTTGCGGTCGCGGGGCGCTGTGTCGACTCGCGCAGGTGCTCGGCGCCCGCGAGGTGACCGGGATCGATCTGGCGAGCGAGGCCCTCGCGGAGCTGTCGACGCGACACCCGAGCATCGCGTGGCGCGGCGGTGACATCACCGAGCCGGCCTTCCGCGCGACGCTCGGCACGTTCGACGTCATCTACTCGCTCGAGTCGATGCAGTACCTCCCGGTGCCGGAGTGCTTCGACTGGATCCACGACCTGCTCGCGCCCGGCGGCCGCTTCGTCGCGATGTTCCCCTACGAGCACTGCCCGATCGTCGCCGACACGAAGGCGCGATTCGGCGGCAAGTACGTGCCGCCTGCGCTCGACGCGATCGTCACCTGGGCCGAGGCCAAGCCCGAGCTCGGCTGGGCGGTCCGCGGGCTCCGGTTCCAGGAGGACCAGCGCATCGCCGCGTACGCGACCTCGCCGTGGACGACGAACCCGGGCTGGGACGCGCCGCCCAACCGCATCCAGCTGGTGCTGCAGCGCGGCAAGGCGGGCTGAGTTCCGCCGTTCGCGGTGCCCAAGTCGGGCACCGCCGCTGCCCTACCCGGGCACGTGCGTCCGTCCGGCCGGCCAGATCGATGGGCCTTCGCCCTGGCACGTGACGTGCGTATGCAAGCGGTCGAACATGCCGCTCCCGCTCGTCCCGATCGTCGTTGGTGGAATCATCCGTCTCGGGATCTTCGCCGTGCAACGCCTGGCCGTCCGCCAGGCCGTCACCACGGCGGTCGCGGTCGCCGAGGGCTGCTCGCAGGCGCTGTGGCAGGCCTTCGCCGTCAGCCGCGGCCTCGTCAGCTTCCAGATGTCGCAGGTCGCCCCGCGCATGTTCATGCTGACCTCGCGCTCCTTCACCGGCACGCTCAAGGTGCTGAAGGACGGCCAGGTCACCTTCATGCTCCGCAGCGGCCAGCTCAGCGCGGCCGCCCAGGCCGAGATCCAGTTCCTGCTGCAGCAGGCCAACATGCGCCTCGGCTCGCAGCAGGGCTTGAAGTGGGTCTCGGAGGTCGCGGATGCGGCCCGCAAGGCGGGACCGAAGGCGTTCGAGATGACGTGGAAGTCGGGCGGTTGAAGTGCGCCCGAGACCCGAGTCCTTCGGGACCCGGGCCGTCGAGGCCGAACCGCTCAGGCGGCCGGCACGCGATAGCTGCGGGCGACGATCGCGATCCAGGCATCGTTGTGGCAGCACTCGATCGCTTCGATTCGCCCCGCATCGATCTCGACGTGGTCGACACCGTCTGCGCCGGGCACCTCGAGCGTCGCGGCCTGTCCCGAGTGCAGGCGAACGTTCTCCTCACCGACCTGTAGTTCGATCGCCATGTCGCGGTCGGGGCCGGGGAAGTTCGGATCGTCGGGCGGCAGATCCGTGCCACACGCGTCGCGATCGACGCTCGCGAGCCACGGCGCGATCACCTCGTCCTCGAACGCGAAGGACGAGACCACGAGCGCGAAGACTTGGCCATCGTCGCCGATGAGCGCCAGGTTCTCGGCGGCGAGGCCCGTGGCCTCGAGCGGGCCTTCGACCAACCCACCGAAGTCCTGCACCCCCTTCACGCGGAGCTCCGCCGCGCGACCCACCGCGGCGGAGACATCGTCGTGCCCGTCGCGAAAGCCCACGATGTCGAACCGCACCGCGTGCGATTCGCCATCGCCGTCGCGGCAGGACAGGCCATACTGGACCTCGCCCGCGACGACCTGCGCGGTCTGGATCGTGCAGTCGGCCCGAAGGTCCACCTCGAACTCGTCAGCGCCCGGCAGCGTGCCGAGCGCGAGGTCGTAGCCGAACATCGTGTTGGGTGCAGGGCTGTTGCACTCCGCGTCGATCTCCCCCTCGGTGTCGCCGCCTTCGCAGGTCTCTTCACCCGCCCAGGGCTCGCACGTCTGCGCGATCGCGGGCGGGAGGTCGCAGACGTTGGGGCCGATGAGGCGCGGCACACCGTCGACCTCGCATACCGACGCCCCATCGGTCTCGCAGGCGGTCCGCGGCACACAGGCGACGTACGTCGCGGTGCCATCGACCGGGCAACCGTCGACGAGTTCGCGTGCGGAGATTTCGTCGCAGTCGGGAGCCTGGGTGCAGGCGCCTTCTTGCAGCGCGTGGCAAGGATCGTCGCCCCCCATCGAACCGCCGCCGCTGCCGCTCCCGGCGCTGCCACTCCCGCCGTTGCCGTCCACTTCATCGCCGACGTCCTTCGACGGCAACGAGCACGCGCCGAGCACCACGACCATCCAACCCAAGCTCCTACCCATCATGCGAACATCCATGACCTGACTTGTCCGGGTGGGTGGCGTTCCAGCACGCCGCTTCGATCACTGGGTGCCCGCGGCCGGGGTGCAGGCCGCGCGCACCCGAGGCGCGTGGGGCGAGTCGGGCTGTGCCCGGACGAATGCCTCGGCGATCGCGGGATCGGGGCCTTCGACCCGGCATCGAATGCTCGCGGCGAGCGCATCGCGCTCGGGTGCAAGCGCGCCCTCGGCGAAGCGGCGGCGGTGGGCATCGACGGCCGCGCGCGCACGCGAGAGATCGGCGGCCGTGAACGCTGCCCACGCTTCGGCGAGCAGCGCGCGCTCGGCCGACAACGAGTCCTCGAGCGCCTGGACGCGCTCGGGCCCCGCCTCCGCGGCCGCGCCGACGCGTGGCCGGGCCGACGTCGCGGTGTGTGCCGGCGAATCGCTCGGTGTCGGGACCTGCGGCGGCAGTGCAGTGCGTGGGGCGACGATGCTGGGCGCGGGCGGGAGTTCGGCGGGGGGTGGCACGCCGGGACGCACAACCTGGGGCGGTGCGACGATCGTATGGTCGCTGGCCTGCTCCGCCGCAACCTCCGACGCGTGGCGCACCGCGACGCGTGGCCGGAGTGCCCACGCCAGCACCAGGGCCGCCGCGACCGCGATCACGACCGCGATCACTGCATCCCGCCGGAGCCCGCGCGGCCGCGCGAGCCCACGCGCCACACGCATCCGCGCGCCCTCGGGCATGCGACGCGCGTCGGTGTACCGCCGCAGCGCGAGCGCGAGCGACTGCGGCAGCGGCTCAGGCGGTCGTTCGCGCTCATCGTCGCCTGACGTCACGTCTGCGTTCCTCCCGGCCCTGCTCGCCGTTCGGCCTCGGCGAAGGCCACGAAGCGGCGCCGCGCGAGCCGCAACCACGAGTAGACCGCCGACAGCGGTTGCCCCAAGGCCGCTGCGACCTCGGGCCCGCGCATGCCCTCGAGATCCACCAGCGCGAACACCTCGCGCTGCCGCGGATCGAGCCCTTCGAGGAACTGATCGATGCGGGCGTGGGCTTCCGCGTGGGCGAGGAGCTCGTCGGGCCTGGGCGCGCCCTCGGGCGGCGGCGCGGCGGCGAGCTTGCGCAGCGCACGGAGCCGGCCGCGGCGCACGTTCGACGCGACGCCGCGACAGATCCCGTACAACCATCCCCGCGCCTCGCCGCGCGTCGGATCGAAGTCGCCCAACCGCCGCGCCGCCACCAGGAAAACCTCCTGGGTGGCGTCTTCGGCGGCCTCGGCGGGTACGCCCAGCCGCAGCAGCGCGCGCCACACGAAGTCGGCCTCGGCACGGTACAGCGCGCCGAGGTCACCTCGGGGTTCGTCGCGTTCGTGCCGCACAGTTGGCTCACCTCCGGGATTGTCCGGCCGCCGGGGATTCCAGGACACCGTGCCACTGAATCCCGCAGTTCGCTGCGATCGCGACCGCATCCACGCGATCGACGTCGCCCGACGGCTCGGTGCGAAACCCACCGCGCACGAGCGACGCGAGCACGTCGATGGCACAACCCACGGACAGCCGCCGAGCCACGCGCACGAGCACCATCGTGCCCGCGCCCGCGCCGAGCCACGGCACCGCCGCCCGCGTAGGCTCGAGGGCACCGCGGCCGATGCCGTGGAGCCGACCGCCCTGCACCACCCCGCACAGCGGCACGCCGACGCGTCTTCGTCCGAGCACACCGCAGCCCCGTGCACCGAGCGTCCAGGCCTGCGACGACACGCCGACGTCCGGATTCCGCGGCGAGGTGCGGCGACGCGGAGTCCAGTAGTTCGCGTCGAGTTCGATCCGGGCGCGGCCGACCACCGACGCCACCGACACGCCGACGACCGCGGCGGCGCGGGGTGCCAGCCCTGCGCCGACACCGATGTGCACGCGGCCGACCAGGCCCACCCCGCGTCCGCCGACGCGGGGCGCCGAACCGTCGCCCCGCGGGGACCGTGCAGCGAGACCGGGCGCGCGCTCGTCTTCGAGTTCGCGCGGGGCTACAGGTCGTTGCGCGCCCGTCTGCGCTGCGAGGGGTCGTCCGCCAGGGTCGAGGTCGGGCACCTCGGGTCGGGGCCCCCGCGCATCGGCCCACCCGTCGGCCCGCGGTCCGTCGGGATCGTCGCGGGGCGGATCGGGGGGTGGCGCGCCGCTCGCCCGCGGATCGACGGAGATCGCGACGATGAGCGCCGCGGTCGCGGCCAGCTCGGCGCAGCGGTTCGCGCGTAACTCTCGCGGCGCCGCACCATCGCCGATCTGCAACGCGAGCAGGAACCCATCGTCGGTCGCCCGGATCCGCCCACGGGCACGCAGTGGCGCCGACGCGGCGTCGAAGTCGGCCGGAGGCAACGCGCGCTCGATCGCCGCGAGCACCTCCGGTCGCTGCGGGCATCCGTCGGGGACGTCCCACTGCAGCTGCACGCGCTCGGCCGATGGCGCGAGCAGCAGGCCGATCACCCATGCCCCGCCGAGCACCGGCCGGACGATAGCATGGCGAGTCGCAGCCGCAGCAGTCCCGCCCGCCCCGCGCGGCTGGGCGGGGCCCTACGCAGAACGACGGATCGTGTCGCACTCGCTGCGCCGGGCACGATCGCGCCACGCATCGTGGGCACAACCAGGCCATGAACACGTTCAATCGGCGGTGCGCGGTCGTGCTGGTCGCGGTATGGGGCTCGGGGTGCGGGCTCGTCGAAGGCGAACTCTGCCCAGCGGTCGACCTGTATTCCCGGAGCCCGGTGGACCCCGAGGACGCGCCCGAAGCCGTTGCCAGACTCGAGTCGTTCGCGGTTGGGGCCGGGTTCCTCGGGGCCGACGGCGAGATCTCAGCCGGCGACTTGGAGGTGGACTCGCTCGGCGCGATCGAGGAAGTCGAGCGGGCGTACTGCGGCGACACGTCCCACGCCGGCTACGTCGCCGAGGCGAGCCTCGTGCTCGACGTCGCCGAGAGGTTCACGCTCACGCTCCCGGGAAGCGTGCGCCTCGACGCCGAGGGTGCCGTCGGCATCGTCCTCGCCACCGGCGTCGTGCAGACGGATCTCGACGATGTCGCCGCGCACCTCGGGCTGCCCGCGGACGTGATCGCACGGGACGCGGAGATCACGATCGACTGTGGCGAGTCGTCGATCGCAATCGGCGTGCGGACCATCGCCGCCTCGTGCGAAGGCGGATCGAACTGCCCCATCACTGGCGTCGTGCCGGTCGGGAAGATCGGCGTCCCGTTCTCGCTCGAGCTTGGCGACGATCCCGGTCCCTGCTCCTGAGTTTCCGCCCCGCGGCCGAGGCGCGTGCGAGCAACGGAACCGCCGCTACGCGCTACCCAGCCACGGCAGCATGTCGCCCGCCGCGTCGAACACCGCCGACGGATAGTACTGCCCGCGGCCCTCGCCGACGTAGACCTGGCCGTAGCCGCCGTACTCGCCGGATTCGTATTCGGCCTTGGGCACGCCGATCGCCGTCAACACGTTGCCCAGCCATTGATTGTAGGACAGGCCGGGGTTGAGGCGCTGGTTGGAGCCGTTCGACCAGCCGTACATCCCCTCGTCGGCGAGGTTGCGATAGTCGAGGTACTGGCCGGTCGCGAACTCGCCGGCGGCGCTGCCGAAGGTGACCACCGGCGTCGACACAGATTCGTGGGTGAAGAGGCCCGATTCCTGCGACCACGCGACCAGCGTGTTGTCGAGCATCGTGACGCCGTCGCCCTCGTCGATGTCGAGCTTGCGCGCCAGGTCGAGCATCACGTCCTCGAAGAAGCGCTGGTGCGCCGTCCACAGCGTGCCCTGGGCGCCACCGTCGGGGGCGTGGGCCTCGTGCGCGACGGCCTGGTGCCAGTCGCCCTGGAAGTCCGAGAAGTTGTCGGTCACGCGGAGCACCGCGATGCGGCTGGTGCCGCACACGAACGCCGCGGCGATGACGTCGTTGAACAGCTGCCAGAAGCGGCGCTGCGCGGCGGGATCGTAGCCGAACGAGCTCGAGTTCCACTCGTCGGTCGAGTTGGCCGACGGCGGCATCACGTCGCCGCACGACACCGTGACCTCGAGCCGGCGCTGCAGCTCGTCGAGGCGCTCGAGGTGGTCGTCGATGCGCTGGCGATCGGCGCTCGACAGCCGTCGGTCGCTCTGGCGCAACGATCGGTACTGGTCGAGCACGCGGTCGACCACCGGCGGGCGCGCGCTGGTGAGGTCGTCCTCGACCGGCACGAAGATGCGATTGAACAGCTCCAGCGAGGAGAACACCGGCGGCAGCTCCTGGATCGATCCGCTGCCGCTCTCGGGGCTCGACCAGCCCCACGACACCCGGTTGCCGACGATCATCGAGCGCTCGAGCGTCGTCGACAGATCGGGGTAGAACGACGGCGACCACGCCATCACCTGGTCGATCGTCGGCATCGGGGAGCCCTGCGCGACCACGCCGTCGGTGCCGTTGCCGTCGTTGTCGGCGAAGTTGCCCAGGTGCCCGCCGCGGTGGTGCCCGAGGTAGAACGGGCAGTCGAGCCCGCGCAGCACGTTGAGCTTGGCCGCGAGCGCGTCCGTCAGCACGTCGGCCGCGCCGCTCAGCACCGGCGACACACCGGCCATCGCGCCGTCGACGGTGCGGGTGAGCGCGCCGCGGCGGATCGTGCGACCCGCGTACGACTGCGTGTCGGTCAGCGTCGCGGCGCCGGGGAACATGAACTCCTCCCAGACGCCGCCGTGCTCGGTCGCGAAGGCGACGAAGCGCGGGTTCGCGGCGAACGGCGGATCGCCGGCCCAGGTGTCGCGCGGCATGAGCGAGCGCAGCACCGGGAGCGCGAGGGCGAACCCACCAGCGCCCTGGAGGAAGTGTCGACGTGCGAGCAGCGGCTGTCGTGGCGTGCGCATGGTGATCACTACTCGAAGCGGCGTTGACGGAACTCGGGGCGCAGGGCGACGGCGCGGATGACCTCGACGAGCGGCACGCCCTCGGCGAGCCGACTGGCCGCCTCGTCGAGCATGCAGCCGTCGCCCATGACGTCCTCGGGGCGGGCGAGGGTGAAGCGCACGAGGTTGCGAGCCAGGCACGCCTGGGGCTTGCCGCTCTCGAGCATCAGCGTGGCGAGCTCGGCCGCGCCGGCGGACACGGTCATGTCGCCCGCGACGATCTGCGGGACCGACGAGGTGTCGATCGGCTTGGCGCCGACGACGTTGCCCTCGGCGTCGAACAGCGTCTGCTCGGTGCGCGTGCGGCCCAGCGAATCGAAGTTCTCGGTGGCAAAGCCAAGCGGATTGATGAGGCTCGCGTGGCAGCCGGCGCAGCCGCTGTCGGGCTGCTCGGTGAGTTCCTCGACGACCTCGCGCGTGGTCATCTCGTCGCTGAGCTCGGGCGGGTTGGCCGCGGCGTTGTTCGGCGGCGGTGGCACGGGCTCGCACAGCAGGCCCTTGCGCAGGAACACGCCCTTCATGATCGGCCGCGTATTGTTGCCACCGCTGGCGACCAGCGCCGCGCGGGTGAGCAGGCCGACGCGCGCGGGGTCGTCGAGCACCGGCGGCTCGCCGCCCGCCCACGGCGTGACGCCGTAGAGCGCCGCGACGTCCTCGGTCTTCGCGAACGATCGATTCGACAGGAACAGCTCCTCGAAGCCGCCGCCCTGGGCGAACGTGGTCCACGTCGCCATGTCGACGACCTCGGCGACCATGTTGTCGGTCGTGTCGGGGCCCGGCTCGAAGTCGCCGCGGATCGCGTCGAACAGCGCGGTGCCGACGAGCGCGTCCATCGGCGCGAGATCGTCGAGCCACAGCCACTCGCGGTAGAACTCGCCGAACGTGACCTCGGTGCGCGGATCGGCGAGCAGGCGATCGACCTGCGCGGCGTAGCCCTCGTCGGTGAGCAGCGCCCCCGACTCGGCCGCCGCGACGAGCTCGTCGTCGGGCATCGTCTGCCAGAAGTGATACGAGAGCCGGGTCGCGATCTCGTGGCCCGACAGCCAGTAGCGGTCGGTGGTGTCGGCGACCGGCGCGTCGCCGTGCTCGACGAAGTAGAGGAACTGCGGCGAGACCAGCATCACCGCGATGACGTCGGCGAACGCCTCGGGATCCATGCCCTCGGCTGCGCCGTCGCCGTCGTAGACGCCGCGGTAGAACGCGAGCTCGTCGGGCTCGATCGGGCGGCGCATGGCGCGGGCACCGAAGCGCGCGATGAAGTCGTCGAGGCAGGACTCGTCGTTGGCCGGGTCGCCATCGGTCGCGCAGGCGCCGACGAGTGCTGCGCGGCGGGATTCCGTGGCGACGAGCTCGGCCGCGACGGCGACCGCGACGTCGTAGGACGCGTTGACGTGCTCCTGGTGGACCGTCTGATCGAGGCGACGGAACCCGCCGTGCGTCTCGCCGGCGATCGTCTCGCGAGCATCGTCGGGGATTGTCGCGAGGAGCGGATCGACTTCGGTGAGGATCGCGTCGACGTCGCTGGCCGGCGCGGCGACGCGGACGAGATCCGCGATCGTGCTGGCGTATTGGAGCTTGCTCAGGCGACGCAGCGGCAGCTCGGGGACAATCGCGTCGGGATCGCAGGTGAACGCGCTGCCCGCGGGGCCGTCACCGCCCGTAGGCTCGCCGTCGGTCGCGCTGTCGGTGGCGGCGCTCCCGGTGTCGCCGTCGCCCGAGGCGCCGGGGTCGTCGCCGCCGAGCCCGGAGTAGCAGCCGGTGGCCGCCGCGAGGAGCAGGACGGGGAGTGCGGCGGGGGTCGGGCGGCGGCGCGGCATCGGGGGTCGGGGGTGGATACGGGGAGGGGGTGGGTCGGGTGAGGGAATTCAGTGGCGAACGCGACGGAGTTCGGCGTGTATTGACGGACACGGACGCGGCGGCACCGCCCGTCGGACAGACCGATCGCATGCCTTCCCCCGACTTCGGACCGTTCCGCACCGCGTTGCGCTCCGAGGGCACGAAGGTCGCCGGATACCTGATGCTCCTGGGTCTGCCCCGGGACGACGCGGCGGACCTACACCTGGTGATCGACCGGATCGCGGTGGCGCTCGATGATCCCGAGGCGCCGCGTTGGGTGGCCGCGCTGTTGGCCGAGATGAATTGGCGGCCGCATCTGGTGGCCGCGATCGCCTACCTCCTCGATGGTCCATCTCGCCTGCCCAGCGACTCGCTCTGGTCGGCGATCGACGCGGGGAGTTGGGTCGTCCCCCAGCTCGTCGTGACAGCCTTCTTCACGGACCGAGATTTCGCGAGCCGCGCGGCGTTGCGACTCGATCGCTGCTGTCCGATCTCGCCGCTCGGCGCCTACGAGCGACTGTCGCCGGCGGAGCAGCACACGGTGGGGCACGCGCCGAGCGGGAAGTTGGCGGCGAGCCTACTCGCACTGGCCGCGGAGGTCCCCGAGCTCCGCGCGCGGGAGGGGGTTTGGCGCGCCGAGCCGGAGATCCGAGCACTGCTGGACCGGGACGCGTCGTGGGACAGCTCGGAGGAGATCACCGCGGGCTGGAGCGCCAGGATCCGCGCCTGCTTCTCCCAACGCGGTGTCGTGCTCGCGCGTCCGGGATGATCGGCCACGCGACACGCGTCAGTCCTCTTCGTCGAGTTCGCCCTCGTCACCCTCGCCCGCGTCGTCCTCCTCGATCAACACCGCCGGCCCGTCCTTGCCACCGGGCGTCTTCACCACCGCCTTCTTCTTCTTGGTCTTCGTCGCGGCGGTCTTCTTCTTCCCCGTCGTCTTGACCTTCTTCGGCGTCTCGTACTTCGTCGCGACGCGCTTCGCCCACGCCTTGGATCGCTTCGAGGCCTTCGTCGCGGCGGCGATCTTCTTCTTCGCGGACTTCTTCGGCATCCCCGGCAGCATCGCACGCATCCCCGCGTCCTGGATCCCGCCGCCTCCGGTCGACCGCCCGATCGCGCTCGCCGAGTTCCCAGGCCAGCGGCACCAGGGACGCCGCGAGCTCGGCGTCGGGGGCGTCGAAGGCAGCGAGGGTGGCGCTGCACGCAACCACGTCGCCAGATCGACGCCGTCGACGAGCTCGAGCGCCACGTAGACGACGTCCTCGCGTTCGCCGATGTCGTCGACCGCGAGCACGTTGGGATGCGAGCCGGAGGGCATCGCCGCCCACCGGCCGTCGGCCAGCCCGAAAATCCTGGCCCACGCGGGGGTCGGGTCGACGGTGCGCTGGGTCGGGACGGAATCCCGCGGCCGTCCGCACTAAGGCGGCAGGAGACAGAATGAACACTCGACGACTTGGTTTGCTCGCATGGTCGGCCCTCGGGACCGCCTGTTTCGACCCCGATGCGCCCGGTGCCATCGAGAGCGGGGGCGTGTACGTCGGAACGACCGGTGACGAATCGACCGGGAGTTCCAGCAGCGACGAGCCGTCGTCATCGGCGTCGATGAGCGGAAACTCGCTCGAGGAGTCGACGACGCACCAAGGCGACTCCAGCCCCACCGAATCCAGCGAGAGCGCGACCACGGAAGGATTCGACGACATGCCCGACGTGGGTTGGGCAACCGACCTGCCGATCGAAGAGCCCACGCCGCCTCAGTGCCCGGTCGCTGCCGGCTGGGCCCACACCTGTGGCCTGCGCCCGGACGGCACCGCGACCTGTTGGGGCCGCGACGACTACGGCCAGGCGTCGGCGCCCGGCGGCACGTTCGGAGGTCTGGCCGGAGGCGGCTACGCGAACTCGTGTGCGATCGACGACGACGGCGCGCTGCTGTGTTGGGGCAACGACGGCTCGGGCGAGAGTTCGCCACCCCCGGGTGAGTTCCTGCAGGTGAGCAGCGGCGCCGCGCACGGCTGCGCGGTGCGTGACGATCAGACCGTCGCGTGTTGGGGCGACGACTACGCGGGACGAGCGACCCCACCGGACGGCACGTTCACGCAGGTGGTCGCCAGCGAGTTCCACACCTGTGGCGTGCGCACCGATCAGAGCGTCGCATGCTGGGGCGATCCGTCCTTTGGCATGTCGACGCCGCTGCCGGGCAGCTTCGTGCAGGTCAGCGCCGGCGGCTACCACTCGTGCGGCATCGACACCGACGGCGTGATCGCATGTTGGGGCGATCCGAGCTTCACCGCGGCGCCCGCCGGCACGTTCACGCAGGTGAGCTCCGGCACCTACCACACGTGTGCGATCCGCGACGATCAGAGCATCGCGTGCTGGGGCGGCGTCGGTCTGCAGACCGTGCCGCCGCCCGGCAGCTTCGTGTCGTTGACCGCGGGCGCATACCACAACTGCGCCGTCACGACGGCCGGCGGCGTGGTCTGTTGGGGTGCCGACGACGATGGCCAGGCGACGCCACCCGCGGACTTCGATTGCCTCGAGTAGCGCCGCGTCTGCAGCCGGACGGCTCGAAGGTCGGACACCTCGGCTCGAGCGCCCCGACCGGCGACGATCCGATGCAGCTGCAGTCGCGCCACGACTCCAAGGAGCTCACCCTGTCGACGACCGTGTTCGCCGCCTCCGCGTTGCGGGAGGTCGGGGCCACGGTCCACCCCTCGTCGGTGGGCTTGGCGTCGTCGAACGAGCGACACGTTGCGCGCGCGCGCTCGAGCGTCGTGGGGACCCCGGTCCGAAGATCCCTGGGATCGATCACGCGCGCCTCGACACATCACCTGCGTGACTCGTCGACCCGTCTCCTTTCCGAGCCTCGGTCTCCTCGACCCGGCGCAGCCCGGCACCGGGCTGCCGGGACGTAACCGTTCAGGCCGGGGTTTGAGGCGCGGCGCCGGGCGTGCGAATGCCGAGGCATGAGCACGCCGAAGAGCCCCGAAGAACTCACGAAGCAGATCGAGCAGCTGGTGGCGCAGTACGTGGAGGA
>JBIJCC010000214.1:0-4936 GCA_044344875.1 Nannocystaceae bacterium
ACCTCCCGCCCCCTCGAGGGCGCGCGACGGGCCTCACGCCGAGTCCCCGACTCGCGCGCAGATTCCCGCGCCTCCAGGCCGGCGTTGACAGGGCCTCCTCGAGGCCGTCGCGGTGCGGATCCGCGGCTCGGCGACGGCGACGACGTTCGTGTCCGGGTTCGACTACGACGCCCGGGGCCAGCGGCAGCGGTGCGTCCACGGGAACGGGACCGTGACGACGTACGCGTACGACCCGCGGACGTTTCGGCTCGTGAGGCTGCGACTCGTCCGCGAGGCCGACGCGGCGGTGCTGCAGGACCTGCGGTACACGTACGACCCGGTCGGGAACATCACCGAGATCCGCGACGGCGCGCAGCAGGCGGTGTACTTCGCCAATGCGGTGGTGTCCGCGGACCAGCGGTTCGAGTACGACGCGCTGTATCGGCTGGTGCGCGCCGAAGGCCGCGAACACGCGTCGCTCGGGCAGCCTACCGACGCAGACTTCAACTTTGGCCCGCAGCCCCACCCGGATGATCCGGCGGCGCTGCGGCGGTACGAGCAGGAGTACGCGTGGGACGAGGTCGGCAACCTCGCGCAACTCCGGCATGTGGCGGGCAGCGGGAGCTTCACGCGGCGGTATGTGTACGCGGCCGCGAGCAACCGGCTGCTCGCCAACGCCGCCCCCGGCGAAGCCGCCCTACCCTTCTCGCACTCGTACACCTACGACGAGCATGGCAACATGACCTCGATGCCGCACCTCGCCGCGATCGCGTGGGACCACGCGGACCGGATGCAGCACTGCGACCTCGGCGGTGGCGGCGACGTGTGGTTCGTCTACGACGCGGCGGGCGAGCGCGTCCGCAAGGTGCAGGTCAACGCGTCGGGGAGCACGGTGCGCGAGCGGGTGTACCTCGGCGGGTACGAGGTGTACCGCGAGCGCGCGGCGAACTCGGCGGTGCCAGAGGTCGAGCGCCAGACGCTGCACGTCGGGGATGACCGCGGAAAGCTGGCGCTCGTCGAGACGCTCACGGTCGACGATGGTGATCCGGTGGGCGCGCCGAGTTCGATCCATCGCCACCAGCACGGCAACCACCTCGGCTCCGCGAGCCTCGAGCTCGACGGGAACGCGGCGGTGATCTCCTACGAGGAGTTTCACCCGTTCGGGACCACGAGCTACGCGGCGAATGACGCCGGCATCGAGGTCAGCGCGAAGCGCTACCGCTACATCGGCACGGAGCGCGACGAGGAGACGGGGCTGTACCACCTCGGCGCGCGATACTACGCGAGTTGGTTGGGGCGGTGGACCGCGGCCGATCCGATCGGGCTCGGGGACGGGGTGAACCGGTATGCGTACGTGCGGGGGAACCCGCTACGTTTGCTGGACCCGGGCGGCACGGCGGGGCAACCCAACATTTTCGAGAGAATCGGCCGCGAGGTTGCCACCAATGTCGCTAGGGCGGCGACCGACGGCGCGAAGGCGGTCGTCACCGCCGCGCGACGCGCCAAGCGCGAGGACCAGATCCTCACGGCCGTGAAGGGTGAGGCTGTTCGGCAGTACGAAGGCGCACTCAAGACCGCCGACGCGGAGAGCATCGCGTACCAGAAGGCCTTCGCCGAGGAGAACGGCTTCTTCCTCGGCCGCATCACGTCCCAGTTCGAGCCAGGCGGAGATGGCCCTCGCAAGGTCAGCGAGTTCCAGACCTCCCTCGCCTTTGCCCTCAAGGGGTCGGCGAGCGCCTCGCTCAGCGAGAAGGCGGCCATAGTCCAGAACGTTCTCGACCACGCGGTGCAAGGCATCGACTGGCGCGGTGACGTCGCGGAGACGGTGGCCGCCATTGGCGACCGAGGCGCGGGACTTGGCGGCCGCCCGCTCCGATCCCTCAGCGCCCGCGGAAACGCCAGCATCAGCGACGGTGCGGGTGGCGGAGGGGGCGGCGGAAAACCGTCAGGCGCGGGTACCCCCCGCGAGCGCGTCGCCAATGTGCCCGCCTCAGAGGGTGGAGATAGATTCACGGTAGACCCCACGATGGAGGCGGCCGATGCAGCGGCTGGGGTGCTCGTCAACGGGCGGTACATCAAGAACCCCTCCGCTCAGAACCTCGGCGACATGGTTACCGCCACCGGGAAGATCGGGAGCAGCAAGAAGAGCGGGCAGTTCATGTATGTTGTGGACGATGCCGGCAACATCATCATCGGTACCCGTGCTGGGCAGCGGATGCCACACCCAACGCTAGTCGGCGGCCCAAACCCCACGGTCCAAGCAGCGGGCATCGTGGATATCCGGGGCGGTCGCATCTTCTCCGTAAACAACTCATCCGGTCACTTCAAGCCCGGCCCAGGCTCCCTGGAGGCCGCTGAGCGAGCCTTCGGGAACCTGCCTGCGGGGGCGTTTCATCGAAACTTCCAAGGGTATCTCCCGTTCCAGTGAAAGAGGTCAGAGAAGAAGTGAGCGGCAAGAACAAGACTTGGGGCATATACCCGTGGTTCGAAGAACATGGAGCAGATCTCATCCACGTCGACGACCTAGCAATCGTGCGATCGCTGATGCCCAATGGCAAGATATTTGAGCTTGTTGGCGAGAAGGACGGATTCCTGCGACTGTGCTACGGCGACACCGAGTTCCGGGCGCACTCATCCCTTTTCAGGGCCGTCCTGGGAGACGTCCACGGAGTGGGCGAGACCGTTGTCCTCAAGGACGGTCGAGCAGGAGAGGTCGTCGGAGTGCATTGGCATCACCAGCGAGCCGAACCGATGTATGAACTTCGGCTAGAGGGCAAGAAAAGAACCAGCAGGTACTGGAACTCGGATCTTGCATGATCATTATGCGTTCGAGACACTCCGCGAAGCCGGGCGCGGGGCGCGGGGCGCGGGGCGCCGGACGCGAAACCCACCAGAAGCTTGGACGGGGCCGAGGTCGACGCAGCGCTGCTCGGCGAGGCCGGGTACGTGCGCGACGACGGGCTGTGGTGGGCGCGGTCGATGCGGCAGGTGTTCGATGCGGCGCGGTTCTTCGCGCCGATCGAGGTACACGACGCGTTCGGGAATCCGCCGACGCGGATTGCGTATGACGATTCGGTATTGTTCGCGGCGTCGGTCACCGACGCGATGGGGAATGTGGTCTCGGCGGAGCACGACTACCGCGTGCTGGCGCCGCAGGTCGTGATCGATGCGAATGGGTCGCGCGGCGGGGTCGTGTTCGACGGGCGCGGGATGGTGGTCGCGACGTATGTCGCGGGCCGGCCGGGCTCGGGCCTGCGCGATACGCCGGAGGATCCGACCAGCACGATGGACTACGACCTGTTCGCGTGGCGTGATCGCGGGGAGCCGAACGTGGTGCACACGCGCACGCGGGAGCGCCATGGCGATCCCACGACGCGGTGGCTCGAGCAGTGGGTCTACAGCGACGGCACCGGGCACGAGATCCTGCGCAAGGCCAGCGCGGAGCCGGGCGATGCGCCGCTGCGGGGGGAGGACGGTGCGCTAGTGCTCGGGCCGGACGGCGCGCCCGTGGTCGGGTCGGCCGCGCCGCGGTACGTCGGCAGCGGCCGGACGGTGTTCGACAACAAGGGGCAGGTCGTGAAGCAGTACGAGCCGTACTTCTCGCGGACGCCCGGGTATGAGGCCGAGGTCGAGCTGCGCGAGCACGGCGTCACGGCGATCGTGCACTACGACGTGATCGGTCGCGTGGTGCGGACGGAGCTGCCGAACGGGACGTTCTCGCGGACCGAGCACGGCGGGTGGGTGCAGCGGGCGTGGGATCCGAACGATACGGTGCCGGACAGCGAGTGGTTCGCGGCGCGGGCCGGCGGCGCGCTGGGGGTGGCGGAGCAGCGGGCGGCGGTGTTGACCGCGGCACACGCGGACACGCCGACGACGGTGCATGTCGATGCGCTCGGGCGGACGTGTGTGATCGAGGAGCACGCAAGATTCGTGGGGAATCCGGCGTTGGCGGTGCTGCATGCGACGCGGCTGGAGCTCGATGTCGTCGGGAATGTGGTCGCAGTCGTGGACGCGCGGGGGAACACCGCCGAGGCGCGGGTGTTCGGGATGCTCGGGCAGGTGCTGCGGACGGACTCGGAGGACGCCGGGTGGCGGGTCGGGCTCGCGGATGTCGCCGGGAGTGTCGTGCGGAGTTGGAATGCGCGCGGGTTCACAACTCGCCTGCAGTACGATTCGTTGCGGCGGGCGACGCATCAATTCGTGACGCCGCCGGGGGGCGACGAGATTGTGGTCGCGCGGACGGTGTACGGCGAGCAGCTCGCCGAACCGGCGCGGACGGATGCGAATCTCCGGGGTCGCGTGTTTCGGGTGTACGACGGCGCCGGGGTGGTCACGAACGCCGCGTATGACTTCGAAGGGAACCTCGTGGCACAGGAGCGCCGGCTCGCGGTGGCCTTCGCGACGACGCAGGACTGGGCCGTGCTCGATGGGGCAGTGCCGCCAAGTGCGGAGGGAATCGCGGCTCTTACCGAGGCCGCGCTCGAGGCCGAGGTGTTCGCGACCGCGTCCGAGTACGACGCGCTGCACCGCGTCACGTCGGGCACGACGCCCGATGGATCGCAGACGCTGTCGACGTACAACGACGCGGGCCTCCTCGAGGCCGTCGCGGTGCGGATCCGCGGGGCGGCGACGGCGACGACGTTCGTGTCCGGGTTCGACTACGACGCCCGGGGCCAGCGGCAGCGGTGCGTCCACGGGAACGGGACGGTGACGACGTACGCGTACGATCCGCGGACGTTTCGGCTCGTGCGGCTGCGACTCGTCCGCGAGGCCGACGCGGCGGTGCTGCAGGATCTGCAGTACACGTACGACCCGGTTGGGAACATCACCGAGATCCGCGACGGCGCGCAGCAGGCGGTGTACTTCGCCAATGCGGTGGTGTCCGCGGACCAGCGGTTCGAGTACGACGCGCTGTATCGGCTGGTGCGCGCGGAGGGCCGGGAGCACGCGTCGCTCG
>JBIJCC010000071.1:0-49866 GCA_044344875.1 Nannocystaceae bacterium
CGATGACGATCCCCCGGTAGCATCGGCGTCCGTCCGCACCGTCACGCGGCGCGTGGTTGCCGCGGCGCGTGGTTGCCGCCCGGCGTGGTTGCCGCGCCGCGATCGATCCTTTCACCACAGGCTGCTAGGACAATGGGTGTCCAAACATCGGTCGCGTGCGCGTGGACCTTCGGAGCGATCGCGGAGGCCAGCGAGATGTCGCCGGCGATTCACGCAGGTCGACTCCGGGGCACTGAGGCGACCCACGCTCGGCCCGCGGCTAGAAGGAGCGCTTTTGGCGCGGCCTTCGCTAGTGTTCGCGAACGCTGCGTGAGTTCGCTTGCGACAGCGTCGAGAACACACTGCACGTGGGGTGCCGGAATGACAGCCCACGGCCGATTCGCGCGGTTCGCGCGAGCGCAGCAGCCCGGGAGCGGGCGAAAACGCTCCGCGGACTTGGCTTGACCGGCGACGCCGCCCGTATGAGCGTCAGTCGAACGGCTCGCAGCCGACCATCACCAGCTCGATCTGGCGCTCCGCCAGCCGGCTCGTCGCGACCAGCAGCATGCGGCGCGCGCCCTCGGTCATGAAGCGCAGCCGCGTCGCGTCGAGCTCGATCCGCGACGGCTCACCGACGAGGATCCGGTCGATCGCCGCGATGACGGCGCTGACGTTGGCCAGCCGCAGCTCGGCCCCGAGGGCGACGCGCGGCGCGGTGCGGGGTTCGACGTACGCGGCGCTGCGGTCGAGTTGGCTGGACAGCATGACGCCCCGGACATCGGCCCATCGGACAGCGACTGGAGCGAGATCGGACCGAATCGGGCGCGGCCGGGCCGCGGGCGTCCCGATCCGCGAGGTGGCCCCGGGGCGGCCGTGGCCGCGAATTCCCGCGAACTGAAGCCAATGCGCGGGTCGACTGGAAGAACGCAGGGCAATCGATGTCCAATGGACCTGTGGTGACCCCTCCCACCAGCCGCCCCCTCGCTCGCGCCTATGAACACCTCACGGCGGGACGCGTGGCGGAGGCGGCGGGCGCCTATCGTGCGGCCCTGCAGATCGACGCGAGCGAGCCGCAGGCCCACGCCGGGCTCGGGCACTGCGCGTTCGTCCGCGGTCAGCACCGCGAGGCGTTCGATCACTTCGTGCGCGCCGCGGCGCTGTGGCGCGAGCGCGAGGACACGATCGCGGCGCTCGGTTGCTACACGCACGCGGTCGCGAGCGATCCGTCGCAGCTCGACATCCACGTCGAGATCGCAGAGCTCGAGGTCGAGCTCGGCAACACGGATGCCGCGCGCCAGCGCCTCGAGGGCCTCGCGGAGAACTACCTCGCGTCGGGTCGCGCCGACGATGCGGTCGCGATCCTCGAATTCGTGAACGGCTGGGACGACGCGCCGGCGCCGGCGGCGGCTCCCGAGATCATCGCCGCGCCGGCGGGGATCCCCGACTATGCGCCCGAGCCGGTGCGCGACGTCGAGGGCACGATGGTGATCTCGACGTTCCTGCTGACACCCGAGGGCAAGCCCTTCGTCGCCGCCGCGGCCGCACGCGCGCCCGAGCCCGCACCCGAGCCCGAGGTCGACGTGGACGTCGACCTCGAGCCGTCGAGGCTCTCCGCGAGTGGAGACACTGCGCCCGAGCCCGCGTCGATCCCGATCGAGATCGACGACGACATCGAAGCCACGGCCACGCGGCAGACCCCCTTGCCCACGGCGCCCGACGAGGACTCGTTGGTGTCGGCGAGCGAGCTCGACGGCATCGAGCTGCCGCCGGATCTGTTCGGCGGCGAGGCGGTCGAGGAGCGCGACGCGACGACGGTGCGTCCGATCCCCGTCGCCGCGATGCCGCCCAAGCAGCAGCCCGCCCCGCCGTCGCGCGACGCCCAGGGGCGCACGCTCGCCGAGCGGCTGCGGAGCACGCGGGCGCGCGCGGCCACGGCCCCGCATCCGACGACCAAGCCGACGCTCGCGGCCCTCGCCGCTGCGGCAGCGGCCCGCAGCAGCAACCGCGGCGCGAGCCCGCGGCCCGCTCCACAGCCCGCCGCATCGACCCCGCGCGCGCCCTCGCCGACCGCGAAGCCCACGGCGGCGCCGCCGGGCAAGCCCACCGCCGTCGGCAAGCCGCCGGCCGCGGGCCGCGTCGCCAGCCCGCAGCCCGCCGCGACCGCGCCGCGGACCGCCGCCACGCCGAGCCCCGCCGCATCGCGGACCGCCGCCACGCCGAGCGCGACGGCAACGCGACCCACGGCCGCACCGCAACGCGCCGCCGCGCCGAGCACCGCGACGCCCCGGGCCGCCGCATCGAAGCCCGCCGCCGCACCGACGCGCACGGGCCCGGCCCCGCGCGCGGGCAAGCACGCGACCCCGGCGGCGAAGCCCCCGGCCCGCGGGGCGGCCCCGTCCAACGGCGCGCCCACGAAGCCCGCCGCGACCGCGAGACCGACCGCGGCCGCGCGACCGACCGCAACCGCACGAACAACCGCAGCTGCGCGACCGACCGCAGCACCGAAGACCGAGCCCGCGGGCCGGACCGAGCCACGCCGCGGCACCGAGGCGAGCAAGCGCCCCGCGGCCGCGCGCAGCCGGACCCCCGCGCCCGGCGTGCCGACGCCGGTGGGCCCGAGCCGAACGCTCCCCCTCGTCATCCCGCCGCCGCCGAAGCCCGAGGAGCTCGACGACTCGCGCACTGTCCTGTACCGCGGCAGCGAGTGATCGCGCGGACCGACGCGAGAAACCCGGGAACCTCCGGGTGGGCTGGTTGCACATCACCAATAGCGCACCGCACTGCCGCGGTGGCCATGCCCAGGGCGTAACCCTGCGCCCCCATACGCCACGCAGGTGGCACGTGGGTTGCGTAACCGGTCGTCGCAGGAGGTGGAAAGATGAGCCCAGCCAACCGAATCGCGCCCCCGGTGGTCCTCGCGGCCGACGAGCCCATGCGGCCGATCAGCGCGGCCCTCGACGCGGACTGGGACTTCGCCGACGAGCCGGCGGCCACCGATGGCGGCCTCATGGGCAAGCCCGACGCCGACCTCGCCGAGTTCCCGCCCGGTCCGAGCGACCTCGAGATCGCCGCGCTCATCGACGAGTGCACCGAGGCGCTCTGCCGCCCCACCCGTCGACGTCGCCCGCGCTGACGCGCCGGCGCAGCTCAAGGCAGCAGCAACAGCAGCACCTGCGCCACGCACGACGGCTTCTCGGCGCCGTCGGCGTGGAACGACAGGTCGAACACCGCGAGCTCGCCGGGCGACCGCGGGGTGAGCGACGTGAGCGTCGCCTTGCACGAGATCGTGCTGCCGACCTTCGCGATGCCCGGGAAGCGCAGCTTGTCGAGACCGTAGTTGAGGATCGTGCCGACGCCCTCGATGCGCAGCAGCTCGTCGAACAGCAGCGTGGGCACGAGGCTCAGCACGAAGTAGCCGTGGATGATCGTGCCGCCGAACGGCGTCGCGCGGGCGCGCTCGACGTCGAGGTGGATCCATTGGTGGTCGCCGGTGACCTCGGCGAAGGCGTTCACCGCCGCCTGATCGACGAGGCGGCCGGGGCTCGGACCCAGCGGCTCGCCGATGATCGCACGCAGACCTTCGATGCCTTGGACGACTCGGGGATTGCCCACGTTTGCTTGGCCTCGCTCGCTGCATGCCACGCGCCGCGCCGCGCGTCCAGGGTCCGCAGCGCGACCCGCCGTCACGGTGCGACCAGCCTTCACGGCGCGACCAGCCTTCACGGCGCGACCAGCCTTCACGGCGCGGGTGGGCCGAGTCGCGCGAGGAACCGGTCGATCTCGCGACGCTGCGCCGTGCCGGTCGCGGCGGCACGGGCCTGGGTCGCCTCGCTGCGCACGCGCTCGACATCGCCGCCCGACTCGAGCAGGGCACGCGCCCGCGCGAACTGCAGCGTGCCGCGCTGCCCCGCGACGACATCGACATCGCGCCCCAGATCGAGCGCGCGGCCGAGCAGGACGACCGCCTGCGCCGCGTCGCCCTGGGCCAGGCGCGTGAGCCCGAGCCGCCCCAGCGGGAACGCCAGACGTGGGTGGTCGGGGCCGAGGCCCGTCTCGACGATGTCCACCGCGCGCGCGAGCGACAGGCCGGCCTCCTCGAGGCGACCGCGCAGGCGCTGGACCTCGCCGAGATTCGCCAGCGTCAGCCCGACCTTGACGTTGTCGTCGCCGAGGTTGTGCTCATAGATCTCGAGCGCACGGGTGAAGCTGGCCTCGGCGGCATCGTACTGCTTGCGCTCGAGCTGAACACCGCCGAGGTTGGACAGACACGTCGCCATCGACGGGTGATCGGGGCCCGATCCCCGCTCGATGATGTCGCGCGCCCGCTCGAACAGCGCGGCCGCGCCATCGCCATCGTGCAGCGCAACGTGCAGCGCACCGAGGTTCACGAGCGTGTCGGCGAGGCTGGGATGATTGGGGGACAGCGCGCGCTCGCGGATCCGCAGCGCGCGTTCGATGAGCGGCTGCGCCTGGGCATGGTCGCCGCTCTCGGCGAGCAGCGCCCCGAGGTTGTCCAGCGAAGCCGCCAAGCGCGGGTGCTCGGGGCCCGCGATCGCTTCATGGATCGCGACGGCCTCGCGCAGCTGGGCCTCGGCGTCGCCGTAGCGCCCGAGCATCCACAGATCGCTGCCGAGGTTGTTGTGCGACGCGGCGACCAGCGGGTGCTCGTGACCGAGCAGGCGGGTGCGGATCTCGAGCGCGAGCTCGTCGCCGCGGCGCGCCTCGTCGAACTGCCCCTCGCGGAACTGCAGGAGCCCCACGCTGGTGAGCAGGCCGGCCTCGAGCAGCTCGTCGCCGCCGGCCCGCGCGATCGCGGCCTCGGCGTTGTTGGCCCACACGTGACCGGCCGGAGCGTCCGCGAGCTCGCGGCCCACCACGACCACGAGATCGGTCATCGCGCGCGCGGCGACCTCGTCGTGTCCCGCGGCCGTCGCCGTCCACGCCGCATCGGTCAGCACGCGCGCCGCCTCGGGGTAGCGTCCCAGCGCCTTGTCCATGCGACCGACCAGGAACAGCGCCTCGGCGAGCGCCGGCGCATAGCCGATCCGCATCGCGTGCTCCAGCGCCGCGCTGCCGCGCTCGAGCCCGTCGTCGTAGCGGCCCGCGAGCTCGAGGGCCTCGACCGCCGCCAGCTCGCCGCGCACCTCGGTCACCTGCTCGCGGGTCGCGATGTCGACCTCGTCGAGCGCGGGCTCGGACACCGGCGCCTCACAGCGCTGCGGAGCCGGCAGGTCCGCGACCATGCGGCTCGAGTTCTCGATGGTCTCGGGTGTGGCGGCGCCGAGCACGTCGAGCCGTGCGCCGAGGACCTCGAGCTGCGCGTCGAGGCACGCCATGGTCCGCTCGCTCGCGCGATCGCCTTGCTGCGCCGCAGCGCAGCTCGAGCCCCAGTGGTGCGCCCATCGCTGCGCATACGCCTCGATGCGTGGCCGGACCAGGGCCCACGTGCCCGGTGCATACGCGACGCCGCTGTCCTCGAAGTGACGTCCGATCGTGTCGCCACGCGCACGGCTCCACACCGCGTCGAGTCGCCGCTCGCCCGACGGGCACGGATCGCCGGTGTCGGCGCGGGCCACCGCGAACACGCCGACGGTGCCGAGGCCGATCACCGCGGCAACGCGCAACGCCCGGCGGCCGCGTCGCCGCGGACGAGCGGCGGTGAGCGCCTCGCAGATCGCCTTCATCGAAGCGTACCGAGACTCGGCCCGCGGCGAGAGCCCGCGGCGCAGAACCGGGAGCAGCCACTCCGGCAACGCCGAGGTGTCGGCGGGCAGATCGAACGCGGCGGTGACCTTCTTCTGCAGCAGCGTCGTGACGCGACCGCCGAAGGGCCGCGCGCCACCGAGGGCCTCCCACAGCGCGATGCACCAGCTGTACTGATCCGAGCGGCCGTCGACCACGCCGCCGAGGTGCTGCTCGGGGGCCATGTACGCGGGCGTGCCCATCGCCCGGCCAGGGTTGGTCAGCGGCCGGCCCGCGGGGCTCGGGGTCTCGCCGTCGCCCAACGCCTCCGGCACCCCGGAGTCGATCTCGGTGCCGCGGGCGATGCCGAAGTCGAGCACCACCGTGCGGCCGTCACCGCAGACCACGACGTTGTCGGGCTTGAAGTCGCGGTGCACGATTCCGGCGTCGTGTGCCGCCGCGAGGCCGTCGGCCGCCGCCACGAAGACCGCGAGGATCTCGTCGACGGAGCGCGACGCCGCCTTCCACCACCGCCGCAGGCTCTCGCCCTCGAGCAACTCCATCGCGATGAACATGCGCTCGTCGACCATGCCGACGTCGAACACCCGCACGATGTTGGGATGGTTGAGCCGCGCGAGGGTCTTCGCCTCCTGTTGCAGGCGAAGACGGTTGATCTCGGCGCGATCGGATCGCGCCCGATCGGCGCGCAACACCTTGATCGCGACCCGCCGGTCGAGCTCGGGGTCGTAGGCGAGATAGACCGCACCCATTCCGCCGGTGCCGAGCCGCTCGAGCACGACGTAGCGCCCGAGTCGGCGTTGCGGAGGTGGTTCGTCGGCGACGACGACGACGAGGCCGGTCGTGGCACCCGCCCCCGTGGCAACCGACTCGTGCCCGCGCACGGGGGGACAATGGGCAAGGTTGCGGACGCTCGGCAAGCTCGCGGCCGGCGGCGCCGCGGCGCTCTGCGGTCGAACAACGTTCCGGCGGCGCTACGACCGGCTGTGTCCGCTCAGCCGCGGCGGCCTCGGCCGGCCGCGGGCCGCTCGTCGCCCCGACCGAGCGCAACGAGCTGGGCGAGCGCATCGGTGAAGTCGACCTCGGCGACGGCAGCGCGGGCGATCGCGCTGGCGAGGTCGGCGCGCGCTCGCCCATAGCCGACCAACGTCCCGAGGGCGAACGCGGTCGCGCTCGGCGGCGGCGGGGCCATCGCGACGAGCTGCGCCGCGAAGGCGCCGGTCTGCACGTCGTCCTGCACGTTGCCGAGCCCCTCCTGCAGCTGCGCGAGGCGGTCCTCGACGATGTCGAGCGCTCCGGGCAGCGCCACCCCGAGGAAGTCGAGCGAGTAGCGGAGGTTCTTGATGTCGATCCGCAGCGCGTGGGCCTCCTCGGCGCCACCCTCGTCGAGCCGTCGGATCGCGCGGCTGCACCGCTCGGCCCCCTTGGCGACGAGTCCACCCGCGACCGCGCCGACGGTGTGACGCAGCCCGCGGGAGTCGGGCGCCAGGCAGCGCTCGAGGTCGGCCGCGATCAGCCGCCACGGTTCGCCCTCGAGCAGCACCAACGCACGCGCACGCGCACGCGATCGCCGTCGCTCGATCCGCAGGGCGACATCGTCCCATCCGAGCGCGTCGACCATCGCGAAGCGATCGCGCCAGCGGCCCAGGGATTCGAGCTGCACGTCGAGGTCGCGGACCTCGCCCAGGGCGCGGGCCAAGGTGCGCACGCGATCGCGGACCGCCGTGAGGGCCGCGTCGTCGAACGCGTCGTCGAAGAGGCGCAGCGCGGTCCGGAGGCGGCGCAGCGCGACCCGCATCTTGTGCACGTGCTCGGGATCGAGGCCGACGCGCACGCCCGGCGCGTGGGCGCAGGCGTTGGACCACCACGCCGCCACCACCGCACGCGCAGCGTCGACCAAGAGATCCTCGGGGTCGAGCGCGGCCGGCTTGGTGCCATAGCGGTACTCGCCCAGGCCCAGGGCGTCGCGCGCCCGCTCGAACGTGGATCGGCGGGCCACCGTGTGGCCACCCTGCCTGCCGAGCGCGCCGAGCACCGAGCCACCCCCCTCGATCGCGAGCTCGGTGAAGCGCGCGCGACGACCGTGGGGCTCGGACGCCGAGACCTCGTCGACGACGAACTCGGTGCTGCCGGCGTCGGTGACGTGGGCCCACCGACGCCGCGCGATCACCAGGGTCAGCACCTCGCGCGGGGCCTCCGAGAGCGTCCAGCCGAAGCGCTCGCGGACCCAGGCCCGGATGCCCTCGCCGACGTCGGCCCCGCGGGGGAACGCGCGCTCCACGGGTGGCGCGTCGATCGTGACCGCGGGATCGATCGGCACCACGACCAGCGCGACCGTGCGGACACCCGCGACCTCGCGCAGCCGCGCCGAGAGCCCCGCGCCCGCGAGCTCGTCCGTGCGGGTGTCGAGGTAGACCTCGTCGACGCGCGCGTCGACCGGGCCGTGCAGCGTGCCGGTGTGCTGCAATCGCTGCAGCAGGTCGTTCACCGAGAAGTCGGCGTCGCACGCGAACCTCGTCGCCACGCGGGCCTCGGTCATCCGCGCGAACCTACCACGCCGCCCGCGGAGCGGTGTTACGGCCCCGTCACGGCGACTTGCACTCCATTACACTAGTGATATAGTGTTTTAGCATGCCGTTCGAGGTCGAGCTCGACTACGACCGGGGAGTCCCGGTCTACCGCCAGATCGTCGAGGCGGTGGTCCGAGCCCTCGCGAACGGCCGGCTCGCCGCCGACGAGCAGCTGCCCACGATCGTCGAGCTCGCGGCGCGCCTCGGCGTCAACCCGAACACCGTCGCCCGCGCCTACCGTGACCTCGAGCAGGGCGGCCACATCGTGGGCAAGCGCGGCCGCGGCACGTTCGGCGCACCGCTGCGCCGCGACACCGCCCCGGCCCGCGAGGCGATCCTCCGCGACATCTACGACCGCGCGATCCAAGACGGGGCGAAGCATGCGATCTCCGCCCGCGAAATCCTCCGCTACTTCCGGAAGGCGATGCACGATGAGTAGCCGACGACGCTCCCGCGCGATCCTCCGCGCGGCCTGGCAGACGCTCCGCCGCAATCCGCGGCTATTGTGGTTCTCGGCGCTGCTCGGCGTCGTGTCGATGGCGCTGACGAGCGTCGGCGCAGTGCTCGGTTGGCTCGGGCTCCAGGCGGTCCCGTGGCTCGGCGCGCAGGGCTTCGGCGAGCCCCCCGAGGCGAGCCTCGTCGGTCGCGCGGCGATCGGCGTCGGCCTGTTCCTGTGGTTCGGCACGCACCTGGTCGCCCCGTACTTCGGCGTCGCGCTCGCGACCGCGACGATCGAGGCGCTCGCGTCGCGAACGTTCGGCGTCGGCGCGTCGCTGCGCGCGGCCAACCGCAGGCTCGCCGGCATCGCCACGTACGCCGTGCTCGATGCATCGGTCGGGGCGTTGCTCGCCCGCATGCGCGGCGACGCGACCAAGGCCGGTCGCAAGCCCGCGCGCGGCAGCCCGCTCGCGGCCAAGCTCCTCGGGTTCGCGTGGGGGACGGCGACGTACCTCGTCGTGCCGGTCCTCGCCCGCGAGCCCCGCGGTGGACTCGCGGCGCTGGGGCGCTCGACCGCCCTGATGCGACAGACCTGGAAGGAGGCGTTCGTCGGCCGCCTCGTCTTGGGCTGGGTGCTGTGGCCCGCGGCGCTCGTCGCCCTCGGCGCCCTGTCGCTGCTCGTGTTCGTCGGGATCACCCCGTTCGCCCAACCGGTGCTCTTCGGCGTCGCCGCGGCCCTGTCGGTCGCGGCCTACGTCGCGATCGCAGTGGTCGCCCACACCCTCGACACGGTGTACCGCTGCGCGCTCTACGTGTTCGCCACCGAGGGCGTGGTGCCGGAGCCGTTCCAGGGCCCCGAGCTCGACGAGATCTGGGCGGTCCGACCGGGGTCGTGATCGTCGGTCGCCGCGGCGACCCGCGGTGGTAGCTTCGCCCGACATGGGCCGCTTGCACGCCGAGTCCGGGTGGCTGCGCGACGACGCCGGTCGCATCGTGCTGCTGCGCGGCGCCAACGTCTCGGGCCGCAGCAAGACCCCGCCGTTCGTGCCGTTCGACGAGCCGCGGTGGTTCGATCCGCTGCGCGACTGGGGCATGAACGCGATCCGACTGCTCGTGACGTGGGAGGGCATCGAGCCCGAACGCGGCCGCTACGATCGCCACTACCTCGATCGCGTCGCCACGCTCGCGCACGAGGCGGGCGAGCGCGGCCTCGCCGTCGTCGTCGACTTCCACCAGGACCTGTTCGCCCGCGCGTTCGGGGGCGACGGCGCCCCCGCGTGGGCGGTCACCCAACCTGGCCGCGCCGCGACCGGCCGCGAGTGGTTCTGGTACTACGCGATGTCGCGGGGCGTGCAGGCCAGCTTCGCCGGGTTCTGGCGCGACGACGGCGGCCTGCGCACCGCGCTCCTCGGCGCCGTCGCCGAGGTCATGACCACGCTCGCGTCGATCGACGCGGTCGTCGGGTACGACCTGTTCAACGAGCCGATGGCGCCGCTGGTCGAGGTCGTGCGCGGCCGCTTCGAGCGGGGCTGGCTGAGCGACTTCCACCGGCAGTGCGTCGCCGTGCGCGATCGCCATGCGCCCGGGCGCGTGCTGATGCTCGAGCCGACGCCGCTGGTCGCCTTCGGGGCGCCGACGACCCTGGGCCCGATCGAGGGCCGCGATCTGGTGTACGCGCCGCATCTGTACGACGCGACGGCGATCCTCGCGGGACGGTTCGTACCGACGCTGTCGACGTTCCCGTCGGCGCTGGCCCAGGTGACGCGCACCGCGACGACCCGCCGCTGGCCGCTGGTCGTCGGCGAGTTCGGAGCGCTCGGCGGCATCGTCGGCGCCGACGCGATGATGGAGGATCAGTGCCGCCGGCTCGACGCGGCGTTCGCCAGCTGGATGGTCTGGCACTACAACCCGACCGACGTCGACTGGAACGGCGAGGACGCGTCGATCGTGCGGCCCGGCGGCGGCGAGCGGCCGTGGACCGCGGCGATCGTGCGGCCCTACCCGCGCGCCCTCGCCGGACAGCCGCGTCGATGGCAGAGCGATCGCGACGCGCCGTGGGTGCTCGAGTACGACGCCGACTCCGACGCGCCCTCGCAGGTGGTGATCCCGCCGCGGTGGAGCGCGCGGCCGGACATCGCGATCGACGGCGGCGTCGGCGGCTTCGACGGGCGCGTGCTCACGGTCGACGCGCGACCCGGCGCGCGCGTCCGCGTGCAGCTGCAACCCTGACGTCGGTCACCAGCGCAACGTCAGGCCGACGAGGGCGGGCCCGCCTCGCGACGCGGCGCCGCGGACCTTCGCGCGGCGCTGTACGACGACGAGCCGCACGATCCCCGCGACGGCGAGCGCCGCACCGATCGAGACCATCGCCGACGCTGCCACGCCGAGGCGACGCGCGCGATCGATGTGGTCACCGAAGCGATCGTGCGTCGACGCGCCCTGGGCCGCGCGGCGCTGCACCGCGGTGCCGATGTACAGGCCGGCGCCGATGACGAGCGACGCGCCGCCCACCGACGTCAGCGCGATGCCCAGGGCGTCGGGCCCCTTCGGTCCCGCGGCCGGCTCGCCCGCGCCGCCGCGTCCGGGTCGCGGTGGCGGCGGCTCGTCCGGGATCGGGCAGGCCGCGATCCCCTCCTGCGCGAGTGCAGCGCCCGCCTTCGGCGGATCGGACTCGAGATAGAGACCGTAGAACTCGTGGGCCGCGACGCAGTCGCCGTCGGCCCGCTCGATCTGCGCCCGCGCGAACAGGTACTCGGGCCACGGCTCGATCATGTACGCACGTGCGATCGCAGCGCGGGCCTCGGCGTACTCGCCCTTCTCGTAGTGCGACAACGCCGCCTCGGCCGCCTCGGCCGCCGGACGCGACGTCGGACCGGCGGGCGGAGGCGCGAGGCACAGCGCGGCGAGCAGCAAGGAGCCGACCATCGATCACTTCCGCGGAGGGAACAGCGCGTTGGGCCGATCCGGCATCGGCGCGCCGCCCCCTCCGGGGGCATCGGGCGTCGTGGGCGTCGGTCGAGCCGTCGTCGCGGGCGGTGACTCGCGGGGCCGCGCGGCCGCGGCGGGGCGCACCTTCGTGGGGCGCGGGGCCGTCGACGGCGCCTCGTCCTCGACGACGATCGGCGCCTCCTCGACCGACGGATCATCGAGCGCGGCGGGCATCGTCTCGAGCGAGGGGTCGGGGGGACGCGCGACGACGATCGGTGGCTCGGCAATCGGCGACGCCGCGTTCGGCGACTCCGCGTTCGGCTCGGCGATCGGCGGCTCCGCGTTCGGCGACTCCGCGATCGGCGACGCATCGCCGGAGCCTTCGGCTGCGCCCCATGGCGCGGCGCGGACGATCGCCCACGCCCCGAGCGACAGCCCGAGGACGCCGATCCCCGCGATCGCGGCGATCACCCCGCGCCCGCGTCGAGGCCCGCGAGACGGCCCCAGGCGGGTCACCGCGTCCTCGTCGACGCCGACGACCGACGGCGCCGAGGTGGGGTACGGCTCGACCGCGAAGTGCGAGGCGATGAAGTCCGCGAGCAGGTGACTGCTGGTGCGCAGGCCCTCGGTCTGCACGAACCGCTCGAGCAGGACGGCGAGGACCTGCGCGCTGGCCGGGCGACCATCGGCGTCGCGTTGCAGGGCCTGCATCGCGATCTCGGCCAGCGCCGGCGGATAGGCGGGGATGATCTGCCGCGGGTCGGGCACCATGCCGAAGACGATCTTGCTCATCACCGCGTAGTCGCTGTCGGCCGCGAACAACCGCTGGCCCACGGTGAGCTCCCACAGCAGGATGCCGAGGGCGAAGACATCGCTGCGCCGATCGACCGCGTCGCCGCGGCACTGCTCCGGCGACATGTAGCCGCGCTTGCCCTTGACGACGCCAGCCTGCGTCGCCTTCGAGCGGGCCTCGGCGCGCGCGATCCCGAAGTCGACGAGCTTCACGACGCCGTCGTAGGTGACGAGCACGTTCGACGGCGACACGTCGCGGTGGACGATGCCCAGGGGCCGGCCGTCGTGGCCGCAGCGCTCGTGGGCGTGGTGGAGTCCGGCGGCGACCCCGAGCACGATCGTCAGCGCGACCTCGAGCGGCAGCGGCCCCGGTGCACCGCGCGCGAGCATGCGCAGATCGAGGCCGTGGACGTACTCCATCGCATAGAAGTGATCATCGCCGACCCGACCGATGTCGACGACGTGGACGATGTTCGCGTGATCGAGGGTCGCGGCGAGACGCGCCTCGTCGAGGAACATCGACACGAACTCGGGATCGTCGGCGACGTGGGGCAGCACCAGCTTGAGCGCGAACAGCTTGTCGAAGCCGCCGATGCCGCGCGCCCGGGCGAGGTAGAGCTCGGCCATGCCGCCCGAGCCGATGCGGCGCACGATCGTGTACCGACCGAGCTGCGTGCCCGGCTCGAGCACGCGCGCGCGCAGCGTCGCCTGGAGCTCCCCGTGCATCCGCCGGCCAGCATACGACGCCGGCGCGCGGCGGCTCAATCCCCGCGGGCGCCTAGCGCCGCGGCGAGACCACGTGGGCGTCGGCCGGCGATCGCGTCCATCCATCGAGATCCGACAGCAACGCCTCGCGCGGCGGCAGCGGCCCGCCGAGCTCACCGACGTACTGGCGGAGCAGCTCGCGCGCCCGGGCCAGCCGCGTGGTCACGGTGCTGACGGGCACCGCCATCGCCGCCGCGATGTCGCCGGTGCGCAGGCCCTGCCAATAGAAGAACTCGACCGTGAGCTGCAGATCGCCGGGTAGCCGCGCGAACGCGAGCAACAACAGGTGCTGCTCCTGTCGGCGACCGACCAGCGCCGACGGCGACGTGCGCGTGAGGTCGTCCTCGCCGGCGCGCTCCAGCATCGCGTTGAACCGCGCACGCGAGCGCAGGTGCTTGAGCAGTTGATTGCGGGCGATGCCGAAGACGAAGCCGCGGAACCGGGCCTCGCCGCGGAACGCAGCCGCCGCCTCGACGCAGGCGAGGAACGTGCGCTGCGTGAGATCATCCGCGGCGTCGGGGATCCGGCGGGCGAAGAACGCATGCACGCTGTGGTAGTGCCGGCCGAACAGCTGCCCCGCGGCGACCTCGTCGCCCGAACGCCAGGCGAGCAGCAGCGCGAATTCGCCGCGATCGTCCCCGTCGGCGTCGTCGTCGGCGTCGCCTGGACCCGACGCGCCAGGTGGCAGGGTCCCGGTCACGGATCGCACGATACCAGGAAAGCATCGGCGGCCCGCTTGCCCGCGCGCGCTCCCCTGCGGCACCATCGACGACGCCCGCATGCAACGATCGATGTCGCGACGCCACGACGCGCCCGGTGAACGCGTGTGGACGTGCACGGGGCTGTCGTGGCTCGGTGTGCTCGGCTGCGGCGCCGCCGCGGCCTGCGTCGTCGGCGGGCGCTTCGAGTGCATGGACGACCCCGCGTGCCGCGAGGGCGAGGTCCAGGGCAGCTGCGAGCCCTCCGGCTTCTGCAGCTTCCCCGACGACGGCTGCGATTCGGGCGCGCGGTACAGCCGCTTCGCCCCCGACGCCCTCGCGGGCAAGTGCACCGAGGCGCGCGGCTCCACCAGCTCGACCACCGGGTTCGGCGTGACGACCGACGCCGACGGCAGCTCCGAGGGTTCACCGCCGGTCGACGCCGGCCCACCCGCCGCCCGCAAGCCGCACACGGTGACCTGCGGCGACGGCCTCGTCGAGGCCCCCGAGCTGTGCGACGACGGCGACCTCGAGGACGCCGACGGCTGCAACCATGACTGCGTGCCCTCGGGCACGCCGCTGTGGACGATCGTCGAGAACGGACAGGTCGGGGGCGACGACATCGCGTACGCCGTGGCGTTGATGCCGGGCGGCGACATCGTCGCGACCGGGCGGACCGCCGGCGACGCCGGCGACGTCTGGATGTCGCGCTACGACCCCGAGGACGGCACGAATCGCCGCGCGTGGCAGTACAGCACGGCGCTCGCCGACGAGGGCCGCGGCGTCGCCGTCGACGCCGCCAACGTCATCTACATCGTCGGCACGACCGCCACCGAGGCCGCGCTGCAGAACCAATTCCTGCGCGCCTACTACGATGACCTCCTCGACGGCGGCCTGCCCGCGGGCGACGTCGAGCTGCTGTGGAATCGCTCGGTGAGCAGTCCGATGGCCGCCGACGATCGCGGCCGCGCCGTGGCGCTGCGGCCGATGGACGAGCCGGTCGACGATCAGATCATCCTCGCGGGGTCGTACGGCCGCGCCGACGCGCCGATGCATCCGGACGCGCACGCCCGCGGCTTCCCGCCAGACGGCAGCAACGCCACCTGGACCTGCTCGGTCGGCATCGACGCGCTCGGCAACGAGGCCTGGGCGGCGGTGGTCACCGCCGAGGGCCGGACCTTCCTCGGCGGCTCGGTGCGGACGGCCATGAACAACGCACGGACCGACGCGTGGCTCGGCGAGATCGATCTGTCGGGCGGCACCGGCAGCGTCGGCTTCGCGTGGACCGCCCGCGTGGGCGAGCTCGCCACCCACGAGGTGATCAACGCCCTCGCGCTCCACCCCGACGGCACGCTCCTGGCCGCCGGCCACCTCGACAACCGTGGGTTCTGGTCGGCGTGGACGCCCGACGGCGACGAGCTGTCGCGGAGCGTCGCCGACGACGCCGAGGAATCCGAGATCCGGGGCATCGCCGTCGATGCCACCGGCGCCGTCGTCACGGTCGGGCAACACGCCTCGGCCCAGGGGATGCTCGACATCGAGGTCGTGAAGTACGACCCCACCGGCGCGGTGCTGTGGACCGATCTCCACGACGGCGAGGCCCACGCCGATGATCGCGCGCATGCGGTCGTCATCGCCGACGACGGCACCATCGTCGTCGCGGGGCAGGCGCGCGCCCCGGCCTCGGACAGCGACATCTGGCTGCGCAAGTACGCGCCCTGACGCCGGCCGAGCCGCCCCGAGCCACTTCGCACTTTTTTTCGCGCCGGCGCAGACAAGCCGCCGGGCTGCGGGAACCCCCATGTCCGGACGCGGTGCCGACGGGCCGCGGGGGGACACGACGACGATGCGCACCGAACCACTCCGACGCTCGACCGCTCGCCTGCTGGGCCCGCTCGGCGGTGCGATCGCCCTGTTGAGCACCGGCTGCTACCAAGGCGTCGACGGCCAGGCCGACGGCGGCGACGGCCCCGGCACCTCGCCCACGGACACCGACGCAGGCAGCAGCGGCGCCGCGGACGGGGACGACGTCGGCGACGACGGCAGCGACGGCGGCTCGAGCGACACCGGCGAGGCGGAGCTCCCGTTCGATCCCCTGCCCGCGGCCTCGGCCCTGGCGAAGGTGAAGGACTTCCTCACCGGCCTGCCCCCGACCGCCGACGAGCAGGCGGCCTACCTCGCCGACCCGATGGTGCTGCGATCGCAGGTCGACGGGTGGATGCAGACCCCCGAGTTCGAGGCGCGCGCCCACGAGATCTTCAACCAGCTCTTCCAGCAGCAGGTGTCGATCGACAACCTCGCCGAGTACATCGACCACACGCCCGGCCGCGTCAAGGGCATGAACGATCGCTCGGACGGTCGGCTGCTCGCGAGCATCGCGGAATCGTTCTCCGCCACGGCGTGGAGCATCGTCGCGGACGCACGTCCGTTCCACGAGATCCTGACCACGCGCACGTTCATGCTCAACGTGCCGCAGATGGTGATGCTGGCCTGGCTCGACGCCGCGCCGCGCGACGACGCCGGCGACGACCTGCCGTCGTGGGTGCTGCAGGACTACGACAACTTCGAGGTCGGCGTGCGTTGGACCGGCGATCCGATCCCCCTCGGTCAGACGCTCAACCCCAACTCGGCCAACTTCATGAAATTCTGGCTCGACGAGGCCCCGGACGCCGACTGCGTCGACGACCTGAACGAGGTCTCGACCGGTCGGGCCGCGCTCAACGACGCGATCGAGCTGCTGTTCCGCGTGCCGCCGTCGAACGTCGGCTGCGTCACCGGCCCCGTCATCTTCACCGACGCCGACTGGGCCCTGCGCCCCGTGACACTGCGGGTGGCCGGCGAGGGCGAGGATCCCACGGCGTTCTTCGCAGTGCCGGACATGCGCGACGCCACCGAGCTGGTGCTGCGCAGCGAGAGGGTTGGGTTCTTCACCACGCTCGGCTTCTCGTCGACGTGGCTCACCAACGACTCGAACCAGCACCGCGTCACCGCCAACCAGGCGCTCATCGTCGGCGTCGGCCGCACGTACAACCCCGAGGACGTCTTCGCCCCAGCGGACGGCGCGACCATCGACGAGGGCCACGCGGACCCCGACACCCCGTGCTACGGCTGCCACAAGGACCTCGATCCGCTCCGCGATTTCCTCCGCCACAGCTACACCTACTCGGGCTCGCGTCGCCCCGACAGCTTGATGGCCGACTTGCCGGGCACCGCGTACTTCTCGGTCGACGGCAGTGAGCCGGTCGCCGGCCAGGGCGTCGGCGACCTCGGGGCCGCGATGGCCGGGCACGCGCGCTTCGCCCCGGCGTGGGCCGAGAAGCTGTGCACACTGGTCAACTCCACCGCCTGTGATCCCGACGATCCGGAGCTCGAGCGCGTGGCCGCGGCATTCGCCGACGCGAACTTCGACTTCCGTACGCTGGTCCGCGAACTCGTGACCTCGCCGCTGGTGACCTTCGACGCGCGGACCCTGACCTACGACACGATCGGCAACCCGGTGCTGCCCGTGACGCAGGATCGCTTCTGCCGACGCATGTCGCTGCGGCTCGGGATCACCGACGTGTGCAACCTGCAGGGCGCCCTCGAGGTGCCGGTGGCGCTCGGTCGCCGGTTCCGGGCGCTGGCCGAGGGCGTGCCACCGGTGTCGTACGGACGCACCGCCGTGCTGCCCTTCGTCACCACCGCACCCGACGTGTTCTCGGTCGCGTCGATCGAGCGCGTGTGCCAGCTCGTCGCCGAGGAGTGGTACGGCGACGGCGACGCGCCGCTGTGGATCGCCGACGACCGCGAGGCCGCGCTCGATCACATGGTCGGCTCGGTGATGGGCATCCCCGAAGGCGACGCCCGGGCCACGCCGGTGCGCGGCCTGCTGTCCTCCCACTGGGACGCCGCCATCGGCCAGGGCGCGACGCCGGCCGACGCGCTGCGCTCGACCTTCATGACCGCCTGCGCCTCGGCGCCGGCCACTTCGACCGCGCTGTAAACAGGGGGCACCGACCATGACGAACCCGATGAATCGCCGCTCGATGCTCCGCAACATGCTCGGCGTCTCCGGCCTGGGCATGGCCTCCCTCGCGACCGGGCTGCCGGCCGCGTTCCTGCGCCAGCCGCTGGCCCACGCCGAGGACGACGAGGACGCGATCGACCCCGAGCGCGCGCAGTACCTCATCCTGTCGGGGCGCGACACCGGCGACCCGTTCAACGCCAACGTCCCGGGCACCTACGGCGTGCCCGGCATCATCCACGCCGCCGATCCGGGGATGGCCGGCGCGGCGCTGTCGCTCGGCGCGGTGTCGACGACGGCCGCCTCGGTGTGGTCGACGCTTCCGCAGTGGGCCCTCGATCGCACCAGCTTCATCCACCACGCGACCAAGACCCAGGTCCACGGTCAGCTGGTGAAGGTGCTGCAGCTGCTCGGCGACTCCTACCGCGGCGAGACGATCCCCTCGATCTTCGCCAAGCACCTGCGCGACACGCTGGGTACCGTCAGCACCACGCCGGTGCCGGTCGGCGCGGTCAACCTGTCGTTCGACGGGCGGACGCTGCCGCAGCTCAAGCCGACGACGCTGCGCGAGCTGCTGGTGGCCGACGACAGCCCACTGCATGCCCTGCAGGATCTCCGCGACCAGACCCTCGACGACATGCACGTGATGCTTCGCGACCACGGCAATATCGCGCAGCGGCGGTTCATGAACGACCACGCCAACGCGCGCGCCGACGTCCGCGAGCTCGCAGAGGGCGCGACCGATCTGCTCGCCGGCATCGACGACGACCAGCCCAGCGCGCAGATCAGCGCCGCGGTCGCCCTCATCAAGCTGAAGCTGACGCCGGTCGTCGCGATCGCCCTGCCGTTCGGGAGCGACAACCACGCCGACGCGGGCCTGGCCAAGGAAGCCGCCGAGTACGCCTCGGGCGTCGGCCACATCGCCGAGCTGATGAACCTGCTGCAGGCCCAGGGGCTGCAGGATCAGGTCACGTTCGCCTCGATCAACGTCTTCGGCCGCACGCTCAAGAGCCAGGGCACCAAGGGCCGCAACCACTGGTCGAAGCACCACGTGACGATGATGATCGGCAAGAACGTCAACCCCAGCATCATCGGCGGCCTGGTCGCCGACGGGGACGACTACGCCGCCAGCCCGATCGACAGCATGACCGGCATGGCGAGCGACAGCGGCGACATCCCCTACGACGAGGGCCTCGCGGCGGTGGGCAAGACCCTGGGTGCGGCCCTCGGCCTGCCCGACGCGACCCTCGACATCGAGGTGCTCCGAGGCAAGGTGATCACGGCCGCGCTCGCGGTGTGATCGAGGCCAGACGGCCACGCCCGGCCGGACTGCCGGCGAGGCGCCCCGCTCAGCCCTTGTGCAGTTCAGTCGCGAGTTCCTCGTAACGCGCCCGAGGTAGCGCGCTTGCGAACGCTCTTCGGTGACGATGGACGACGGCCAGCAGCGATGTGCCGGAGCCGGCGGCGGAGTTCGCGACGGCCTGCCCGACGAGGTCGACCCACGCGAAGACGGGGTCCTGGGGCCCAGCCGCTGTGCCGATATCGTGCAGCAGAGCTAGCCGTTGCGCGACCACGCTCCATTGCGCGCCAGCGACGAGCTTCGCGAGCGGAGCCGAGACAGGTCCTCGAAGGTCAGTCGCTTCGATGCCTGGCAGTTTTTCTAGGCGACGCAACACCCGTTCAGCGAGGTGGAGCCCTGCCGTCCACTTTCCGCCGCGGCTCCGACAGTTCTCGAAGTACCCACGCCCGAGGCTGAGCATGGCCACCTCCGCGCGCGTGCCCGGGCGCGCCCACAGGACTGCGAGGGAGGCTACCTTGGTCTCGAGTCGACCGTAGTCGATCACGTCGTCGATCACATCGTCGTGCGGGATCTGTCCATTGGCCACTTCGACCAAGCCGGCGTCCTTCGCCGCGCGGCGTGGTTCTCCAACTACGACAATCTTCCCGGGGCGGTAGCTCTGCCTGTGAATGCGGCCTTGCTCACGGGCACGCTGCGCCAGCAGGTCCTTGCGAAGCAGCTGGCCGCAGGTCGTGAGGTTCGACGCGGGCAACAGGCTCCTGTGCTTCGTGCAGAAGCCGAAACTCGTGCCGAGAGCCCCGAGCTGCAGCGGGTTGTGGCAGCAGTTCGCGCAGCTCAGCGGTTCCACTACTCGAACGCCTTTCCGATCGCCGCGGCGATTTCCGGCGGCGCGACACCGCGCCAGTCCAGGAGGTGCTCGGACCACCGCTCGACATATGCCCGTGCCTGCGCGACCTCGAACGCGTCGGTCCACTTCGCATCGCCACGGCCAAATCCCTTGAGGAGCGTGATCAACTCCTGACGCGAGATATGACGAGCGCCAGCCAAGACCCCTCGCGCTGCATCGGTACTCCAGACCCGGCCGTTCGGCCCTGCGAAGTGGACCGCGACCTCACGAACGTCTGTCACCGACGTAAAGCGGGTCGACCGCCCGGCCCCTCCGAGGTAGAGAACGTGCGACACGATGCCGGTCGTGGACTCTGGCTCCGGAACCGCGACCGAGCCCTTGGCGTCGCCCCGGAACAGCGGCACGGCCTTCGACGGCGACTTGCTCGCATTTGGACGCCTCGCGCGCGGCATTGCACCCGTAGGCTAGTTCCAGCGATGCAGGGAGTCAAACCCTCGTACGGTGCACGAGAGTTGTCGCGGGTCGTGCGGGACCTCGTCGTTGCTGCAATACTGACCGCGGAAGACGCCGCATGGTCCCGACGACTCGACCCTGTCCCACCCGCGTGCTGGCGCTGCTGGTCGTGACCGGCTGCGGCGGCGTCACGGTGCTGCAGTCATCCGACTCGGCGTCGGATCGCGGTGAGTCGAGCGGCGGCGCTGCGCCGACCGAGGACGGCGGCGCGGACACCTCGGACCCGGCCACGTCGACGACGAGCACGACGGCGGCAGCGACGACGTCGGCGGGCGTGGACTCGAGCAGCGCCACCTCCGACGGCGTCGGCGGGGCGAGCTCGGGGGAGGCGGGCGCGAGCAGCAGCGACAGCTCGAGCACCGCGCCCGACGGCGGCGACACCTCGGCGAGCACCTCGTCCACAGGGACCCCCTGCTGCGACGGGACCGAAGGCAGTGCGAGCACGGGCGAGCTCGACGGACCGCCCTTCGTGGACGTCACCGCCGCGGCGGGCCTCACCCACGAGCAGGGCACGCCGCACGCCGCGGGCAATTGCCTCATCGACGCGACCAACCCGCCGGTGCCCGGCCTGTTCTGCTCGCCCGAGCGCGTCGCGGGCGGCGCCGCGGTGGCCGACGTCGACGGCGACGGCTGGCTCGACGTCTTCATCACGCGGCCGTATGACGAGGATCTCCTGTATCGCAACCAGGGCGACGGGACGTTCGTCGACATCGCCGCCGACGTCGGCATCACCGGGACGCTCGGTACCGCGGGCGCGGCCTTCGGCGACGTCGACGACGACGGCGATCAGGATCTCTACGTCACCACACTCGGCGCGCTCCAGCACCTCCTGTTCATCCAGGAGGACGGGCTGTTCACCGAGCAGGCGATGGAGCGCGGCGCCGCGATCCCGAGCGAGTACCAGCACGCGGGCAGCTCGATCGCGTTCGCGGACTACGACCTCGACGGCGACCTTGATCTCTACGTCGGCGAGTGGCGGACCCACGCGCTCGGCGATCACCCCTCGCACAACCGATTGCTGCGCAACCTCGGCCCCGACCAGCCCGGGTACTTCGAGGACGTGACGCTGGCCGCCGGGATCGCCGTCGACGACGTGTGGCAGACGGTCGACGGCGGCATCGCCGGCGCCTTCGTGCTCTCGGTCGGCTGGACGGATCTCGACGCCGACGGCTGGCCCGATCTCCTGCTCGCCTCCGACTTCGCCGTCTCGCGGCTGTTCTGGAACTCGGGCGACGGTACCTTCGTCGACGGCACGGTCGCATCGGGCGTGGGCACCGACGAGAACGGCATGGGCTCGGCCTCGGCCGACTACGATCGCGACGGCGACGCCGACTGGTTCGTCACGTCGATCAACGGGCGGGGCAAGACCGGCAACCGGATGTACCGCAACGACGGCGGTCGCCTGTTCACCGACGTCACCGACGAGGCGGGCGTCCGCGACGCGGGGTGGGGCTGGGGCGCGGCGTTCGTCGATCACGATCTCGACGCCGACCTCGATCTCGTCGCGACCAACGGGTGGTACGCGACCGCGGCCATCGAGGACCCGATGGTCGCGTGGACCCTCGAGGGCGACGCCTACGTCGCCGAACAGGATCTGCTCGGGCTCGTGGACACCGGCCAGGGTCGCGGCCTCGTGGCGTTCGACGCCGACAACGACGGCGACCTCGAGATCCTCGTGGTGAACAATCGCGACAGCGTGAAGCTGTTCCGGAACGACACGCCGCGGGCCGATCGACACTGGTTGCGCGTGCAGACCCCCGGGGTCGCGAGCAACCGCGACGGCATCGGGGCCATCGTCACGGTCACCACCGACCTCGGCCCACAGCGCGCCGAGATCGGTGGCACCAGCCACCTGCTCGGCCACGACGCCCGCGAGGCGCACTTCGGCCTCGCCGACGCGGCCACGGCGGATGTGAGCGTGGTGTGGCCGGCCAGCGGGGCGACTGTGGCGCTCGAGGGCGTCGCGGCCGACCAGGTCTTGGTCGTCCCCGAGCCCTGAGCCGATCCTCCGCCGACTTAAACCGCCGGCCGCGGCGTGGAACGGGGGCACTGATGCTGCACGCCTCCGCCATCGTGGGCCCGCTCGTCGCGGCCCAGCTCGCCCTCGCCCCGCCGGCACCGCTGCCGTTGGGCGCGCTCGCGAACGAGACCCCGACGTCCGTCACCGACGAGGCGCTCGCCGCCCAGGCGCCCGAACCGGCGTGGGTCGACGAGGGCGGAGCTGCGGCCCACGCCGGGGGCGATCCGCGGGAGCAGAGGCGCGCGATCCGTCGGGCCGCCCGCACGACGATCGCGGGCGGGGCGGTCGCGCTGATCGGCTTCGCCGGGTGCATGTCGGTCACGCCGCTGTACGTGTTGCCGCGTCGCACGCTGACGAAGCTCCGCGAGGAGAACGACGGCAACCTTCCGCCGGGCGATCCCAAGCGCCAGCGCGCGATCGTGGCGAGCGAGGCTGCGCCGTTCGTGCTGGGCGCGAGCGCGGGCCTGGTGCTGGCCGGCACGCTCGTGGCGTTCTTCGCCGGGCGTCGGTTCAAGCGCCTCCGCGAGGAGAAGCGCACGAGCACGGTCGCGTTCGCCCCGGGACCTGCGGGTCTGGGCTTCGGCGTCGGCCTCGGCGCGCAGGTGAGGTTCTGATGCGACGTCCACCATCCCGCACGATCGCGCTCGCACTGATCCTGCCCTGGATCTCGCTCGCCCCGCTCGGCGCCTGCGACCTCTCCGCCCAGCTCGTCGATGAGCCCTGCGAGGTCGATCGCGATTGCTCGCGCAAGCAGAGCTGCGCGCGCACCGACGCCGAACGCGACGCGGGACTCCCGGGTGTCTGCACCGACGATGGCGAGTGCACGACCGGCAAGCAGCTCGGCTGCACGTGCATCCCCGACGGGTACCCCGAGGACTGCACCAACTCGGTCCTGCCGGCCACGATCGAGTATCCCGAGATGGCCTGTGAACCCACCCAACTCGTGTGCGTCGTCGCCGTGGCCGACGAGACCTCGGAGGGCTGACATGAACCGCTCCATCATCACCGCGACGCTCCTCTCGTCGATCGTCTCGTCGCTCGCCGGCTGCACCTTCTTCACCAACCTGACCGGCAGCATGGGCGGCGGACGCCTCGACGGAGCCGCGTTCGCCGTCGACATGGAGAAGTACGAGGTCGAGTCGATCGCGCTGCGCGTCGATGGCCTCGACGCGACGATGTGCCCCGGGCAGTCCGCGAACTTCACCGTCGTCGCGCAGGCGAAGAAGAAGAAATCCGGCGCACGCGTCGAACTGCAGACGGCCGCGGCCTGGGCGAGCGCGGCCGAGGTCCGCGGCAAGATGGACCTCACCGAGTTCGCGATGTCGGGCAAGGGCGGCGTACCCGATCGCGGGAGCTTTCGGCCGGCGTCCTCGCCGTTCACCGCACTGCTCGGCTACGACCTGCGCGCGACCTACCGCGGTGACACGACCAAGACGGTGACGCGCCACTTCGATCCCGTGTACACGTGCGTGCAACAGATCGGGCGGAGCGGTGGCACGGGGCCCGAGGGCCAAGGGGGCGCGTACGGCGATGCGCCCGGCGGCTACGGCGGCGCGGGCGGACCCGGGGGCATGGGCGCGCCGGGTCCGCGGCTCGTCGCGCACGTCACCGTCGTGCGCACGCCGAAGCACGAGCGCGTCGGCATGGTGAAGATCAGCGGCGACGTCGAGGACGCGACGCTCTTCGATCTCGCGACCGGCATCACGATCACCGCGGCGGGCGGCACGGGCGGCATGGGTGGACCTGGCGGCGACGGGGGCCCGGGCAGCGATCCGCAGGGCGCCGGCGGTGGCGGCGGACCAGGCGGTCCCGGCGGACCCGGCGGCAACGGCGGGGAGCTCGTCGTGTTCCTCGACGATCGATTCCCCGAGCTGGCGACCGCGGTCCACGTCGACGTCGGCGGTGGCGCGCCGGGCTACGGCGGCAACGGGGGCAACGGCGGCCCCGGGGGACCCGCACCCGAGCGCGCGTGCGACGAGTGCGAGGATCCACCGCCGGGCGCCGACGGCCCCGGTGGCCCCGCCGGACCCGAAGGGACGATGGCAGGCGCGCCCGGCCGCTACGACGTGCGCACCGGGGACTTGGACAGCGTGTTCGCGTCGATGCCCAAGGGCGTGCAGATGCGGACCGAGCCGCACCCGCGACCGGTCGCACCGCCGACCCCGTCGCGCGGACCGGGGAAGAAGCCGAAGCGACGGTGACGATCAGTCCTCCGGTCGGACGAGGACGATGCGGTTGCTCGGGTACCACCCGGGTGCGGGCACGCAGCGAAGCTCGTCGTCGACGATGACGCAGTCGGACTCGAACGCGTACGGCGAGCAGGTCTCGTCGCCCTCGCACTCGAACGCGCAATCGAAGCCGTTGTCCGTCGGCGTCGCGTCGAACGTCAGCTGCACGACGAACGCGGCGCCCGACTTCACGAACGCGAGCACCGCGGTGCCGTGCCCCTCGTCGTCGACCGACAGCGCGTCGGGGGGCAGCCCGTTGGTCGGGTTGCCCTCCCACTGACCGCGGAGCTCCGCGAGCATCGGCCCGCCGCTGTCGTCTGTCGGGCCGCAGGCGCCGAGGAGCACCACGGCGATCGAGGGTCCGAGCCGGGCAAGGAACGAGGTCTTGGTCGCCATCGCCGGAGATAGTGCCGCTCGCGGCACAGACGATCACGAGCCCGGCGCGGCGGGCTCCATCGCCGCGCGGATCGACGCGACCCAGCCATCGAGGCCCGCCGTCGTCGACTCGAGCAGCGCGCGGGACTCGGCGAGGGCCGCCATCGACGTGGCGAGTAGCGACCGGGCCTTGCGCAGGCGGCTCTTGAGCGTGCCGACCGGCATCTCGAGGATCTCCGCCACCTCGCGATCGGTGAGCCCCTCCCAGTACGCGAGCTCGACCGCGATCTGGAGATCGATCGGCAGCCGTCGCAGCGCGCGCAGCAGGAGCCGTTGCTCGTGCTGCTGCGCCAGCCCCTCCGCCACGCTGTACTGCGCCGCCTGGAGCTGCTCGACGCTGCACTCGTCGTCGGCCGGGCCGCGGTCGCGGAAGTGCCGCATCAGTCGGTTGCGCGCCGTTCCGAACAGGTAGGGGCGGAAGCCCGAGTCGCGCATACGGTCGCGGCCCTCGACGATCGCGAGGAACGTCTGCTGCACGAGGTCGTCGACGTCCGCGCCGAGCTTGTTCGCGAAGAAGCGATAGACCGCGGCGAAGTGCCGGGCCACGAGCGTGCGGCCGGCGTTCGCGTCGCCCTGGCGCCAGGCGAGCAGCAGCGCGGCGTCGTCGTCCATGGCCGGGGAGAATAGCAGAGGGGTCGACCTCGGGCGGTGCAACGCCGCCGCCCGCTGCTAAGGTCGCCGACGGTGACGGCCGAGCCACTCCGTTGGCCCCCGACCGGCCCGTCGAAGCCCGTCATCTTCGGCGCACCGTACCACGCCCCACCGGTATCGTGCGGGCCGTGCCCCTCGCCCCCGTCGCGCCCCCTCCTGGTTTCGCGCTGCCCGACGACGTGCTGCCGCGGCTCGCCGCCGAGCTCGTGGACGCGCACCTGCGCCTCGATGCGGCCCAGCCGATGCGGCCGCACCAGTCGCCCGCGGCGCTCGTGGCTTCGCTGCCGATCGCGATCGACGGCGGCGCACTGCCGTGGTCCGACGCGTTCGCGCTGCTGCAGCAGGTGCTCGCGGCCACACCGAGCACCAGCAGCCGCCGCTTCTTCAACCAACTGTTCGGTGGTCGCGATGGCATGGCCGTCCTCGGTGAGCTCGCGGCGGTGCTCGCCAACTCGCCGATGCACACGTTCAAGGCCAGCGGCGTGCAGGTGCTGGTGGAACGCGCGGTGCTGCGGCACATGGGCGCGCTGGCGGGCATGCCCGACGGCGACGGGATGATCGCGCCGGGCGGCTCGCTGTCGAACCTCGCCGCGATGATCCTCGCGCGCAACCACGCGCTGCCCGACAGCCGCGAGCACGGACTGCCCGGCGTGCGCGCGACGGTCTACACCTCGGCCGCCGCGCACTACTCGGTGACGAAGGCCGCCGGGCTCGCGGGGCTGGGGCGGGGCGCCGTGCGACAGGTGCCCGCCGACGCCGAGGGTCGCATGCGCGTGGAGTGCCTGGGGCCGATGATCGACGAGGACCGGGCCGCGGGCGCAGTACCGATGATGATCATCGCCACCGCCGGCACCACGGTGCAGGGCGCGTTCGACCCGCTGCCCGCGATCGCGGACGTGGCCGAGAAGGCCGGCGTGTGGCTGCACGTCGACGCGGCGTACGGCGGATCGGTGCTCGTGTCGCCGCGCCACCGCGGCCTGCTCGATGGCTGCGGACGCGCCGACTCGCTCACCTGGGACGCGCACAAGCTGCTCACGGTGCCGCTCACGTGCTCGGCCATGCTCACGCGTCGGCCCGGGCTGTGCGCGCAGGCGTTCGACGAGCCGGCCAGCTACCTGTTCCAGGACGACGCGCTACTGGATCCGGGGCGCGGCTCGCTGCAGTGCGGGCGGCACAACGACGCGCTCAAGCTGTGGATCGCGTGGAAGCACCACGGGGACGACGGCATGGCCGCGCGCATCGATCGGCTGTTCACGCTCGCCGCCCACCTCGCCGCGCGCATCGAGTCACACCCCGGCCTGCGGCTGTGTCGGCCCCCCGCCTCGATCAACGTGTGCTTCGAGGTCCTCGGCACGTCGAGTCGGCAGCTCTGTCGCGCGCTGTGGGAGCGCGACGTGGCGCAGATCGGGCACGCGGTGGTCGACGGTCGCGAGGTGGTGCGATGGGTGCTCGTCGACCCCGCGCACACGACCGAGGAGCTCGACGCGGTGCTCGACGAGCTGCTCGCGGTGGCGCGCACGCTGCCGGGGGAGTGAGCGGCGAGGTCGAGCCCATGCCGATCGACGGCTTCGCGGAGCTGTGGGGCCACGCGATCTTCCCGTGCCCGTACTGCCACGGTTAGGGAGGTGAAGGAGCGGCCCTGGGGCGGCGGGGTCCGGATCGAAGCCAAGCCGATCGTGCGCCTGCGACCGCGCGGGCAGGCGCTGGAGGGCGTCGAGCTCGACGGCGGCCGCTTCGTCCGGGGGCTCTCCATCATCGCTCATCCTCCTCGGCATCGTCTTCCGGGAGCCGACTCGGCGTCGGGCCGCTCTGGCCGGCATACTTGCTCCCGCGCGCCGGCCCGTACGGACGCTCCGCGGGACTCGTCAGCAAGTGAAAGACGATCTGGCAGATGCGCGAGCCGACCCGCAGAGACGCCGATCTCGGGCCGAGGTTCGCCAGCTCGAGCGTGATCTCGCCCTCGAACCCGGGGTCGATGAAGCCTGCGGTGGCGTGAACGAGGATCGCGAGCCGACCGATGCTGCTGCGGCCCTCGATGCGGGCGACGAGATCGCTTGGTACGTGCACGCGCTCGAGCGTCGTTCCGAGCGCGAACTCGCCGGGACCGAGGATGAAAGCCCCGCCCTCGGTCACCTCCTCGACTCCCTCCGAGGCCGTGACCGCGCGCCGAAACTCGCGTCCCAGGCGCAGGTCGATGCTTGCGGGCTGGAGCTGGACGTCGAGATCCGCGAGCGGCTCGACGATGATGGATCGGTCGAGCAGCCGCTGGCGGAGGTCTCGGTCGGACAAGATCATGGGGGTCCGCGGGCCTCGTTCAGCCCGTTCGGGGCGCTGCACCCGTCCGAACGCTTCCGCTCATGGAAGCTCCAGGGGAGGGATCCGAGAAAGGACGCCGGCGCGGAGCACTCGAGGGCGTTCTTCCCGCGGAAGGAAGCCGGTGGAACTACGGCGATAGAGTGTCGCGCACTCGATGACAGCGCTCTCGGCCTCGCCAGGCACGAGGTCGCCGAAGACGTAGACGAACTTTCCAGGCGCTCGCAGGGCGATCCCACACGGCCGCGGGCATACGCTCAGGCAGTCGCACGCCAGGATCACGAAGCCCTCGCGCCTGGCCCAGCCCGCGGAGCGTTCGCTCAGGTTGCGAAAGAGCCGGGCTCCCGAACGGAGCTCGCGGGGCTCCCTCTCTTCGCCGGGCCGCCGGCAAGAGGTGCACACGAAGAGATGATGCGCCGCGCTCAGGTCCACGACCGTCGCGGTGGTACCACACCCCTGGCACACATGCAATACGATTGCATGTGCAGGACGCCCCTGGACCTCCTCCGCGGCGCTCGCTCGCGGATCCGCCACGCCGCCGGCGTGCAGCCGTGCTCCCGACGGAACAACCGGATGAAACGCGTTGGATCGGCGTAGCCGACCCGCTCGGCGATGACGTCGCACGACACGCGAGCTCCGTCGCGCCGAAGCCGGTCGGGTAGAAGCCGACACCCCACGTCTCCGGCGAGCGGGCCGCGATGACCCGGTGCCTCGCGCCGGCGGGGATCAGGTAGAAGTCGCCAGCCTGCACCTCGAAGCGCTCGCGTTGCTCGACGACCGCGCTCCCGCTGACGAAGAACGCGAGGACCATGAAGTCGTGCACGTTCGCCGTCCAAGTCGGACCGAGGCTCGCGACGCGCTGCGCCCAGACCGGACGTGAGGCGAGATCGTGGGCCGTGGACTCAGGGCATTTCGCGTCCGAGTGTCCCGCCGGAAGGGCTGTCGGCGCAACTCGATTGCATCTGTACCATGCACACGGCCACGGTCGACGACGTCCGCGGCGACCCGAGGTTGCGCCGTGGCGGCGTGCGCCGACGTCGGTGGTTGTGAACCCACGGTCGCAACCGCGACGACGGCCGTCCGTCATTGCCAGCGTCATGCGCTCCCTAGCCCTTCGCCGCCCGTGTCTCGCGTCCCTGTGCGTCTCGTTCACCCTAGTCGCCGCGTGCAAGTCCGACGGCAGCCAAGACGACGGCGGGGGAGCGAGCGACACCGGCAGCGCGTCGAATCCCAGCGGCGGCGGGGACGGTGGCGAAGCGGGTGGCACGGACGCGGCGGACGACAGCGGCACCGATGCCGGCACCGACGGCGGAGGCGACGACGGCGGGGACGACGGGGCGGCCGACGAGCCCCACGCACGGGGCACGATCGTGCTCGGCGAGAGCCATCTGCCCGAGAGCGCCAACTCGAGCCCGATCGTCAGCGCGTCGTTCGTGCCCGACTTCCTCGCCCAGCCGCAGGCCTGCGGCACGAGCGTCGCAGGCTGCTTCGTGCAGACCCTGCCCGACTGCGGCGGGCAGTGCGAGTTCGACGAGTTCTGCACCTTCAACGCCGAGTGCGCGTCGACCTGCGAGCGCATCTGTGATCTGCCGTGCGGCGACGACGAGGTCTGCTACTTCCCGGTCGCCGACAACCCGGCGTGCAAGCGCATCGAGTACTTCGACGCCGGCGCGCTGAAGTTCACCGGCACCACCGTGCCCGTCACGCTGTTCCCGCCCTACAACTTCCAGGGCGACGTGACCGGCGCGCTGTACTTGCCCAGCAGCGAGGTCGCGGTGCACGCCACGGGCGCCACCGAGGCCGGCTTCGAGGCGTTCGAGCAATCGTTCACCACGACGACGTACATGGACGCGACCGTCGAGGAGCTCGGCCTCGAGGAGATCTACGGCGACGGACCGCTGCCGGTGTCGTGGGTCGCCGGCGGCGACGAGGTCCGCGTCACCCTCACCGTCACGGGGCTGTCCGCCGGCTACGGCACGATCACGTGCGACGCCGAGGACGCGGCCGGTGCGTTCGATCTGCCCCGCGAGGCGATCGCCGCGGCGCTGCCGGGCGACGAACAGCTCGGCGGCATGTCGCTGTCGGTCGAGCGCCGACGCAGCGAGCTGCACAAGGGCCTCACCACCAAGGGCGAGCTGCTCGAGCACACCGTGCAGCCCGTGGGCTGGCTCGAGCTGGTCTCGACCTCGGTCGAGTCGGTGACCGTGACGGGCTGCGGCGGACTGGCGTACTGCGACGGCGAGTGCATCGACGTGCAGTACGACGCACAGAACTGCAGCGGCTGCGGCGACGCGTGCTCGGCCGACGCCTTCTGCGAGTCCGGCGAGTGCTACTGCAGCACCGGGGTCGAGTGCGACGGCGAGTGCGTCGACCCCTGGTCCGATCCCGATCACTGCGGCGACTGCGACATCGCGTGCGACGCCAACGAGAGCTGCCTCTCGGGGAGCTGCGTCCCCGAGGAGCCGGATCCGACCGACGGTGGTGGTGACGACGGTGGCGGTGGCGTCGGCAACTGCTGTGCCGCCCACATGGGCCCCGGCTGCACCAACGACACGATCGAGCAGTGCGTGTGCGCCCAGGATGCGTACTGCTGCAACACCGCGTGGGACGCGACCTGTGCGAACGAGGTCGAGGCGTTCGACTGCGGGATGTGCTGAGCGGGTTGCGGCGCCGCCCTTCGCCTCAGCTCTCCGTCACCGTGATCAACTCCGATCGCGCCAGCACCTTGTGCGTCTTGGGCAGCCGCAGCCGCGTCGCCTGCATGATCTCGCTGATCGTCGACACCTTCGCGGTCAGCCCCGCGACCTTCACCGGCGGCGCGAAGCGCAGGTAGAACGGCCAGGTGTCGACGTTGTCCTTGCGCTCGTGGGTGATCGTCAGCTGGTGCAGGACGCCGGCGCCGTCCTTGCCTTGGACCTTCGCGGTGCGGTGGTACGGCACGTCCTGACCCTGGATGCCGAGCTTGCAGCCGTCGCCGAAGTTCATGCTGTCGACGGGGCCGATGAGGCTGAACGGGGCGAGGCCCGCGGCCTCGTCGAGCGCGCGCGGGGCCGTCGCGCCGCTCGGGATCTCGACGAGGATCGGATCGGGGTGCGACACCGGGAAGCCGCCGCCGCCGATGCCGTCGATGTCGAAGAAGAGGATCTTGCGCGACACGCTCTGCCGCGACAGCGGCACCCGCCCCCAACTCCAGCGCCCGACCTGCGCCCAGAAGACGTCGCCGCCCCACTGGTGGTCGTGGTAGCCGCCGATGGTGCCGACGCCGGCGGACGCCGAGCACAGGCTGCTCCAACTGCCGTTCTTGCGCCGCCGCAGGACCCGGACGCCATCGACGCGGACCACCGGGTTCGGCATCACGCACGCCCAGTGGTGCTGCACGCCGCTCTGATCGAGGAGCACCGCATCGGGTGGCTGGAACCCCGGCGTGTTCTGGGTGAAGTGGACCGTCATCTCGAGGTCGAGGTCGCGCGTGCGCGTCAGCGAAACCGGGTGCTTGCCCCGCTGCCGCACGGTGAGCGTGAAGGTGCCATCGTCGTTCTCGAGGAACGACGAGTTGCCGAAGCGAAGCGCGACCTTCGGATCGCCCGGCCGCGAGACGGTGACCCGCGTACCGATGTCCTGCACGCGGAAGCGCGAGATCAGCAGGGCGACGTTCTCGGTGTCGTTGACGTCCATCACGTAGCTGGCGATGCCGGCGTAGTGGCCCGGGTGCGTGGTGTAGCGCGCAGCGTAGTCCTCGTAGCCCTCGCGTGCGAGGACCCGACGGGCATCGAGCGCATGGGGATAGTGGAAGCTGGTGATGACGCGAAACGGTCGGCCCGCGTCGTCGTTGAACTCGACCTCGAAGTACCACCACTCGTAGAACGCCGGCGCCGGCCCTGGATTGGCCGGCGTCTGGGCGTGGCGGAACTCCGGCAGCAGCGGAGAGATCGCGCGGATCGGCATCATCACAGCGTACCGCGGCACCCGTCGCGGGTACACTGCACGAATGCGCGCGCCTCGATGGATGGCCCTCGGCATCGGCCTGCACGTGATGATCGGCTGCACGCACGCCGCCCCAGAACCCGCAGCGGATCCGACACCGGCGGCGACACCAGCCGCCGCCGCACCGGCGACGGCGATCCACCGCACCGACGACGGTCGTTGCACGCCGATGCCGAAGGTCGGCGACACGTGCCAGGCCGGTGACGGCTGGTGCGTCGAGTCGTGGGGCGAGCCCGGCGGGCACAGCTCGGCGCTGTGGTGCCGCGGGGGAACGTGGCAGCGCGAAGAAGAGGTCAACCTCCCGCAGTGATGCTGCGACGCGGAGTCGCCCGCCGCGGGAACCTCGATGGCGCCGGGGTAACCGCATCGCGGTGCAGGGACGAACGAGGCGTCGTGTGGGATCACCGGCCGTGGCGGCGCTGGTGGTCCTCGGTTGCGGTGGTCCGGCCGGGAGCGACCCCTTCGCGACCGCAGGGCCGAGCGTCGGCGAAGCGAACGGCGGCTCGAACGACGCGGTTTCGGGCGACGCAGACGACGCCGGCCCCGCGACGCAGGCCGACGCCGACCCGACCACGGGCGATGCCTCGACCGCGGATACTGCAGTCGACGACGGGCCCGGGACCAGTGGCGGTGCCGAGCCGCTGCCGCCGATGGTGCAGCAGACCTTCCTCATCGGCTACAACGAGGCGTGGTTCGGGGCGGCCTTCGGCACCGACCTCACGACCGACTTCGATCTCGCCTACGTGCAGGACACGTTCGACGGCATCGTCGACGGCGGCGGCCACCTGGTCCGACTCTTCCTGTTCCCGCTGCCGCAGGGCATCACGTTGGGGCCGACGCCGCCGCAGACCCAATCGGTCTCCCAGGAGTTCCTCGACAACCTCGACACCGTGCTCCACGAGGCGCGCCTGCGCGGCCTCTGGGTCTACGTGACGCTCCTCGACGCCAACACGATCACCAAGCTCGACGGGGCGCTGCTGCCCCTGCACGACTACGGGGTCAACATCCTCACCAATGTCGCGGGCGAGGGCGACGCGTTCGACGAACACGTCGTCGGACCCACGCTCGATGTCCTCGATGCCCACCAGGACAACGTGTTCGGTCTCGACCTCGTCAACGAGATCCGCGCGGCGATCCAGGACGGCGTGTTCGCCGACCCGGTCGCCGGCCCACGCGAGTTCATCGCCCGCCACGCGGCGTTCATCCACGACCACAGCCCGTGGCTGCCCGTGACGGCGACCGCGGGTTGGGGTGGCGCCCAGTACGACATCTCCGGGGGTCTGTTCTCCGGGCTCGGCCTCGACTTCTACGACCTGCACGTCTACGCCGACGACGGCACCTTCGCGGGCGCCACGGCGATGTGCGAGCGAGCCGCGTCGGATGGCGTGCCGATCTACCTCGGCGAGTTCGGCCAGTCGTCGCACCAGGTCGATGACACGCTGCAGTTCGACGCGACGGCGTCGTTCCTCAACAACGCGGCGGCGCTGTGCTTCTCGGGCGCGTTCGCGTGGCGCTGGGACCCAGCCGAGAGCTGGTGGAGCTACCTCCGCCCCGACGGCACCCCGCGCCCCGCCGTGCAGATCATGCAGGTGTTCGGCGCGCAGCCGTGATCGGATCGGCTCGTCGCCGATCGGCCGGTCAGAACATCGCGTGGTCGCCGAGCTCCTGCCCGGCGAGCCCGTCGCGCAGCACGCGGGCGTAGAACTCGCGAAGGGTCTGCTCGCCGAAGGACGGCGTGGCCGCGGCGTCGTAGCGCGCTGCCGCGGCGTCCCACACGAGCATCGACTCGGTCGCGTAGTAGCGGCCGATGCGGGCGAACTCGGCCTTGTCGCGCAGCGGCGGGATCACGCGGGACAGCGCGCCCAGGGTCGCGACGATCGCATCCATCATGCGCACCGGCACGCGACGGAACCGCGGCGCGCGGCCGCACAGCTCGAACAGCAGCTCGCCCTGCGCCCGCGGCGTGATCGGTGCCCCCGGTCCGCCCACCGGGAGGATCGCGTTGCGCCGCGCCGGATCATCGAGGCAGTCGGCGACGAACCGCGCGAGATCAGCCTCGGCGATCGGCTTGCACGCGGTCAGCTCGCCGTCGCCGAACACCACGAACGGCTTGCCCCGCTGCACGGCCCGCACCTGGCCCGAGAGCGACTTGAAGAACGCCGTCGGGCGCACGATCGAGTAGTCGATGCCCGAGCTCGCGAGCGCCTGCTCGAACGCGAGCTTGGCGAACTGGAACGCGAGGCGCGGGCGCTGCACGCAGATCGCCGAGAGCAGCACGAAGTGGCCCGCGCCCGCGCGCTTGGCCGCGTCGAGCACGTCGAGGTTGGCCTGGTGCTCGATCCGCCACGCGTCTCGGACGCCGCCGGTGCGGGTCGCGAGGCATGACACCACCGCGTCGAGGCGATCGTCGCCACCGCCGATCGTCTCGAGCGACGCCGGATCGGTGACGTCGCCGAAGCGCAGCTCGGCGCCCGCGAGCGCGGCCGCGATCGCCGACTCGTCCATCCGCCCACCGACGCCGGCGCGCCGCCGCACGAGGCAGATCACACGGTGCCCGCGTCCGACCAGCTCGCGCACGACGTGACGCCCGATGTAGCCGGTCGCGCCGACCACGAGCACGCAGCGCGGAGGTGCCTCGGGCATGCGCGGCGATGTTGCTCGATCCCCGGGGCGATGTCTTGCGCCACGACGCGCCGCGGGCCCACACTCGCGGGCCTGCGATGCTCCCGGGGCCCCACGACCACGCGCGGCGGATTGCCGCGGACCTGCGTGCGCGTCGCCCGGTCACCGACGCCGAGTTCGACGCACTGCTGCCGCCGGGGCTCCGCGCGCGATCGGGGGACTACTGGACGGCGGTCGAAGTCGCGACGACGGCGGTGGGCTGGCTCGTCGACGGGGGCGCGACCCGCCTGCTCGACGTCGGCGCGGGCGTCGGGAAGTTCTGCACGATCGCCGCGACGCAGGCCGAGCTGCGCGTCGTCGGCGTCGAGCGCCGCGCCCACCTCGTCGACGCCGCGCGAGCGCTGGCGCAGGCGTTGGGCGTCGAGACGCGCGTCACGTTCGTCGCTGGAGATCTCGACGCGGTGCGCCTCGACGAGCACGACGCGCTCTACCTCTACAACCCGTTCTCCGAGGGCCTCTACCCCCGCGCCAGCCGGCTCGACGACTCCGTCGCCATCGGCCCGGGGCGCGCCCAGGCCGACATCGATCGCATCGAGCAGGCACTCGTCACGGTCGCGCCGGGCGTGCAGGTCGTCACCTACGGCGGCTACGGCGGCCGCGTGCCGGACTCGTTCCGATGCGTGCACGCGGCCGACTTCGACGGCGGGCGCCTGCGGTGCTGGCAGCAGGGGGCCGCGGGCGCGCGCGGCTGGATCTGCGAGCACGAGGACCACGACGACCCGGCCCGCTCATAGCGCGACCGCGGCCGCGAACACCCCTGAGCTCGCGAGCAGGATCGCCAGCTGGATCATCCCGCGGACCCGCGGCGAGCTGCGCCGCGCGGTGAACTGGTGCCCGCCGGCGAGGAGCACCGTGACCACGACCATCGCGAGCTTGAGGTGCAGGCGGCCGTAGCTCCACGGCAGGCCCATGAGCGAGACCTGCAGGAGGCCGGTCGGGATCGCGATCGCCATCGCCGTCCACGAGACCGCCGCGAACCCCCGCGCCGCCGCCTGCAGCAGCGTCCGCTCGGCGCCCGCGCGGCGGAGCACGACGATCAACGCCGCGAGCGTGACGAGGCCGCCGGTCCACGCCGCCGCAGCCATCAGGTGGAGCCAGCGGACGATCGGCAGCGGATCGACGGCCATGCTCGGCCCAGGCTACCGCTTCTTGCGGGGCGCCGGCGCGATCTGCTGCCAGCGCCGGGCGACGTCCTGCTCGAGCAGCTCGAGGTTCGCGCCGGCCTCGCCGGCCTGCGTCCACTCGTCGGCGAAGTTGGTGCCCAACGTCGCCGGGTCGTCGCTGCCGAGCACGCAGTGGACCTTGGCCCGCTGCAGCGCGACCAGGGGCGCGCAGCCGCGGTGCTGCTCGAGCGCCTTCAGCGAGGTCGGGATCAGCATCCGGTTGCTGCACGGGCACACCTCGAGCGTGACCCCGTCGCTGGCGAGCTTCGCGAGGGTCTCGTCGCTGTGCACCGCCCGCACACCGTGGCCGATCGCCTGCGGCTTGAGCTCGAGCGTGCGCATGACCGAGCGGAAGTCCTCGAACTCGCCGGCGTGGACCGTGAGATCCGCGATGTGGTGGCGCAGCCCGTCGAGGATGTCGCGCAGCGCCGCGGGCATCGGCTCGCGATCGGGGCCTGGCACGATGCCGAGCACGTCGAGGCCGCACACGGCGTCGCGGTGCTCGGCGAGCATCGTCGCCATCGCGCGGTAGTGGGGCTCGCTCTCGAAGGTCCGCGAGAACCCGACCCGGATGAGCATCGGCTTGCTGGTCTCGCGGGCGGCCACGTCGCGGGCCGCGACCACGCCGAGCAGCAGCGTGCGGGCGCGCTCGGCGAACTCCGCCGGATCGAGCTCGCGCCACGCGACCTTCTGGTTCTCGAGCAGCGTGCGCGTCATCGAGAACAGGCTGATGCGCATCTCGAAGCCGTCGCACTCGCGCGCGGCCTCGAGGAACGCGCGCCGCGCGAGCTCACCGATCGCGATCTCGCTGACGTAGGCGAGACGCGCGCGCTGGATGCAGCCGTAGAACACCTGCGCGTCGTCGCTGGGCCCGGGCATGACCATCGTCTCGCGCAGCTCCGCCGCGGATCGGAAGCGCCGGTGCTCGGGGTCGAAGAACACCGGGTTGAGGATCCCGAAGTTCTCGGCGACGGCCGCGAGCGCCTGCGGCGAGTGAGAACCTTCGAGGTGGCGGTGGAGATCGAAGCGCAAGGTGCATCGCAGCTATCACCAATTCCGCGGCGGGTCGATCGCCACCGCCGCCTCGCCCGTGGTCGGGGCCCCGTGCCCCCGCGGGCTGCGCGGACGCGCGGCGCCGCCGGCGGAGGCGCGGCGCCCCGAGGGCCTCACCGTCCCGAGCGGCCCGATCGGTCGATTCTGACCCGCCCCTGCCCGCCTCGGGCCCCCGCCTCGGGCCCCTGCGCAGGCAAGATCGCCGCTTTGCCGCCGACCGAGCACGATCGCGGGTCGCCGCGGCGCGAAACGCTTGCTATCGTGGGGCCGTGTTCGGCATCGGACCGACCGAGTTCATCATCATCGGCGTCGTCGCGTTGATGCTGTTCTCGCCCCGCGAGCTGCCGAAGATCCTTCGCAGTGCGGCAAAGTTCTGGGCGTCGTTGCGCAACACGGCCGACGAGTTCCGCGACGCCATCATGAACGAAGAGGAGATGCAGGACATCCGCGGGGCCCTGCGCGGCGGCGTCTCCGACTTCAAGAAGGCCGAGGCCGCGGCGCGCCGCGAGCTGATGAAGGCCCGCATGGAGATGCAGAAGGCGCAGAACAAGCTGCTCAAGACCGTGAAGGCGGCCGAGGAATCCAAGCGCGAGGAGCTCGCGGCCGCGTCGACGCTCCCGGGCGCTGCCACGGCCGCCGTCGGAGCCCCCGAGGGCGGGGCAAGCGACGACCAGGTCGCGGCGACGCCCGACGCGGGCCCGTCCACCGCCGCCCCGGCCGAGTCCGCCGCACCGGCCGCCGCGATCGCCCAGGCCGCCCACGCCACTCTGCCCGAGCCCGTCGCGCCCGCCGTCCCCGGGCCCCACGGCACCGTCGCCGCCGCGCGTCCCGACCGACCCGACGTCGGTCAGGGCGCCGCCTGACGTCCCCCCGCGAGATCACCGTGGCCGAACCGAACCCACCGAACAACGGAGCCGATGGCCTGGCCGAGGGGCCCGAGGGCGATCAGCCCATGTCGTTCTTCGATCACCTGGCCGAGCTCCGCAAGCGGATCGGCCGGGCGTTCGGAGCGCTGCTGCTCGGCGCGGTGATCTGCTACGCGGCGATCGATCACATCACCGCGTTCATGTGGATCCCCTTCGGCGAGGCGTGGGACGCCGCGGGCATGGAGGGCGAGCCGACGCTGCTCAACCTCGCCGCGCTCGACGTCATCCTCACGGACATCTGGATCGCGCTGTTCTCGGGCCTGTTCCTCGCCGCGCCGGTCGTCTTCTACCAGCTGTGGATGTTCATCGCGCCGGGCCTGTACAGCCAGGAGAAGCGCCTGGTCGTGCCGTTCGTGGCCACCAGCGCGGTGATGTTCGTGGCCGGCGCCGCGTTCTGCTACTACGTCGTGCTGCCGATCGCGACCGAGTTCTTCCTGACCTACGGGCAGCAGAAGAACGTCGGGCTCGGCGACGTGGTGGTGAAGACCGCGTACACCTACGCGGACTACGCCAGCTACGTCATGAAGATGCTGTTCGGCTTCGGCATCATGTTCGAGATGCCGCTGGCGGTGTTCTTCCTGTCGAAGGCCGGCATCATCAACTACGTGACGCTGCTGCGTCACTGGAAGGTCGCGCTGCTCATCATCACCATCGCGTCGGCGGTGCTGACCCCACCCGATCCGATCACGATCTGGCTGATGGGCATCCCGATGACGACGCTGTACTTCATCAGCGTCGGGGTGTCGTACGTGGTGACCAAGCCGCAGGTCGACGCCATGCGCAAGCTCGAGGCCGAGCTCGCGGCCCAGCCGGCGGCCGACGAGGACGACGACTAGGCGAGACCCCTGACGGGGTCACGCTCCTCGCGACCGGGGCGCCACGGCCCGGTCGGGCCCCCGACCGGGCCCCCCGGCAGATCGTGCGGGGCTGCGGTTGGGCCCTGGTGCTCGGCGCGCGGCTTGCCTATCCTTCGCCGCATGTTTGGTCTCCCGCGACGCGTGCTCGTGTCCTCGCTCTCGATTGTCGCAGCGCTCTGGATGGGCGGCTGCACCTGCGGCTCCGGCCCCTACGACGGCGACTACTTCGACGGCGATCGCCCGGGCCCCGCCGACTACAAGTACGCCGAGAGCAAGAAGGTCGATCCCAAGATCGCCGGCTGCGCCGACGGCCAGCGCGAGGGCTTCGCCGAGCTCGACAAGCACCCGCGCATCGCCGGCTGCGTCGGCAACTGGAAGTCGACCAAGAGCCTGCGCGACAAGGCGACCGGCAAGGCGTGTGGCGACGACGGCGAGCTGTGCAACTCGGTGGCCGACGTCTGTGCCCCCGGCTGGCACGTCTGCGGCAAGGACGGCAACGGCAGCGATCTCACCGGCCACACGACGGTCAAGGACTGCGACAACGCGGGCCCCGGTCGCTTCAACGCCGCGGTGAGCCACTCGACCAACGAGCAGCTCGACCCGTGCCCGATCATCAAGAAGGACGAGGTCCTGCCGTGCATGCAGTCGGGCGTCGGCGCCGAGCCGGTGTGTTGCGGCAACGACTGCGGCTTCGGCAAGTGCCGTGACGGCGTGTGGAAGGGCAAGACCAAGATCTCCCGCGGCACCGTCGAGGGCTGCGCGGCGGTCTCGGCCGACCGCAACGCCGGCGTGCTGTGCTGCTTCGACGGCGAGGGCAACCCGGCCGACGCGAAGGCCGACGCCAAGGCCGATGCCAAAGCTCCCGACGCCAAGGCCGACACGACGGGCACGGCGGACGGAAAGGCCGCTGCGGACGCGAAGGCCCCCGACTCGAAGGCCGACGCCAAGGCGCCCGACGCCAAGACCGACACCGCCAAACCCGACAGCAAGACCGACACCGCCAAGCCCGACACCAAGACCGACACCGCCAAGCCCGACACCAAGGTCGAGCCGGCGCGCTGAGGCGGAGGCTGCGCGCGCGTCAGGGTCTCAGCAGCTGATCGACCCGGCGCGCGCGAGGCTCACGTAGTTGTCGAGGCACTCGCGGGGCGGCCGCCCGACCGCGACCACCGGCGAGGTGACCACGTCGGTGTTGCTGCTCCAGAACTGGATCCGCTGGCCGAGCCACACGTGATCGTGGCCGGTCGGCGGTAGCTTCAGCGCATGCAGGCGCAGGGCCGCGTGATCGCGGTACCACGCCCCCGTCTCGCGGTCGCGGACCCCGACGCACTCGTCCGCGCGGAGGTGATACTCGGTATGCCGGGTCACGAACAGACGGTGGCGGCGACGGTTGAGCGACATGGCCCGAGCATTGGAACGAGTGCCCGCCCGGGGCAAGAAACCGGCGAACCCGGCCACCACACCCGAAGGGCCGGAACCGGGCCGGAACCGGGCCACGCCGGGCCGCCGTCCGGGTCCGGCGCCGCGCGGACGGGTGCCTGGGCGCCAGACTGCTAGACTCCGGGGATCGTGGCGGGGTTCTTCAACGGGCTGCCCAAGTTCCATCGCGGGGCGCTCGCGATCTTTCTGATCACCGCGGCGGCCACGGGGATCGTCGGCGATCAGCCGCTGGGCGATGCGCTGCGACTGCACCCCGGAGCGCTGCTCTCCGGCGCCGGGATCTGGCAGCCGCTCACCGCAAACTTCATCTTCCCCGCCGACTCGGTCGGCTTCCTCATCGGCACGCTGTTCGTGCAGTGGTTCTTCGGCTCGTCGCTCGAGGAGTTCTGGGGGACGCGCAAGTACGTGGTGCTCATCGTCGGCTGCGGCACCGCGGGGTACCTCGTGCACGCGCTGCTCTCCCCGCTGCTGCCGCCGGTCGTGGGTTGCGGATCGACCGGCATGGACGTCGCGACGCTCACCGCCTTCGGCCTGGTCTTCCGCAAGCGGATGCTCGCGGTGATGGGCGTGATGCCGGTGAAGGCGAGCACCCTCGTGCTGATCCTCGTGCCCGCGATCGTGCTCTCCCCGCTGCTGCGCGGCGCCCCCTGGCCCCTCGCCATCGCGCCGGTGGTCGCGATCGCGGGGGCCTGGCTCGCGACCGCGCAGCCGTGGCGCCGCGGTGCCGGTGGTTCCGGTGGTTCCGGCGGCGGCCCGACGCGTACGCCCGCGCGCAAACCGAAGACAAACCGCGCGAAGCCCTCGCACCTGCGTGTGGTCAAGGACGACCTCCCGAACTGACGTCGGCCCGCGCGTGCGCACATCGACGTAGCTGAACGCGTTGCCGATCCCGCGGTGCGCCGGTATCGTCGAGGGATGGACGCCCGATGGATGCTGGTCTGCGCGTCGCTGTCGCTGGGTTCGGCGTGCGCCTTCGAGAGCGGCGGCGTCCCGGGCAGCGGTGGCGCCGGGGCGTCGGTCGGCTCGGCGTCGTCCGGAACGGGCGAGGGCACGGACACCGAAGGCAATGCGAGCGCGGGCATGGGCGCGTCCGCGGGCAGCACGGCCGGGGATGACGTGCCCGATCCGTCGACGGACGACTCGCCGGGCAACGGCGACGACAGCACCGGCCCCGTCGTCAGCGAGAGCACCGGCGGCGGCACGACCAGCAGCCTCGATCCGACGGGCGAAGCCACCGGCACCACCGGCGTGCAGGAGACCGGCGCGGCCTCGAGCGAGGGCGGCGTCGTCGAGGATCCCTACTACGGCGACTGCACCCACGACGGCGACTGCGGCTCGGGGACGTGCGTCACCGTGAATGTGATCGATGGCCCCGACGCCTCGGTGTGCCTGCTGCCCTGCGGAGAGGGCTGCCCGCCACCCAGCAGCGGCGAGGCCACGCCGGTCTGCACGATGTCCGACAGCTGCGCCCTGGCGTGCGGGCCGGAGATCGAGTGCCCCACCGGCATGGACTGCTACACGTTCGAGTCGGCGCAGGGAGACTACTACCGGTGCCTGTGGGAACAGCAGGCGTGAGCGGTCGGGCTCACCTCGCCGCCCGGCGATCCCGATCCGCCGGCAACTCCAGCCCGCCCACGAAGTGTCGCGGCTGCTTTCCGTGCGGGACCTTCGTCCGCAGCAGGTACACGCCGTCGACCCCGCGGAACCCATCCGCCATCGCGGTGCACCACGGCTCCTGCTCCGGCCACTGACGCGCGTCCTCCTCGAGCGCCGCGCAGCTCTTCGTCGCGCCGCGCGGCCGCTTGCCCGAGGCCTGACACGCGCCGCGGTGTCGCTCCCACGCCGCGGTGTCGTCGGGGCCCGTGCGGCACCACGGATCGGAGCGGCCGAAGGGATCCGCGATACCACCCTCGGTGATCACCACGGACACCAACGCCGCGGTCGAAGGTGACTTCGCGTGGGCTTGCGCCGCGCGGTAGCAACCATCGGCCCAACCGCGGAAGCTCGCGTCGAGGAAGAGGTACTCGCCGACGCGATCGGTGCCGCTCGCCGCGACGCTGCGCAGGGCGATGCCGCCGGCGCTGTGGCCCTCGGCGATCGCTCGGGGTCGCACCGCGGCCGCGTCGATGCCGAACTCGCGACCGAGGACCGCGAGGACGCCGTCGTGCAGCGCGTCGAAGGACTCGTCGATCTCCGGCGGCGACGATCGCATCCACATGCGGTCGTACTCTTTGTTGAACCACCCGATGTGACCGGGCTCCGGGCGCTTGCCCGCCGACAGCGGATACACGAGCACGACGTTGTGCTCGCCCTTGGCCTGGAGCTCGTCGATCGCGGCGACGGTCTGCGCCACGCGATCCCACCCGACCCACTCCTTCTTCGCCATGCCCGGCTGCTGCGCCTGCACCCGCTCGCTGTGCGTGCCGTGGAAGTGCACGACGAGCTGGAAGTCGCGCGCGGGATCGGGGTTCGGCGGCACGTAGACGAGCACGTCGCGGCCGCCGTTGCCGGCCAGCGGCCCCACCCACGCCAGCGCGTCCTCGGGGAGCGCCCGGGCGAAGTCGACCAGACCCGAGCGCGCCTCCGGCACGAGGACACGCACGCGTGACTTCGGGATCGATCGCTGTGAGCGGGCGGCCGGCGCCGCATCGACGTCGGCCGCGACCGTCGGCGGCGGGACGATCGACGGCGCCGCGCGGGCCCCGACGCCGGTGTCCGCGCGCACGACGGCGTCGGGCACCGCGGCGCTCCCCTCCGGCGGCGGCCCGCTGGTCTGTGCGCAGGCGACCAGCAGCGGCCACGCGAGCGCGATCCATCGGCGTCGGTCCACGATCACCGGAAGCGTAGCAGCTCCACCGTGCCCGTCGCGGCGCCGCGGGTGGCGTCCGCGGGCGCTTTCGGGCAAGCTTGGGCCTCCGAAGGCGACTTTGACGACCCAACGCCGAGAGCCCGCCGAAACGGGCATGACGACGACGTTCTTCGCCGCGCAGCACACCCACAAGCAGCTGCGGCGGGTCATGCTCCGGGTCAAGGACGGCCCCGATCGTGGCGCGCAGATCACCGTCGCGCGCTCGCGGGTGACCATCGGCCGCAGCGCGGTCAACGATCTGGTGCTGACCGACACCTCGGTCAGTGGCACCCACGCCGAGCTCGTCATCGGCGACTCGGGCGTCATCATCCACGACCTCGACAGCACCAACGGCACGTTCGTCAACAACACGCGGGTCAAGAGCGCGTGGATCGAGCCGGGCAACGACGTCAAGGTCGGCAAGACCGAGTTCCAGCTCCTGTCGGCCGACGAGGTCCAGGTCCCGATCTCGGACGAGGACCACTTCGGGGCGATGTACGGCAAGAGCCCCGCCATGCGCGAGGTCTTCGCCGTGCTCGAGCGCGTCGCCCCGACCGAGATGAGCGTGCTCATCGGCGGCGAGACGGGCACCGGCAAGGAGCTCGTCGCCCGCGCGCTCCACGACGAGTCCAACCGCGCGCAGGGGCCGTTCGTCGTCCTCGACTGCGGATCGATGCCCCGCGAGCTCGCCGAGGCGTCGATCCTCGGCCACAAGAAGGGCTCGTTCACCGGCGCGGTCTCGGATCGCCCGGGCTGCTTCGAGGAGGCCTCGGGCGGCACGCTCTTCCTCGACGAGATCGGCGAGCTCCCGCTCGAGCTGCAGCCCAAGCTGCTGCGCGTGCTCGATCGCCGCGAGGTCCAGCGCGTCGGCGAGAGCCAGGTGCGCAAGGTCGACGTCCGCGTCGTCGCGGCGACGCACCGCGACCTCCGCATGATGGTCGGCCAGGGCCTCTTCCGCGAGGATCTCTACTTCCGCCTCTCGGTGATGGCCGTCGATCTGCCGCCGCTGCGCGAGCGCGGCGGCGACGTCATCATGCTCGCCGATCGCTTCCTCGAGGACTTCGTGCGGCTGTACCAGGGCGCCGCGAAGCCGCGGATGTCGGACGCGGCCCGCGACGCGCTGGTCGCCGAGCCGTTCCCCGGCAACGTCCGCCAGCTGAAGAACATCATCCAACGCGCGGCGCACCTGTGCCGCGGCGGGATCATCGAGCCGTCGGATCTGCACCTCGGCCGCCGCGAGGATCCGCGCGCGGTGGCGGCCCAGCACGCGGCTACCGAGCAGCGCAGCACCGCCAACGGCGCCTACGACGATGCGATGTTCGCCGCGCCGTTCAAGGACGCCAAGCAGCAGATGGTCGACAACTTCGAGCGCGAGTACTTCGGTCGGCTGCTCGAGCGCACCGACGGCAACCTCAGCCGCGCCGCGGCCGAGGCCGGCATCACGCGGTACTACCTCCGCGAGCTGCTGAAGCGCCTCGGCATGCACAAGGTCCGCGACGACGGGGACTGAGATGTCGATGCAATTCCCCATCGCCGAGTTCCTTCGCGCGAGCGTGCTCGCGAGCCTTCTCGCGGGCCTGCTCGCTACTGGCGCCTGCGGCGACGAGAAGGAGGCGGCGCCGGTCATCGCTGCCCGCCACTTCTCCGACGTCATCCTGAGCGGCGACGCCAAGGCGCTCATCGGCCTCATCGACCTCGAGTCCGCGGCGCGGCTCGAGCGGGCCGCGACGCGGGCCTCGGACCAGGTCGGCGGCCGACGCAGCATCGAGATGTACGAGATGGTGCAGATCGTCGACGTGCCCAACAGCCTGCAGATCGCCAAGGCCGAGCTCGTCGGCGGCGACGACCAGCAGGCCCAGGTTGCCCTGACCGCCGCCGACGGCACCCAGCACATCCTCCACCTGGTGTTCCAGGAGGGCTCGTGGCGCGTCCGCGTGCCGACCCCGGGCGCCGCGACCGCGGACGAATCCCCGTGACGACCGACGCGAACCCCCTCGGCACCGCGACCGCCACACCCGAGGCCGCCACATCCGACACACCCGGACGGCGACGCACGGCGCGGCTGCTGCTCGCGCCCCTGCTCGCAACCGCGGCGGTCGGCGTCCACTGGATCGTCAACGTGCCGCCGGGCGGCGCCAAGGTCTCGGCCAAGGACCAGGGCGCCGAGAAGCCTGCGGCCAAGCCGAAGAAGCCGAAGAAACCGGCGAAGAAGCCGGGCTTCGAGGCGCGTCCACCCGGCGAGGTCGAGGCGACCTATCTCAAGTTCGCCGAGGTCGCGTTCGGCGACGAGCCGGTCAAGAGCGCGTGGGCCCGCCCGCACCAGACGCTCGTGAACCAGGCGGTCGCGAAGGCGCGCGACGCCGCGTTCGAGGGCGCCCCCGAGGAGCCCCGCGTCTCGGTCGACGACGTCACCTGTCGGACCGTGCGCTGCCAGTTCGTGCTGCGCGGGCCCTTCGCCCACGAGGTCGATCTGCTGAGCGACACGCTGTCGAAGCTGCAACTCCGCGGCGCGACGATCTGGCGGCTGTACACCACCGAGAAGATCTCCGCGCCCAAGGCCGACCAGCCCAAGGACGACACCTACCTCCGCGTCACCGTGTCCTTCATGGAGGACAACATGGACAACGCGAAGTTCGCGGTGCCAGCCAGCGAGCTCGGCGACGCCGACGTGCCCGAGGGCAACGACGACAAGGGCGACGACGAGAAGGCCGACGACGACAAGGGCGACGACGAGAACGAGAGCGGCGGCTGAGTAGGGGCGGGCACGGGCACGGGCACGGGCACGGGCACGGAGCAGGTGTTCGGAAGAACGCTTCGCGTTCTTCCGCACCTGCTAGAAGCGGAAACCGACCCCCATCTGCGCGCCGCCCCTGAAGGTCGGCGCGGCGCTCAGCTTGAAGTCGTGACGCAGCAGCGCGGCGGCGCCCTCGCTGCCCTTGCGCTTGTGCACGAACAGCAGGACGGTGAACGCGATCGCGGCGGCGCCGAGGACCGCACCGCCGGCGAGCGCCACGAACGAGCCGGTCTGGATGCCGTCCGCGCGGTTGCAGACCTGGGTGACCTTCTTGTTGCGGACCTTGTTGTCGCCGTTGGGGCTCTCGCGCGCCGCCTTGCACAGGTCCGGGTTGCCGCGATCGATGTCGTTGCCGGGGTTGTCGTCGTCGACGCTGCCGTCCACCGCATCGAGGAGATCGTTGCGCAGCTTGGTCTGCAGCAGCGCCTGCATCACGACGCCGGCGACGAGCGCGGCCCCGCCGACGCCCGCGGTGACCCCGAGGCCGATCTTCTTCCACCGCGGCGCGGGCTTCTCGCGGCCCCACTCGTACTTCTTCTGCCGCGGCGCCTTGTCGGGCGCAGGCGTGGTCTCGGGCTCGGCTTCGGGCACGGCCGGCGTGTCGGTCGTCGCCGGGAGCGGCTCGTCGTCGGTCTCCTTGGGCAGCAGGCTCTGGATCACCTTGGCCGCGGTCGCGTCGATCTTGTCGGGCGACAGATCGGCGGTCGACAGCGGGACCGTGGTGTTCGAGGCGATGCCGGCGCTGCCGACGTCGAGGAGGTAGAGCTGGACCTTGTAGCCACCGCTGCTCTTGCGCAGCTCGCCGTAGATCAGCTGGCGGACCTCGATGGCCTTGCCGCCCTCGGCGAGGCAGGCCTCGCTGTTGGTCTCGCAGCCCATCGTCAGGCGCATCTCGACCAGGCTCATCTCCGGGCCGCCACCCAGGCCGCGCTTCGCGGCCGCCTTGCGCAGCGCCTTGGTGAGCGCGGCGCCTGCCGCGGCGTCATCGGACTCCAGGCCGAGCAGCGACGCCGACTCCTCGAGTCCGCTCGTCGCCAGCGCCGCCGGCAGACCCGGCGCGACGCGGACATGCGCCGCCGCGGAGGTTGGCCAGGCGATGGTGGCCGCCAGGAGTGTGGTCAGAGTCGACGAGGAGAGGCGGCGAGGCATCGGCGGTGCGAGGTTAACACTCGCACGCGCTGCGCCCGGTGAAAAGTCGCCGGGGCGCGCGGAGCCCGGTTCACGCGCTCTGGTAGCAACGGGGGCGGGGCCACCACGCGCGTGGTAGCGTCCCCCAGGGGATGCCCGCGTACGGTCGCTGATGGCAGACACCACCGCAGGTGAGCCCGACGAGGGCGAGGCCGACGAGGGCGACGGACCGGACGACCCGCTCGTGCCCGAACGCGGCGGCCCGGGCCCGATGGCGGAGCGCCGCGGCACCCTGCGCGTGCGCGACAGCCTCGCGGTCCGGATCGCGGCGCTGGTCCTCGGCGTGTTGGTCGCGACCTTCTCGTGGGGGTTCGTGACGCTGCGTCAGCTCCGCGACATGCAGGCCGGGTTCGATCGCCTCGTCGAGGTGTACTCGGTGTTCGACAAGCGGCTGGCCGAGGCGCACGTGCAGGCGGTGCGGATCGGCGAGCAGGTCCGGACCCACCAGCGCAGCGAGCTCGCCGAGCCGATCGACTCCGGCTTGCGATCGACGCTGGAGGTCGCGCTGCAGACCCGCGCCGCCATGGTGCTCGACGCCCGCGAGCCGATCGAGGCGGCGCTGCGGGAGCCCGAGCGCTTCGGCGGCGCCGACGAGCTCGCCGAGCTGACGCGGATCCAGGAGTCGCTCAACCAACTCGAGTCCCTGGTCGCAGCGCCCGGTGACCTCGAGGCGGTGCTCGACGACATCCGCACGCAGCGGCAGGTCGAGCAGCTCTTCGAGGCGTTGGGCGCCCAGAGCGGCCGCGCGATCGAGGAGCTCCGCGGCGAGGTCCAGGACGCACGCGAGCGAGCAGAGCGGTGGACGCTGGGGCTCGCCGTCGCGACGTTCGTCGTCGGTGCGCTCGCGACGATCGGGGTGTTCCTGACGCTGCGGCCGCTGCGTCGCCTCGCCTCGGGCGTGCGCCGGCTCGGCGGCGGCGACTGGTCGCAGCGCGTGCTGGCGGACCACGCCGGGCGCGGGGACGAGGTCGGGCAGCTCGCCGCCGAATTCAACCTCATGGCCGAGGCGCTCGAGGAGCGCGAGCGGCGATTGCTCCGCGGCGAGCGGCTCGCGGCCGCGGGCCAGCTCGCGGCGCAGATCACCCACGAGATCCGCAACCCGCTGTCGGCGGTGGCGCTCAACGTCGAGCTGCTCGAGGACGAGCTGCCCGAGGACAGCGAGGGCCGGCGACTGCTCGCGAAGATCATCGGCGAGGTCGACCGCCTGACCAACATCACCGAGAGCTACCTGCACTTCGCGCGGCGGCCCAAGCCCGAGCTCGTGCCCCTCGACCTCGGCGCCGAGCTGCGGGGCTGGCTCGAGTTCACCGCGCCCGAGCTCGCGCAGGAGCAGGTCGAGCTCGACGTCGATCTCCCCGATGTTTCGGCCGAGGTGCCGGTGATGGTCCTCGGCGACGCCAACTTGCTGCGTCAGGCCCTGCTCAACCTGCTGCGCAACGCCAAGGAGGCCGCGCTCGGCGAGGGACCCGCCTCCGCGCGCACGGGCACGCCGCGCATCGGCGTCGCGCTGCAGTGTAAGGACGGGGTCGTGCGGGTGGTTGTCAGCGACAACGGCGGTGGCATCGCGCTGCCGCCGGACAAGCTCGATCGCATCTTCGAGGCCTTCTACACCCGCAAGGCGCGCGGCACGGGCCTGGGCCTGCCCATGGTCCAGCAAATCGTCGCCGACCACGGCGGCTCCGTGCGGGTCGCACAGACCGGCCCCGACGGCACGCGATTCGAGCTCCAGCTGCCCGCTTGCGCCGCTTCCGGCCCCGCCCTAAGCTCGCAGCCCTCCGACTCGGCCCTGGCCTCCCGAGCCCCCCACGAGCCCGCATGACCGCCTCGAACTCGCCCCGTCCCGCGTCCGCCCTCCGACTTGCCTCCCGCTCTGCGGTGCTCGCCTCCATGCTCGGCTCCGTGCTCGGCTCCGCGGCCGGCTGCAGCGTGATCCTGAAGCCGAACGACGACGTGGAGCGCTGCGGCAGCGCGGACGATTGCTCGCCGACGGGCGACGAGCGCTACGTCCCGATCTGCAAGTTCGACGAGGAGAACACGGACCTCGACACGACGAAGATCGACAAGATCTGCGTCGCTGACTACAAGTCGATCGGCTGCGATCCGAGCCAGTACACCGGCACGTCGATGAAGAACGGCTTCAAGGAAGCCGCCGAGAGCGCCGCGTGCATCGACCTCGGCTGCGCGATGGAAGACGCCGGCAAGGCCGGCTGCCGACCATCCGACGAGGGGTGCGCGAACGGTCTCCAGGTCGACGAGGACACGGGGTTCTGCGCCGATCCGGACGCCGACCAACCGACGATCCCCGCGATCTTCCTCGGCGACGGCGACCTGCCCAAGGACCAGCCGGTCCGCGACCAGTTCTGCAAGTCGTTCTTCTGCGACGACACCTTCGTCTGCAACGCCCAGGAAAAGTGCCAGCCCTGCGATCCCGACAAGGAGTACGGCCAGGGCGGCTGCGGCCTGGTGTACAGCGCGGGTGCGCCGGCGAAGATCTACGTTCTCGGCGGCGACCTCGAGGACCAGTGTGCGGGCGAGGACGTGAAGGCGGACGACCCCGCCGTGTTCGGCGAGTGCAGCTGAACGGCGGACCGCCGCTCACAGCCGAACCGCAGCACCGTTGGCCAACCGGAACGTGTCAACGACTTTGAGACAGGGGAGAAGGGAATTCTAAGTAGCGATGCAGGCAGGTGCGGCTGCCTCAGCGAGGGCGACGGCCTCGGTGTCGATCGGGTTGATGTGGACGACGTCAGG
>JBIJCC010000072.1:0-49727 GCA_044344875.1 Nannocystaceae bacterium
TCAACCTCCTACGCAGCGTCAAGGGCTCGAAGGTCGGTATCAAGGGCCGCCGGCTCGAGGCTGGATGGAGCGAAGAGTTCCTCATGAAAGTGCTCGCGGCCCATGCGAATTAGATGCAATCGCCCTGTGTAGCACCCGCCCGACATGACCGCATTGTCTTCACAGTCAACCCGCCAGCTGTATGTCCCAGCCGCGCCTGCGGTTGGTCCGCCGCGCTGCCAATAGCAGGCATACCCATTGAGGTTGCCGCCACAAGCCGGGTCAAGCATTGCCTCCGGCGTGGCAACAAGGTCGCCTGGCTCAAAACGGTGAGCATCGAGCCTAACCGAGGCGCTGCCTGGGTCTTCGTACTCACTGATGCTATGGTCGCGGGATTGACCAGAATCATCAAGGTCGACGCCGTGCAATGTCTCCGGCACACCGCTATCCGCACTTGCGGACTCCGACATCTCCACGGAGATGTTGACGCTGTCGGTGTGGTCGCATCCCAGTAAAATCAACACACTCCAGATAAATGGAGTTAGATCGCATCGTCTGCAGGCGTCCTGTGTCATTGCGACCTTGCGCTCTCTCCCAAGGGACCGACCTAGAGTGATTGGCGACCGGCTCGGTGTCAAGCAGAAAGTTGCGGAAATTCTCCTCAGAAGAATCGGTGGGCGGTCCTCGGCTTTAGAAGTGCACCCAGCGCGTGGTGGTGAGCCACTTGCATGCAGTGGATGGAGGACGGCATGCACGACGTCGGGCTGGTGCATGGGGATGGCGAGACGTGGGAGCGGACGATCGTGTGGGCCGCGGACACATCGTAGGTCCGGACGCCCCTGCAACATTGCCCGTTGTCGCGGCCGACCCCCCGTGCAACCGTGATCCAATGGGCGAGTGGACGTCGACCGCGTGCATCCTGTGCGAGTGCAACTGTGGGCTCGAGGTCGAGCTCGGGGGTGAGGACGGGCGGCACCTCGTGCGCCTGCGCGGCGACAAGGCCCACCCGGCCTCGCGCGGGTACGCCTGCGAGAAGGCCCACCGCCTCGATCACTACCAGCACGCACGCGATCGGATCCTCTCGCCGCTGCGGCGCACGCCCGCGGGGGACTACGAGCCGATCGGGTGGGAGCAGGCGAACGCCGAGATCGCGGCGCGACTGACCGACGTGCGCGATCGCTTCGGCGGCGCGTCGATCTTCTACTACGGCGGCGGCGGCCAGGGGAACCACCTGCCCGGCGCGTACGCGACCGCGACGCGTCGCGCCCTGGGCTCGCGCTACCGATCGAACGCGCTGGCGCAGGAGAAGACCGGCGAGGCCTGGGTCACCGGTCGGATGATCGGCGCGTACACCCGCGGCGACTTCGAGCACGCCCAGGTCGCGATGTTCCTCGGCAAGAACCCGTGGCACTCGCACTCGTTCCCCCACGCGCGCACGACGTTGAAGCACCTCGCGAAGGATCCGGCGCGCACGATGATCGTCGTCGATCCGCGGCGCAGCGAGACCGCGGCGATGGCCGACATCCACCTGCAGGTCCGGCCTGGGACCGACGCGTGGCTGCTCGCGGCGATGGTCGGCCGGATCGTGCAGACCGACGCGGTCGATCGGGCCTTCGTCGACGCGCACACCCAGGGCCTGGCCGCGGTGCAGGCCGCGTTCGGCGAGATCCCCGTCGCCGAGTACGCCGCGCGGGCCGGCATCGACGAGGCGTTGCTGTCGCGCACCGTCGATGTGATCGCGGGCGCGTCGAGCTTCGCGTCCTACGAGGATCTCGGCGTGCAGATGAACCGCCACTCGACGCTGGTGAGCTACCTGCACCGGCTCGTCTGGCTGCTCACCGGCAACTTCGGCCGGCCCGGGACGCACTTCGTGCCCACGCCCCTGTCGCCGCTGCTGGTGCTGAAGGGCGACGACACCAAGCGATCGCCGGTGCTCGGTGAGCGCTTGGTGGGTGGGCTCGTGCCGTGCAATGTGATCGCCGACGAGATCCTCACCGATCACCCCGGCCGCTACCGCGCGATGATCGTCGAGGCCGCCAACCCGGCGCACTCCCTGGCCGACAGCCACCGGTTCCGCGCCGCGATGCGACACCTCGACGTCTCCGTGGTGATCGACGTCGCGATGACCGAGACCGCACGGCAGGCGGACTTCGTGCTGCCCGCCGCGACGCAGTTCGAGAAGGCCGAGGCGACCTTCTTCAACTTCGATTTTCCCGACAACGTGTTCCACCTGCGTCAGCGCCTGTTCCCGCCGCCGGCGGGCGTGCGCACCGAGGCGGAGATCCACGCGAGCCTGCTCGAGGCGATGGGGGCGCTCGGCGAGGCCGACTACGCGCCGCTGCGCGAAGCGGCCGCGCAGGGTCGACTGCCGTACGCGGCGGCCTTCATGCAGCACGTGCTCGCGACGCCCAAGGCCGGGCTCGCGGCGGTCATCGCCTACCGCACGCTCGGGCCGACGTTGCCGGCCGGCATGGCCGAGGCCGCGGTGCTGTTCGGGGCGGCGTTCGCCGCCGCGATGGCGTCCCCAACCTCGCTCGCCCGCGCCGGCTTCGACGGCCCCGCGCCGGTGGCAGCGTCCGCGCTCTTCGACGCGATCCTCGCGGCGCCCTCGGGCCTCGTCTTCGCGCGCGACACCTGGGAGGACACGTTCGCGCGGCTCGGTCGCTCGTGCATCGAGCTCGCCCTGCCCGATCTTCTCGAGGAAGTCGACACGCTCCGCGCGCCCGCGGTCGATCGCCCGGCCGCGTTCCCCTTCGTGCTGTCGGCCGGCGAGCGCCGCTCGTTCACCGCGAATACGATCGTGCGCGATCCGAGCTGGCGCGGCCGCGCCGACGAGCACGCCCTGCGCCTCGGCCCCGTCGACGCCCAGTCCCTCGGCGTCGCGTCGGGCGACCGCGTCCGCCTCACCACGGCGCAGGGCAGCGTCGAGATTGAGGTCGCGGTCTCCGAGATGATGCAGCCCGGCCACATCTCGCTGCCCAACGGCCTCGGCGTCAGCTACCCCGGCACGGATGGCGTCGGCGCGGCGCCCAACGAGCTGACGTCGGTGACGGATCGCGATCGCTTCGTCGGCACGCCGTGGCACAAGTCCGTGCCCGCGCGACTCGAGCGGATCACTGCTTGAGCCGGTACCCGGTCTTGAACATCCACGACACCGCGACGAGCAACCCGACCAACAACCCGAGCGTGATGCCCAGGCTCAGGCCCACGTCGACGTCGGCGGTGCCGTAGAAGCTCCAGCGGAAGCCGCTGACCAGGTACACGACCGGGTTGAACAGCGCGACCGTGCGCCACGCCGCCGGCAGCATGTCGATCGAGTAGAACGCGCCGCCCAAGAACGTCAGCGGCGTCACCACCAGCATCGGGATCAGCTGCAGCTGCTCGAAGCTCTTGGCCCAGATGCCGACGACGAAGCCGAACAGGCTGAAGGTCAGCGCGGTCAGCAGCAGGAAGCCGAGCATCCACACCGGATGCTCGATGCGGACCGGCACGAAGCAGAACGCGGTGACCAGGATGATCGTCGCGACCAGGATCGACTTGGTCGCGGCGGCGCCGACGTAGCCGAGCACCAGCTCGACCGCGGAGATCGGCGCCGACAGCAGCTCGTAGATCGTGCCGGTGAACTTGGGGAAGTAGATCCCGAACGAGGCGTTGGAGATGCTGCCGGTGAACAGCGACAGCATCATCAGGCCGGGGACGATGAACGCGCCGTAGGACACGCCGCCGACCTCGGACATGCGCGAGCCGATCGCCGCGCCGAAGACCACGAAGTACAGCGACGTGGTGATCACCGGCGTGACCACGCTCTGCACCAAGGTGCGCAGGAAGCGGGCCATCTCGAACCGGTAGATCGCCCAGACGCCGCGGTAGTTGAACGTCATCTCGCTCATGGTCTCGCCTCCGATTCGGTCGACGCGCTGACCAGGCTGACGAAGATGTCCTCGAGCGAGCTCTGCCGCGTGGCGAGATCGCGAAAGCCGATGCCGAGCTCGGCGACGCGCCGCAGCAGCGCGGGCACGCCCGCCTGGCCGTCGTTGGCGTCGTAGGTGTACTCGAGCTCGTAGCCGGCGGACTTGATCGTCAGCGGCCACGCCGACAGCGCGTCGGGCAGCTCGGTCATCGGCTCCTGCAGCGACAGCGTCAGCGCGCGCTTGCCCAGCTTCTTCATCAACGTGGCCTTGTCCTCGGCGAGCAGCAGCTTGCCCTTGGAGATGATGCCGATGCGGTCGGCCATCTCCTGGGCCTCCTCGATGTAGTGCGTGGTCAAGATGATCGTCACGCCGTGCTCGCGCAGGCCACGGACCAGGTTCCACATGTCGCGGCGCAGGGTCACGTCGACGCCGGCGGTGGGCTCGTCGAGGAACAGCACCTCGGGCTCGTGCGCGAGCGCCTTGGCGATCATGACGCGGCGCTTCATGCCGCCGGACAGGGTCATGATCTTGTCGTTGCGCTTCTCCCACAGCGACAGGTCGCGGAGGATCTTCTCGATGATCGACGGCGAAGGCGGCCGCCCGAACAGCCCGCGGCTGAAGCTCACGGTGGCGATCACCGTCTCGAACGCGTCGGTCGTGAGCTCCTGCGGCACCAGCCCGATCTTCGTGCGCGCCATCCGGAAGCCGCGCTCGATGTCCTGACCGTCGAGCAGCACCTCGCCCGAGGTGCGGGTGACGATGCCACAGACGATGTTGATGAGCGTGCTCTTGCCGGCGCCGTTGGGCCCGAGCAGCGCGAAGATCTCGCCCTTGTCGATCTCGAGGTCGACGCCGTCGAGCGCCGCGAGGCCCGACGCGTACCTCTTGGTGAGTCGCGAGATCGAGAGGATCGGAGGCATCGCGCGGACCTTAGCACCGCGCCGGGCCGCGCCGGCACCTCGGATCGGACCGAGGCGACCGCGCGTGCGGGCTCGGTAACCTCGACGCGGGCCGTGACGATGACGTCGGCCGACGCGCCGGCCTAGACCTTCTGCGCGCCGTCCAGCTTGGCCAGCCCGCGGTCGAACGTGCCCAGGGGGAGATGCCCTGCCTTGCGCGCGATCTCGAGGATCAGGCAGTCGGAGAAGCCGAGGGTGGGTCGCGCAGTGAAGCTCTCGAGCGCCGCCTCGACGACGTCGGGGTCCTGCAGGACGAGGGCGTCGTGCTCGAGGAGCATTCGCACGGCGGTGGCCAGCGCCGGGGGAGCGAGCTCGTAGACGCTGTCGAGCACCCAGATCGTCTCGGCGAGGACGAGGTGCGAGACCCACGCCCCGGTGCTCACGAAGCAGTCGCACGAGGAGGTTCGTGTCAGCGGCGCGCATGACGAGCCCGGATGTGCCGCCGGATCCCCTGCTCGAGATCCTCGAGGGAATGGGTCGCCGGCGCTGCGTCCGGGAAAAGCGCGTGGTGGATGTCATCGGAGGTGAACCGATGCGCCCGCCGGACGACGATCGTCGCGCCCTCCTGGTCCCACTCGAGGATCGAGCCGGGCGCGACGCCGAGCCGTCGCCGGACCTCGGCGGGGATCGAGACCTGGCCCTGGTTGGTGATCCGCGATCGCGCGATCTTCACCACATCAGAGTACCACGGTACTGCGGCGGTGCCATCGTCCCGAGCGCACGACCTCCTGCGGATCGAGCGGGTGCCACGGTGCGCCGACGCAGCCGCCGCCCGCGGGGTCGCCAGGATCCGCGCCCGCAGCCGCCTCGGCGGCCGCGGCGGTGACCTGGCCCTGGACCGCGGCGCAGTAGTAGAGCTGCTCGCCGTCGTACGTCCACTCGAACTTCGCGAAGGTCATGTCGTTGGCCGAGCGCGCGACGACGAAGCGCGTGGCGTTGTCGAAGTAGCTGATGAAGTAGGTGTAGACGTCCGGGTCGAAGGCCTGCACCCAGCGCTTGTCGCTGATGTCGTGCTCGCCGCTGACGTCGTCGTTCCACAGGCCGATGATCTCGAGGACCTGCTCGCCACCGCCGCCGGTGGACGTCGAGTCGGCGGCGTCACCGTCGCCGCCGCCGTCGGTACAGCCGAGCAGCGTGGAGGCGAGCGCGAAGAGGACCAGGGGCGTCGATCGGGTGCGTGTCATGGGGGTCCTCGCGGAGCTTCAGCCGGCCTCGATGCGGACGATCACGGCCGAGATGTTGTCGGCGCCGCCGGCCTCGTTGGCCAGGTTGATGAGCTGGGTGGCCGCGGTGTCGATGCTCTCGAAGCGCGTCACCGTGGAGAGGATGGTCTGGTCGGTGATCATCCCCGACAGGCCATCGGAGCACAGCAGGTAGATGTCGCCGCGGGCGTACTCCTCGACGAAGATGTCGACGAAGACGTTCTGCGACAGGCCGAGCGCGCGGACGACGACGTTCTTGTAGCCGAAGTTGTCGAGCTCGTCGCCGCTCATCTCGCGCATGCGGCGGTAGTCGTTGAGCAGCGAGTGGTCCTCGGTGACCTGGCTGATCTGACCGCCGCGGATCCGGTACACCCGCGAATCGCCGACGTGCCCGACGTAGATGCGACCCTGGGTGAAGTACACGGCGTCGACGGTGCAGCCCATGCCCTTCTTGCTCGGGTCGTTGACGCCGGTCTCGTGGATCCGCGTGTTGGCGAGCTTGATCGCGCAGGTCATGCGGTCGCGCTCGATCGCCAGCTGCGGCATGCGGAACGGCCACGTCGGCGCCACCTCGCCGGCGGTCTGCTGGTAGTAGCCGCTGACCGTCTCGACCGCGATGGTGCTGGCGACCTCGCCACAGGCGTGGCCGCCCATGCCGTCCGAGACCACCGCCAGGGGGAAATCGGCCGGGATGAAGATGTTGTCCTCGTTGTGGTCGCGGACCCGGCCGATGTCGGTCTTGCCCGAGAAGCGAATGCGTGACCCACCCTCGAGGAAGCTGATGCTCATCGGCAGGCCCACGCTATCACCGCGCTCGCGCCCGCACAAACCACCACGGCCCTCGCGCACGGTGTTCGCGACCAGGCTCGCGCGCCCGCGGCGGGGCCGCCGGCCGAGGCAATCCTCGGCCGCTCGTCGCGAGGGACCGCGAGGGGTAGACTCGTGACCCAAGGTGGAACTCACCCGACCACGCGGTGCGGCAAAGTCGGTGCGCCTCGAGCAGATGTCGATGCCGCGGCTGCTGTTCGCGTTGTTGCACAAGCGCTTCACCGGGATGGTCCAGCTCGAGCAGCTCGAGCCCGCCGGCCTGCGCACGATCTGGTTCAACGGCGGCATGCCGATGTTCACCGACTGGGTCTCGGCCGCGCACGCCCTGGGCGAGGTGTTGGTGTCCGAGGGGTTGATCGACGCCGAGCAGCTCGCGTCCGCGCTGCGCACGATGGCCAAGGACGGCGGCCTGATCGGCCCGGTGATGGTGCGCCTCGGCCTGCTCGACGACGCGGGCCTGTCGTCGGGGTTGATGCGACAGTGCCGGCGCAAGGTGCTCGAGGCCTTCGCGCTGCGTGACGGCGAAGTGATGGTCACGCAGGGGCCCTGGGAGGGCCCGAGCTTCGAGAAGGTGAACGCGCTCGAGCTCATCGGTGCCGGCGTCGTCGCCCACTACGACGAGGCGCGGATCGAGGCCGAGATGGGCGCGATCCTCCACGGGCCGCTCGCCGGGACCGAGGGGCTCGCCCGGTATGTCGCCCACTTCAAATTCCCGGCCAACGATCGGCCGCTGCTCGACGCGCTCGCGGGCGTGACGAGCTTCGACACCCTGGCGCGACAGCCGGGGGTCTCGCGTCGTCGGGCCGCGCAGTTGGTCTACACGCTGTGGGCGTGCCAGATGCTGCGCATCGGTGCGGCCGCGGTGTCGATCAGCGCGTTCGCGGGCGCGGACACCCCCGAGCAGGCGCCGCGTTCGCGGCCGGCCGAGTCGACGCCGTCGCGGGCGAGGACGACGCCCGCCGAGCCCCGCTCGCGCCCGACGCCGACGGCGGTCCCGGCTGCGCCCGCGGCCGCCGAGGCCCGCTCGACGCGACGACCCACGCGCACGGGCGAGGCCGCCGTCGGCACCGGCGAGCTGCCGGTCGCCGAGGAGGTGCCGCAGACCCCCGAGCAGTTCATGGCCGAGCTCACGGCGATCGAGGCCAAGCTCGCTCGCAACGCCCACGCCTTCGATCTGCTGGGCATCACCCTCGACGCGGGCAAGCGCGAGGTTCGTCGCGCCTTCGGCGAGCTGAGCCGCAGGTTCCACCCCGATGCGCTGCAGGCCCGCGGCCTGGGTGCGCTGCGCGAGCGGGTCGGCGGCGTGTTCGCGGCGCTGAGCGAGGCCCAGGCGCTGCTCGGTGACGAGCAGAAGCGCGAGCAGCTCCGCGACGCGATCGAGCGCGGCGTGGACGTCAACCAGGCCGGCGCAGACGCGACCGCCATGGCCCGCGCCGCGTTCGAGAGCGACGTCCTGGCCAAGGACGGCGACAAGTTCCTCAAGGCCGGTCGCTGGGATCGGGCCCACGAGCTGTTCGCGCGCGCGCTCGAGCTGACGCCGGATGAGCCCGATCTGCGGGCGGCTGCGGCGTTCTGCGCCTACAACCTCTCGGCGCGCACGCACAACGATGCGATGGCGGCCGAGGCCGCCCTATCGGCGGTGCTGATCGCGGCGCCGCAGATCGCCCGCGCACACTATTTCATGGGCCTGGTGTTGCGTGATCTCGGCGCCATCGATCCGGCGGTCGCGAGCCTCACCCGGGCCGTGCAGCTCGATCCGCGGCTCATCGACGCCGAGCGGCAGGCGCGGGCGCTCCGGGCCAGCCGCGGCCCGGCGCCGGCCGAGAAGCCCAAGGGCATCCGCGGCATCTTCGGCAAGAAGTAGCGCTCGCGAGCTCGGGGCCCGCCGAGATCCTCGCCATGCCCCGAGGATCGGATCCGCGGCCCCTCAGCGCATGCGGTACGGGCAATCGTCGCCGTCGCAGCGCAGGTTGTGGCGCTCGGCGCCCTTGGGCGTGGCGCCCTCGGGGAAGTCGTCGCGCAGGATCGCGGCCGCAGGGTCGTAGTCGCGCCCGAGGTACCAGCGCGCAGCGAGCCCGAGCACGTCGAAGTCGAAGCGCTCGCGCACGGCCCTGGCGTTGGCCCGCAGCCCGTAGGCACCGAGCTGCTGCGTCGACGCCGACGCGACGTAGGTCGTCTGTCGGCTGCTCTCGGCGAGGAACGCGTAGCCGGTGGGGAACACCGCCTCGAACGTCACCCGATCGTGCGGGTACATCGGCGTCGCGTTGTGGAGATTGGCCACGACGACGCCCGTCGGATCGAGCCGCGTCAGCAGGCTCGCGTAGTACTCGCGGGTCTTGAGGTGGAACGGGACGAACACGCCGCGGAACGCGTCGAGGATGATCATGTCCCAGCGCTGCGCGGCGGGGGCCTGCTCGACGAACAACCGACCGTCGGCGGCGTGAGTGCGGTAGCGGGGATCGTCCGGGACCTCGAAGTGCTTGCGCGCCAACCGGACGACCTCGGCGTCGATGTCGACGGCGTCGACCTCGAGCCCCGGGATCGCGCGGAACAGGTAGTTGCTCAGGGTCCCACCGCCCATGCCGATCATCAACAGCCGGCGGATCTGCGGCCGGACCAGGAAGCCGGCCATCATCGTGCGGGTGTAGTCGAGGTCGAGGGCCTGGGGCCGGCGGCGATCGAGGCGCGACTCGATGTAGTGGGTGCCGTCGACGACGAAGTACATCGTGCGAAAGTCGTCGGACTCCGCGATGACGATGTGGTTGTACGGCGATTTCACCTCGTCGATGATCCGCTCGTCGTCGGCCAGGGCGCGCCTCGGGGCGAAGCCGGCCAGGGCCGTGGCGCCCGCGCCGACGATCCAGCGCCGACGCGTCGTGGGCCCGAGGTGCACGGCGGAACGCTCGCAAGCGGGGGTCGGGCCGTCAAGCCGGCCGCCCCCGGCGTCGCCCGGTTTCTTGCGACCGCTCGATCCGCCGTGCTAACCGCGGACGTGAGCCTCCCCGTGAGTACCGCCGAAACGCCCCGACTCGACCTGCGCCGGACCCTCGGGCCCGCGGCGTGCCTGGGCCTGCTGGTCACCTCGATCGCGATCTCGGCGATCGGGCTCGGTCGCTTCGTCGTGCTGCCGATGATGGTGCGGGCCCACGCGCTGGTCGACGCCAACCTCGCGCGCTCGCTGGCGCAGCCGATCCACTTCCGCCTCGCGGAGATCACCCTCGCGGCCACGCTGGTCGCGTTCGTCGTGCTGCCGCGATGGACCCGCTCGCGGATCGCCGGTGGCCTGTCGGTGTCGCTGGTGCTCGGCGCCGCGGCCTGGCGCGCGGCGATGTTGCCGGCGCTCTACGCCGCCTCGTCGAAGGTCGATCTCGTCGCGGGACGCCCGGTCGATCGCATGCAGGCCGCGAGCACCCTCGACGGCTACGAGCAGGCGGTGAGCCTCGCGCTGATGTTCGGGCTGCTCGCGACCGCCTGGGTCGCGCTGCGCACCGGCGAGCCGATCGTGCGCGGCCTGCCGATCGTCCCGACGCCGCAGCGCACCTCGGCCGCGGGCACGATCCACGTCGAGTCACCCGACTCCGTCGCGACGTAGTGCACCGTCGAGATGACGTCAGTCGTCTCGACGGCGGTGCACTCGTCAGCGGCCCGGCTTGGGGATCGCGCCGGCGGCGGCGATGGGCACCGCGATGACGGCCCAGATCAGCCAGAAGCGCGAGCGCAGCTCCGCCAGCGCCTTCTCGAGCTCGGTCGCGATCGCGTCGGGCGGTCGGGCCCGGCCCTCCTCGACGCCGATCGGATCGGCGACCGAGGCCTGCAGCTCGCCCTCGAGCGTCTCGCACGTCCGGGCCGCGTCGCTGCGGATCCAGCCGAAGGCGATGATGAGGCCGAGCACGGTGCCGAGCGTCGCGCCGATCAGCACCGACAACACGCGATCGGGCGAGAGCAGGCCCGGGGTCGGCGGTGGCTCGTAGGCGGGGATCGGCGCGCGCACGCTGGTCTCGGCGGAGACGCGCGCGCGCATCGACTCGGACGGCATCCGTGTCGCGCTCTCGGCCGCCGCGGGGACCTCGCCCGAGGGGCGTCGAGCGACGCCGCTCGACTCGCTGCGGGCGCGTGCGAGGGCCGACGTGCCCACGGGTGCCTGGGCGAGGCCGGCCGCCGCGAGATCGAGCTCGACGCGATCGCCTGCGGTCGGCGGCGCGAAGCGGGAGGCCGTCGGGGCCTCGCCGCCGAGGGCAGCGCGGGGGATCGCGGGGGCGTCGGGATCCAGCGGCGTGTTGGTGTCGGCGACCGCGGTGCGTGGCGGCGGCTCCGGATCGGCGCGGGGATCGATCCGCGGCGCCGTGGGTGATCGCGTCTCCGATCGCACCGCACCGCCCGAGGCCCGCGCGGGGGCGGGCCGCGGTGCGGGGGTGGGCCGCGGCGCTGCGGCGGGCCGCGGCGCTGCGGCGGGCCGCGGCGTCGGCGAAGCGGGCCGCGGCGCAGCGGGTCGCGGCGACACCACCGGCTGTGGGCCGGTCGACACCTGCGACGGCAACGTCGGCTGCGGGCCGGTCGTCGGTCGCGGGGGCGCCCGCATCGCCTCGCGCGCGGGCTCACCGATGCTTCCGAACGGTGGCGCGGGCGGGAGGCCGGCCTCGGCGCTCCCCGGTGCGCCCGAGATCGCGGTCGGGATCGCGTCGGCATCGGGCTCGATCATCAGCACGCCGCTCGCATCCCGGGCCGCCCGCACCTCGGCGACGGCGCCGAGCTCGTGCAGCGCCCGCGCGGCCGCGATGGCCTCGGCCTTGATCAGCCCGCGGTGGATCTCGATGCCGCCGCGATCCAGGCCCAACGCGACGGCCCCCGGCGCGAGCCCGAAGCGACGCGCGATCGTCTGCGCCAGCTGGGCTACGGGCCCCGGCCCGGCACCGCGGGCTGCGACCACGACCACGTCGAAGAGTTCTGGCTGGGCCAACGCGACGGCCACTCTACCCAGCCGCCAACTTTTTTGCGCCGGTGACGCCCGACCCGCCAACCTGGGGTTTCTTTGTGGCGCTGTGCGTGCGTCGTATGCTGCCCGCGCCCCGATGACCGACCGATCCACGCACGCGTGCAACGCCTCCCCGCCCGCGGCACGCGGCTTGCGTTCGAAGGGGGCCATGCGCGCCGCAGTGACCCGACGTCTCGCCCTGGGTCCGGCCCTGGCCCTCGCCCTGGCCGCGGGCCTGGCCGTGGCCCCCGCGGTCCAGGCATCGCCGGCCGTCGAGGGCACCCGCAACCTGTCCCTGGGCAACGTCGCGAGGGGCTCGTCCTACGGCACCAACGCGGTGCTCCTCAACCCCTCGAACATGGGGTTCTCGGGGACGTTCGCGATCGAGCCGCTGTACCAGCTGCAGATCGCCAGCCGCACCAGCGGCGTCGGCGTCGTGGTGATGGACTCGCTGAACAACGCCCGGGTGTCGCTCGGGCTCGGCTACCTGTTCATGCGCGGCAAGCCGCAGATCGAGTTCACGAACACCGAGACCGGCGAGGACGAGGAGTTCGACCTGTCGCGCTTCGGCCACGAGGCCTTCGCGGCGATCAGCGTGATGGTCATCAAGCAGTGGCTGGCGGTCGGCATCAAGCCCAAGTACCAGTACACGAGCCTGCGCTACCGCGACGTCACGGGCGCGGCGCGCAACGCCGCGGAGAAGCTGAGCGCCTTCGGGCTCGATGCCAGTTTGACCGCGAACTTCGCCGGGATTGCCGCGTTGGCGCTGGTCGGCACCAACCTCACCGGCAACAGCGACCCGGCCTTCACCGACGAGCGCGACGTCACGCTGACCGACGTCAGCGCGGGCGAGGACACGATCCGCTACAAGTCGCTGTCGGAGCTCTCGGAGTATCCCCTCGGCTTCGCCTGGGGCGCGTCGATCTTCCCCCTGCGCAAGCCCGACTTCTCGATCAACGCCGATGGCTACTACGACTTCTCGAGCTTCCGCTTCGAGAAGACCACGCGGCAGGTCTACGGTGGCAGCGCCGAGTTCGTGGCGGGCCCGGTGCCGCTGCGCTTCGGCACCACGTGGGACTCGCGCGGCAAGGGCAAGAAGGACGACCGCGTGTTCGTCAGCGGCGGCATCGGCTACGTCAAGCCCGCGCCGGTCGGTGGCGTCGGGGTCGACGTGGGCTTCGGATTCTCGCAGCAGGTGGCCGGGCCCCTGCGCGACACCGTCATCGGGTTCAACCTAGGGCTGCGGATCCACCCGGATCTGTGAACCGATCGTCCGGCGCACGGAACCTGGGCGCCGTGCAGTAGTCTTGCGCAACGTGGGCGCGACCTTGGGCACTCCGGACGCCCGCGAGCTCGACGCGGGGCCCGAGCCCCCGCGCGCCGAGTCCGAGCTCGGGCCAGTCCCGCTGGACGGCGCGCCGCTCGACGCCGCGCCACCCGACGGCGAGGCGCTGCCGGAGCCCGAGCCGCTCGACGCCAGCGACGCCCGCGATCGTCGGCTCGTGCGGCGCGCTCGCGGCGGGGATGCGCGCGCCTTCGAGGAGCTGGTGTCGATCTACCAGCACCGCATCTTCGGCCTGGTGCTGCGCATGATCGGCAATCGGCAGGAGGCCGAGGATCTCGCGCAGGAGGTGTTCATCACCGTCCATCGCGCGCTCGCGAGCTACCGCGGCGAGGGCCGCTTCTACACGTGGCTGTATCGCATCGCGACGAACACGTGCAAGAACCGGATCAAGTACCTGCGCGGGCGCAACTTCCACCGCAGCGTCGATGTCGACGAGACCCCGGAGGCCCACGCGCCGTCGGCGGAGGGCGGCCCGACCGTCACGCTGCAGAGCCACATCGCGGGGCCCGAGGCGACGGTCGAGGGCAGCCGGCTCGAGGCCGCGATCCAGGCCGAGCTCGCGCAGCTCGAGCCCGAGCATCGCCTGCTGATCGTGCTCCGCGACGTGCAGGGCATGTCGTACAGCGACATCCTGCGGATCACGGGCCTGCAGGAGGGCACGCTGAAGTCCCGGCTGCACCGCGCCCGATTGGCCCTCAAGGACCGCCTGAAGCCCTACATGCGTTAGCGATCTCCAGGTTTTTTCCGCCCGACCGATGCGCCGCCCGAGTCCCCGACGTACGCTCTGAAAGACCCCGCCATGGCCCCGCCGAACGACAACCGCGCCGAGCGCATGACGGCTTACCTCGATGCCGAGCTCGAGGGTGCCGAGGCGCAGGAGTTCGAGGAGTTCCTCGAGGGCTCCCCGGAGGCGCGGGCCGAGCTCGAGGACCTGCGCAAGGTCATGCAGCTGGTGGGATCGCTCGGCCCCGTCGAAGCCCCGCCGGACTTCGCGGAGAAGGTCTCGCGGAAGATCCGTCGGCGCATGCTGATCGACCGCGACGGCGGCCTGCTGGGCCTGGTGACCCTGCCGTTCCAGGTGATCTGCATCGTCGTGATCCTCGTGGTCGCGGCGCTCAACATGATGGCGCAGCTCGATTCCCAGCCGCAGGGCGTCGAGCGCGATCCAGCGCTGGCAGAACCCGGGCCCGACGAGACCAGCCCCGACGCGCCCAAGCCGATCGCGCGCTGACGGCCCGCCGCCTACGGCTGCGTCGGGCGCGGACGGCGGCCGATTGACCCGCGCAGCCCGCAGCTGTGATACAAACGCGCCCGCATGGCCCGGGAAGTGACGATTGTCGATGCGGGGCTCGGGAATCTCGCCAGCGTAGAACGCGCTCTCATCCAAGTGGGCGCCGCTGTTCGAGTTTCTGGCGATCCGGATCGGGTCGCCACGGCCCGGATCGTGGTGTTCCCCGGGCAAGGCGCGTTCGGCGCCATCACCGGCGCCATCGTGGACGGGGCCCTCGGGGCCGCGCTGCGCATGGTGATCGACCGGGGTGACCCGTTCCTCGGCATCTGCCTCGGCATGCAGCTGCTGTTCGACGGCAGCGAGGAGAACGGCGGCCAGCCCGGCCTCGGGATCCTGCCGGGGTACTGCCGGCACTTCCCGGTCGGCGTGGACGAGGAGGCCGAGCCCGGCGCCGCGGGCCCGATCGAGCCGCTGCGCGCCGCCGAACCCAAGTCGGCACAGACCCCCGCGCGCGAGTCCATGGCCGACTCGATCGCCAGCGCCCTCGAGGGCGACGCCGAGCGGCGCGGGGCCCAGGCCTCGCTGACCTCGGGCGTGAGCGACGAGCCGCGCAACGAGGACGGCACGATCATCGCGCCGCCGCCGTCGGAGATCGTCGAGGTCCCCCCGGTCGTCGTGCCGCCGCCCCCCGAGCTCGTCGCGCAGCCATCGGCGCACCCGAGCCCCGAGGGCGTGCCGTTGCGCCGCCGCGTGAAGGTCCCCCACGTCGGCTGGAACGCGGTCGAGCCGACCGGCGAGCACTACTACTTCGTGCACAGCTACTACGTCGACGCGTCTCGGCCCGAGGACGTGATGTGGATCGCCAACTACGGCGGCGTCCGCTTCCCCGCGGCGGTGCGCTACCAGAACGTGCTCGGCTGCCAGTTCCACCCCGAGAAGAGCCAGCGCGCTGGCCTCAAGTTCCTCCGCGCCTTCCTGCTCGGAGGCTGGGGTTGAAGCTCATCTGCGCGATCGATCTGCTGGGGGGCGCCGCGGTTCGACTCGTCCAGGGCGATCGCGCCCGGGCGACGCGGTACGCCGACGATCCGCGCACGGTCGTCGATCGCTTCCTCGCCGCGGGCGTGACGATGATGCACTTCGTCGATCTCGACGGCGCGTTCGGGGACGCGCCGCAGTCGGCGTTGCTCGCCGACCTCATCCTGCGCGCGCACGGTGGCGGTGCGAAGGTCGAGGTCGGCGGTGGCCTGCGCGACGCCGCGGCGATCGATCGCGCGCTCGACACGGGCGCCGACTGGGCGGTCGTCGGCACCTTCGCGCTGCGCGAGCCCGAGGCCACGGCGGCCGTGTGCGCGCGGCACCCGGGGCGCATCGTCATCGCCGCCGACGCGCGCGACGGCATGGTCGCGGTCGACGGTTGGCGCGAGGCCTCGACCGTCACCGCGCTCGACCTCGCGATGGTCGCCCAGCGCTGGGGAGCCGCGGCGATCCTGCACACCGACATCGGCCGCGACGGCCTGCAGGGCGGCCCGGCCGTCGACGCCACCGCGGCGCTGCAGGCCGCCGTCGAGATCGACGTCTACGCCAGCGGCGGGGTCGGCACGCTGGACGACCTCGACGCGTGCAAGCGCGCCCGACTGCGCGGTGTCGTCGTCGGCCGGGCGATCTACGAGAACTCGTTTTCCATCGAAGAGGCCATGGCGCGATGCTGAAGCGACGAATCATTCCCTGCCTCGACATCAAGAACGGCCGCGTGGTCAAGGGCGTGCACTTCGCCGGGCTGCGCGACGCGGGCGATCCGGTCGAGGCGGCGCGGGCCTACGATCTCCAGGGCGCCGACGAGCTGTGTCTGCTCGACATCACCGCGACCACCGAGGGCCGCGAGACCTTCGTCGAGGTGGTGCGCCGGGTCTCCGCGCAGCTGTTCGTGCCGGTGACGGTCGGCGGTGGCGTGCGCCGCGAAGAGGACGTCCGTCGGCTGCTCAACGCGGGTGCTGACAAGGTCACGATCAACAGCGCCGCGGTCGCGAACCCGTTCGTGGTGCGCCGGCTGGCGGAGCGCTACGGCTCGCAGGCGATCGTCGGCGCCGTCGACGTGCGCCGCCTGCCCGCGCGACCCGGCGAGACCGAGCCGCTGTACGAGGCGGTGATCCACGGCGGCACGCGCTCGACCGGCCTCGACGCGGTGAGCTGGTGTCGTCAGCTCGCCGAGCTCGGCGTCGGCGAGATCCTCCTGACGAGCATGGATCGCGACGGCACGCGCGACGGCTACGACCTGTGGATCACCCGCGAGGTCGCGCGCGCCGTGCCGGTGCCGGTGATCGCCTCGGGCGGCGTGGGCTCCCTCGAGCACCTGCGTGACGGCCTGGCGACGGGCTACGGCGAGGCCGACGCCGCGCTGGCGGCCTCGATCTTCCACTTCGGGCTGTACTCGATCGCGCAGGCCAAGCGCTACCTGCTCGAGCACCACATCCCCGTGCGACCCCCCGAGTCCGGCATCCCGGTGGTGTGATGGGCGGCGCCGCGGACACCCTCTGGGCGGCGGCGAAGCCCGACGAGCGCGGGCTCGTGACCGCCGTCGTGCAGCACGCCGAAGACGGCCGCGTGCTGATGGTCGCGGCGATGAACCGCGAGGCCCTGGGGCGCACGATCGACAGCGGCCTGGTCACGTTCTTCAGCCGCTCGCGGCAGGCGCTGTGGACCAAGGGCGAGACCAGCGGTCACACGCTGCAGCTGGTGTCGCTGCGGATCGATTGCGACGGCGACGCGATCCTGGCGACGGCGATCCCCGCGGGCCCGACCTGCCACACCGGCGCGAGCAGCTGCTTCTATCGCGCGACCGCAGCCGACGGCGAGGCGTTGCTGGCCGACGACGGACCCGCGCGCAGCGTCGACGACCGCCTGCGCCGCGTGTTCGACACCGTGCTGGCGCGCAAGGCCGGGATCGGCATGACCGCCGCGGGCCGCCGCAGCTACGTCCGCGATCTGCTCGCGGCCGGCCCGGCGCGCATCGGCGAGAAGCTCCGCGAGGAGGCCGACGAGCTCGCCCGCGCCATCGCCGACGAGACCGACGATCGCGTCGCGAGCGAGGCCGCGGACCTGCTCTTCCATGCGATGGTCGCGCTCGCCGCCCGCGACCTGCGGCTCGAGGACGTCGCGGCCGTGCTCGACGGTCGCCACGGGACCTCGGGCCTGGACGAAAAGGCCCGCCGGATCCCGAAGGATCCATAGCGGCCCCGTTCCGCTATCCTGCCTCGGCTTGGCCGATCTGGCGCACAGCACCGCGGCGTGGGTCGGCTTCGCGTACTTCCTCGCGGCGGTCCCGACCGGTGTCCTCGTCGCGCGGCTGCGGGGCGTCGATCTGCGTCAGCTCGGCTCGGGCAACATCGGGGCGACCAACGCGGGGCGCGTCCTCGGGGCCAAGCTCGGCGTGTTGGTCCTCGTGCTCGACACGATCAAGGCCGCGACGCCGATCTGGTTGGCGTCGTCGTCGTGGGCCCTCGGCCCCGACGCGAGGCTCGGGCTCGCGGGCGTCGGCATGGCCGCGGTCGTCGGCCACATCTTCCCGGTGTACCTACGCTTTCGCGGGGGCAAGGGCGTGGCGTGTGCCCTCGGGGTGTTCCTCGCCCTCGATCCGCCGGTCGCCCTCGCGGCCGTCGTGATGTACGGGCAGAGCGTGTGGCTGTCGCGGATCTCGGCGTTCGGATCGCTGACCGCGGTCACGTCGATCACGCTGTGCCTGTGGATCGCCGATCGCCCGTGGCAGTACCAGGTACTCGCGCTGGTCACCGCGGTGATCATCTGGGTGCGCCACGTCAGTAACATCCGCGGGATGCTGGCCGAGGCCCGCGCCCGCAAGCGGGCCGCGACCGAGTCCGAGTGAGTCGAGGGCCAAGCGCCCCGTGCGCATCGCGAGCGCTCCGCTGGGCCCGGCGTGGCCGAACGGCCCACACGGGCCCACGGAGGGTTTCCCCTTGGCGGCCCGCTTCCGAACTCGGTAGCGTGTACGCGGTGTCGACCCAACCGGTGCGCACGCTCTACGTCGGTGGCCTGCCCGCCGACATGGACTCGGGCGCTCTGGAAACGCTGTTCCGCGAGTTCGGTGATCTGCAGGCCGCGCGGGTGGTGATGCGGCCCTCGACGAACACGTGCCGCGGCTTCGGCTACGTCACCTTCGTCACCGAGGCCGCGGCGCGGCTCGCAAAGCAGGCGCTGGACGGGCGGGTGGTGGGCTCGACGCGGCTGCGCGTGGCCGAGGCCACCTGATCGCATCGCCGAGGCGCAGGCGCGCCCGACAGAAGCCCTCGCACGCGCGGCACTGATGCCGACAGTCGCGGGTGCACGTCCTCGTGCAGTCCCCGACGCAGGTGTCGATGCAGGCCTCGACGCAGTCGTCGACGCAACCATCGCAGTGCGTGACGCAGACGTCGGGTCGGGGTGCTCGCAGCAGCAGCGCGCACGCTGCGAGCAACAGCAACGCCTTGCCGGGCATCGCCTAGTCCACCAGCACGCGACGCATCAGGTCCCAGCGCGTCTCGCCGCCGACCTTGCGGCGGAGGTTGCTGGCGTACATCTTGACGGTCCGCGGCGAGATGGACATCGCGCAGCCGATCTCGCGGTAGCGGTAGCCGAGCGCGATGAGCCGCAGGACGGTGCGCTCGCGCGAAGACAGTCGGACGTCGCGGGCGAGGACCGCCACGCGGGCCTCGATGACGCTGGCATCGTGTCGCGTCACGGGCGGGATATCGAGGGCCGCGGGGGCGGTGGGCTCGACGCAGGGGGTCGGATCACGGTCGTCGTCGTGCAGGGCCATCTCGAGTGCTCGGGCTTTCTGGCCGGCGCTTGCCGTCCAGGTCCGCTCGTCGGCCCAGCCCGCCATGGCGTTGCAGGGAATCTCGCGGCACGACGATCACCGCGGCATTTCGATCACCGCGGGATCAGGATCACCGCGGGATCAGGATCACCGCGGGACGACGATCACCGCGGCACGACGATCACCGCGGCACGAGTAGGGGCGCCTCGCGGCGCGGTGCAGGGCTGCCGTACAGCCGCGTCACCTCGCCGGCCATCCTCCCGCGCAGCGCGAACCACAGCATCTTGTAGTCGCTGCGCAGCGACCAGAGCGGGTACTTGAAGCTCGCGGGCTTGTTGTTCTCGATGAAGAAGTGCCCGACCCACGCCGGTCCGTAGCCGCAGACCAGCGCGATGGGGAACAGCCACCACGTGCCCGTGACGACGGCGGACACGGCGGTGATCGTCGCGATCGACGTGCCGAAGTAGTGGAGCCCGCGGCAGATCGGCACGCGGTGCTCACCGATGTAGTACGGCCAGAACTCCTCGAACGTCGTGATCCTGCCCATGGACCGCGGAGGATAGTCCGGGGAGGGCTGACGTGTCAGCCCTCCCGCGCGCCCGCGCTCGGTGTCGCCGCCGACAGGCTCGGGAAGCTGTCGACCACGACCAGGCGCAGCAACTCGGCGCGGTCGCCCGCGGCGACCTTGGCGAGCGCCGCGGCGAGATCGCGGGGCGTGTCGAGTCCGGGCGTGTCGAGCAACGGCGAGCGGGCGGCGTCCGCGGGGATCTCGAAGGCGTGGATGCCGAGCTCGGCGCCGCGCTCGACGTGCGACGCGACGATCGAGAACGCCGCGCCGTCGTAGCGCATCGGCAGGCCGGCCTCTTCCCAGGTGCAGACCTCGCCACCGCCGGCGCGGACGCGGACGCAGTCGATGCCCGCGACGTTCTCGCGCTCCCCGGGATCCTCGGCGCGCGCGAGCGTGAGCTCGGCCTGCCACGACCGGAGCTGCGTCAGCACGGCGATGCGCAGCGCGGGGTCGAGCTTCGCGATCGCGTCGGCGAGGGCGCCGAGGCGGCCGGGCTCGACGACGCCGGACGTCTCGCCCTCGGCGCGCCACGACGACGTCGGGGTCTGCACCGCCGAGCCGCGGATCTCACGGGGGCCGTCGGGCAAGGGCAGGCTGATCGTCCAGTTGTCGCGGCGGTAGCCGCCCGCGGCCGCGAGCACCTCCAGCGTGCCCGACATCCCGCCCGGGCCAATCACGTCGTAGACGATGACGACGGCGCCGTCGGGGATCGGCGCGAGCTCGGCGAGGATCCCGGGCGCATCGACGGGCAGCGGCGCGACGGCGGTCGGCGCAGTCGCACCCAGGGCCGTCGCGCTGGCGCGCGGCTCGGCACGGGGCTCGGTCGGGGCCGTGCCGGTCGCGAGCAGGTCACACGCCGTCAGCGCGAGCAGGGCGGTGAGGCACCGGCGGCGGAGGGGCGGCGTCGAGCTCGGGGGCACAGGCCCTGGTGGTTAGCATCGGCGCGATCGCGGGCGAAGTTCTCGGCGGAATCGTGCGGGCAGCTATGCTGGATCCGTGGGCCTGCTCTGGCGTCAGCGCGCGTCCGAGGGCGCCGCGTGGCTCGGCGGCCTCGTCGCGGCGCTGATCGAGGGCGCCTGCCTGTGGGCGTTCGACTCGCTGCCGAGCTGGGCCCAGTGGGCGACGCTCGGCGGCGCGGTGGCGGTGCTGGGATTCGCGGTGCTGTTGATGCTCCGCGAGCGCTGGCGACGGTGACGCGACCGCGGCCGGGCGACGCTCACGGCCCGCAGAGGCACGAGCACTCCGGCGGAGTCTCGTCACCCAGGCACGCGCCCCAGCCGTCGTGGAGCGCGACGAGCCCGCACTGCGCCGGCGGGTTGGCGAACACCTGGATCGCCCCGTCGACCTCGCGGAAGAAGCCGTCGACCGTCGCGCTCGAGCCGGGGCCCTCGCACTCGAGCGCTTGGCAGCCCTCGCCGACGTAGGTCAGGCCGACGCACTGCGCGACGACGACGTCGCTGGCGCACGTCGGGCCGGGGACGCGGACCTCGAGCCATGCGCAGGTGTCCTGCGCGGGGCCGACGGTGGCGGCCTCGCACTCCGCCTGCGTGGGGAACTCGGGGCATCGCTCGACGGAGACGGCGCCAGCGGTGGTGTCCGAGGTCGCGCCGGTGGACGTGTCCTGCGGCGGATCGTCGGCCGCACCGCAGGCCGCGGCAATGACGAACGACCAGAGGAGGATGCCGACCGAGTTCCTCGCGTCCACGTCACGCCCCCCCGCGCTGGATCCCCATCAGCTTCATCTTCTTGTGCAGGTGCGTCCGCTCGATCCCCAGCGACTCCGCCGTCTTCGACACGTTCCACGCCAGCTCGCGCAATCGCTGGGTGATGAACGCCCGCTCGACCGCCTCGCGGAAGTCCCTGAGCGACAGCTCGGGCGGCAGATTCCCCGACGACAGATCCACCAGCGCCGGCATGCCGTCGAACGACGGATCCTCGACGCCGCCGCGCAGCTCGGCGGGCACGTCGTCGACGCCGAGATCGCCGTCCGACAGGATCACCATCCGCTCGATCACGTTGCGCAGCTCTCGGACGTTGCCGGGCCAGCCGTGACCCGACAGCGCGGCGATCGCCTCGGGGGCGATGCGCTTGGTCGCCAGGCCGTTCTCCTGGCACGTCACATCGATGAAGTGCCGGACCAACAGCTCGACGTCCTCGACGCGCTCGCGCAACGGCGGCACGTGGATCGGCACCACGTTCAGCCGGAAGTACAGATCCTCGCGGAAATCCCCCGTGGCCGCGAGCTCCTGCAGGTTGCGGTGCGTGGCGGCGAGCACCCGCACGTCGACGTTGATGAGCTTGCTGCCGCCGACGCGCATCAGCTCGCCGCTCTGCAGCACGCGGAGCACCTTGGCCTGGGCCCCCGGGGCCATGTCGCCGATCTCGTCGAGGAAGATCGTGCCGCCGTCGGCGACCTCGAACAGGCCCTTCTTCAGCATCATCGCGCCGGTGAAGGCGCCGCGCTCGTGGCCGAACAGCTCGCTCTCGATGAGCTCGCGCGGGATCGCGGCGCAGTTGACCTTCACGAACGCGGCATCGCGGCGCTCGCTGGCCTCGTGCACGGCGCGGGCGACCAACTCCTTGCCGCTGCCGCTCTCGCCGGTGATGAGCACGCGGGCGCGCGTGCGTCCGACCTTGGCGATCTGGGCGAGCAGCGCCTGCGTGGCCGGGCTCTCGCCGATGATCTCGCCGCGGATCCGCGAGCGCAGGCTGCGGAGCTGCTGATCGGCCGCGAACTGGCGCAGGGCGTTGCGCACGCTGACGATCACGCGATCGCGATCGAGCGGCTTCTCGAAGAAGTCGAACGCGCCGAGCCGGGTCGCGCGCACCGCATCCTCGACGCCCGCGTGGCCGCTGATGAGGATGACGGGGATGCTCGGCTGTCCGCCGCCCTGCGCCGACAGCCGCTCGAGCACCTCGAGCCCGGTGACGTTCGGCATCATCACGTCCATCACCAGGACCTCGATCGGCGGGCCGGGCTGGCCGAGCATCGCGAGGGCCTCGGCGCCGTCTGCCGCCTCGAGCACCTCGGCGCCCTCGCCCTCGAGCACCATGCGCAGGGTCCGGCGGATGTTCTTCTCGTCGTCGGCGACGAGGATCCGCCCGCGCAGCGCACTCGACTCGGTGGATCCGGGCTCGTCGACCATCGTCTCCCCCATGGGTATCATGGGCATGATGCCCGCGCCGCGGCGGCCGTGGTAGCGTCTCGGGCAATGACGTCGACGACGCTGTTCCTCAAGAGCACGTGAACCACCTGCCGTGACGTACGAGGTCTCGTACGCGAGCTGGGACACGACATCGAGGTGCGTGACTACGCCAAGACGCCGCTGCAACGCGCCGAGATCGAGCAGATCGTGGCGACGGGTGGCGGGCCCGCGGCGGTGCTCAACACCCGGCACGCGATCGCCAAGGAGCGCGGCTGGAAGGACGCGCCCCCGGACGCGGCCACCTTCGTGACCGCGGTGCTGGCCGAGCCCAACCTGCTGCGGCGCCCGATCCTCGTCCGCGGCAAACGGATCGTCGTCGGCAAGGACGAGGCCGCGATCCGGAGCTTGCTCGGGGGCTGAGGGGCCCGGGTCACCCGCGCGCGCGCAGGTGGCTCGCGACCGCGTCGAACGCCACGCTGGTCTGCTCGCCCGACGCGAGGTGCTTCACCGTCAGCTCGCCGCGCGCGAGCTCGTCGGTGCCCAGGATCCCGCACCACTTGGCCTTCACGCCGGGGCTGTCGGCGTACTGCATCTGCTTGCCGAGCTTCGCCGCCTCGGGGAACACCTCGACGCGCACGCCCGCGGCGCGCAGCTGCCGGGCCACGCCGAGCACGGCGGCCTGGTCGACGTCGAGCCAGCACAGCATGAGCTCGGGGCCCGCGGCGAGCTCGGGGTACATCCCGCGCTCGGCCATCACCACGAGGATGCGCTCGAGCCCGAGCGACAGGCCGACCGCCGGCACCTTGCGCTTGCCGAACATGCCGACGAGCTCGTCGTAGCGGCCGCCGCCGGCGATGCTGCTGCCGAGGTCGTGGACCTGGATCTCGAAGATCGGTCCCGTGTAGTAGCCGAGGCCCCGGGCGAGCTTGGGCACGATGCGCGCGCGCGGGCCCGCGGAGGTCGCCGCGAGCAGGCCCCGCAGCGTCCGCAGCTGCTCGATCGCCGCGCGACCCTCGTCGTCGGTCATCGCCGCCGCCAACCCATCGAGGCAGGCCTCGTCGGTCTCGTCCGCGGCGCGATCGATGAGCGTCAGCAGGCGCGCGCCCGCGGCCGTGTCGATGCCACGCTCGGTCAGCTCGCCGAGCACGCCGTCCTTGCCGATCTTGTCGAGCTTGTCGACGGCCTGCAGCGCGGTGCCCTCGGCGGCGACGTCGATGCCCGCGGTGCGGATGAGCCCCCGCAGCAGCTTGCGGTGGTTGACGCACAGCGTGTAGCCGTCGAACCCGAGCCGATCGAGCACGTCGCATGCGGCCGCGCAGACCTCGGCCTCGGCGACGAGGCTCTCGGTGCCGGTGATGTCGACGTCGCACTGGTAGAACTCGCGGAAGCGGCCCTTGCCCGGCCGATCGGCGCGCCACACCGGCTGGATCTGGTAGCGCTTGAAGTACTTGGGCAGCTCGCCGTACTGCGCGACCACGCGGGCGAGCGGCACGGTGAGGTCGTAGCGCAGCGCCTGATCCGACAGCACGTCGGCGTCGAGCCCGTCGGCGGGCGGGTCCTTCAGTACGCGCGCGAGCTCCTCACCGCGGTGCATGATGCGGTAGATCAGCTTCTCGTCCTCGCCGTACTTGCCGAGGAGGATCTCGACGTTCTCGACGGCCGGCGTCTCGAGCGGCAAGAAGCCGTAGCGCTCGTAGATCTCGCGGACGATCCCGACCACGAAGTTGCGCCGCGCCAGATCGGCGGGGAGGAAGTCGCGCATGCCCGACGGTGGCTTGGTGCTTGTCGCCATGACCGACCGCGGTTGTATGCGAAAGCGCCCGGGCATGCCAGCGTCGCCCCCGGGGCCGGGGACGGCCGGTCGCGCTACGGCAGGGCTTCTTCGGCCGCGAACGTCGCGAGGGTGTCGTTCATCGCCGCGAACTGGGTCGCGAACCAGTCGCCGTCGCGGACCCCATACTCGATGCGGATCTCGTCGAGCGTGCCCAGCCAGTGGCGATTCTCGTCGGCGTCGACATTCGCGAGGTAGACGTCGGGGTTGGCGTCGGCGAGGGACTCGCCCGTGCGCCCCTCGCGGGCGACCTCGTTGCCGTCGACGAACAGCACGAACTCCTCGGTGCTCGCGCTCCACGTCATCGCCACGTAGTGCCACTCGTTCGGCGGCAGGCTGCCGGCCGGGCGGATCTCGGTCGTGCCCGCGCCGTCCCCGTCGGTGCGCAGCCGTACCTTCACGTCGTTGCTGTGCGCGCCGAGCATGAACACATGATCGCTGCCGCCCGCGCCGAAGGCCTTGCTGATCGCCCGGTCGTCTCCCTCGTCGCCGTGGAAGACCCAGGCCGACAGGGTGATCTCGGTCCATGCGTCGCTGTCGATGGTGCCGACGAGCGCCTTGTCGTCCATGCCGTCGAACGCCAGCCCACGCGTGGCGAAGCCGGGCACGAGCGCGTCGTTGGTCATGCCGCCCTGCACGGTCGCGTCGCGCAGCGACGGCGAGCTGTCGCCGATCTGCGGCGCGTCGTCCTCGGGGTTGTCGTCGAGGTGATAGACCGCGGCGTACCCCGGGGACCACAGCGCGCCGGGATCGTCACCCGCGGGCGCGTCGGGGTTGCCCCAATACATGAAGATGGAGTCGACGGCGGTGAACTCCGGGATCTCGACCCAGACCGCGGTGCCGCCGGTCGGCTCCCAGCGCTCGATCTCGTGGGCGAGCACGGTGGTGTCGTCGGCGTCGACGAAGCGCAGATCCTCGCCGTTGGCCTGCAGCTCGTCGAAGGCGATGCGCTGGTCGTCGAGGAGGATCAGCACCGGCACGCTCGACAGCGGCCCGGCGACGTTCTCGGGCAACGCGAGGTCGATGCGTCGGCGCTTGGGCCAGTCGGCGTCCCACCAGCCGCGCACGACGCCGGTGTCCGAGGTGCTGGAGCTCCCTGCGGTGTCGCCTGTGCCCGACGAGCCGCTCGGATCGACGGTGCTGGAGGTGTCCGCGCCCGTGCTCGACCCGGAGGTGCCCTGGGTCGGATCGACGGTGGTCGTCGGCGCCGTGGTCGGATCGTCGGTGGTCGTCGGGCTCGAGGTCGCGACCGAGCCGGTGCTGCTGTCGCCGACGCCCGAGGTATCGAAGGAGCACCCGAAGAGCACCATCACCCCCACCGGGGCGACGATCGCGACGGCGGCGCTGCGTCCCTCACGACGTGGTTGCACGATCGCAGGGTAGCACGGCCTCGGCAATGAGGACCGCGCGCGGGGCGGTCGCGCTACTCGAGCCCCTTCGCGCAGGCGCGGGCGTGACTGCCCGGCACCGCGCACGGCCCCGCCGTCGTGTCGACGCAGAGGCCGAGGTCCTCGAGCCCCGCCGGCGCCTCGCCGTCGGCGAAGTAACGCAGGCACGTCGGCTGTGACACGAGCCCCGGTTGCTCGCACGAGGCATCGTCGCCGAGCGTGCAGTGACGCGTGCAGCACTCCAGGCCCGGCCCGCAGCCAGCTTGGTGGAACATGGCCCACAACGGGAACGCGTCCACGACGACGCAGGTGGAGCCGGGGCCCGCACACTCGTCCATGCAGAGCTCACCGTAGCCCGCGCCGCCCGACGAGAGATCGTTGCACAGGAACCCCGCGCCGCCGTCTTCGCAGTCGGTGTTCTGGATCGACATGTCGGCCTCGAGGCAGTGCACGGGTGCCTGCCGCGGATCGCAGCACGCGCCCGCTTCGCCCTCGGGTGTCATCGGGCAGCTGTCGCACGGGTTGCCGATGCCGTCGCCATCGGTGTCGAGCTGGCTGGCGTTCATCCACTGACAGTTGTCGCAGGGCTCGGGGACGCCGTCGCCGTCGGCGTCCTCGAGCGAGGGATCGTCGCAGACCTCGCAGACGTTGCCCTCGCCGTCCGCGTCGTCGTCGGCCTGACCGGGGTTGACCACGCCCGGGCAGTTGTCGTCGGCATCGCTGACGCCATCGCCGTCGAGGTCGAGCATCGTCGCCAACGCAGGCGCCGCGAAGTCGATGCCGAGCGTGTCGGCGTAGCTCTGCAGGTGGTCGAGCACGGCGGATTCGTCGACGCGGCCCTGCGCGAGCTCGAGCTGGTCGACGAGGCTGCCGATGAGCAGGCCGTCGTCGGTGAGGTCGGCCGAGATCGCATTCAGCAGGGCTTGGAGCTCCGGCGTCGCGTCGCCGTTGCCCGCGGCGTCGTGGGCGGCTTGCAGCACCATCGCGCTGGCGGCGAGCAAGTAAGCGTCGTCGGCGTCGCCCTCGCCGAACAGCGCCGGCTGGTTGAAGTCGAGCCCCGGCACGTAGCCCGCGCCGATCGGCAACGCCGCGACGAGCTCGGTGGCGGCCTGGGTCAGTGCGTCGCTCGGCGTGCTGCCGAGGTTGATCAGGAGCAGCGCACGATTGGCCACGAGGTCGGTCAGGACGTTGACGCGGCGCGACACCAGCGGGCCGTCGACGACGACCAACGCGTGCAGCGTGACCTGAGCGCCCGAGAGATCGCCGCTCACCTCGTCGAACGCGAAGCCCTCGGCCTCGAGCCACGCGAGCGGACCCGGCAGCGCGACCTCGAACGTGCCGAGGTCGTCGTCGACCATGCCGGGAACGCTTGCGCCGGTGGGGAAGCCCGCGGCGTCCAGCATCGCGAACATGAGGCTCGAGCCGAGGATGTACGGGCCCTTCTCGACCGCACCGAGGATCGATCCGCCGGGCTCGACGGGGAGCTCACCGGTGGAGTCGGAGGACGAGCCCGCGGCCCCGCTCGAGCTGCTGCCCGCGTCACCGGTGGACGTGGAGCTGCCGCCGTCGCTCGAGCCTTCGGTGGTCGTGCTCGGGTCGGGCGACGTGGTCGAGCTATCCGCGCCGGAGGACGTCGAGCCCGCCGAGGTCGCCGTGGTGTCGGCGGCGCCCGTCGTCGCCGTGGTGTCGGCGGCGCCCGTCGTGCTGGCCTCGTCCGCCGCGGTGGTGCCGTGGGCCGCGGCCCCGTCGTCCCCGCACGCCGCGGCGAACACGAGGGCGGCTGCCCAGGGGCGGACGACGACGTAGCGCAGGCGCATGATTTCGAGCGATGGCCGCGGCGCTGCGGTTCCGTGTCCCGGCGGTTCCGCGCGTCGTCGTGGGTCGCCGAGTCGGTCGCGGTCGCCGACCCGGTTCGCGGTGACCATGGCGTTCGGATCGGCCCGTCACATCCCGCGAACGTCCCGTCATTCGGAGCACAAGGAGCCCGAACCCTCAGATGCTCACCACCCTGTTGACCTTTGTCTCGCTCGCCAACGCCCCCGCCATCGGCCCGATCAACCCCGCACTGCTCGACGTCTGCGCGAGCGGCAGCGCGGACGCGAGCGCCACGCTCGGCGCCGATGTCGACTCGCGCGAGCTGGCGTCGTCGGGGATCCTCTACGCGTCGAAGCAGACCTGCAAGCGCTTCGTCGCCGACTTCACGGTGCCGTCCGACGCCAACCCGGACAGCAAGCACGGAATCCTCCAGTTCGACATGGGCGGCATGTTCGCCAGCGAGCCGGGCCAGGCGTCGTCGTGCAACAACACCGAGCTGCTCGTCACGACCTACGAGAAGGTCGCCGGCGCGAACAGCTTCACCAAGCGCAGCTCGGCCAAGTACAAGGGCCAGTGGTCGACCGGCATGTTCCAGATCTGCTCGTTCGTGAAGGTGACCGGCACCAACCCGCCGACCGACACGCCCAACGCCGCGGGCACCGAGGTGTGGCGCGTCGCGGTGAGCGCGAGCCACAACGGCACCGCGAAGCCGGTCAAGGCGATGATCGCGTTCAAGCAGATCCCGTGGTGATCGGCTGGCGTCAGGCCGAGGATGATCGCGCTCGAGCAGATCCCGTGGTGATCGGCCGGCGTCAGGCCGAGGATGATCGCGCTCGAGCAGATCCCGTGGTGATCGGCCGGCGTCAGGCCGAGCAGTCGACCGGGATGTAGAACGGGTCGAAGCAGCTGCGCAGCTCGAAGTCGAAGGTGCCGGTGAACAGCTCGCCGCACCAGACCCGCACCTCGTCGTGATACGAGGTGCCGGGCTCGAGGCCGAGGATGATCGGCACCGCGTTGAACCGGTCGATCTTGGCCACGTCGAACTCGATGTCGCTGCTCGCCGCGCTGATCCAGTTCACGGTGAACTCCGTGCCCTCGGGCACGCTGATCGACGGGGGCATCGTCGTGAACGTGCAATCGTCGTGGGCGATGATCGTGACATCGACGACGCCGCCGTCGACGATGCCTCCGGTCGAGGAGCCGCCCTCGGAGGAGCCGCCGTCGGTGCCCGTGCTGGCGTCGGTGGAGCCCGAGGTGTCGGCGACGCCGGTACCGCTGCTCGACGCCGACGCCGACGCCGACGCCGACGTCGACGCCGACGTCGTGTCGCCGGAGCCCACCGTGGCGGACGCGCCGGTGCTGTCGACGGCCTCGGTCGTGCCGACGGCGGTGGTCAGTGTGCCGGTGCCGGTCGCGGACGCGCCATCACTGGCGGACGCCGAGGCGCCGTCACCCTCGCCGCCGCAGGCGACGGGCGGGAGCACGGCGAGACGAGCGCACAGGGACGGACGCAACCACGTGGGCCTTCGCACCGCCCGATGACACGGCCTGTACCGACGCGTGTCAACCCGACGCGCCGATCGACGGCCGTCGTGATACCTCCGCACCCATGCACGACACCCCGCTGGGCCGCGCGATCGGCTTCCTGCGCGAGGCCGACAAGCTCAAGTCGGTGCTGCGACGCTCACGGCTGAGCTTCGATCCGGAGCGCCGCGAGAACGATGCCGAGCACTCGTGGCACCTGGCGTTGATGGCGATCGTGCTGTTCGATCGCCTCGCTCCGCCCGGCCTCGATCGCGCGCGGGTGCTGGGCATGATCGTCGTGCACGACCTGGTCGAGATCGACGCCGGCGACACCTTCGTCTACGACCACGCCCACGCGGCCTCGCAGGTCGAGCGCGAGCAGCTCGCCGCCGATCGCATCTTCGCGCTGCTGCCCGAGGCCGAGGCCGCCGAGCTCCGCGGGCTGTGGGACGAATTCGAGGCGCGCACCACCACCGAGGCCCGGTTCGCCCGCGCCCTCGATCGCGTGCAGCCGATCCTGCAGAACATCTTCACGGAGGGCGCCTCGTGGCGCGCCCACGGCGTGACCGCGGCCCAGGTGCACGCCGTCAACGGCCCGCTGGTGCGGGATGGTGCACCGGAGCTGTGGTCGCACGTCGAGGCGCTGATCGACGACGCGGTCGCGCGCGGCTGGTTGCCGGCGCAGTAGGGCCGTTGCCCAGGTCGGTTGCTCGAGTCGGGCCGCCCGCCGCCCGACTTGGGCGAGGCCGGTGACCGCGCGCGCCCGTCGCGTCGACGGTGCACGTGGCACGGCGATTGCTGACGCGCACGCCACCGCATGCGTCTGTACAAGAACACCGCCCCGGGGGTCGAGTGCGTGGAGATCGAGGTCGTGGGCGCGCGGGTGATCGTGCGCAGCGGTCGGGTCGGTGAACCCCTCGTGGTGCAGCGCGAAGACGAGTGCGCCGACGCCGAGGCGGCGACGGAGCTCGCCGACACGATCGCGCAGGGGTACGAGGGGCATGTCCGTGGCCGGACCCCCGATCCCGGGGTCGCGCGGTTCTTCCGCGAGTCGTTCGTGGACACGCTGGTCGAGCACTATCGGGTCGTCCGGACCGAACCGTCGGACCATGTCGTCGCCGAGATCGAGGCCGTGCACGGTCAAGGGTGTCCGCCCGAGCTCCGCGCGCTACTGCAGCTGCGCGGCGGCGCGACGCTCGGGTGGTGCAACTTCGGCGAGTGGCGGATCTGGCCCGACGATCTCATCCCGTTCGACTTCGAAGGGGGCAATCTCTTCGAGCAGCTGCTCGGCCGCTTCGCTCGGTATTCGCTGCAGCTGGTGCTGTCCGATCTGGTGCCGTTGGGGACGGCGGGCAACGGTGACGGCTACCTCGCGTTCCTCGACGTGATGCAGCCCGAGTGTTCGCCGGTGTTCTTCTACGATCACGAGACCGACGAACTCTCGCCGTTCTGCGACGCGATCTCGACCCTCGCGGAGCTCAATCGACTGTACGAGATCAACGCGGGTGATCTGCCGGTGAAGGGGGATCCGCTCGATGTGGTGCGCCGCGACATGCCGCGGCTGGTCGAACGGGTCGCGCCGTCGTGGCACTACCAGTCCCTCGTCGAGAACTCGGGGACCGCGCCGAGCTTCACCCTCGAGGGGTCGGCGGCCTCGCTGTTCTGGTTCCGCAGCCACTGGATCGCCAAGCTCATGGACGGCAACGTTCGCGAGGCCGGGAAGTGGTTCGAGCCGATGGTCAAGTGGCACGAGGCGCGCATGCACTGGGAGGACGCCAAGCGCTACGCGTCGTTCCTGCTGCCGTCGCGTGGGTTGTACTGGTTGTTCACGCTGTACTTCTTCGAGCGCGACGAACTCGCCGAGGCGTGCGAGCTGTGCAAGGCGAGCCCGTCGAGGCTGCTGCGCGACGCGGCAGAGGTCTTCGCCGAACTCGCGAAGGGGCGCACGCACGTCGGCAAGCTGGACTTCGCGGAGACGCGGCGGCGCTTCGCGGCGCTCGGCTTGGATCCGGCGGTCGCCGAGACGCGCCGCCGGGAGGCCGAGGCGGCGGCAGCGGCGAGAGCGGCGACGCGTCGGACCCAGCGCGCGGACGCGGTCGCTTGGGCAGAGGGTCGATCGCCGGACGCGATTGCAGCGGAGATCTGGCGCCGCATCGACGCGCCGCCGGCGGTCGACGCCTTGGCGCGCGTGCTCGCCGACGTGGACGCCGAGGGCCGCCGCGCGTTCGATCGCGCGATGCAGATCGCGAATCGAGCCGAGGGCTGGGAGTGGGCCCTCGAGGCGCTCGGCGATGCGACCTCGGCCCGGGCGCGGGCGATGCTGGCGGTGGCCCTGACGTCGGGCGGGCTCTACGTCGTCGATGCCGTCACCGCTGCGCTCGACGACGACGAGCGCAGACGCGTGGTCGAGGCGGCACCGGCCTTCGTCGCGCGCCTGCACCAGTGGACACGGGCGAAGTACGGCAAGGACGAGGCGGTCAGGGCGCTCGCGAACCTCGGGGCGTTGGACGATGCAGCGCTCGCACGACTGTTCGATCGACTGCGATGGTCCGATCGGGACGCCGCCGACGAGGATGACGCCGACGCCGGGGACGACGACGACGACGGCGAGGAACTCGTGAGCTCCTTCGGTCCCGTGCAGCGCGGCGCCGGCGTGTTCGCGGCGCCGATCGACGCGACCGAGACGTCCGCGGCGGACCGGGACGAGCAGGAGCAGGACGAGGCGCAGGACGAGGACGAGGCGCAGGACGAGGACGAGGCGCAGGACGAGGACGAGGCGCAGGAGGAGGACGCCGAGCTGGAGGAGGACGCAGCGCAGGACGAGGACGCCGAGCAGGACGAGGACGAGGCGCAGGACGAGGACGAGGCGCAGGACGAGGACGCAGCGCAGGAGGAGGACGCCGAGCAGGACGACGTCGCCACCGACCCCGACGCGCACGATCCCCGGGAAATCGAGCTCGAGGACGAGACGCCGCTCGTCCCGACGCCGGCGTACCTGCGATCGATCACCGACAAGGCACCGCTGCGCGCGGTGATCGAGGCCCTGACGCGACGACCCAGCGCCGAGACGCTGCAGCGGCTGCGCAGCATCGTCGAGTCGGGTCCGAAGGATCTCGTCGTCCCCGCGGTCATCGCCATCGCGCAGCTCGACACCCCGGGCGCCCGCGAGTTCGCCGAGGCCCAGCTCCACGGGCCGCTCCGGCGGGCGGCGTTGTATGGGCTGGCGTGTCGCGGAGACGCGGCCGCGCTGCCCGCGGTCGAGCGCCTGCTCGAGACCCGCGCAGGCCTGGCCGACGCGACGATCTACGAGCGACTCATGCACGCGGCGCTGCGCCGGGCCGCGGGCCTCGCCGTCGATCCCGTCGTGGTCCGCGAGGCCCTCGATACCGTGATGGACAACAAGTTCGCTGCGATCGAGCTCCACGCGGTGGCCCTCGATCTCGTCGCGAGCACCGCGAGCATCGATGCCGCCGAGGCGGTCGCCATCGGCACGGCATTCCTCGACGCCGAGCAGCCGCGCGTCCGCGCGGCCGCCCGGGCCGTGCTGCGTGCCCGCGGTGCCGAGGCGCCGCTGCGCGTCCTCGACGACATCGCGATCACCGAGCTCCACGTGACCGCCGGCGTCGACGGGCTGCGCGCTGCCCTGGGAGACCCGCACACGATCCGGCGCGACGCGGTGATCGACGTCGCCAAGGCCAAGGGCTGCCTCGCGGACGTCGAGGCCGAGGCGATCGCGCTGGTGGAGCACATGGCCCGCTTCGGCCGCTACACCAACGGCTACGCGCGCGATGCCCATGGGCGCACCGTGCATGCGATCGAAGCGCTGCTCGAGTGCGCCACGCCGGCGGTCGATCGCGCGTTGCATCGGTTGCGGCGATCACCCAACGCCGCGACGCGCAAGGCGTTCGAGTACGAGTCCGCGGTCGAAGAGCGGCTTCGTGCCCTGGGGCCGATCGAGCCGCCCCCGCGCCTCGACGCGCTCGCTGGCCGGGACCTCGCGGTCGGCGTCGTCGCCGAGGATCTCAGCGTGCCGCGCTTCGTGCTCGGGGCGCCCGTGCATGCGATCGCGTTCTGCGGCGACGCGGTCATCGTCGCGGGCGGAGGCCGCGTCACTGCGTTCGATCGCGCGGGTCGGGCCCATCCCGACGCCGATCGGCTCGTCGATGGCTGGGCGTACGATGTCGCAGTGCACGACGGCGCCGGTGTGGTGGCCGTCGGCTACAGTCATGGCCATTGTCTGGTGCACGCGGCCGCCGGGTTCGAGCGCCGCGCGGACCTCGACCACGGCAGCGCCGGCGTCCGAAAGGTCGCGATCTCGCCGTCGGGCCGCTGGTTGGCGACCGCCTGCGATGATCGGACGCTGCGGCTGTGGGACCTCGAGACGCTGGCCGCCGTCCGCGTGCATCGCGAGCCGTACGACGTCAACTCGGTGGCCTGGATCGACGGTGAGACACTGGCGTTCGCGACCGACCAACATGTCGGCGTCATCGGCCGCGATCACGACACCCCACGGCGGTTTGCCTCGGGTGGCGGTGCGGAGGTGCAGGTCGTGGATGGCCTGCTGCTCGCGGGCACCGCGAAACACGGGTTGGTGTTCCTCGACCCGACGACGTTGGAGATTCGCGACGCCCTCCCGGTCTTCGAGGTCGCGCGCGCCCGGGTGTCGGCCGCGCGCGACCTCGTCGTCGTCGCGTGTTGGGATGGTGCCTACCGCGGGGTATCGCGGTGGCGACGGGGCGCGACCGCCGGGGAGCGCATGCACGACGAGGCGCTGTTCGGCATGGAGATCGACCCGCGGACCGGCGACGTGTGGATCGGCGGTCGCAGCAACCGCGTCACGGAGCTCGATCCCGAGGGCCAGCCGCGCACTGCGGTGGCGGGAGCACGGGCCGATCTGCTCGCGGGGCACTGGTTGGTGCTGCCGCCGGGGAGCGACGCGGTCGTTCGGATCGACCCGGCGTCGGCCGACGAGATCGATGTGCTCGACGCGGGGGGCAATCTCGTGCGTCACGATCTCGCGAGTGGGCGCGGCATGCGATTGGCGGCCCCGCCGTCGCCGCTGCCGCGTGCCGCGGAGGATGTCGCGACGCTGCCAGGCGGCGCCGTGGTCCTCGCCGACTTCGATCAGCTGGTGCGCTTCGGCGGCGAGGGCACGCCGTGGTCGCGCCCGACGTCGCGGTGCGAGCGAGTGGTCTGTCTCGGCGGAGTGGTGGTCGCCGCTTCGGGGACGCACCTCGGTTGGCTCGACCCGGAGACCGGCGAGATGCTCGCCGAGCGCGACGCGGAGGTCGCGAGCTCGTGGGTCGAGGTCCTCCGGGTGATCGACGACGATCGCCTGCTCGTCGCTGGGTACGACGACGCTCGGCTACAGATCTGGAGCGCCCGCGAGCGCCGTCGCGTCGGGGAGCGCCTGCTCGATCACCGCCACGACGACGGTCGTTTCGCGCGCCCCTACGGTCTGCACGTCCACCGGACCGACGCGGCGATCCGCGTGCTCGTGAGCTACTGGGACGACACACTGGACGTCTTGCGCGTCGAGGGCGACGGGCTCGTGCTCGAGCGGACCCTCGCGCTGCACGATGGCTACCCGTTCATCGGCCTCGACGCCGACGCGAGCACGCTCTTGCTCGGGCGCGAGGACATGGTCGTGGCGCTGTCCTACCCCAGCTGTGCGCCGCGGTGGCGGTGGTCGACCTCGCGCAAGCTATCGGCGATGGCGGTGCTCGCGGACGGACGCGTCGTCGACGGCAGCAACGACGGCGCGCTCACGGTGCTGCGCGGCCCAGCGAGCCACGACTGACCACGACCCAGCTCGACGCCGTGCGGGGTGGACCGCATCGGGCCGTGCGCGCGCCGACCCGCGACGCCATGCAAGGATCGACGCCCGACCGTGCCGATGTCGATCCGCCATCGCCCGAGGTCCGCCGCATCTGTGCGAGAGGTCGTGCCGTGACGATCCGCCGGGTCTCGGTCTTCCTGCCGCGGGTGACGGAGTTCTACGCCGGACTGCTCGCGCAGATGCTGCGCGGCTTCTGGGAGGCCGGCGTCGAGGCGAGCGGCGCGATGGGTCACCTCGACGCCGACGGCATGCGCCAGTGGTGTGCGGCGCATCGGCCCGACCTCGTGCTCGAGATGAACCGCCCGCGGTGTGACGTGCCGTTCCTGCCGCGGGACATCGCGCACGCCTGCTGGGTCGTCGACTTCAACGGGCGATCGCTGTCCCACTTCCAGGGCAGCGAGGCGACGTATCTGTTCGCCGAGTCGTGGGTGCTGCACTACCCGCACAAGGGCTTCTTCCGGTGGATGGGCCCGGGTGCGTGCCAGCACGACTACGCCGAGGTGCCGCACGTGCATGGCAGCGACGCGAGCTTCGCCGGCCACATCCCCAACCCGTGGTCAGCCGCCGAGCTCGCGCGCGACGTCTCGGGCCATGGCGCGTGCACCTTCGGCGAGCTGCTGCCGGACATCGAACGACTGCTGCGCGGGCGTGCAGGGGAGCCGGAGTCCCCCGACGCGTTCATGCAGAAGGTCGAGGCCGCGTGCCGCGAGCGCTGCGGTCATGGGCTGCAGCTCGACGACGTGCTGCGCTACGACATCACCGGTCGGATCGTGCGGCACATCAATCGCACCGATCTCATCGATGCGGCGCTCGGGCCGGGCCGTACGATGGCCCTTTATGGGCCGGTCAACTGGTCGCGATGGCCCCGGTACGCGCCGCACTACCGCGGGTGGCTGGCGGATCCGGCCGCGATGCATCGGGCGTACGCCGAGGCGGCGGTGAACCTGCACGAAGGCACGGGGATGCACTTTCGTTCGATGGACGTCATGAGCAGCGGCGCGCTGCTCTTCTGGCGTCGCACGATGTACGATCACTTGCCCGGCGGAATCGCCGATCAGTTCGAGCCGGGCGTGCACTACATCCCGTTCGAGTTGGAGACGCTCCGCGATCGCATCGACGAGGTGCTCGGCGATCCTCCGAGGGCCGCACGGATGCGCAGGGAGGCGGCCGCCGCGATCCGGGCGCGGCACACCTGGCGGCACCGGGCCGAGGAGATCCTCCGCGACCTGGCGGGGCGATGAGCCCGGCGTCGCGTGCGCGTCAGCCCGCGCTCGATTGCGCGCAGTGGGCGCCTGGGGGCTCTCCCGATGGGAATCTGCCCCAAGGGATCGGCGGTGTCCTTCCGGCGGAGGCGGCGCCTATCCTCCGGGATGCTCCGCGGTTTCTTTCCCCTGATCGACACTGCCAAGTCACGTCAACGCCTCCTGATCGCCGCCTTCCTGGTCGGCGCCTGTGGTGATGACGGGACCGAGGCGACTACCAGCAACTCTGCGTCGGGCACCGACGCATCGACCTCCGAATCCGACACGATCGATCCCAGTGACTCGGCTGACTCGAGTTCGGGGACCGTCGATCCGGATTCCTCGAGCGGCCCCGGCGACTCCAGTGGCCCCGGTGACTCGAGCGGCCCCGGTGACTCGAGCGACTCGAGCGGACCCGGTGACTCGAGCGGCCCCGGTGACTCGAGCGGTCCCGGCGACTCGAGCTCGAGCGGCGCGGTCGAGTCGACCGGCGCCGTCGAGTCCAGCAGCACCGGCGTCGCGGCCGCCTGCGGGAACGGCGTCGTCGAGGACGCCGAGGTCTGTGACGGCGCCGACCTCGCCGGCCAGGATTGCGTCGCCCAGGGCTTCGCGGGCGGCACGCTCGCGTGCGCCGACGACTGCTCCGCGTTCGACACCTCCAACTGCACCGACAACGCCTGCCCCCACGATCTGTGTGTGACGGGCGACGCGATGGTGCCGGGCTGCGACGACTGTGTCGATCTGGTCTGCGCGGCCGATGCCTTCTGCTGCGACAACTCGTGGGACGGGCTGTGCGTCGAAGCGGTCGGGAGCCTCTGCGGCATCGCGTGCCCGGGCTGCGGCAACGACGTGATCGAGGATCTCGAGGTCTGCGACGGAACCGACCTCGCGCTCGAGGACTGCGTCTCGCAGGGCTTCACGGGCGGCACCCTCGGCTGCTCGGCCGATTGCGCCGCGTTCGACACGTCCGCGTGCGTCGACAACGACAACGACTGCTGCGTCTCGAACGACACGCCGGGCTGCAACGACGGCGTCTGCCAGGCCTCCGTGTGCGCGGCCGATCCGTTCTGCTGCGACACCCAGTGGGACGGCACGTGCGCCCTGGAGGCGCAGGCAGATCCCAACTGCGCGGCGGTCTGCGGCGCCCCGGCGGTGTGCGGCGACAACGTCGCGGAGGACGCCGAGGCGTGCGACGGCACGGATCTGCTCGGTCAGGACTGCATCTCGCAGGGCTTCGACGGCGGCGTGCTGGCGTGCGCCGGCGACTGCAGCGGGTTCGACACCAGCGCGTGCACCATCGACGCGAGCAACTGCTGCATCGCCAATGGTGGGGTCGGCTGCGATGACGCCGCGTGCGAGGCGGCGATCTGCGCCGCCGATGCCTGGTGCTGCAACAACAGCTGGGACGACCTGTGCGCCGAGGCGGCGCTCGTCGAGCCCGCCTGCGCAGCGGCGTGCGGCGGTGGCGGTGCGGTCTGCGGCGACGGCGTCGCCGAGGGCGCCGAGGTGTGCGACGGCGCCGACCTGCTCGGGGCGGACTGCGTGAGCCAGGGCTTCGGCGGCGGCGTGCTCGCCTGCGCGGGTGACTGCACCGCGTTCGACACCACCGGGTGCCTCCCGGTGTTCGCGTGCCAGGACTTGGACCTCGGCAGCGCCATCGGGGCTGCGGTGGCCGCCGGCAACACGGCCGCCAGCGACAACGACCTGGATCCGACCTGCGGTCAGGGCAACGCCAACGACGAGGTCATCCGCTTCGTCGCTCCGGCGACGGCGCAGTACACGTTCAACACCAACGGTGCGACCTACGACACCGTGATGTCGTTGTTCTCGGATTGCGCGACGCAGCTCGCGTGTGACGACGACAGCGGCCTCGGCACGCAGTCGCAGATCGTCCGCAACATGGTCGCCGGTGAGGTCGTGCTGATCCTCGTCGACGGCTACAACGGGGCGACCGGCAACTGGACGCTCAACATCACCTCGCCGTGAGGTGATCGCAGGCCCTTGGCCGCGCGGGGTTGCCTGCGCGGCCACGGGTCCGTCACGCAGTGGCGCGCAGCGCCTCGATCGGCCCTTCGCTCGGTGCGTTGGGCCGTTCTTGCATCGCGGCCACGAACATCGCGTTCCAGCACAGCACGCGCTCCGCCTCGACCCCTGCGGCGTCGAGCACCGCGAGCGCGCGGTCGTATTCCACCCACGGCATGACGACGTAGTGCACGTCGCCCTGCGCCTGAACGGTCTCGACGTCGAGCGGCTGCACCTGCACGCCCATGAAGCTCGCCCCGAGGCGATGGGGCCGCGAGTCCAAGGCTCCGACGATGTCGAGGCCGGTGAGGTCGATGTCCTCGGCGAAGACCCCGAAGTAGCGGTCCATCGCCGGCACCATCACGACCTTCGCGCCCGTCTCCTCCAGGCGATCGAGCTCGGCCTGGAACTGCGCATAGATCTTCCCGACGTGGGGGATGCGGCACGCCGCGAGGTGCATCTTGCGATTGCACGCGTCGCACACGATGTTGTAGCCCTGCACGCCGATGATCGAGCGGGGCTCGACGCGGCCGTCCACGGTGCCCGGCGGGTAGGGCAGCTCCATGGTCTCGACCTGGCCGCAGCTCGGGCACTCGACGGTGAGCTCCGAATCCAGCGGACCCAGGACGCGGCCGTCCCTGACGATCGCGGGGCGCCGCCGGTGGTTGCGATCGTTGAGCTCGCGCAGCTCCACATAACGCGCGTGGTAGTCCGCGTCGGACATCTGCGTCAGGTTGATCATCCCGTTCCACAGATAGGCCGAGATGTTGCACATCGAGCGGATGAACGCGACGCGGTCGGTGATGAGCCCGCGCTTCACCGCGGACTGGTAGAGGCGAGTCCCCGGGTAGGGGATCACGGCGGACCAGTCGACGAACATCAGGTCGTGCTCGCGCTGGAACACCAGGGATTCGGCCAGCGTGGCATCGGTCTCGGCGGGGTCGCCGAACAGGAAGTTCGCCTGGATGCCGATGCGAGCGTTGCGGGTCAGCTCGACGGCCCGCGCGATCTGGGCCGCGGTGATCTTCTTGTCCATGCTCTCGAGCACGGTGTCGCTGCCGCTCTCGAAGCCGAACGAGATGTGCCGGCATCCCGCGGCGCGCATGCGGTGCAGGAGCTCCTGATCGAGCTGGTCGACGCGGAGCTGGCAGAACCACGTGAACTTCAGGCCGCGCTGCTCCAAGAGGTCGCAGAACTCGAGGATGCGCTTCTTGTTGGCCGAGAACAGCTCGTCGTAGATGCTGATATGGGTCGCGTCGACCTTGGCGAGGATCTGCTCGATGTGGTCGACGACGTTGGCCATCGAGTGCCGGCGATACTTGCCCATGCCGGCGTGGTAGCAGAACGTGCACCGGAACGGGCACGAGCGGCTCGCGGTGATCGGCACGGTCTTGCCGGCGTGGAAGCGGGTCTCGTGGTAGCTGATCTGACGCGTCGACTGCAGCTCCATCTCGCGGGCGATGCCGAACAGCTCGAGGTCGGGGAACGGCAGATCGTCGAGATCGGCGATCGACGGGCCGTCGCCGGTGGCAAGCGGCGTCTCGCCGTCCCAGTACCAGATGCCGGCGACGCGCGAGGGATCGCCCTCGCCGGTGATCACGTCGAGCAGGTCGCGGAAGATGAGCTCACCTTCGCTGACGACCATGAAATCGGGGTGGATCGTCCGCATCACCAGCTCGCTCTCGCACGAGGTGATGCCGCCGCCGAGGACCACCTTCGCGTCGCAGCGCTCGCGGATGAAGCGGACCATGGTCTCGATCGCGTTGAACGCGACCGTGAGCCCGGTGATGCCGATGACGTCGAACTCGTGGGTGGCCAGCAGGCGCTCGAGCTCGGCGTAGCCGGCCTCGGGCGTGTGATGGTTCATGTTGAGCGGCGTGACCTCGTGGCCGAACTGCCGGATGTACGACGATACGTACGCCAGCCCGATCGGGAAGTACGCCGAGACGTAGCGCGGCGAGACGAGGAGCACCTTGGCCGGATGCGGCCCGGTCGGGGACGAAGGCGGGACGCGCCGCTGCAGTTGCACGAGCTGGGTCATCGCGAGCCTCCCCGGTGCGGCCGCACGGGGTCCGCCGGTCGCGATCGAGAGATAACGCGCCGGGTCGGCCGGGCAAGCGTCCGCCCCGAAATGGACCGCGTCAGGCGCTGCGCACGGCGTCGTGTGCCGACGCGAGACCTCGACGTCGACGCAGCAGACCCAGCAGCACCAGGCCGAGGCCCGCGACGGGCGACCCCGCCGGCTGCGTGCAGCCACAGCCGCCCCCGTCGCCGTCCTGGCCTGGGCCGCCGTCGGTATCGCCGGTCGTGCCGATGTCCTCGGGCGGGTCGATCCCGACGTAGACGGTGATCAGCTCGCTCGTGCCGACGTTGCCGACGCGGTCGGTGGCCGTGACGGTGAACTCGTAGATGCCCTCGGGGATGTCGACGACGTCCCAGCCGAACGGCGCCATCGCGCTGGTCATCAGCGCGGCGTCGCCCTCGAACAGCTGCACGGTCCGGACCTCGTCGTCATCGGTCGCCGTGACGTCGATGCGGAACGACGCGCCGGCCTCGAAGTAGGCGTTGTTGTCCGGCGCGGTGATGCTCACGACCGGCGCCATGACGTCGGGGATCGACGAGCCGAAGATCTCGAGCAGCTCCTTGTGCGAGTTCTGGGTGGTGCCCCCTTCGCAGTGCAGCTCGTGGGCCGGCCCGCACACGACCATCGGATCGACCAGCGCGGTGCAGTTGTCGCGGAACGTCGGGTCGCCGCCCGAGTTCGCCGGGTTCATCACGTCGGTCGGATCGTCGACGTGCTCGAGGCCGTAGGAGTGGCCGGCCTCGTGGCTGATGGTGCCCGCGGCGCCCGACGGGCTGTAGCCGTCGCCGGCGCCGTGGAACGCGAACACGACGTTGTTGGGCATCCCATCGTTGCAGTCCAGCGGCGCGATGCCGAGGACGCCGCCGCCCAGCGGATTGGTCGGTGACGTCACCGCCATCGTGTAGTCGCCCGTGCTCGGCCGCTCGTCCACGATCACGATGTCGTACAGCTCGAAGTCGACCTTCACCGCGTCGACGATCGCGGTCTTCTCGGCCTCGCTACCGCCGTGGGGCGCGAACTCCTGCCCGAAGATCATCGACGAGTCGGTCTGCGAGAAGTCGCCGCCCATCATGATGTTCGCGCCGTCGAAGTTGATGAACAGCACGCCCTGACGCACCGCCTTCGGTTCGATCTCCGCGGCCAGGTCGCGGCTCCCGGGGGTGACTACGGTGTCACCCCAGAAGTGACCAGACGCCGAGGAGACCGGTGCCTCTGGTGTCGTCGGCGCGGCGTGCAGAACACTCGGGCTGGCGAGGGCGACCAGCGACGCGAAGGCCAAGGTCGAGCGACGGGGGACAGCGTGACGGTTCGGCACGGGACTGGGTCGAAGTACATCAGGGACCGACGCGCGTGGGGAACGCCACTGACCGCGTCGGGGGGATCGCGACCGGACGCCGCGTCACTCGGTCGCCGCGGGCTCCGCGGTGGGGCTCGGGACGAACGCGTCGAGGCCGGTCGAGAGATCGGCCGGTGCCGCCGCTGCGCCCTCGCGGATGGCCCCGAATGCGGACACGACCTCGCACGCGGCGTCGATCGCCTCCGCCTCGGTGCGGTGGGCCGCGGCGCGCTCGGCGTCGCCGCGTCGCTCGGCCATCACCGCCAGCGCGCGGTGCATCTCGATCGCCATCGGCCCGGCCTGTCCGCTGTTCCGGATCGCGGCCTCGGCGTGGCGGCTCCACGACAACGCCTCGTCCTGGGCCTGGGGCCCGCCGCGGTGGAGTACGACCACCATCGCAGCGGCGGCCTCGGCGGCGACGAGGTCATAGCGGAGCAACGCGGCCTCCCAGGAGGCCTCGCTGATGTGTTCGGCGGCCTCGGCCATGCGGCCGTTGGCGGCGTGACCGAGGCCGATCACGTAGCGGGCCTCGGCGCGGGCAATGCCGTCCAGCTGCTGGGGTCCCGCGAACAGCGAGTCCGCGATCGGGCCGAGCATGCCCATCCGATCGGGGCTCCGCCGCGCCGCCATCTTGGCGAGGACCTGGACCCGGGTTCGCATGAGCGTCTGCGTGTCGCGATCGCCGACGAGGGGGATCTCGATCCCCGCGTGTTCGCGGCAGTGCGGATACGGGAGTGCCACCGCGTCGACTGGCGCGGGCTCGGCGACGGGCGCCGTGGTGACATCGACGGGCGCGGTCGAGTCGGCGACGGCCGCAGCGGGAACGCCCGGGTCGGACCGCCGCCCCGCGACGACGAGCAGCGTGATCGCCAGCGGCCCGACGAACGCGAGCTGCAGCAGCCACGGCGCGCGCGGTCGGGTCGCCATCGCGCCGAGTCGGGCCCGCAGCGCCGCGACGGGATCGAGCCCGGGCGCCAGGACGTGCGCGGGCCAGCGCTGCTGCGCCAGATCGAGCAGGAGTCGACGGTAGCCCCGGACGGCCGGCGGGGCGCAGGCCCGCACCGCGGCTGCGTCGGCGCGCAGCTCCATCAGCAGGCGCACGCGGGCGACCGCGATCCACACCGGCACGAGCGGCCACGCGATCGCACAGAGCAGCGCCATCGCCAATGCCGAGACGCCGTCGCGGTGACGCACGTGGGCCAGCTCGTGGCGCAGCACCGCGTCGAGGACCTCGGTCTGGGTCGACTCGAGCAGCGCGTGCGGGACGACGATGGTCGGTCGACGCAGGCCGACCGCCATCGGTCCGGCGTCGGCGTGGGCGTGCACGGGAACGCCGTGCAACGCCGTCGTCGCGGTGCTCGCGGCGAGGACCCTGCGGAGTCGTCGCAACCGCCGCATGACCACGAATCCGAGACCGAGGGCTCCCGCGAGGTAGACCGCGAGCAGGCCGAGGCCGAGCGCGTCGATCGGCGCGGACACGGGCGCCGTCTCGACGCTCGCGGCCTCGGCGACGACGACGAACGCCTGACCGGCTGGCGCGACAGCACCGATCGCCGAAGGTCCGTTCGTCGCGAGCGACGGCGGAGCGCCGTCGTCGAGCACGCCGAGCGGCGTCTGCCAGTCGACCGGCAACGCGACCCGGACCAGCACCACGGCGTACAGGGCGATGCGCAGCCCGGGCTCCGCGACGCGCCGCAGCGCCCAATCGGCGAGCCACGCCAGCGCGAGCAGGCCGCCGGTCCACAGCGTCATGACGCCCAACCAGGCCGGGAGTCCGCGGCCGAGCGCTGCGAGTGTCGTCGCGAGATCGTGCATGTCCATCACTCCCCCTCCTCTTGATCGATGAGCTTCTGCAGCTGGGCGCGCTGCTTCTTCGACAGCCGCAGATCGCCGGCGAGCAGCCCCAGGGCCGGCGACGCCGAGCCCTCGAGCACGGTGTCCACGAACCGCCGCCACGCGCTGCGCCGGGCGTCGGCCTGCTCGACCGCCGGGCTGTACTCCCAGACGTTGCCGACACGGCGGGCCTCGACCAGGCCCTTGTCGAGCATGCGATCGAGCATCGTCTTGACCGTCGAGTAGGCCCAGCCGCGCCGCTCCTCGAGCGCCTCGGAGACCTCGCGCGCGGTCGCGCGCTCGCGTTGCCACAGGACCCCGAGCACGTCCCACTCGGTGTCGTTGATCGCCTTCTCGTCGCCCATCGCGTGGATCCCTTGCACCACAGCCGTCGCGGCTGTGCGGCAGATGTAGAGATGCCACTACAACTGTAGCGCGTCAAGGGAGATCGACTGGCCCTACGGCCGGGCGAGCCCGCAGTCGGTCCCCGGGGTGCATGGCTCGCAGCCCCAGCGGAAGTGATCGAGCAGCACCACCGAGTCGAGCAGATCGTCGCCCTGATCGAACAGCGCGCCGGCGATCGTCGCGACTTCGCCGGGCTGCACCGCGGCGGTGAGGACGAGCCAGTCGGACGCGGCGCCGCGGGGGCACGACGGCGTCATCGCGCCCTGCACGGTGCACGGGCTGCCGGTGCCACCGTCGACGCCGGTGCGCAGGAGCATCGGATCGTCGCCGGTGTGCTCCGCCAGGAGCGACGCGAGGCCAGTGGTCGTCATCGGTTGGCCGCCCAGGGTCGCGACGTTGCCGGTGAACGCCTCGGAGGACACCCACAGCACGAAGGTGTCGTTCGCGGTGGCGCCGACGCGCTCGGGGAACTCGGCGGTCAGCCACGCGACGTCGAGCGCGAGGTGGCGGGCGCCGGCGGGCACGGTGACGTCGGCGGACCACCACAGCAGGTCGCGCGCGCGGCCGCCCTGCGACCACGGCTGCGGCAGGGACTCGGAGCAGTCGCCGAGCCCGTCGCAGTCGAAGAACGGCGCGCCCCCGGCCCCGCCGTTGCTGCCCGAGGTCGGGAGCATCGGCGCCGGGAGATCGACGTCATCGGGGTTGTCGTTGGCGACGCCCGGCTCCGCGACGCCGACGTCCTGCGCGACCTGGCCGCTCGGATGGGCCTCGGCGAGCACGCCGGTGGTCATGACCATCAGCGCGTCGCCGAAGCGCGGGGCGAAGAAGGCGTTGCCGAACTCGTGGGCCCGTCGCCACGACGCCGTGTCCGCGGTGATGAACATCGCGGCGGCGACGTCGGCGTAGCACGCCAGCTCGAATGCCCGCAGTGGGTCGGCGAACGTGTCGCAGGCGGGATCGGGCACCGGTACGTCGCAGTCGGTCGCGGTGTCCGAGGCGCTGCCCTCGGAGGTGGCGATCGCGGCGGTCGTGCCGGCCGCGTCGGTGCCCGAGCCCCCGGCGGTGCCGCCGGCCCCGTCGACGACGCCTGCGACGTGGGGCACCCAGCATCCGCCGGTCGCGAGGCAGGCGATCGCGATGCGCCGGTGCATGCCGATCGCGAGCTTGCCAGGCTCCGCGCGCGAACGACAGCCTGGATCAGGCGGGTGCGATCACCTCGCGGCGGCCTCGCGGCCGCACGGTGAGCCAGAGGAACGTCGCAGCGAGCACCGCGTGCAGCACCGAGTTGGGGACGATGCCCGCGAGCGCCGGGATGGTGCCCTGCGCGTGGGCGACCAGCTCGATCGGCAGCAGCCCGAGCTGGACGACGGCGTTGGCCCCGAAGATCGCGCGCAGGCTCGGCGAGTCGGGCTGCGCGCGCACGGCGAACGCGAGTACGCCGAGGGCGACCAGCAGCACCCCGACCTCGCGCACCCACACCAGCGTCGCGGGGATCGGCGCGACCCCCTTGCTCGCCAGCAGCGAGGCCGGCGCGACGATGGCCCACGTGCCGATGGCGAGGGCGATGAGCGAGGTCGACACGAGCACGTGCTTGGTGGTCATGCGCGGAGCTTGGCGACGGCACGGGCGCGCCGACAATGACCTCGGGAGGTCGGTGCCGGCAACGCGCGTCGCAGGGACGGGCGCGTCGCAATCGCGTACCGTGGCCGCCATGCTCCGTGCCGCCGCCTGTGTCTTCGTCGTCGCGTGGATCCCCTCGTGCGCGACGCCCCCCGAGCCGGCGAAGGCGGAGCCGGCGAAGGCCGCCGCGAAGGCGGAGCCGGCGAAGGCCTCCGTGAAGGCGGAGCCGGCCAAGGCGGAGCCCGTGGTGGATCCGATCGTGATCACGGTGTGCGCGGCGTTCGACGAGGTCGTCGCCGAGGGGCACGCCGACATGCCCCTGTCGCGCGCGGCGGTGCGTGCGACGGAGAAGGGGCTCACCGAGGATCAGCTCGCGACGCTCGGGGGCATGCCCGCCGAGCTCGCCGCGAGCATCCGCAAGCGCGGCAACCCCCCGCAGTGCGCCGCGATGCTCGCGTTCCTCGATCGGCAGCGCTGAGGTCAGCCCGCCGCCGCCGCGCGGGCCCGACACCAGCGCACGACGAGCACACCGACGCCGATGCACCCGAGGCCGAGCGGCACGAACGTCGCCCACGCCGCGGGCGTCACCACCAACGCGAGGCCCGACATCACGCCGGCGACGACGAGCAACGAGCCGGCGCCCTCGAGGGTGCCGATCCACGACGGCGCAGACGAGGGTTCGGGCGCCGTCATGGGGCGCACCGTAGCAGGCCACGCCGCGCGGGGAAGCGGGGAATCCCTGGGACGTGCCACGGTCGGGGGGCGAACGCATCGAGAAAACCCGCGGCTCGCGTCGCGACTCCGACGCGCCTGGCTGCGCTGTAGACTGGCCGCGTCGTGGCGCGAGATCGGTTCGAGCAGCAGATCGACGCCGTGCGTGCGGCCCTCGACGATCGCGACGCCACCGCGGCGCGCAAGCTCCTCGACAAGACGGTACACACCGGCAACGGTCACCTCGTGGCGATCGTCGCCGATGCGCTCGAGGAATCGGACACCGCGCTGTTGCGGGCGCTGCCCGAGGCGTTCGCGCGGCTGCTCGAGGACCCGGTCAAGCGCGATCCGGGGTGCCGGGGCAAGGCGGCGATCGCCCGCGCGCTCGATCGGGTCGAGCTGCGGGAGATCGAGCTGTTCATGCGGGGCGTGCGGCACGTGCAGCACGAGCCGGTCTGGGGCGGGCGCGTCGACACGGCCGCCGAGCTGCGAGGGATCTGCGGGATGGCGCTCGTGCACGCGCGGGCCGAGCGGGCGCCGGTCGAGGTCGCGCTGCTGCTCGCCGACCCCGAGTCGCGGGCGCGGATCGCCGCGGCGCGGGCGCTCGCGGCCTCGGGCGATCGCATGGTCGCCGAGCCGCTGCTGCGCCTGCGGATCGCGATCGGCGAGACGGAGGGCGAGGTGCTCGGCGAGTGCTTCGCCGCGCTGCTCGAGCTCGTGGGCGCGGCGGGCATCGAGGACGTCGCGCCGTACCTGCGGCACGCCGACCCGACGCTGGCAGAGGCGGCCGCGCTCGCGCTCGGTGGTTCGCGACTGCCAGGGGCCTTCGCGGCGCTGCGGGACGCGGATGCGTCGCTCGTGGGGGCGGCGTCGCGGCGGATCCGGCTGCTGGCGATCGCCCTGTTGCGCGATCCCGAGGCGTGGGCGTGGTTGCTCGAGCAGGTCGAGCACGGCTCGCGGGCGATCGCGACGGACGCGATCGATGCGCTGGCGACCTTCCGCCACGACGCCGAGCTCGTCGCACGCCTGCGGGATGTCGTGGCGCGGCGCGGCGAGCCGATCGTGACGCGGCACGCCGACGACGCGCTGGCCGACGGCGCGCCGTGAATCGGTGTCGCGGTCTGACAGCGGCGTCGCGGGTCCGTCGGGAAAAACCCCGTGCTTGCCGAGCGAGGACCCTGGCATCGGCCGTGCACTGACGCAATGCATGGGTTTGGGTTGGCGTCGGCTGGTCTCTGTCTTGGTGTTTCCCTCGGTCGTCGGCATCGCTGCGTGCGATGTCGAGAAGGGTGATCGTGACATCGCCGATGATGGCGATACGGAGGACGGTGTCGATACGGAGGACGGTGTCGATACGGAGGACGACGTCGACACGGAGGACGGCGTCGACACCGAGCACGAGGACGAGCCGGGGGGGCCCGAGCCCGAGCCCGAGCCCGCACCACCCGCCGCGCAGGTCTGCGACGGCTCGCCGTGGGAGGGCACCGAGTGCACCACCGAGGAGGGCGCGGTCGGTCGCACGTTCTGCATCGTGCTCGATGGCGCCGCGTTCGACACGCCCTGCGCGGTCGATCCAGGAGAGTGCCGCCCCGGGGAGGGCGAGGACTATGGTTGCGGCGGTGAGCGCTGCTACTGGGATGGGGATTCGTTCGCGCGCCACGAGTGGTGGGAGGACAACTGCGACACGCCGCTGGTGCTCGACTTCGACGGCGGTGCGATCGACTACACACCGGCGATCGCGGCGTCGTTCGACCTCTCGGGCGACGGGTCGTGTGTGAGCACCGACTGGCCGACCGCGCCGTGGCTCGCGCTCGATCGCGACGGAGACGGGGCGATCCGCAGCGGCGCGGAGCTCTTCGGCAACGCGACCCCGATGGCGTCGGGCAAGCCCGCGACCCAGGGCTTCGCCGCCCTCGCCGAGCTCGACAGCAACCGCGACGGCAAGATCTCGGCGGCCGACGCCCGCTTCGGCGAGCTCGTGCTGTGGTCGGATCTCGACGACGATCGCGTCGGCACCATGGCCGAGCTCCGACCGCTGCGCGACACCACGCTGGTCGCGATCGACCTCGGCTTCCGGCGTGAGGCGAGCTGCGACGGGCGGGGCAACTGCGGGGTCGAGCGGGCGGCGTTCGAGTACCGCACGCCCACCGGTCAACCCGCGATGGGCGAGGTCGTCGACGTGCACCTCACCTGCCGGTGACCTGGGCTGACGACGAACTCCGACGCGCGTCGGCGGGGTTTGTCGCACGTCGCTCTGGGATGTGACGATGTGCGGTGTCGCAATGGAATGCGCGCCGCCACAGGATCGCCGGGGCCGTCGATCGTGCTACGAGGAGCCGATGCGCACCGCACTCCTCCTGATCGCGATCGGATGCCTGGCCGCTGCGTGCGACGGCGGCAAGGCCGACGACAAGGCGAAGACCGAGTCGAAGGCGAAGGCCGACGCGAAGGCGAAGGTCGAAGGAGAGGCGAAGACTGACGCGAAGGTCGCCGACGCAAAGGTCGAAGTGAAGGTCGCCGACGCGAAGGTCGCCGACGCGAAGGTCGCCGACGCGAAGGTCGCCGACGCGAAGGTCGACGCGAAGGTCGCCGATGCCAAGGCCGCCCCGCCGTCCGTCGCCGCGCCCACGGATGCCGAGGCCGCCGCGCGGCAGCTGGGCGCGTGGCTCGACGATCCGAGCAAGGCCCCCACGCCCGCACTCCTCACGGCGACCACGGAGATCGAGTTCGTCGAGCGCTGCGACTCCTGCGACGGGGAGGCGAAGCCGAAGACCACCAAGGTCGTGGGTGTCGACGCCGTCACCAAGAAGGTCGCCGAGCTCGCGGACACCGTCGCCTCCGGCGAGTGGGTCGTCGAGGACGAGGTCAAGTGCACGAAGGGGTGCTGCGCCTTCGTGTTCGACCCCGAGCTCGGGATCGGTCACAATATCGTCCACCTCGAGCAGATCTGCATGGCGCTCGACGCGTCGGGCAAGCCGACGGGGTACACGCGGATCGAGACCTCGGGGACGTTCTAGTCACCCGGATCAGGGTTTTCTACCAAAAAGATCACGCGTCCCCGTGCACCGCGAGGGTGCGGTCGCCGAACTCGCGGAGCTTGTCGAGGATCTCGTCGGCGGTCTTGGTCC
>JBIJCC010000215.1:0-4881 GCA_044344875.1 Nannocystaceae bacterium
CTGACGTCGTCCACATCAACCCGATCGACACCGAGGCCGTCGCCCTCGCTGAGGCAGCCGCACCTGCCTGCATCGCTACTTAGAATTCCCTTCTCCCCTGTCTCAAAGTCGTTGACACGTTCCGGTCCGCTACGCTCGTGCGGTGGTACCCTGCCCCGATGCGCGGGCCCTCCCCCTCGATCTCCCTCGCCCTGGCCCTGGGTCTGACGGCGACGGCGTCTTGCTACACCGGCGCCGACGTGAGCGAGGGCACCGGCACCGACGCGACGACCACGGCCGGGACCCCCACCGGCCCTGCCTCCACCGCCGACGACGACACGCTCACCACCGCGGCGGACTCCAGCGACGGCAGCACGGATCGGCCCGACGTCGGCGTGCCGAACCAGCCGCCGGTGGCGATGTTCACTGCGACGCCGGACGCTGGCGCCGCAACGCTGGCCGCGGTGCTCGACGCCAGCGCGAGCGCCGATCCGGACGGCACGATCCTGGCCTACGACTGGGAGTTCGGCGACGGCGGGGCGGCCGAGGGTGTGATGGTCAACCACGACTTCACCACAGTCGGCTGCCACGACGTGGTGCTCACGGTGACCGACGACGACGGCGCGACGGCCAGCGCTGCATCAACGCTCGTGGTTGCCCAGGGCGCGCCCGAGGTGCCGGGCGCAGCGACCGTCGATCTCGCGCCGCGGCCCAGCGCCGTGCTGCCCCGCGACGTCGTCACCGACGTGGGCACCGCGACGTTCCACGGCACCGTCGCGTCGCAGGGCTACACCCACGTGCTCGCGGAGGTTCGCGTCGGCGAGGACGTGCGATCGCAGACGACCGTGCCCCTGTGCGGGGCCGCCCCGGTCGCGTTCGACCTCGCGGTGCCGATTCCCTCGGAGCTCACCGCCTTCGACGTGCACCTTCTGCTGGTCCGCGACGAGACCCGCCAGGAGTTCTTCTCGGTGACCGATCTCGTCGCCGGCGATCTGTACGTGATCACCGGCCAGTCGAACTCGGTCGCCGGCCAGGTCAGCGGCGACGCCAACGAGAACCAGGGCCCGTTCATCCGCAGCTTCGGCAGCAACACCACCGACGGCACCGCCAGCGCCGCGGACGTCACGTGGCGCGTCGCCGACGGCAACGGCTACGGCGGCAACGCGATCGGGCAGTGGGGCATCCGCATGGCCGCGCTGCTGTCGTCCGCCCACCAGACGCCCATCGGCGTGGTCAACGGCGGCCTCGGCGGTCAGCCGATCAGCTTCTTCCAGCGCAACGACGCCGACCCCACCGATCCCGCCACCAACTACGGTCGCCTGCTCACCCGGCTGCGCAACGGCGGCATGGACCAGTCGCTGCGCGCGATCCTCTGGTACCAGGGCGAGAACGACGGCAACGCGTCGCAGGTCCACCGCGACGGCTTCCTCGCGCTGAAGGACGACTGGACCGAGGACCTCGCGTTCGAGCGCATCTACGTCACGCAGCTGCGGGCCGGCTGCGGCGGCGATCTGCTCGGCACCCAGGAGGTGCAGCGCGTGCTGGCCGACGAGTTCGCCGAGATCACCGTGATGTCGACCACCGGGCTCGACGGCCACGACGGCTGCCACTACACCTACGAGAACGGCTACCGCGAGCTCGGCAACCACTACGCCGGGATGCTCGCGCGCGACCTCTACGGCGAGATGCCGGCGCTCGACGTCGCGCCGCCCAACCCCGAGTCCGCCGCGCTCGCCGGCGGCGGCACGCAGATCGTGATCACGATGCGCGACGCCGCCTCGGTGCTCACGTACACCGAGGGCGCCCACATCGACTTCCGCGTCGAGGGGGCCGCGGTCACGATCACCGGCGGCAGCGCGACCGGGAACCAGGTGATGCTCGAGCTCGCGGGCGACGCGAGCGCGGCGACGGGGGTGAGCTACCTCGGCCACTCGGGCCCGGGCCCGTGGGTCGTGAACGAGAACGGGGTTGGTTTGCTCGCGTTCGCGAACCTGCCGCTGCGGTGAGGACTCCTCGGGCGCCTCACCGCCCGAGGTATCCGCGGCACCACTTCGCCAGCGTCGACTCACCTGCGCTCGGGCAGTGCGCCTCGTCCTTCACGATGCGGTTCCCGCCGAGCTGCAACGTGGTGAGCTTGTCGAGGCTGGCCAGCGGCGAGAGATCGCGGATCGGGTTGTTGGAGAGCCGCGCGAGCTCGAGGGCGGTGAGCGTGCGCAGCACGTCGATCGACGCGATGCGGTTGTCGTCGAGGTAGAGCTGCGTGACGCTGGTGGCGTCGGCGAGCGGGCAAAGATCCGTGATCCCGCCGTGCTCGAGGTGCACGGACGTCAGCGCGGGGAGCCTGGCGAGCGGCGGCAGCTTCGCCCCGGGCGCGAGCCGCAGCGTGAGCTCCCGCAGCGCGACGAACCCCGCGAGCGCGTCGACGTCCCGCACCCCGACGCCCCCGAACACGGAGAGCCGCTCGAGTCCCACCAAGGGCGCGATCGCGTCGAGCGTGCGCACGCCGTTGGGCCCGTCGACGTCGAGCTGCTCCAGCGTGGTGAGACCCGCGAGCGGCGAGAGATCCGACAGCTTCGCGTTGTGCCCGATCCACAGCGCGCGCAGCTTGGGCAGCTTCGCCAGCGGTGAGAGGTCGGTGACCTTCACATACTGCAGGTGGACCACCTCGAGCCGGGTGAGCGCCGCGATCGCGTCGATGTTCTTCACCGCCCGCGCCGTCGCGGTCAGCTCGACCAGCCGCGTGAGGCCCCGCAGGGGCTCGAGGCTCGGCGCCCGCAGGCTGTGCACGTTCAGCGTCTTCAGGTTGTGCAGCGTACCGACGGGACCGAGATCGCGGATCTCGTTGAACGAGAGATCGAGCGCGACCAGGGAGTCGAGCCCGACCAGGGGCGCCGCGGTGGTGATCCCTTTCATCGAGAGATCGAGCGCAGAGAGCCGCTGCAGCGCGGCGAAGCGCTCGGCGCACGGACCGGCATCGATCTGCGCCGAGAGCAGCTCGACCACCGCGCGCTCGGCCTCGGTCGCCGGGCCCTCGCAGTAGCTGAGGAACGTCGGACGATCGCGGGTCGATGGCGGTGGCAGCAGCGGCTCCTCGGCGACCGCGGGCGTCGCGGGCGTCGTGGTCTGGGGCAGCGCGGCGTCCGACGGCGCGGCCTCGATCGGGGCGGCCGGCTCGGGCACCGCGGCGACCGCCGGCACATCGGTCGGTGGCTGCGGGGCCACATCCACCGGTCGATCACACGAGCTTGCCGCGACAAGGACGAGACCGAGGATTCGCCGACGCATGGGTCACCGGATCATCCGACGCGCGACGGCCCCCCGTCCACTCCACTGCGCGCGAGCGTCGGCGCCGCGCCTCACTCTGCGCGCACGGTCGCGCAGGTCGTCTCGAACGCGTCGATCACCGCCTTGCGATCGGCGGCCCAGGTGTGGAGCGAGAGGATGATGGCGCGCTCGTGACCCGGATCCTGTCGGTAGCACTGGAGCCTCAGCTCGCTGCCGGCACCCGCGTCGAGTCGTACGCGGCCGCACCGCCGCGTGCCCTCGTCGGCGGCGTCCAGCACGATCTCGGTCCGCTCGACCAGACCGCCCGGCGGCCGTGGTTGGAGCACCTCCCGACAGTCGTCCTCGATCTGCGCGGCGATCTCCGCGTCGGTGCACGGATGGCAGCCCAGCGTGCCGACGTCGAGGTACGCAGGCGGCTCGCCGCGGGTCCACCTCGCGCCGAATCCGCTGCGTGACGCCAGCCGGAAGTCGACGGGCACGACGAGGCTGGCGGTCCGCGCCTGCCCGTCGCGCGGCTCGAACGTGACCAGCGTGCGGCCGTCCGCGCCGAGCACCGGGACAGGCGGCAGCGCGGCCTCGCGGGCCGCCGCCTCCGCCTCGGGAGTCCCGCCGTCCGTCACCCGATCCTCGGCGAGTGCGCGCACGGCCTCGGGGTCGCCCGCGATCGCGTCGCGCAGCGCGGCGGCGAAGGTCGGATCACTCTGGAAGCCGAGGCTCTGGAGCTCCCTGCTGCCGAGCGCTCCGCCGAAGTGCGCCGCCCACACCAGGCGATCGGCGACGGCGATCGCATAGTACGCGCCGACGATCGGTGCCGTCGCGGCGGGCAGGCGCGCGCGTCCCGACGCGCTGATGCTCGCCTCGACACCGCCGGCGCGCCCGGCACGGACGGCGACCCACGCGAGATCGGAGCCGTGCACCGCGATCGCCTCGCGCTCGACGACCTCGATCTTCAGGCGCTGATCGTCGCCCACGGGGTGCACGAGGCCGAACAACCACCGGCGATCCGCGGGCAAGGTGATGCCGGCGAACCAAGGACGCACGCGCGCGAAGGTCTGCGCGAGCGTCTCGCCCGGCACGCGATCGATCTCGAAGGCGAGGCCCTTGTCCGTGCCGCTCGTGCGCGTCGCCACGAGCACGCCCGCCGGCGGCTCCCCCTTGGGCAGGGTCAGGGTCGGCGAGAGGTCGACGCGGTGCAGCGCGAACGCGGTCGCGTCGGGATCACGCGGGAACGCGGCGTCCGGGGGTGGATCGAAGGGCGAAGGCCGAGGAGACACGCTCGCGGGCGGCGTCGGGATCTCCACGTCGTGCACGACGGCGGTCGCCACCTTCGCGGGCGGTGCCTCGGGAGCAGGCTCCGGCGTGGGTTTCGGCGCGGCGGGCTCCACTGCGGGTCGCGTGCGCACCTCGGGCAGCGAGCCGGTGCCACACGAGATCTGGATGCTCGGGACCCCACAACCGGCGATGACCAGAAGGGTCGTGGCCACGTGTACCTTCATTGGTAGACCCTACCTTCCTTCTCTCTTGGATTGAATTCCGGTAGGGCCCCCGTTCAAACCGTGCGTGCGAATTTCCCGCACACGGCTTACCGGTGGTCTCTCGGTGTCGCGGTACTGCACG
>JBIJCC010000012.1:0-158183 GCA_044344875.1 Nannocystaceae bacterium
GGCCCTTCGTCTGGACCAAGACCGCCGACGAGATCCTCGACAAGCTCCGCGAGTTCGGCGACCGCACCCTCGCGGTGCACGGGGACGCGTGATCTTTTTGGTAGAAAACCATGATCCGGGTGACTAGAGCGGCGCCGATCGGTGCGCGCGGGCCCGCCGGCGCGGATCGCCCGATCCCGCGTCGGGCCGCGCCGCTGCGGGCGCGGGCGGGGGGATCGGGCGGCGGTCGCGGACCTTCGGCCGATCGCTATACTCCGCGCGCCTGGAGGTCCCGGGCGAGACACCCCATGAACGACGCAGAACGCGGGCTCGGCTCCTCCATCCGCGAGGTCCTCTTCACCCAGCAGACCATCGCGACCCGCGTGGGCGAGCTCGCCTCGGCGATCGCCCACGACTACCGGCGCCGCAAGCCGCTGGTCGTCGGGGTCCTCTCGGGCTGCTTCCCGCTGATGGCGGACCTCGTGCGCGGCATCGACATCCCGCTCGAGGTCGACTTCATGGCGGTGTCGTCGTACGGCGGCAACACGGTGTCGTCCGGCGTGGTTCGCATCCTCAAGGATCTGAACCAAGCGATCGACGGCCGCGATGTGCTGCTGGTCGAGGACATCGTCGACACCGGCCTGACGCTGCGCTACCTGCTCGACAACCTCCAGACCCGCCGCCCCGCGTCGGTCGAGGTCTGCACGTTGCTCGACAAGCAGGAGGCCCGGACCGAGCGCCTCGACGCCCGCTACGTGGGCTTCCGCTGCCCCAACGAATTCGTCGTCGGCTACGGCCTCGACTACGCCGGGTTGTATCGGAACCTGCCGTACATCGGGGTGTTGAAGCCGGAGGTGTATAGCTAGCGCGGGACGGGAGCACGCGAAGGCGTGCTCCCGGAACCCGCGCTCCGTGCCCGTGCCCGTGCCCGTACCCGTACCCGTGCCCGGAATCGTCCGTCTCCCCCCAGAAGAAACCCGGATCCCATGGCCTCCCCGCTCGACATCACGACGATCCGCGACATCGGCATCATGGCCCACATCGATGCGGGCAAGACGACGACCACCGAGCGGATCCTGTTCTACACCGGGATCACGCACCGCATGGGCGAGGTCCACGATGGCGCCGCGGTCATGGACTACATGCCGCAGGAGCAGGAGCGCGGCATCACCATCACCGCCGCGGCGACCACCTGTGCCTGGCGGGAGCACCGGATCAACATCATCGACACGCCGGGCCACGTCGACTTCACCGTCGAGGTCGAGCGATCGCTGCGCGTGCTCGACGGCGCGGTCGCGGTCTTCGACGCGGTCTCCGGCGTCGAGCCCCAGTCCGAGACGGTGTGGCGCCAGGCCGATCGTTACCGCGTGCCGCGCGTCGCCTTCGTCAACAAGCTCGATCGCGTCGGCGCGACGCTGGATCTCACCGTCGGCATGCTCCGCGATCGCCTCGGCGCCCACCCGATCGTCGCCCAGCTGCCGATCGGCCTCGAGGGCGAGTTCTCGGGCGTCATCGATCTGCTCGACCTCGAGGTCGTGCGCTTCGAGGGCGACAGCGGCGAGAAGGTCGTGCGCCACCCGCTGTCCACGCTCGACGCGACGCTCGTCGAGGAGGCCAAGGCCGCGCGCCTCGCCATGGTCGAGGCGATCGGTGAGGTCGACGACGACGTGATGGCGGCCTACCTCGAGCAGGGCGGCGACGTCCCCAGCGCGATGCTCCGCCCGGCGATGCGCAAGGCGACCATCGCCAACCGCGGCGTCGTCGTGCTGTGCGGCAGCTCGCTGAAGAACAAGGGCGTGCAGACGCTGCTCGACGCGGTGATCGACTACCTGCCGTCGCCCGCCGACATGCCGCCGGTGGAGACCCATCGCACCGGCGACGGCGCGCTGGTCGAGCGGGCGCCGCGGTACGAGGATCCGTTCCTCGCGCTGGCGTTCAAGGTCCTGTTCGATCCCCACCGCGGGCCGCTGGTGTTCTTCCGGGTCTACTCCGGCAAGCTAAGGATCAAGGACGCGCTGCAGAACACCTCCAAGTCGCGCAAGGAGAAGCCGCAGCGGCTCTTGCAGGTCCACGCCAACAAGACCACCGAGATCGACGAGGTCGGCGTCGGCAACATCGCCGCCGCTGTCGGCCTCAAGTTCACCGGGACCGGCGACACACTGATCCTCGCCGACGACAAGGACAGCGTCGTGCTCGCCGGCATGCAGATCCCCGAGCCGGTGATCTTCCGCGCGATCGAGGCCAAGACGGCCGCCGATCAGCCGGCGCTCGACGAGGCGCTCGCGCGGTTCCTCCGCGAGGATCCGAGCTTCCGGGTCCAGCAGGACCGCGACTCCGGGCAGACGCTGGTCTGCGGCCAGGGCGAGCTCCACCTCGAGATCATCATCGACCGCTTGATGCGCGAGCACCGGCTCGAGGTCCACGTCGGCAAGCCCCAGGTCGCCTACCGCGAGACCTTGTCGAAGCCCCTGACCAAGACCCTCGAGTACGAGCGCGAGATGGGCGGCAAGCGGGCCTACGCCAAGGTGACGCTCCAGCTGACGCCGCGCGAGCGCGGCGCAGGGAACACGTTCGAGTCTGCGGTTCCCAAGACGCCGTCGGGTCAGCCCGGTCTGCCGCCGGTGTTCGTGCAGTCGTGCAAGACCGGCAGCGACGACGCACTGACCCGCGGCCCGCTGCTCGGCTACCCGGTGGTCGACGTCGGCGTGACGCTGGTGTCCGCCGCGTTCCGCGAGGGCGACTCGAGCGACGCGAGCTTCCAGGCTGCCGCGGCGATGGCGACGATGCAGGGCTTCGAAGAGGTCGGTGCGGTGCTCCTCGAGCCGACCATGGCGGTCGAGGTCGTCGTGCCGGATGACTTCACCGGCAACGTCGTCTCCGATCTCAACGGTCGTCGCGGTCGCATCATGGGGATGGAGCCCGCCCGCGCCGCCGTCGAGGGCGGCCGCAGCACCGCGCAGATCGTCCGCGCCGAGGTGCCGCTGGCCGAGATGGTCGGATACGCCACGGCGATCCGATCGGCGACCCAGGGTCGGGCGAGCTACACGATGCAATTCAGCCACTACGACGCGGTCCCGAAGGACGTGGAGGCGGCGATCGTCGCCCGCCTGCGCGGGTACTGATCGCCGCGCTGGCCGCGGCCGCCGTCACTGCCAGTAGGGCGCGCAGCACTGGAGGATGGTCTCCTCCGGGACGTCGCTCGCGACCACGACACCCGCGAACTCGAAGGCGCCGACGATGTCGATCGGCGCGTCGCTGCCCAGCAGCGCCATCGCTGGGCTGCTGCACTCGCCGCGACCTGCGACGCCGAACAGGCCCGGGGCGAGGACCTCGTTGCGCGAGACCTCGGCGACGCAGTCGTCCGCGACCCACCAGCCGGCTTGCGTGTTCCCGAGCTGCTCGAACAGATAGACGCTGGCGGGCACGCTCGCGGAGGTCTCGGCGGGGCCGAGCTCGAGCTCGATCATCACGGACAGCGCGAGCGCCGGATCTTGGTACATGAGCACGGTCGAGTCTGCGCTGGCGCTGCCCGACAGGGCCCCGCAGGTGGCGAACCACGCCGATCCGCTCCACTGCAGTTCAGCGGTCGTGTAGCCGTCGAGCGTCATCGCGAGCTTCGCCTCGCCGTCGTCGACGCACGCGTCACCGGACCAGTCGGGCGCGTCACCGTCGTCGATGTCGACGTCGGTGAACTGCCAGGTGCCCGCGTCGAGGCACCGCGGATCATCGCACGCCGGCGGCAGGTCGGTGCCCTCGCTTCCGCTCTCGACCTCGCGTGCGAGCTCCTCGCCGCCGGGCAGGTACGCGGTGATCTCGACCCGCGAGTTGCGGCGCACCGGCACGCAGAACTCGCCGCCTTCCCCCGCGACCGCCGAGGCGTCGCCGATGTAGTCGACGCCGCGGGCGATGACGTACGCGCCCTCGATGCCGTCGCCGGACGCGTCGGTCACTGCGCCTCGCAGGCACGTCGCCTCGAGCGCCTGGTCGCAGTTCCACGGCGAGAGGTGCCCGATCGTCCCGACATACACGCCGCGCTCGGCGTCCAGCGTCGCCGTGCCCTCCTCGGTCCACACGCCCGCGACCTCGTCGAAGCCCCACAGGGGGATCGTCGCCGGCGGTGTCGCGGGGCTGGGGTCGGGCAGGGGGAATTCGACGCTCACGCCCATACCGTCGGCGATGGTGAGATCGACGTCGCCCTGGCGCACCGTCACGTCGACGACGCCGAAGGTCTCGAGCTGCACCGTGTCGCCGGCGGCGGTCTGCGCCCTGCCGTCACCCGGGTACGCGTCGAGCTCGGCGCGCAGCGACGGGTTGAGCGGGGTCAGGTGGACGTCAACCATCCCGGAGATCGCCCGACCCTGGCGATCGACGAAGGCCGCGGGCGGCGCGTCGATGCTCGCCCCGCGCTGGCCGGTCACGCGGCCGCCGGCGTCGGCGTCGAGGGGGATCGCCGGGGCCTGCGGGAGCATCGTCACGCGCAGCGCCGTCGCGGTGCTCGACACCGTGACGCGCTCGAGTCCGCGGACGAAGCCGTCGGCCTCCAGCGCGAGCACGATCGTCTGCGCCGCCTCGGCCTCGAGATCGAAGGCGCCCGAGGCGTCGGTCGTGGCCCGCGTCTCGCCGTCGACCACGATCGCGACCCCGGCGATCGCCGTGCCGTTCGGGTCGACCACGCGACCGGCGATCCGCGGGGCATCCGGGGTGGCGTCGGAATCGGCGCCGTCGTCGTCCTGGCCGGCCTCGGGGGGCGAGCAGGCGAGGGTCGAGCCTGCGAGCACCACACCGCCGAGCGCGCTCCATCGGAGAAACTCGCGAAGTCCACGTCGTTGCATGGGAGCGGCGGACGGACGCCCCTGGCCGCGGATTCGCGCACCGGCCCAAAATGCAGCGACCGCTGTAGCGGGAGCGCCCGCGGATGCCGGGTCGATGGCGCGAACGCTGCACCGCGCAGCGAAACGCCTGCGCGCGTGATCGTCGGTGGCGCCCGGGACACTACCGCCGGGCGGTGATACGAGCATGCCCATGACTTGGATGTCGGCTCGATGGACGAGAGCTTGGTGGGCGTTTGCGCCGTGGTCCCTCGGGAGCGGCTGCATGTCGGTGTCGGACTCGGGGTTCGCCGGGGGTGACACCGGCCTCACCGGTGTCGGCACTGAGGGAAGCGCGTCGGCATCGGCATCGGCGTCCGCCGGCGACTCGAATTCCGGGGGCGCCGACGACACCGGCGGACCGCCCCCCGAGGAGGAGCCCGACGCGGATTTCCGGGTGCCGCGCGCGAGCGGACGCTTCGTCTACAGCGCCAGCGAGCTCACCGACTCGGTGGCCGTCATCGACTCGACCAACCTCGCGATCGACGTCGTGGGCGTCGGTCGCGGCCCCAGCGTGGTGGTGCCGATCCTCGGCAGCGGCGACGACGGCGGCCACGTGGCGGTGCTCGACCAGCGCAGCAACGACGTCGCGCTGTTGACCACGAGCGCGGCGTTCACCTCCAGCGTCGTCGTGCGCGAGGTGACCGCGGGCGCGAACAACCTCGCGGTGACCCCCGACGGGGCCTTCGTGTTCGTCTACCACGACGTCGACGGCCCCGAGGCGCTCGGCGTCGGCAGTGATCAGGAGGTCACGGTGCTCGACATCGCGGGGGACACCACCTATGCGATGACCGTCGGAGCCCACCCCCGCGAGATCGTGTTCTCGGCCGACTCCGCACGGGCCTACGTCGTCACCGACGACGGCGTGAACGTGGTGCCGGTGGCGGATCTGGCGGTCCTCGACAAGCCCGACGTCATCCCGGTGGTCTCCGATCCCGGCGTCGATCCGAGCACGGTCGAGATCCACGTCGCCGCCGACCGGGACGTGGCGCTCAGCCGCGTGGAGGGCGAGACCGAGATCGTCGCGACCGACCTCGTGACCCGGGCCCAGTACTCGTTCGAGCTGCCGAACATCCCCACCGATCTCGACCTCGCCCCCGACGGCAGCTTCGCGATCCTCACCACGCCGAGCACTGCGGGCAGCCGCTTCTGGGAGCTGGCGCTGCCGGTCGACGCCGGATCCTCGCCGGTGCCGTACGAGCTGCCGACCGAGTACGTGGGCCTGGCCCAGATCGCCCCGGGGGCCGACGCGATCGTGCTGTTCACCAGCGTGAACCCCTTCGTCGACGGATCGCAGGTGCTCGGCGGCACGACCGGGGGCTCGAGCTCGTCCGACGGTGGCGGCAGCTCGACGGGCGAGTCGTCGTCGAGCGATGGCGGTAGCACCGGGGGCTCCGATACTGGCCCCGATCCCGACGCCGATCCGCGCCTGCGCGTGACGCTGGTGCGTCGCGACGGCGACGCGTGGGGCGAGGCGGTCACGCTGTTCGTCGACGATCCGATCCAGGCCGTCGGCATCGCGCCGGACGGTGCGAACGCGTTGCTGCTGCACGCGCCCGACGCCGCGGACGAGACCCCCGTGTGGGCGTACACGCTGCTCGATCTCAGCAAGACCTTCCCGGTGAAGAAGCGCCAGACGATCGAGACGAGCCCCGGTCCGGTGCTGTTCTCGCCCGAGGGCGATCGCGCGGTCGTGCTGCTCCGCGACGACGCGCTCGGGGTCCAGCGCATCGATCGGGTGGATCTCCGCACGTTCATCGTCGAGTCCCTGGGCCTGGGCTCGCCCCCGGAGGGTGCGGGCTACGTCGATGCGACCGCGAAGATCTTCGTGTCCCAGGAGCACCCGACCGGCCGCATCACGTTCATCGATGCGGGCGGCGACGTGCAGACGGTGACCGGCTTCCGCCTCAACGACGCGGTGAAGGACTGACGCCATGCGATCCTCGATGATCCTTTCCCGCGGCCGCGGTGGCCTGATCGCGGCGCTGCTCGGCGTCTTCGCCTGCGGCGACGACCCGTACGACGCTGCGCTCGAGGTCGGCGCGCCGGTCGGTACCCGCAGCAGCGTCGTGTGGCCCGACCAGACCCACCAGGAGCTCCTGTTCGCGGTGCCGCAGGACGACGAGCTCGCCCTCGAGCGCGTCGCGCTCGGCGACGGCGACACCCGCATCGCGTGGATCCAGCCGGATCTCGCCGGCGAGAACGTGCTCGCCCTGGTCGTGCCCGCCTCCGAGAAGATCGAGGGCATCGACGATCGGCTGATGCGGATCGCCGCCGACGGGCGCAGCGACGCGGTGGAGATCCCCGTGCGCGCCCCGTTCTCGTCGATCGCGCTCGGGCCCGACGGACGCCGCGCGGTGCTCCACTTCGGCGGTGGCCCCGGCGACGGCGTGCTGCAGAACCAGAACCAGGTCGCGCTCGTCGACCTCGGCGACGACAGCGTCCGCGACCTGACGCTCAACGGCTTCGGCGGCCGGCTGGACTCGGTGCACTTCCCGGCCGCCGATGGCTTGCCCGTGCGGGTGGGCGCGGTCGATCGCGAGATCCTCGCCTTCCTCGCCGACGGCGAGATCGTGCTCGTCGACGCCGCCGACCCCGAGCTCGATCAGGCCGCGGTGCGGTTCTTCCCCGACGTGCCCTTCACGCCCAACGCGACGCTGCTGCGCCGCGGCAACGCGCTCTACGAGTCGCCGGTGCTGTTCCTGCGCTCCGACACGAGCAACGACGTCGCGATGCTCACGCTGGTCGATCGCCCCGACGAGGTCACCGGCGCGCCGGGCTTCTCGGCCCAGGTGAGCCTCGTGCCGGTCGGTAGCGGGGCCTCGGACTTCCTCACGCACGACGGCGACGAGACGCCCTTCCTCGTGACGGTGTCGGGGTCGACGCTCGCGTTCACCGACATCCGCACCCAACAGGGCTTCACCATCGCCCTGGATGCGGCCGTGGGGCAGCTGCGGCTGCGGACGACCGAGACCGCCGCGGGCCCGCGGCCGCAGCTCCTGGCCTGGGCCAACGGCGGCGGCATCGTGTACCAGCTCGATCTCGATGGCATCGAGGACGCCCTGGGCCGCACGCCGCAGCGCCTGACGATCAACGGCGGCATCGATGCCCTCGTGTCGCTCGACAACGACCGCGCGCTGGTCGGCTCGGGCAACACGCTGTACGTCCTCGACTTCGTGCGCAGCCAGGTGACGCCGTTGACCTCGACGGTGCCCTACGACGCGGCCTCCTCGGCGCTGTCCGGCAACCAGCTCTTGCTCGGTACGCCCGGGCAGTCGTGGGTCAGCACGGTCGACCTCGCGACGCTCGATCCGGAATCGATGCAGCTCGACGAGCCCATCGAGCGCTTCTTCCACCTGCCCGACGCCGACAAGCTGATGATCGTCCACACCGACGCGGTTGGGTTCGTCACCGTCGCGGATGCGACCGCGCCGTCGCGATCGACGAGCACCTCCCGCTGGGGCCTGTTCCTCGGCGATCTGCTGGAGCGGCGGTGATTCCGATGATTCCCATGATTCCGCTGACGCACGCGATCACGCTGGGTCTGTCGTTGTTCGCCGCGGCGCCGGCCGAGGCGCCGCCGCCGAGCGCGGTGCCGGAGGCCACCCCGACGTCGAAGCTGCCCGGCGCCGCGCCGGTCGAGCCGGTCGCCACGGCGCCTGCGCCCGAGCCTGCGCCCGAGCCCGCCGTCGCGGCGCCGTTCGGGACGACCGACGCCGCCGCGCCGCCCGTCGAGACCTTCCACTGGGAGAAGGCGTCGCCGCGGTGGTCCCCGCCGAGCCGCCCGATCCGCTGGCGCGTCGATCCGTTCCTCGAGCTCGGCACGCTCACGATCGTCGATCGGGGCTATCGCGCCCTCGACGACGGTCGCAACCCGCTGCAGCTCGGGGTGGGCCTGCGTGTCGACGGTAGGGTCGGCCGCGGCCCGCTGTTCCTGGGTGGCGGTCTGCAGTACGGCCGCCAGGCCGGCGCTGCGGATCCGTACGAGGGGGCGCTGTCGACGGGCGTGCGGGCGAACGCCGTCGTCGCCAGCGTCCGCGCCTCGGTCGTGCTCGTCGAGGGCATCGATGTCGTCGCGGCGCTCGAGGGCGGGCCCCAGTTCGTGCGCGCGCGGGTCGACTCGAACGATCGCGCCACGACGTCGAGCCGTGTGCTGGGGACCTTCGCGGCCAAGGCCGGCGCCTCGGTGTACCTACCCAAGGCGTGGCTGCGACCACGCGGCGCGGCGCGGGTCACCGGCGGCGTGAACTTGATGATGGGCTACGGCGCGGGAACGAAGCTGAGGCTTCGGCCGCGGCCCGATGTGGCGGACGACGCGATCTCGACGCAGGGGACGTCGCTGGGGGCCGTGCGGATGCACGGGTTCGTGTGGTCGATGGGGTTGTTCGTCCGGTTCATGTGAACGGCGAGATCCCGCCCCCTCGACAACCCCCCGCCGTGGCGCAGACTCCCCGCGATGCGCCGCGTCGCCCTCGCGTTCCTCCTGCTCTCCGCCTGTGCGGCCCGTTCCGCCGAAGAATCCACCGCGCCGCCGCTGCGCACCGTCGCGAAGGTCGACCTCGAACGCTACCTCGGCACGTGGTTCGAGATCGCCTCGTACCCGCAGCGATTCCAGCGCGACTGCACCGCGACGCAGGCGAAGTACAGCCTCGACGACGACGGTGACATCCGCGTCGAGAACCAGTGCCGCAAGCACACGCTGGACGGGAAGCTCGATCGCGCGAAGGGCCGCGCGCGCGTCGTCGACACCAGCACCAACGCGAAGCTCGAGGTCAGCTTCTTCCGGCCGTTCTGGGGCGATTACTGGATCATCGACCTCGGCGCGGAGTACGAGTACGCCGTCGTGGGGCACCCCAGCCGCGAGTACCTGTGGATCCTGTCGCGGACGCCGACCCTCCATCCGACCGTCTACGCCGGCATCCTCGAGCGGCTCGTCGCGCAGGGCTACGACACCTCACGCCTGCAGGTGACGCTCCAACCCAAGGCCTGAGCGACCGCGCGTTCGCGCCGCGCCCCCCGTGGCGCCCCGAATCCCGCGCCGAGGGCTACCTTGTGCGTCCAATCACGCGCACGCCCGCACACATCGTCGTTTCGACCCGACCCCCCGGCTTGCGATCGTTGCCCGGCTTCGGCTATAGAAGCCCGCCCCGAGTCGGAGTCCCCGAACCGGAGCGAGAGACCCGACCGTCAGGGAGACGAGGCACCGAGCCCACACGACGCGCTACTCAGCTCTCATGCGCCGCGACACTGCACCCCCACCGGTGCGGTAGCCGGCGCCTCGGCCGACGGACCCGCCCAAGCGCGACCGTCGGTGCGGCCCCGACCGAGCGACACCCAATCCCCGCTTCGCGTGTGGATCTGGATCGAGCGGTTTGCGGGCCCTCCGTCGTCCCCCGATTTTTCGGGCCTCGACGACGGCCCCGCCCGACAGTTCTCAGCCACGAGTTCAACGAGACGAAACCAGGACTAAGAGGAATCAGACCATGGCGAAGGAAAAGTTCATCCGCGACAAGCCCCACGTGAACATCGGCACCATCGGGCACGTGGATCACGGAAAGACCACGCTCACCGCCGCGATCACGAAGGTGCTCGCATCGCGCGGTTGGGCTGCCGCCATCCCCTTCGATCAGATCGACAAGGCGCCCGAAGAGCGCGCCCGCGGCATCACGATCTCGACGGCGCACGTGGAGTACAACTCCGAGGCGCGCCACTACGCCCACGTCGACTGCCCCGGGCACGCCGACTACATCAAGAACATGATCACCGGTGCCGCCCAGATGGACGGTGCGATCCTGGTGGTCGCCGCGACCGACGGCCCCATGCCGCAGACCCGCGAGCACGTGCTGCTCGGCAAGCAGGTCGGCATCCCGAAGATCGTCATCTTCCTCAACAAGTGCGACATGGTCGACGACGTCGACATGCTCGAGCTGGTCGAGGAGGAGCTCCGCGACCTGCTGTCCAAGTACGACTACGACGGTGCCAACGCGCCGATCGTGCGTGGCTCGGCCCTCAAGGCCCTCAACGCGCCCAACTGGGACCACGAGGATGCCAAGTGCATCTTCGAGCTCATGACGGCGTGCGACAGCTGGATCCCGCAGCCGGTCCGCGAACTCGACAAGCCGTTCCTGATGCCGGTCGAGGACGTGTTCACGATCTCCGGTCGTGGCACGGTCGCCACCGGTCGTATCGAGCGCGGCATCATCAAGGTCAGCGAAGAGGTCGAGATCGTCGGCCTCAAGGACACCGTCAAGACGACCATCACGGGCGTCGAGATGTTCCGCAAGCTGCTCGACCAGGGCCAGGCCGGCGACAACGTCGGGCTCCTGCTCCGTGGTGTGAAGCGTGAGGACGTCGAGCGTGGCCAGGTGCTCTGCAAGCCCGGCTCGATCACCCCGCACGCCAACTTCATGGCCCAGGTGTACGTCCTCAAGAAGGAGGAGGGTGGTCGCCACACTCCGTTCTTCAAGGGCTACCGTCCGCAGTTCTACTTCCGCACGACCGACGTGACCGGCAACATCAAGCTCCCCGAAGGCGTGGAGATGGTGATGCCCGGTGACAACATCGAGGTCGAGGTCGAGCTCATCAGCACGATCGCCTGCGAAGAGGGCGTCAAGTTCGCGATCCGCGAGGGCGGCAAGACCGTCGGCGCCGGCGTCGTGACGAAGATCCTCAAGTAGTGCTCCCCGAAGCAGCCGACCCCGGACCCCGCGGTCGGCTGCTTCGTCTTCTCCCTTGCCTTGACTTGACCTTCGCTCTGCTCGCCCGTTCCTAGGGAGCCTCTCCGATGGAAAACCTCAAGATCCGGATCCGCCTCAAGGCCTACGACCACAAGCTCCTCGACCAGTCGGCGCGCGAGATCGCCGACACGGCGCGGCGCACGGGTGCGACGGTGGCCGGCCCGATCCCGCTGCCGACCAAGATCAACAAGTACACGGTGCTCCGCGGACCGTTCATCGACAAGAAGTCGCGTGAGCAGTTCGAGATCCGGACGCACAAGCGGCTGCTCGACATCCTCGAGCCCAACAAGCAGACCCTCGACGCGTTGATGAAGCTGGACCTCTCGGCCGGTGTCGACGTCGAGATCAAGACCTGAGGCCGAAGGACGCACCCGCCATGGCGAAGCTTTCTGTCATCGATCTCTCGGGCAACACGACCGGCTCCATCGACCTCGACGACGCCGTCTTCGGCGGCGAGGTCCGGGAGCATCTCCTCTGGGAGGTCGTTCGCTCGCAGCGCGCCGCCAAGCGTCGCGGCACGCACAAGGTGAAGGGCCGCTCGGAGGTCAACCTCACCAAGGACAAGTACATCAAGCAGAAGGGCTCGGGCGGCGCGCGCCACGGCAGCAAGCGCACCAACCTGTACCCCAAGGGTGGTCGCGTCCACGGCCCCGTGCCGCACTTGTACATCCTGCACGTCAACAAGAAGACGATGGCCGGCGCGCTGCGCTCGGTGCTGTCGCTGCGGGCGAAGGCCGGCGACCTGTTGATCGTGAAGGAGTTCAACGGCGAGGCGCCGAAGACCAAGCTGCTCGCGAAGGGCCTCGAGGCCATCAAGGCGCCCCGCGCCCTGCTGGTCGACAGCGGTGAGAACAGCTGGCTGCGCCGCACGGCCGCCAACCTCGCGCAGTCGGACTTCCTCGACATCCGCGGGCTCAATGTCTACGACATCCTGCGCTACCCCAAGCTCGTAATCGCCGAGGGCGTCATCCGTGAGCTCGAGGCGCGCCTGCTCAAGACCGTGCCGACCCGCACGGCCGCCGCCGCCGGAGGAGCCTCGTGATCACGCCGCATCAAATCATCGTCCGGCCGGTCGTCACCGAGAAGAGCAACGACCTGGTCGCCGCCAAGAACCAGTACGTCTTCGAGGTCCACAAGGACGCGAACAAGATCGCGATCCGAGCCGCCGTCGAGATGGTCTTCGGCGTCCGCGTCCAGGCCGTCCGAACCCAGGTGGTGCGCTCCGACCTGCGCCGCGTGGGCCGCTACTACGGTCGCAAGCCGTCGTGGAAGAAGGCCATCGTGACCCTGCACCACGAGGACTCCATCGACCTGTACGGCGAGGAGAGCTGAGGCCATGGGAATCAAGAAGTACAAGCCGACATCGCCCGGTCGCCGCACCATGACGGTGAGCGACAAGGCGGATGTGACCGCCGAGACGCCCCACAAGGCGCTCACCGGATTCCGCCACCGCAGCCAGGGCCGCAACAACGGCGGCCGCATCACCTCCCGCTTCCGCGGCGGTGGTCACAAGCGGCTCTATCGCGAGATCGACTTCAAGCGCGACAAGTTCGGCGTGCCGGGCAAGATCGCCACGATCGAGTACGACCCGAACCGCTCGGCCCGCATCGCCCTGGTGCACTACACCGACGGCGAGAAGCGCTACATCCTGGCGCCGGCGGGTCTCGAGGTCGGTCAGACGATCGTCGCCTCGGCCAAGGCCGACATCACCCCCGGCAACGCGCTGCCGCTGCGCGCCATGCCGGCCGGCACCGAGATCCACAACGTGGAGCTCAAGGTCGGTCGCGGCGGACAGATGGTCCGCGCCGCCGGTAGCGTCGCCCGCCTGATGGCGCGCGACGGGGACTGGGCGCTGGTCCGCCTGCCGTCGGGCGAGCTCCGCAAGGTGCACGCCGACTGCCGCGCGAGCATCGGCACGCTGTCCAACAGCGAACACACCAACATCAGCATCGGCAAGGCCGGCCGCACCCGCTGGCTCGGTCGTCGCCCGCACAACCGCGGCGTCACGATGAACCCGGTCGATCACCCGATGGGCGGCGGCGAAGGCCGTACCTCGGGCGGCGGTCACCCGCGCTCGCCGTGGGGCAAGCAGACCAAGGGCCTGCGTACCCGCAACAACAAGCGCACGGACGTCTTCCGCGTCTCTCGCCGCGCCAAGTAGGAATTAGGAGCTCACCATGCCCCGTTCGGTACGCAAAGGCCCGTTCGTCGACGACCACCTCCTCGTGAAGGTGGAGGCGACCGCTGGAGAGAAACAGCGTCGTGCGATCAAGACCTGGTCGCGACGCTCCACCATCTTGCCGCAGTTCGTGGGGGCCAACCTCATGGTCCACAACGGCAACAAGTTCATCCCCGTGTACGTGACCGAGAACATGGTCGGTCACAAGCTCGGCGAGTTCGCGCCGACGCGGACCTTCCGCGGCCACGCGGCGGATCGCAAGGCGAAGAAGGGCGATCGCTAATGTCGACCGCACGCCTCTCGAACCTGCGCATCGCCCCCCGCAAGCTGCGGGTCCTGGCGAAGATGCTCCGCGGGATGCCCGTGACCTCGGCGATCAACTCGCTGCGGTTCATGAACAAGTCGGGCAGCCGCGAGTTCTTCAAGCTCCTGGTGTCGGCCGTGGCCAACGCCGAGGACAAGGGCAACTCCGACGTCGACAAGCTCGTCGTCCGCACCGTCCTGGTCGACCAGGGCCCCACGCTCAAGCGCTGGCGCCCCCGCGCCATGGGCCGCGCCAACCGCATCAACAAGAAGACCAGCCACGTGTTCGTGGAGGTCGCCGAGGCCGCTGTCGCCGGCTGAGGCCGCGCCTGCACGAGGATTACCTTCGATGGGTCAGAAAACACATCCGATCGGATTCCGCCTCGGAATCGTCAAGACCTGGAACAGCAAGTGGTTCGAGAGCCAGCGCTATCGGCAGTGGCTCCACGAGGACCTGCGCCTGCGTCGCTACCTGAAGAACAAGCTGAACGCCGCGAGCATCAGCGAGATCACGATCGAGCGCGCCGCGAACAAGGTGAAGATCAACATCTTCTCCGCGCGCCCCGGGATCATCATCGGCAAGCGTGGCGCCGGCGTCGAGCAGCTCAAGAAGGACGTCCAGAAGCTGACGCAGTCCGAGGTGTTCATCAACATCCAGGAGGTGCGCAAGGCCGAGGTCAACGCGCAGCTCGTGGCCGAGAACATCGCCCAGCAGCTCGAGCGTCGCATCGCCTTCCGCCGCGCCCTCAAGCGCGCGATGCAGACGGCGATCAAGTTCGGCGCCAAGGGCATCCGCGTGAACGCAGCGGGTCGCCTCGGCGGCGCCGAGATGTGTCGCCGCGAGTGGTACCGCGAGGGCCGCATTCCGCTGCACACGCTGCGCGCGGACATCGACTACGGCTTCACCGAGGCGCGCACCAAGGCCGGCTCGATCGGCGTGAAGTGCTGGATCTTCAAGGGCGAGGTCTATGACCACCGCCAGGGCATCGGTGCGACCGACCGTTTCCCGCACCCGCAGAGCCGAGACAGGTGAGTAGGCCATGCTGACTCCATCACGCGTCAAGTTCCGCAAGGTCTTCAAGGGCCGCATGGCGGGTCGTGCCAAGGGCGGCGACACCGTCGACTTCGGCGACTTCGGCCTCCAGGCCACCACGTGCGGCTGGCTGACCTCGCGCCAGATCGAGGCCGCCCGCGTCGCCATCAACCGCCACATCAAGCGCGGCGGCAAGCTCTACGTCCGGGTCTTCCCCGACAAGCCGGTCTCCAAGAAGCCCGCTGAAACCCGCATGGGTAAGGGTAAGGGCGGCCCGGAGTACTGGGTCGCGGTCGTCCGCCCCGGTCGGGTCATCTACGAGCTCGAGGGCATCACCGAGCAGCTCGCTCGCGAGGCCTTCCACCGCGCGCACCACAAGCTCCCGGTGAACACCCGCGTCATCAAGAGGGAGGCGGCGCTGTGAAACCCTCCGAACTCCGCGACAAGAACGACGAGGAACTCGTCACGCTCGAGAAGGACCTGCGCGACCAGCTGATCAAGCTGAGCATCGCCCGGGCCACCCAGCGGATGCGCAACAGCAGCCAGCTGGGGAAGCTCAAGCGGGACATCGCTCGCATCAAGACGATCCAGGGCGAGCGCGCACTGGGTCTCGTGCCGACCGAGACGCCGACCGTGAATCAGGGGGCCGCATGAGCACCGAGCAACAAGAGACGGCCGCCGTCGAGCGCCGCAAGCGTCAGCTGGTCGGCACCGTGGTGTCGAACAAGATGGACAAGACCTGCGTCGTGCAGGTCACGCGGCGCTTCAAGCACTCGAAGTACAAGAAGTACGTGAACGAGCGCAAGCGCTACAAGGCGCACGACGAGCGCAACGAGGCCCAGGTCGGCGATCGCGTGCAGATCGTCGAGTGCAGCCCGATCTCCCGTGACAAGCGGTGGCGGCTCCAGACCGTGCTGGAGAAGGCAGAGGCCGTATGATCCAGGTCGAATCCGTCCTCGACGTCGCCGACAACTCCGGCGCGCGCAGGGTCTTCTGCATCAAGGTCCTCGGCGGCTCGAAGCGCCGCTATGCCTCGGTCGGAGACGTCATCGTGGTCTCGATCCGCGACGCCCTGCCGAACAGCAAGGTCAAGCGCGGCTCGGTCATGAAGGCCGTCGTCGTCCGCGTGAAGAAGGGTCTGCGCCGCCCCGATGGCAGCGTGATCCGCTTCGACACCAACAGCGCCGTGCTCATCGATGCCCAGAAGCAGCCGATCGGCACCCGCATCTTCGGACCCGTGGCGCGCGAGCTCCGGGCCAAGAAGTTCCTCAAGATCATCAGCCTCGCGCCGGAGGTGCTCTGATGGCTGCGCGCGTACGGCAAGGCGACTCCGTCGTGGTGATCGCCGGTAAAGAGAAGGGCACGCGCGGGCGCGTGCTGCGGGTCGTGCCCAAGGAGGACCGCGTGGTCGTCGAGGGCGTCAACATCCGCACCAAGCACATCAAGCCCAACCAGGCCAACCCGCAGGGTGGCCGGGTGAAGCGCGAGTACCCGATTCACCTGTCGAACGTGATGCTCGCCGATCCCAAGACCGGCGAACCCACCCGCGTTCGGATGTCCATCCTGGCCGACGGCCGACACGTTCGCGTGGCGGTCAAGTCGGGTGAGCAGATCGACAAGTAGGAACGACCACCATGGCCGAAGCAAAAGCAAAAGCAAAAGCAGCGGGTGGAGCCGGCGGCGCCAACAAGAAGAAGAAGGACGTTGGCTTCGCCTACAAGTTCCGCAACCCGATGGAAGAGCCCAATCGTCGGGCAGGCATCGCGAAGCCGCGACTGCTGGTCAAGTACCAGACCGTCGTGCGCGAGTCCCTGGCGAAGGAGTTCAACTACGGGAACTCGATGGAGATCCCGAAGCTCGAGAAGATCACCTTGAACATCGGCCTCGGTGAGGCCCTCAAGGTGCCCAAGCTCCTCGAGCAGGCGTTCGAGGCCCTCGGCAACATCTCGGGTCAGCGCCCAGTGGTCACCCGGGCCCGCAAGTCCATCGCCACCTTCAAGCTCCGCGAAGGGCAGAAGATCGGTTGTATGGTCACCCTCCGCGGCCCGCGGATGTGGGAGTTCTTCGATCGCTTCGTCTCGATCGCGCTTCCCCGTACCCGCGACTTCCGCGGCGTCGGCGGCAAGGGCTTCGATGGGCGCGGCAACTTCACCATGGGGGTCAAGGAGCTGCTCATCTTCCCCGAGGTCGACATCGACAAGCTCGAGAAGGTCCCCGGCATGAACGTCTGCATCCACACCAGCGCCCGCACCGATGAAGAGGGTCGCGCGCTGCTCACCCACCTCGGCGTACCGTTCCGCGCCGCCTGAACAGGAGGGTTCGCACCATGTCCATGACCGATCCCATTGCCGACATGCTCTCGCGGATCCGCAACGCGGTGTCTGCGAATCACCGCACGCTGACCATGCCGGGCAGCAAGCTCAAGCTCCGTCTGGCGGAGATACTCCGCGACGAGGGGTACATCGAAGAGGCGAGCTGGAAGGACGAGGGTCCCCAGGGCGCCATCGAGATCAAGCTCCGCTGGCACGACGGCCAGTCGGCGATCGAGGGCATCCAGCGCATCAGCCGGCCCGGCCAGCGCCGCTATGCCGCCCACAGCGAAATCCCGAAGATCCGCAACGGTCTCGGCATCCTCATCGTCTCGACCAGCCGCGGCATGATGACCGATCGAGCCGCGCGCAAGGCCGGCGTCGGCGGCGAACTGGTGTGCAGCATCTGGTGAGTCCACCTCGGACCGCAGACCGAACAGAGAGAACACCGCCATGAGTCGAATCGGAAATGCACCCGTTGCCGTGCCCAAGGGCGTCACCCTGACGACCGTGGGCCGCACCGTGTCGGCCAAGGGGCCCAAGGGCACCCTGAGCTTCGACATCCCCGACGGCGTGACGATGGAGCAGGCCGATGGCCGGCTCGTCTTCAAGCGCGCGGGCAACGACAATCGCTCGCGGGCGATGCACGGCATGGTCCGCGCGCGCGTCGCGAACCTCATCACCGGGGTCTCCACCGGGTTCACCCGGGAGCTCGAGATCATCGGCGTCGGTTACCGCGCAGCGGTCAAGGGCCAGGTCGTCGAGCTGACCCTCGGCTACTCCCACGGCGTCAGCTACCAGCTGCCCGAGGGTGTGAAGGCGGAGGTCACCAAGGACAACAAGGTGATCCTCAGCGGGTCCGATCGCGTCGCGCTCGGGCAGGTTGCGTCGGACATCCGCGGATTCCGTCCGCCGGAGCCGTACAAGGGCAAGGGCGTCAAGTACGCCGAAGAAACGATCCTCCGTAAAGAGGGCAAGCGCGGCAAGAAGTAGGTTCCCCCATGACGACCAAAGCAATCGAGCAGAGGCTCCGGCGCAAGCAGCGAGTGCGCGTGCGCGTGTTGGGTACGTCGGAGCGGCCGCGCATGACCGTCTTCCGCAGCAACAAACACATCTACGTGCAGGTCATCGACGACAGCCGATCGGTGTCGCTGGCGGCCGTGTCGACCCTGACCAAGGACGTCAAGGCCAAGCTCGACGGTCAGGACAAGACCGGCGAGGCCAAGGTCATCGGTGCCGCGATCGCCGAGGCCTGCAAGGGCGCCGGCATCACCAAGGTCGTGTTCGACCGCAACGGTTACGCTTACCACGGCCGCATCAGTGCGCTGGCCGCCGCCGCACGCGAAGCAGGGCTGGAGTTCTGATCATGGCGCATTCCCGACGAGATTCCGACAACCGCCGGAACAACAACAACGACGACGGCGAGGGCAACAGTGACCTCGTCGACCGCGTGGTGTTCATCAACCGCGTGGCCAAGGTCGTCAAGGGCGGCCGCAACTTCTCGTTCACCGCGGTGGTCGTGGTCGGCGACGAGCACGGCAAGGTCGGCATGGGCTACGGAAAGGCCAAGGAGGTCCCCGAGGCCATCCGCAAGGCCACCGACTACGCGCGCCGCAGCCTCTTCGAGGTCCCGCTCTCGGGCACCACGATCCCACACGACGTCATCGGCAACCACGGCGCCGGGCAGGTCCTGCTCCGCCCCGCCAGCGCCGGTACCGGCGTGATCGCGGGTGGTCCGGTCCGCGCAGTGGTCGAGTGCGCCGGCATCCACGATGTGCTCAGCAAGTGCATCGGCAGCAACAACCCGCTCAACGTCATCCACGCCACGATGCAGGCGCTGAAGCAACTCCGCAGCCCGGAGCAGATCGCCGTGAAGCGTGGCATGACCGTCGCGGCGATCTCGGAAGGCTAGGACGCACCATGGCACTGAGACTCAAGGTCACCCTGGTCCGCAGCCCGATCGACCGCGCCGAGACCCAGAAGCGCACGGTCAAGGGGCTCGGCCTCAACAAGCTCAACAGCACCAAGGTCCACCCGGACAACGAGTCGATCCGCGGGATGATTCGCAAGGTGCAGCACCTCGTGGCCGTCGAGCCAGTGGAATAGGGAGCATCATGGGAACGACACTGCATACCCTCAAGCCGCCCAAGGGCGCGCGCCACAAGATGAAGCGCGTCGGCCGTGGCGTCGGCTCGGGCAAGGGCAAGACCTCGGGTCGCGGCATGAAGGGCCAGATGGCCCGCCGTCAGCCCACGCGCCCCGGCTTCGAGGGCGGCCAGAACCCGATCCACCGCCGGGTGCCCAAGCGCGGCTTCGTGAACATCTTCCGCGTCGAGTACCAGGCGGTGAACCTCGCGTTGATCGAGGGTCAGTACGCCGCGGGCGAGGAGGTCTCGCTCGAGACGCTGCGCGCCAAGGGGCTCATCCCCAAGCGTGCGAAGCTCATCAAGCTGCTCGGCACGGGCGACATCAAGACGGCGGTCAAGGTGAAGGTCCACGCCTGCAGCGAGACCGCGAAGTCGAAGCTCGAGGCCGCCGGCGGCAGCGTCGAGCTCCTCGAGGCATAGGGCAGGGCGCCGCGACCCGCGGCCCGCTGTTCGAATCCGGATGCCGGACTTCCCGCGAGGGGAGCCCGGCGTTCTCGCGTCTGGAACCCCGTTCGCGCCCTGCTCGCGTCGGGCGTCCCACGTCGGGGCGGCTCAATGTTCCGGACTTTCGAGCGATGCGGCGCTCGAGTCGATGTTGCCTCGACGAGCACGGCCAGCGGGGGCGATCGAAGACCATGGCGTGTTCTCGGCGTCGAGGCTGGGCTCGCTCTGGGTGGGGTACTGGGCCGGACAGCCGAGCGCCGCCGGCTGCGAGGCGGCGGCGGCGTCGATTCGTGGGTTCGCCCGCGAGCGCGGCGGGAAGGTGAACGTGCTCGCCGTGCTTGGTCCGCAGGTGCATCCGTCGTTCGGCAGTGACGTGCGGGCGGCGGCGGTCGACGCGACCCGGGCCATCAGCGAGGTGATGGGGCGCGGCGCAGTGGTGATCGACAAGCGCGGACTCGTGGCGGCGCTGCTGGTCAGCCTGAGCACCGGGCTGCTGTTGCTCGCGCGGGCGCGGACGGTCCGCGTCTTCGTCGACACCGACGAGGCCGCGCGTTGGCTGGTCGACGAGGGGTCGTGTGCCGACGTGCTCGACGAGGTCGATCGGCTCCACGCGGAGGGGTGAGCGGCGTTCTTGAAGGGGACTAGCGACGGGTCGCGCCGACCTTGTCCAGCGTGCGGCGGAGGGCGTCGATCTCCACCGGCTTCAAGACATGAGCGGCGAATCCCGTCTCGCGCACGAGGCTGCGGACGTGCTCGTCGCCGTGCCCCGTGACTGCGATGAGGTGCACGCCGGGCCACTGCAGGCGCATGTGGCGGGCGACCTCGAGGCCGTCGATGTCGGGCAGGCCGGGGTCGAGTAGCACCGCGTCGGGGCGCAGCCGGGCGAACGCCTCGATCGCGCCGGCGCCGTCGAAGGCCAGCGAGATGCGGTAGCCGTGGACCTCGAGCAGGTGGCCTAGCATCCGCGCACCGTCGACGTTGTCGTCCACCAGCAAGAGGTGGATCGGCGCCGCGGGGGCCTCGCGGTCGTGGAGCGCCGGGGCGCTGTTGCCCGCCAGCGGTAGCGAGACCGTGAACTCGCTGCCCCGACCGATGCCGCCGCTGCGCACGGAGACCGATCCGCGGTGGAGCTCGACGAGCTGTCGCACCCACGCGAGCCCGAGGCCGAGTCCGTGGGGCTGGTCCGCGTCCTCGGGGCGCGCCGGTGGGCCGAAGATCCCATGGAGCCGCGCCGGGTCGATGCCGACCCCCTCGTCGGTGACCGTCACGACGGCCTGTTCGGAGCCTGCGGTGACCCGCACGGTGATGCCGCGGCCGCGTTGCGTGAACTTCACCGCGTTGTCCAGGAGGTTGACGAACACCTGCCGCAGCCGAACGGCGTCCCCCTGGACCGGGATCGGCTCCGTCGGGAGCGAGATCGTGAGCCGGTGCAGCTGCGCCTTCCCGCGGACTGCGTCGTGCGACTGCTCGAGGATCTCTCGGAGATCCAGCGCGCCGCGGCGCAGGCGGATCCTGCCCGGGTTCACGCGGGAGACGTCGAGGAGGTCGTCCACGAGGTGCGCGAGGTGGTCCGCCTGGCGCCCCACGACCTCCACCGTGCGCTGGCGCTGCTCGTCGGTCAGCGCGGCGCCGTGGTGCCGCCACAGCTCGACCGCGGCGCGGATGGGCCCGAGGGGGTTGCGGAACTCGTGCCCCAACGTCGCGAGGAGATCGTCCTTGCGCTGGAGCTCGGCGCGGAGCTCCTCGACCTCGGCCTCGAGCTCGGCGACCAGACGCTGCGGGTGTTCGGAACTCATGCCGGCACCATCGCAGCGAGCGTCGAGATCGGACCGGCTGCTCGGGTCGCCGATTGGACGCTGCAAGTGCACGGAACTGGCATGGTCCCGGTGTAGCACGCCGAATGCGGCGAGGGCCGCGAACGGGCCCGTTCGACGTGCGTGGTGCGAGCGGGCGCGGCAGCACGCCGCGTCGCATCGTCTGCGGCGCGCGTGCGCTACGGCTCGGTGCGACGGGATCGCGACCGCCGTCGCCCGAGCGCGACGAGCACGGGAAGCACGAACGCCAGGGCGCCGCGCGACGCTGCGGTCGAACAGCCTGCGCTCCGGTCCGGTTCATCGGCGCTCGACGGGAGCGATGGACCGCCGTCGTCGGTGGCGGGCTGCCCGTCCGCGGTCGCCTCGCCGCTCTCGCTGGTGCCCGGCGCATCGCCGTCGGCGCCGTCGGTGCTGCCTCCGCCCTCGGTGCCGCTCGCCTCGGGATCCCATCGCCATCGGATCGCGTCGAAGGCGAGCTCGCGATCGAGGTCGCGCGGCTCGCCGGTGTTGTCGGCGAGGCGCACCCAGTGTTCGTCGCCGGCGACGAGCTCGTGCGTGCCGAAGTCGACCCAGCCCTCGTGCGTCGACTGATCGATCGGCGTTAGGGCGATCACCTGCGCGCCGGTGTGGATCTCGGACCGCGCCTGCTGGCTGCCGGCCCGTCGCCGTGCGGCACGATGGACGCGGGAGCGCCGCGGCGGCGCCGCGGCCCGGGGCCCAGCGCGGCGGTGGGGCGCCGCGCGGCGCGGGTCGCGGCCGGTCTCCGGCCGTCCTCCGGGGCCCTCCACCCGTCAGATGCGGGCCCGCCCGGCCTAAGGTATGGTCGACGCCCCGAGGGGGCTCGAAGCGTCCCGCCGGTCCGTCGTCATGAGCGTCATCGTCAACATCTTCAAACTGCCCGAGCTGCGCAAGCGGCTGGGCTTCACGCTCGCGATGCTGGCGGTGTACCGCCTCGGTGTCTACATCGCCGTGCCCGGCGTCGACCGCAAGGTCATGTCGGAAATCGTGAACCAGGATCAGGGCGGCTTCCTCGACTACTTCAGCATGTTCTCGGGCGGCGCCCTCGAGCAGCTGTCGGTCTTCGCCCTCGGCATCATGCCGTACATCAGCGCGAGCATCATCATGCAGCTGATGACGGTGGTCGTGCCGCGGCTCGAGCAGCTCAGCAAGGAGGGCGAGACCGGCCGGCGCAAGATCAACCAGTACAGCCGCTACGGCACGGTGGGTCTCGCGTTCGTGCAGGGCTACTTCATGGCCAGCTGGCTGGAGTCGCAGAACACGGCGGGGCAGCAGCTCGTCATCGACCCGGGCCTCGGTTTCGAGGTGATGACCGTGCTGACGCTGACCGGCGGCACGATCTTCCTGATGTGGCTGGGCGAGCAGATCACCGAGCGCGGCATCGGCAACGGCATCTCGCTCATCATCTTCGCCGGAATCATCGCCAACCTGCCCCTGGCCATCTATCAGCTGCTGCAGAAGACCCAGGACGATCCGGACAACTTCGGGCCGATGACGCTCGCGGTCCTGTTCGCCATGGCGATCGCGGTCATCGCCTTCGTCATCGTGATGGAGCGCGGCCAACGGCGGGTTCAGGTGCAGTACGCCAAGCGCGTGGTCGGCCGGCGGATGTTCGGCGGCAACGCCAACTACCTGCCGCTGCGCATCAACTCCGCCGGCGTCATCCCGCCGATCTTCGCGTCGTCGATCCTGATGTTCCCCAACCAGATCGCGGGCATGACCCAGAGCGAGTGGCTGCAGAAGCTCTCGGGCGCCCTGCGCTACGACGGCTGGCTCTACGTCACCATCTACGTCGGGCTGATCATCTTCTTCTGCTACTTCTACACGGCGATCCAGTTCAACCCGACCGACGTCGCCGACAGCCTGAAGAAGCAGAACGCGTCCATCCCGGGAATCCGGCCCGGCAAGCGAACCGCCGAGTACATCGATTTCGTGCTGGGTCGCCTGACGTTCGTGGGCGCCTGGTACATCTCGGCGGTCTGCATCCTGCCGCAGTTCCTGCAGAGCCGGTTCGACGTGCCGTTCCAGTACGGCGGCACCTCGCTGCTCATCGTCGTCGGCGTCGCGCTCGACACGGCCCAGCAGATCGAGAGCCACCTGGTGACGCGCTCCTACGAGGGCTTCGCGGGGCCCAAGGGCCCGCGCATCCGCGGCCGCCGCGGCTAGTGCCCGCGCCCGCTTGCGGGTTGCCGGAGTCGGGGTTGCGTCCTAGTCTCCCCCCACATGGGCGAGCGCAAGGGACTCATCCTCATCGGGGCACCCGGATCCGGCAAGGGCACGCAGGCCAAGCGGCTCAAGGATCAGTTCGGACTGGCCCACATCAGCACCGGCGATCTCCTGCGCGCAGCGGTGGCCGCGGGCACCGAGCTCGGTCGCAAGGCGAAGGGCTACATGGACGAGGGCGGCCTCGTGCCCGACTCGCTGGTCATCGACCTCCTGCGACTCGCGCTCGACGGCTCCGAGGCGGCGGCCGGCTTCATCCTGGACGGCTTCCCCCGCACGCTGCCGCAGGCCGAGGCGCTGGACGCCGCCGTGGCGATCGACAAGGTGATCGACATCCAGGTGCCGTTCGCACTGATCGAAGAGCGCATCACGGGTCGCCGAATGTCGCCATCCGGCCACGTCTACCACGTGAAGTACAGCCCGCCGAAGGCCGAGGGCATCTGTGACGTCACCGGCGAGGCGCTCTACCAGCGCAGCGACGACACGGCCGACAAGGTGCGCTCGCGACTGTCGAAGTTCGAGCAGGAGACCCGGCCGGTCATCGCTCGCTACCAGTCGAAGGGCGTCGTCGTCGCCGTCGACGGCGTCGGCGAGCCCGACGATGTGTACGCGCGCATTCTCGCCGTCCTCTGAGGTGCAGGCCTCACGCGCCCGGAACATCGAGCGCATCGGAGCGCTCGAAGCCGCCGCGCTCGAGTGCCCGTCGCAGGGTCGCCAGCGCGGCCTCCTGCAGCTGACGGATGCGCTCGCGCGACAACGAGTAACGCTCACCGACCTCGCGGAGCGTGAGGGCTTCGTCGCCGTCGAGGCCGAACCGCTTGCGCAGGATGTCGAGCTCCGTCGGCTTGAGCTCGCCCAGCGCCGCAGTCAGCTCGTCCTGCAGCCGCCAGTGGTGCATGAGGTTGCCGGTGTCGTCGGTGCCGTCGGTGATCGCCTCGAGCGGGCGCGTGCGGTTCGGGTCGTCGTCATCGGGGAAGCTCGCCGCCTGGTCGCGAAGCACCCGGTCGAGGCGCTCGACGTGGTCGACGCTGACACCGCTCGCCTCGGCGAGCTCGGCGGCGTCGGGCGTGCGCTGGTGCAGCTGCTCGAACGCCCGGCGGTGCTTGGCGAGCTTGAGCTGGAGCTCGATCACGTGCACGGGCAGGCGAACGGTGCGTCCCGTGTCCGACAGCGCGCGGCTGATCGCGTGCCGAATCCACCACGCGCCGTAGGTCGAGAACCGGAAGCCGCGGCGAGGGTCGAAGCGATCGACCGCGGTCATCAGCCCGAGGTTGCCCTCCTGGATGAGATCGGGCAGCGAGAGCCGTCCGTTCGACTGATACCGGTGCGCCATCGTGACCACGAGGCGAAGGTTGGCGGCGATGAACTCGTTGCGAGCCGCAGCCCAGGCGGCGCGGCACGAGGTGAGCTGGGCGCTGTGCTGGCGCAGCGCGTCGCGCCGCGGGCGTCGGGCGAGGCTGAGGCAGCTCGGGTCACCGCCGTTGGCGAGGGCGTGGACGTCGGCCGCGACCCGGTCGGCGAGGGCGCAGGCGGGATCGGCGTCGACGAGCAGATCGACCAGCGCTCCCTGACGCGCCTCGTCGTGGCCTGCCGCACCCGGGTCGAGCACCGCGCGCGCGAGCTCGGCGGACTCGGGGGGCAGGCGCCCCTCGACGACCGGCAGCAGGGCCGCGGCGAGCGGCCGGATGGCAAACAGTCGCCGCCAGTACTGGCACTTGAGACCGCGCAGCCGCATCGCGGCCTCGGTCTCCTTCTCGCCGCGGAGCAGGCCGATGGAGTCGAGTTGGGAGAGGTAGCTGCCCAGCGCCGGGTCTCGGCGGGCAGCGGCCAGGGTCCGACGGTTCGGCGTCGCGGGGGCATTGGAGGTCGTGGACGGCATCGTCGTTCTCCTGGACGAGATCGTGGCCCTCTGCACAATGTTTGTCAATGAACCTTGTCAAACCTTGGACAGATGGAGTTCGTGCGGATCAGCGCTGACGGCCGACCCCAGATCCGCCGCCCGCCGGCGGTTGCCTAAGATGATCGGATCGAGCCCCGAGCCTGCCCCGCACGGCGCAACCCCCCGCCACCTCACGGGGAATTCTCATGGCAGGGGGAGGCCCTGATCCCCACGACCAAGCGCACGGGGCCTATGGACTTCCCGGAGGCACACACCTACTATCCGCCCTCCTCGGAGCCCGGGGGGTGGACGTCGCGATGCCAACGCAAGGCGACCAAGTCCTCGGCGCCACGGTCCTCGCCGAACTACCGCAGCGCCTCTTCCGACTCTCGCTCGACGACGACACCACCCTCATCGCGGGCCTCTCCACCGAAGCCAAACGTCTAGGTCTACCCATCCACGTCGGCATGCGCGTCACCGTCCGACGAGCCCGACTCGACCCAGCCCGCGGCACCATCCTCGGCCCCCAGAGCTCCCATCCCCTCGACCCCGTGTCGAATCCCCGCCAGTAGCCCCGCACCCGAATCGAAATCAGGCCATGAAAGTCCGAGCCAGCGTCAAGAAGATCTGTGAGAAGTGCAAGGTGATCCGCCGCAAGGGAATCGTGCGGATCATCTGCGAGAACCCGAAGCACAAGCAGAGGCAGGGCTAAGCCATGGCACGCATCGCAGGTGTCGACCTCCCGCGCAACAAGCGGATCGAGATTGCGCTGACGTACATCTACGGGGTGGGGCGCGTGACCGCGTCGCAGATCCTCGAGAAGTCCGGCGTCGGTCCTTCGGTTCGAACCGACGATCTCACCGACGAGCAGGTCAGCGCGATCCGCCACGTCATCGAGACCGCGTACAAGGTCGAGGGCGACCTCCGCCGCGACGTGCAGATGAGCATCAAGCGCCTGATGGATCTCGGGTGCTACCGCGGTCTCCGTCACCGCCGTGGGCTGCCGGTTCGAGGCCAGCGCACGCACACCAACGCGCGCACTCGCAAGGGCCCGAAGCGCGCCACCATCACGCAGAAGAAGCGAGTCTAGTCCATGGCGTCCACAGCTCCGCAGAAGTCCGCCAAGAAGCGGGTCAAGAAGAACGTCTCGACCGGGATCGTGCACATCCGGTCCACGTTCAACAACACGGTCGTCAGCGTGACCGACGTCAACGGCAACGTGCTGTCGTGGGCCTCCGCCGGCGTGCGTGGGTTCAAGGGCTCGCGCAAGTCGACGCCGTTCGCCGCCCAGCTCGCGGCCGACGACGCCGCGCGCAAGGCCGCCGACCACGGTGTCCACACCGTCTCGATCCGCATCAGCGGCCCCGGTGCGGGTCGCGAGTCGGCGCTGCGCGGCATCCAGTCCGCCGGCCTGCGGGTCACCTCGATCAAGGACGTCACCCCGATTCCCCACAACGGCTGCCGCCCGCCCAAGCGCCGCAGGGTTTAAGAAGTCATGGCTCGCTACACCGGACCCGTCTGTCGTCTCTGCCGTCGTGAAGACGTGCAGCTGTTTCTCAAGGGCGATCGCTGCTTCTCGCAGAAGTGCGCGTACGAGCGCCGCCCATACCCCGCCGGTCAGCATGGCCAGGGCCGCAAGAAGCGCCCCTCGGACTACGGCCAGCAGCTGCGCGAGAAGCAGAAGGTCAAGCGCATGTACGGGCTGCTCGAGAAGCAGTTCCGCGGCTACTACTACCGCGCCGCCCGCATGAAGGGCGTCACCGGCGAAAACCTCCTCTCGCTGCTCGAGCGTCGCCTCGACAACGTCGTGCTCCGCTGCGGCTTCGGCAGCAGCCACGCCGAGGCCCGCCAGCTCGCGCGCCATGGTCACTTCCTCATCAACGGGAAGAAGATCAACATCCCCAGCTACCTCGTGAAGCCGGGCGACACCGTCGAGGTCCGCGAGGGCAGCAAGGCCGTGCAGAAGATCGTCGAGGCGTTGGGCAAGGTCGACCGCACCGCTCGCGCGGCGTGGATCGAGCTCGACAAGGACAACATGCGCGGCAAGATCACCGCGCTGCCGGCCCGCGCCGACATCGCTGCCGACATCGACGAGCAGTTGATCGTCGAACTCTACAGCAAGTGACTCTCGTCTTTCACGAAGGGTGACGGAACAGCCCATGCAGGATACGAACACCATCGCCCGCAACTGGCGCGACCTCATTCGGCCGAAGAAGCTCGAGGTCGAAACCGAGAGCCTGACCGACAACTACGGCAAGTTCACGTGCGAGCCGTTGGAGCGGGGCTACGGCATCACGCTGGGCAACAGCCTGCGTCGCGTGCTGCTCTCGTCGCTGCAGGGCGCCGCCATCACCACGGTCCGGATCGAGGGTGCGCTCCACGAGTTCACCACGATCGAGGGCGTGGTCGAGGACGTCACCGACATCATCCTCAACATCAAGGCGCTGCGCCTGCGGATGGACGACTCCACCCCGCGGACGCTGACGATCGACAAGCAGGGTGAGGGCGAGGTCAAGGCCAGCGACATCCAGTGCCCGACCGGCGTGACGGTGCTCGACGGTGCACAGCACCTCGCGACGCTGTCCAAGGGCGGACACCTGCGGATGGAGCTGACCTGCGAGATGGGCCGCGGCTACGCCACGGCCGATCAGAACAAGCGCGAGGGGATGCCGATCGGCGTCATCCCGATCGACAGCCTGTTCTCGCCGATCCAGAAGGTGAACTACCGCGTGACCAACGCTCGCGTTGGTCAGCGCACCGACTACGATCGTCTGGTGCTCGAGGTCTGGACGGACGGCTCGGTCCGCCCCGACGACTCGGTCGCCTTCGCGGCGAAGATCCTCAAGGAGCAGCTCTCGATCTTCATCAACCGCGAGGAGATCGAAGAGGCCGCGACCGCAGAGCCCACCGAAGAGGACAAGCTCAACGAGTACCTCTGGCGCTCGGTCGACGAGCTCGAGCTGTCGGTCCGCTCGGCGAACTGCCTGCAGAACGCCAACATCCACTACATCGGCGACTTGGTGCAGAAGACCGAGGCCGAGATGCTCAAGACCAAGAACTTCGGTCGCAAGTCCCTCAAAGAGATCAAAGAGATTCTCGCGCAGATGGGACTTTCGCTCGGTATGAAGATCCCCAACTGGCAGGGCCCGCCGCCGGTCCGTGAAGAGAGCTGATCCATGCGCCACCGCGACGCAGGCCGGAAGTTCGGCCGCAACAGCACCCACCGCAACGCCATGTTCCGCAACATGGTGACCTCGCTGCTCGACCACGGGCGCATCAAGACGACCGAGCCCAAGGCCAAGGAGCTGCGGCGGTTCGTCGAGAAGACCATCACGCGCGGCATCTCGGTGCACGAGCTGGTGGCGAAGCCGGTCGAGACCCGCTCCAAGGACGAGCAGGCGCTCGTGGTCCATGCCTACCGCATGGCCGCCCGCCTGGTCCGCACGCGCGGCGCCCTCGACAAGCTGTTCAATGAGGTCGCCCCGCGGTTCAAGGACCGCCACGGCGGCTACACCCGGATCGTGAAGATCGCCCCGCGTGCCGGTGACGGCGCGCCGATGGCGATCATCGAACTCGTCTGATTCCCCCCGTCGCCGGCTGGAGCGAAACGGTACGCGCTGACGCGCGGCTTCCCCCCGCAAGCGGGGGGATTTCCGGTGGGTGATCGGGGCACTGAGCGTCCAAGCGGACGCGTCCCACGCTTGGCGGCGTCTTGGACGGTACTGAGCGTTGACGTGGGTGCCTCCGGTGTGTCGGGGGCATCTTGCTTGGTTCTCCGCGGGGGCTCGGTCGGGCGGGCTTTCGTCGATTTCTTGGCCGTCGGCGGGGCGTTGCCTACCGTTCGGCGCATGGCACTTCTCGCGGCCTCGCAGGCCCTCGTCCTCGTGGAGCTCGGCTTGGTCGTCGCGGCGTTGGCTGGTGCGCTGGCGTGGCTCGGGCGGCGGGCGAAGGCGGTGGATCCGGGGGTCCTGCGCACGATTCGGCTGTCGCCGAGTCACATGGTCTACGTGGTCGCGATCGAGGACCGACGGTTGTTGATCGGCGCGGGGCCAGGGGCGGCGCCCGAGCTGATCTGCGATCTCACCGAGAAGCCCCGGCCTGGCCGCGAGGTGGGCCCGCGCACCGATCCCGGTCGCGTCGCCACGTCGATGGCCGCGGGTACGCGATCGCGTGGGGGCTGGGACCACGGTGACTGAGCCCGGGTGGTCCTGGGCCGCGATCGTCGTGCTCGCGGTGGTGCCCGTGCTCCTCACGGCGGCCACCGCGTTCGCGAAGTCTTCGGTGCTGCTCGGGGCGGTGCGCGTCGGGTTGGGTGCAGAGGCGCTTTTGTCGGCGCCCGTGGTGTTCGCCCTGGCGATCGTGCTGACCGCGGTCGTGATGGCGCCGACGGCCGCCGCGGTGCTCGCCGAGGTCGATGCGCAGGGCGGCGTGGAGGCCCTCGGCTCGGCCTCGCCAGCCACGTGGTGGGCGAGCCTCGAGCCGTGGCGTGCGTTCCTCGAGCGCCACGCGGACGCAGGTGAGCTCGAGTTCTTCGCCCAGGCCCAGGGCCGCGGCGCCGGGGATCCGCTCGTGGTCGTGCCAGCGTTCCTGCTGACGGAGCTGCGCGAGGCGCTGACGATGGCGGTGGTGGTGCTCGTGCCGTTGGTCGTCGTCGATCTGCTGGTCGCGCAGGCGACGGTGCTCGTGGGTCTGACGCAGGTGCAGGTGCAGGTGGTGTCGGTGCCGTTGAAGCTGCTGCTGTTCCTCGCGGTCGACGGCTGGACCGTCGTCGTCGGCGGGCTGCTCGCGGGGTATCGATGAGCGCGGCCGTGCAGCTCGTGCACGACGGCTTCGCGCTCGTCCTCGCGATCGCGCTGCCGATGCTGGGCGCTGCGTTGGCGGGGGTGCTGGCGGCGGCTGTGGTGGCGCGGCTGATGGGCATCCAGGACGCGGCCAGCTCGGCGCTCGCGCGGGGCGCCGCGATGCTTGCGGTGCTCGCGGTGCTCGGCGCCTCGTGGGCCGACGAGGTGCGCGGGTTCACGGCGTCGTCATGGGCGACGCTGGCCGGGTCGGGGCAGCCGCGGCCATGAGCGAGGCCGGCGGCGCGGCGCTGCAGCTGCTCGCCCTGGCGTGGGTGCGGTGGTTCCTGGTGCTCGCGGTCGCCCCGATGCTGCGCGTGGGGTTCGGCGCGCGCGCGTGGTCGATCGCGGCGGCGATGGCCGTGGTGCTCGCGCTCGGGGACGTGACGCTCGTCGGCGCCGACATGCAGCCCCTCGAGACCGTCGCGCTGGTCGTCGCGCTGGTGGCCGAGGCGCTGCTCGGCGTGGTGCTCGGCGTATGTCTGTCCCTCGGAGCCCACGCGGTGCTCGGGGCGGCAGCCGTGCCAGCGACGCTGCTGCGGCTGCCCACGGGGCCGTGGCTGGCGCTGGTGGCGTCGCTCGTGCTGGTCGCGGGGCTGGAGCTCGGGCTGCACCACGCGGCGTTGCGCGGCGCCGGAGCGGTGCAGGAGATGTTCGCGATCGGGCGATCCGTTGCGTGGTTGCAGGAACTCGACGCGGCCGCGACGGCTCTGCCGAGGTGGCTCGCCGGGATGACGGTGCTGGGACTCGCCCTCGCCACGCCGGCGTTGCTGGTGGCTGCGGCCTGCGAGCTCGGGGCCGCCGCCGTCGCACGGGGACCCGGTGCCGCGGCCGCGCTGGCGCAGGCCGCCGTCGCGACGGTGCGACTGGCCGCGGTGCTCGTCGCGCTCGGGGCGTCGTGGGCGATCGACGATGCGCGCTGGGCCGAGGCCGCGCTGCCGCACGCCGGGGCCGGGGTCGAGCGGCTGTCGGCGCGGCCCTGACGCAACGCGAGGCAGGTCCGAGGCGACGCGACGCGGCCCGTCGCTCCCGGAGCGCGGCCGCGTTGTGCGATGCTCGTCCGCGGTGCATCGGATCCTCGCAGGGGCGCTGGTCGCCGCCGTACTGTGCTGCGGCGGACAGCGACCGCCGCCGACGTTGGACCGCCTGCGGCAGCCGACCGGACTCCAGCTGTCATCCGACGGCCGCTGGGCGTTCGTGACCAACGGCAACTGGGACGCGAGCGAGTCCGGCGGTGGGGTCCTCGTGTTGGATCTCGAGCGGCTGCACGCCGCGCTCGAGAGCGAGGCGAACCACGCCGACCCGACTCGCCAGAAGCCCTGCCGGACGCGGGACGATCGGCTGTCGTGCAGCGCCGAGCACATGGTCCTGCCCGAGGCGAATCATCGCCTCGGCAGCGCGGTCGGGAATCTCGTGCTCGATCGACCGAGCGGAGATGCCGGGGCGGCGCGGCTCATCACGGTGCAGCGATCGCCCGCCGCGATCGTGTGGTTCAGCGTCACGAGCGGCGCCGACGGACCGGTGCTCGACTGCGGCGAGGACTTCGACGGGGCCTGCGACGAGGTCCACACCCTGACGCAGCTCGCCGATCGCCCGGCCGACGGCAGTCTCCCCGACGATCCCTCGCGCGTGGTGCTCGACGACCAGGGCTACCGCTTCGCGTACGTGCCCCACCTCGTTGGCGGCGCGCTCTCGCTGCTCGCGCTCGACGGAGAGGCCGGGCCCGAGCTCGTCGACATCGTCAGCGAGTTCTATCGCGACGATCCGTTCGAGGCGACGGACTACGCCGGGGGGTTCGGCGTCGCGTCGCGGCCGTGCGATCCGAGCGCGGCGCCTTCGGGGTCGCGCGACTGCACGCGCCCGGTGCTCTACGCGACCCAGCGCTACTTCCCGTCGGTCCGACGGTTCGCCGTCGCGCCCGGCCTCGACGTGGTCGTGCCCGGCGGCGAAGCGTCGCTCGCCGTCGTCAACCCCGAGGTCGTCGCCTCGGTGCCGTACATGGGCGATCTGGCGTTCGCCGATCCCCAGGCCGGGACCGAACTGTTGGTCGTGCAGACCTCCCCCGGTGCGCTCCTGCGGGTCGACACTGCGCTCGGCCCCGACGGCGATCCCGTGGACGCCGTGCTCGGCGCCGTGCCGCTGTGCGAGCAGCCGAACCTGCTCGCGGTCCATCGCCCCGCGGGGGACGAGCCGCTGGCCCTGGTGACGTGCTTCGGCGAGGGGCGCCTCGCGGTCATCGGCTTGGGTGGCTTGCGGTTGCTGAAGACGCTCGATCTCGGGGAGGGCGCCAACGAGATCGTCATCGATGCGGCGCGCCAGTTCGCGTTGGTCGTGAACACGCGCGCTGACTCGATCTCGGTGGTCGCCCTCGATCGATCGGACGCGACGTTCCTCACCGAGGTCGCGCGCATCGAGTAGCGCCGCGTGGCCGCGTAGGGGACGCGGTGTCGTCGCGGGTGGACCCGAGCGGGACCGCGGGACCCCGCGGCTCAAGGGCGGGCTCGACCGCGCCGAATCCAGGGGGGCGTGTCCTTGCCACTCCAAGCCCGTTCGCTGCTCGCGCTGTGCGTCGCCCTCGCCGGGTGCGACAGCGCGACCTACGTCGAGGGGGTCGTGCGCTGGGACAGCCCCGACCGCAGCTACGGCGTCGAGTACGTCGTGCCGCCGTGGGAGGTCGTCAGTGACGACGACAGCGGGCTGCAGTTGAAGGTCGCCGCCGAGCTCTTCGGCGTGTCTCTGCAGGGATCGCCGCCGACCCACGTGTTCACGATCGGGCCCGTCGATCCCAGCACCTCGCTGCTGGACCTGCTCCCGGGGTCGCTGCTCGACGTGGGGACGACGACGTCGTTCGAGCTGGACACGGTCGGGCTGCCCGACGCCGGCGCCGACACGGGTGCAGACGGTGGCATCGACAGTGGCGTAGGCGCGCTGCTCGACGTCGATCTCGGGGTGCCGCAGGCGGTCGCGTTGGTCGAGCTCGATCTCCTCGTGACCGAGCAACAGGCGGATCTCGTGCAGGAACTCGGTCAGCGCGGTGGGGCCGACGCGCCGTGGACCTACGAGGTCGTGGTGCCACCGGGGTTGTTCGTGCGCGGCTACTACTACGCCGCGGGGGATCGGACGATCCGGGCGATGTTCGCGTCGTTGTTCACCCTCGACGACGGTGACGTCGATCGCATGGCGCAGACGATCACGGTGGGGTCGCCATGACGCTTGGCCTCGCGTTCGGGCTGGTGTTCGCCCTGCTCGGCCCGCCGAAGCTGCCGCCGATCGGCGGGCGCTCGGTCCCGCCGCCGGAGGTGCCCGAGACATCGCCCGAGCCCGAGGCCGCGACGCCGCGCGAGCCCGAGGCCGCGCCGCCCGGCACCGCGACGTCGCGCCCGGGCACAGTGCCGCCGCCTCCGGGCACCGTCCCACCGCCGCCGCCTGCATCCTCGCCCGGCACGGCGACTGCCCAGCCCGTCGCGCCGCCGGGTCCCGAGGTCCTCGCCGACGGTCCGCGGGGCGCAGCGATCGCGACGCCCCGCCTGCCCGCGGGCCCCGCAACGCCGCTGCGGCCAGGGCTCTCCGCGCCGCCCCGCGGAGCGGCCGCGAGGACCTCGGGACCGAGCGTCGCGCCGTTGCGCCTGGTCTCGAGTGACGAGCTGTCGCGGTGGGATCGCGAGGACGCCTCGGCCAAGCTGACCACGGCGCCGACGACCCCGAGGGCGACCACGGCGAACGACACGACGCTGGTTCGCACCGCCGCACCCGAGGCCGCGGATCCGCGGCCGCGGTTCCGACGTCCGCCGCACCCGCCGGATCGCTCGGCGGCGTTCGTCCTCGGCTATCGCTACTTCCGGATCCAGGATGCCCTCGGCCGCGCACAGGACTGGCACCTCGCCTCGATCGAGGTCACGCCGATGCGCCGCTACGTGCGGCTCAACCTCATCACCGAGTTCGGTGTCGAGGGGGGCGAGGCCGCGGCGAAGGGCGATCGCGCCGACATCCTGCTGATGGAGCGCCTCGGCCTCGGCATGCAGTACCCGCACGTGGTGACGCCGTTCCTCGAGTTCCAAGGCGGCGCCGGCGGGGCCCGGGTCGAGCTGTTCGGGCGCAACGACGTCGCGCTGCTCTACACGCTGGGGCTCGACGTCGGCGCGCAGTGGGCCGTCGGGCGGTGGTTGTTCCTCCACGCGGCCGTGGGCTGGATCCGGCCGACGTTCGTCTGGCCGCAGCGCACGCTGTCGTACGACCGTGTGGCGTTCAAGCTCGGCGTGGGCTTCTGATGACGGACGACGCGAGCGCCTGCGGCCCGGCGCATCAGAGACCGACGACCGCGGTCGCAGTCGCGATGAAGGCCGTGGCGCCGTCGCCGAGCTGACCGTCGCCGGCCTCGCCCCAGCACACCGCGTCGCCGGACTGACGGCGCACGCAGGTGTGCGTGCCGCCGGTCGCGACGTCGCGCGCAGCATCGACGCCGGCGACGGTCGCGGGCACGCGCAGCAGCGGTGTGCCGGGCGAGCCGAGCTCGCCGTGGTCGTTGCGGCCCCAGCACACCACGGTGCCGCCGCTGCGCGTGGCGCAGACGTGGTGCAGGCTGCTGGCCAACGCGGCCGCGTCGGTGAGATCGCGGACCGGGACGCGCGTCGACCAGCTGCTCTCGACGCCTGCGCCGAGCTGGCCGTGATCGTTGTTCCCCCAGCACGAGACCTGGCCGGTGCGCCGTCGCGCGCAGCTGTGGAACTCGCCCGTCACCACCGTGGCCGCGTCCTCGATCTTCGCGACGCTCACCGGGATCGGCTGCGGGGTCGACAGCGTCGCCGCGGGCGCGCCGTTGCCGAGCTGGCCCGAGCTGTTGCTGCCCCAGCACACGACCCGGCCCCCGCCGCGGACCGCACAGGAGTGACCGCCGCCCGCGGCGATCGACACCGCGTCGCGGAGGTTCGCGATCTCGGTCGGCGGCGCCGGGCGATCGGGCGACAGCGTGCCGACCTGCGCGAACTCGCCGTCGCCCCAGCAGCTGACCTTGCCGCCCTGACGGCGAACGCAGGTGTGCGCGCGACCGCCGGCGATCTCGACCGCGTCGTTGATCCCAGGCACGAACGCCGGCAGTCGACGATCGTTGTGCTTGCCGTCGCCGAGCTGGCCGCGATCGCCCTCGCCCCAGCACGCGACCTTGCCGGTGTCGTTCACCGCGCAGGCGTGCAGCCAGCCCGCACCGATCGCGACGACGCGGCCGAGGTTCGGCACGGCGACCGGCGAGCGGGCGCCCTCGGTCTTGCCGTTGCCGAGCTGACCGCTGGCGTTGGCGCCCCAGCACGAGACGGCGGCGTTGCTGAGCGCGCAGGCGAAGTCGGCCCCGGCCGCGAGCGCGGTGATGTCCTCGAGGCCGCGGACCGGCGAGTCGGCGAGCGTGGCCCCGGGGCCCGGCGCGCCGATACCCAGGGCGCCACCGCGGTTGTTGCCCCAACACGACACGCGACCGCCGCGACCCAGCGCGCACGTGCGCAGCGGACCGGCAGCGAGATCGGTGACGTCGGAGAGGCGCACCACGTCGACGGGCGCGGTGCGGGCCTCCAGCGTGCCGTCGCCGAGCTTGCCTTCGGCGTTGTCGCCCCAACAGCTGGCCTTGCCCGACTCGGTGCGCGCACAGCTGTGGCGCGCGCCCGCGGCGATCTCCGCGACGCCCGACAGCGGCAGCATGCGCAGGCTGCTGCTCGCGCCGCCGGGCGTGCCGTCGAGCTGACCGGCCGTGTCGTCGCCCCAGCACCCGACCTTGTTCGCCGCCGTGCGCACGCAGGTGTGCAGCGCCCCGGCCGCGATGCTCCGCGCGCCCTCGGTCTGCGCGATGGCCCGCGGCTTCGATCCCGAGGGGCCCGGTGCGCCGAGCTGCATGCGATCGTTGCGGCCCCAGCACAGCGCATTGCCCTTGCTCCGCAGCGCGCAGGTGTGGCCGTCGCCGCCCGCGATCGCGATGACGTCGGCGACGCCGGCGACGGCGACCGGCGCGACCCAGGCGCGGCGGCCGTCGTTGCCCTGCTGTCCGTCGCGGTTGCTGCCCCAGCACACCACCGTGCCCGCGCGCCGCAGCGCGCAGACGTGCGAGCGACCGGCGGCGAGCTGCGTGACGTCGGAGAGCCCGCGCACTGCGACGGCCGCGGTCGACGACGCCCGCCCTGGCCCGCCGTTGCCGTCGCCGAGCTGGCCCTCGTCGTTGCGACCGAAGCACCACACGCCCGCGGCGTCGTCGAGCGCACAGGTGAAGCCGTCGCCGGCGACGACCTGGGTCGTCACGGCGAAGTCGACGGCATCGACCGCCTCGAGGCTCGACTCGGTGGTGCCGTTGCCGAGCTGGCCGAAGTCGTTGCCGCCCCAGCAGCGCAGCTGACCGCCGCGGTAGCGCGCGCAGCCGTGATCGGTGCCCAGGGCGATCTCCGCGACGGCGCCCCGCGGTCGGTTGGAGGTGCCGCCGCCGTCGCCGTCGGGCGGCACGGTGCCCCCGTGGTGCCTCGCCGGGCCGCTGTCGCAGGCGATCGACGGTGCGAACGCCGTGCACACACCCAGGAGGACGAGGAGCCGAGGCAGCATCGCGCGGAGCATACCGGCGTTCGCTGCCAGTTGGCGCGGGCGGCCGCGGCTTGGTACATCGTCGCATCGTGTCGACCTCGCCGAGCCCCTCGCGTCTGCGTCGTGCCTGGCAGGGCGGCGCGCGGGCGGAGTCGGCGTGGCTCGCGGCTGGCCTCGCCTGCGTGGCCTTGGCGGGCGCCGTCCGCTGGAGCCGGCCGGGGCGACTCGCCGATCACGCGCTGGTCGGGGAGATCGCCGCGGCGCTCCGCGAGCCCCACCTCGATCGCGATCGCATCGGGGCTGTCGTCGGTGAGGTCGTGGCCGCGGGGCTCGGCGTCGCCCTCGGCCTCGCCGTCGTCGCGATCGCGGCGAGCGTGCTGGCGGCCGCGGTGCTCGGCCGGCTCGGCCCGGTGCGGCCCGCGATCGCACGCGGCCTGGGTCTCGGCGTGGTGCCGCAGCGGCTGCGGATCGCGGTGGGCGGCGCGGCGTTCGTCGCGGTGCTCCTCGCGTTCGATCTCCAGCGACGCATCGCCGGTGCTGCGCGGGCGGGCGATGCGACCGAGGACAGCCTCGGCGCACTGTGGTTCGACGGCGGCACCGCGACGCTGATGGCGGCCGGCGTCGCGATGATCGCCGCGGGCGCCCTCGAGGCGTTGCAGCAGCGCGCCGATCGACGCGTGGCCGCGAGCCCGACGCCCGAGCAGGCCTCCGACGAGGCTCGCCGCTCGGGGGGCCGACGGCCGTGAACGCGCGGCGCGTGTCGGTCGCGGTCGCGGTCGGACTCGATCGCGCGTTCACCTACGCGGTGCCCGACGCGTGGCCGGCTGTGCCCGCGCCGGGGACCCGAGTGCTGGTGCCGCTGGGGGCCCGCGTGATGGTCGGTGTGATCCGACCCGAGCCCGCCGAGGCCGTCGACGAGCACGCGATCAAGCCGCTGCTCGACGTGCTCGACGCCGGCGAGCCGGCGCTGTTGCCCGAGCTCGCCGCGCTCTGCGAGTGGATCGCGGAGTACTACGTCGCGCCGATCGGTGAGGTCTATCGGCTCGCGCTTCCGGGCATGCTCACCCACGCTGATGCCCGGGTCGCGACGATCACCGACGCGGGCCGGACCGCGCTGGCCGAGGGCCCGCTGCTCGGCGGCGCCGAGCTGACGGCCGTCGAGCGCGAGCTGCTCGAGCAGGTGCTGCACGCCGGCGGCCCAGGCCTGCCGGTGTCGCGCGCGGTGAAGGTCGTCGCGCGCCGCGGCAGCGCGTCGGCGATCCTCGCCGCGCTCGAGCAGCGTGGGTGGCTGGAGGTCGGCTGGGCCACCGAGGAGGAGCTGCGCACCGAGACCTGGATCCGCCGCACCGACGCGATGCGCGAGCAGGGCGGCGAGGACGAGCTGCAGCGCGTCATCGGTCGCAGCAAGCAGCGCCGCGGCCTGTTGGACGAGCTCGAGCGCCGGGGCGGCGACGGCGACGAGGGCTGGGTGGCGCTCGGCGAGCTGCGCGGGCCGTTCCCGCGGATCCGCGACCTGCTGCCGCCGCTGCTCGCCGCCCACCTGGTCGAGACCTGCGAGCGCGTGAAGTCCCTCGATCCGTTCGAGGTGGGCGCACCGTCGCCGAGCGATCCCCAGGCGCCCACCGAGGACCAAGCCCGCGCGCTGGCCGTGCTCCGCGAGCACCTCGCCGCCCGGCAGTTCGCGTCGTCGCTGCTGCAGGGCATCACCGGCAGCGGCAAGACCGAGGTCTACCTGCAGCTCATCGCCGACGTGCGCAGCGCGGGCCGCTCGGCGATCGTGCTCGTCCCCGAGATCGCCCTGACGCCGCAGCTCGCCGACCGCTTCCGGGCGCGCTTCGGCGAGCAGGTCGCGGTGCTGCACAGCGGGCTCACGCCGCGGCAGCGCCTCGACGCGTGGCAGCAGATCCACCGCGGGCTGCGGCCGATCGTCATCGGCGCGCGCTCGGCCATCTTCGCGCCGGTGCCCGATCTCGGGGTCGTCGTCGTCGACGAGGAGCACGACCCCTCGTTCAAGCAGGAGGACGGCGTGCGCTACCACGGCCGCGACGTCGCGCTGGTCCGGGCCAAGCGCGCCGGCGCGCTGGTGGTGCTCGGCTCGGCCACGCCGTCGCTGGAGAGCCACGCGCTCGCGCAGTCGGGGCGCCACCACTGGCTGCACCTGCGTACCCGGCCCACGCCGCGACCGCTGCCGGAGGTCGAGATCATCCCGCTGACGGTTCACCGCGCCGATCCGGAATCGCTGATGACCGCGCGGCTGCGGCAGGCGGTCGCCGATACCGTGATGCACGGCGAGCAGGTGATCCTGTTCCTCAACCGCCGCGGCTTCACGACCTCGCTGGTGTGCGAGATGTGCGGCAGCTTCCAGCAGTGCCCCGACTGCAGCGCGCCGTCGATGACGTATCACCTGCAGCGGCACCGCCTCATGTGCCACCTGTGCGGGCACATCGAGGCCACGCCGACGAGCTGCTCGAAGTGCGGCCACCACGAGCTGTCGCACGGCGGCGTGGGCACCGAGCGGGTCGAACACGCGTTGGCCCGCGAACTCGGCGGGGTCCGGGTGCTGCGCCTCGATCGCGACGCGACCCGCGGCCGCGCGCTGTTCGACACCCTCGCCGCGTTCCGCCGCCGCGAGGCCGACGTCCTGGTCGGTACGCAGATGCTCTCGAAGGGGCACGACTTCCCCGGCGTGACGCTGGTCGGGATCCTCCAGGGCGATCACGGCCTCGCGATGCCGGACATCCGCGCCGCCGAGCGGACGTTCGCCCTGCTCACCCAGGTCGCCGGCAGGGCAGGGCGCGGCGATCGTCCGGGCCGCGTGCTGATCCAGGCCTGGGCGGTCGATCACCCCGCGATCGCCTTCGCGCAGAAGCACGACTACGAGGGGTTCGCGGCGGTCGAGCTGGTGTCGCGGCGCGAGCTCGGCAACCCGCCGTTCGGTCACCTCGCGCTGGTGCGCATCTCCGGCCTGGTGCCCGCGGTCGTGGCCGAGCGGGCGCGCGAGCTCGGCCGACGCCTCGCCGAGGCGGTCGCCCACGTCGTGAAGCGCCACGGGGGCACGCCCGTCGCCACGCTGCTCGGGCCGGTGCCGTCGCCGATCGAGCGCATCGATCGGCGCACGCGGTGGCAGCTGTTGCTGCGCGCGTCCGACCGCGGGGCGCTGCGGTGGTTGCTCGCCGAGCTGCGGCCGCAGCTCGGGGCGGTCGGACACGGGGCCCAGCAGAGCTTCGCGATGGTCGACGTCGATCCGCAGAGCATGTTGTAGACTGCCGCCGCAGGTGTCCGCGGAGGTCCTGATCGTCGGCAATCCCGTGGGGCGGCAGCTGCTGCTGCAGCAGGTGCGCGCGCTGGGCTACGCAGCCGACGTCGCGCCGGCTTCGAGCGTCCCCGCCGTGCTCGAGGTCACCGTACCGCGCGTCATCGTGGTGTGCCTGGACGACGTCGATCCGCCGGCGTTCATGGCTGCGCTGCGGCGGGCGCACCGCGGCGCCGCGATCCCGGTGACGCTGTGCGGACGCCTCGTCGACAGCGGCTTCGATCTCGCCGACGTGCTCGATCTGGGCGCCGATCACTTCCTCGAGGAGCCGGTGCTCGACGACGCGTTGCTCGCCGCGCTCGAGGCCCTCGCGGGGCCGCCGTTGCCGTCGGCCGGGGGTCTCTCACTCGCACCGCATCTCTCGATCGCCGCGCCCTTGCTCGGCGTCCCCGACGACGAGCCGCGCAGCGGCACCTGGCCCACGCAGACCGAGGTCCTCGACGAGCCCAGCCCTCGCGCACCGGCCTCCCGCGACGGTGTGGGCGGGGCCGGCGAGATGTCGGGGCAGATGCAGCGCGCGCTCGGGATCCTCGACGCGCGGCGGCGGAGCCCCGAGGAACTCGACGCCGCGATCGGCGAGTCCGCCGACGATCTCAACCTCGCGGAACTCGGGCTCGAGGACGTGTCGGACGCTGCGCTGCGCGGGCCGTCGGTGCGCGGGCTCGATGCCGATCCGGCGATCGATCCAGCCATCGATCCGGCCATCGATCCGGGCGAGTCGCAGGATCGACTCGAGGTCGCCGAGCTCCGCGTGCTGAGCCCGCTGGTCGGGTTCACCAGCGAACGCCCGCACCGCGCGTCGCACGGCCACCGCGAGACCACCGTGCTGCTCGAGGACTCGAGCCCGTTGTCACCGCGCGTCGTGACCAGCCCCCGGATCGCGACGCCCGAGGTCAGCACCGCCGAGGTCGTCGAGCCCAGCGTCCCGGTCGTGGGCGTGACCGGCGACTACCCCGAGCGGCCGCGCCGTCGGGTGCCGCTGCCGCTCGAGCACGCCGGGGACCTCGCGGCGCTCGAGGTCCCGCGCCTGCTGAGCCGCCTGCATCGCGCGGCGTACACCGGCAGGCTGACGCTGGTCTCGGGCCGCGTCGAGAAGACGGTGTGGTTCGACGCTGGCGCGATCGTGTTCGCCCGCTCGAGCGCCGGCCACGATCGACTGCTCGACGCACTGCTGCGCTCGGGCATGCTCACGCGCTCGCAGTACGAGGAGGCCCGCCGTCTCACCGAGGCCGAGGGGCGCCGCGCCGGTCAAGTGCTCGCGGAGGCCGGCTTCCTCAAGCAGACCGAGATGCTCGACGCGCTGCAGCACCACCTCGCGCGCATCGTCGACTCGACGCTCCCGTGGCGCGACGGGACGTGGGCGCTCGAGCCCGACGAGCACTGTGCCGAGGCGATCCAGCTGACGACGCCGACGGCAGTGCTCCTGGTCGAGGGCATCCGTCAGCGCATGGAGCCCGCGCGCCTGCTCGGCCTGGTCGGTGGCCCGGGCACGCACCCGCGGCTGCGTGACGGCGCGGCCGAGCGGACCGCATCGGTGCACGACGTCGCCGCCGGCCTGCAGCTGCTCCCCGGCGAGGAGGCGTGGCTGCCCCACTTCGACGGTCGCTCGAGCCTGGGCGAACTGCTCGCGCGGCCGGGCGCCGACGAGGCCGAACTGCTCGTCGTCGTCTATGCGCTGCACGTGCTCGAGCTGCTCGAGCTGCCGGGCGAGCCGCTGCCGGCGCCGCGGGTCGTGGATGATCCGGTGGCGATCGATCGCGAGCGGGTGCGCGCACGCCTGGTGCTCGCGCGCGAGGCCGACTACTTCGCGTTGCTCGGGCTGCCGCGCGACGCGACCCGCAGCGACGTCCGCGTCGCGTGGGCCGATCTCGATCGCACCTTCGGTGAGACGCGGCTCGAGACGAGCACGCGGATCGAGCTGGCGGCCGAGCTGACCGAGCTGCGCGCCGCGCTGGCCGAGGCGCGGGACGTCCTGTCGCACGACCTGCTGCGCAACGCCTACCTCGCCCAGCTCGAGGACGACTGACCATGCCGAATCGACTGCGCGCCGTGTTCATGGGCTCCCCGGAGTTCGCCGTCCCCAGCCTCCACGCGGTGGCCGAGCGCTGCGATCTCCGCGTCGTCGTGTGCCAGCCCGACCGGCCCGCGGGTCGCGGCCGCGCCCTCGCGGCGCCAGCGGTGAAGCTCGCGGCCGAGGCCCTGGGGCTCCCCGTGATCCAGCCGCTCAAGATGAAGGACGGCACGCTGCGAGCGGCGCTCGCCGAGCACGACCTCGACGTCGCGATCGTGGTCGCGTTCGGGCGGATCCTCCCCGAGGACCTGCTCACCTTGCCGCGCCACGGCTGCATCAACGTCCACGCGTCGGTGCTGCCGCGCTGGCGCGGCGCGGCGCCGATCCAGCGGGCGATCCTGGCGGGTGACGACGCCACCGGTGTCTCGATCATGCGCATGGACGCCGGCCTCGACACCGGCCCGGTGTTCCGCGTCGTGCACACGCCGATCGATCCCCTCGAGACCCAGGGCGAGCTGTTCGAGCGGCTCTCGACGCTCGGCGCCGCCGCGTTGTCCGAGTTCCTCGGCGTGTTCCCCGACGTGCCCGCACCCGTCGCGCAACCCGAGGCGGGGATGACCCTCGCGCCGCCGCTGCGCAAGGACGAGGGGCGCGTCGACTGGGCGCGATCGGTGCGCGCGGTGATCGATCACGTGCGCGGCATGGATCCGTGGCCGGCCGCGGTGTGCGAGCGCGGCGGCGAGCCGCTCAAGCTCTTCGCCGCGCGGCCGTCGCCGCGCGACGCCGCAGGTCATGCGCCGGGTGTCGTGCTCGGCGTCGACGAGCTCGGCATGCACGTCGCGGTCGAGCACGGCGCCGTGTGCATCGGCGACGTGCAGCCCGCGGGCAAGCGACGGATGCCCGCGCGCGCGTATGCGGCCGGTCGGAGCTTCTCGGTCGGCGAGCGCCTGGGGTGATGCGGTGCGCCCGCGGCGTCGCACGTCGACGCGGGCCCGCGCCCACCGCGGTCCATCGTGCCGTGTGGCCGCTCTCACCTGGGTTCGGGGCCCCCACGGCGCAGCCGTGCGTTCGGTGCTAGCCTGCGCGCACGGGTTTCTCGCGGTAACGCGGTGGCGCTCGGGCATCTGGGCACGTGCCAGCTGCGCAGCCAGTCCCCGCAGCCGAGGCCCGCCGTGCGATCCGAGTCACCCCAGCGTACGCCTGTACGCGAGATCCAGATCAACGGTCTCGTGCTCCCGCCCGCGTTGGTGCGGGCGATCGAGACCCATCGCTGGCGTCGGCCCACCGCGCTGGCGTTGCAGCGGGTGTTCCGCGAGAAGCCGAGCGGCGCCGTGTTCCTCGACCTCGAGGCGATGATCGCCCGCAACGCGGCCTGGCGCGCCGAGACCAACCCCGCGTACTTCGGCCACGCCGACGATCGCAGCCCGCCGGGCGACATCGATCCGCTGCGCTCCCTCGTCATCGGCGAGGTCGGCACCGAGTTGCCGTTCGCCCTCGACTACCGCACCAACGTCGACTCGCCGTCGGTGGTCTACCTCCACTCGGGGGGCGATCGTTGGATCCTCGTCGCGCGCCGCGTCGAAGATCTCCTGTCGCGGCTCGGGCTCGACGCGTCGTCGTTCGGGCGCTCGCAGGTCTCGCGACCCTGAAGGGCCAAGCATGGTCGAGATCGATCCCGCCACCCTGACCGCGCGCATCGACGTCGCACTCGACGAGCTGACCGCGGCGCAGGTCGAGCTGCAGCGCGTGCTCGCGGAGCTGCTGCCGGTGGCGCGCGCGGACAAGACGATGGTGAGCACAGCGCTGCGCGATGTGCTGGCCAAGGTCACGCTCGCGCAGCAGACCCTCGCCGAGCTGCGCTCGAGCGATCTCGGCGCGGGCGAGTAGGCGCCGCGCGGGGCGTCAGCGCGCGAGCTTGAGCGCGCGCGTCCACGGAGCGATGTCGTCGTCGAAGCGCTTGCGGGCGCCCGAGGGGATCGCCGTCCCGATCTTCGCCGGCCGGCTCGCGTCCCGGCCCAGGGCCCGGAGCGGATCGACCGCTTCGCCGTCGCGCGTCAGCTCGAGGCGGAGCCGGTCGCTCGGCGTGCGGCCGCTGTGGCCCGCGAGCGCGATGACCTGGCCCTGGTGCACGCGGGTCCCGGCCTTGGGCTCGCCGACCACGCGCATCAGGTGGCTGTAGCGCGCGGTGGTGCCATCGTCGAAGCGCAGCTCGAGGCGACGGCCCTCCGCGCCGGACTCGTCGATGTCCACGACCTCGCCGTCGCCGAGCGCGACGATGGGCGCGCCCTCGGGGAGCCGGTACACCGCGCCGATGCGCCCCTGCACCACCTCGATGGACGGGGACAGCAGGCCGCGGGCCTCGGGGTCGACCGCGAAGTAGCCGACCGGCGAGCGCAGCAACGCGCGGCGCATCGGCTCGCCCTCGCCGTCGAAGTAGGCCACGGCGCCGCCCTCGGGCTTGTAGCGGAAGTAGGCCAGCCGGGCCGCGCTGCCGACGAACCGGATCGCGAGCACCTGACCGTAGCGGTGGAACCGACGGCCGAGCCAGCGCTTTTCGATCATCACGGCGATCTTGTCGCCCGGCCGCGTGTCGGTGAGAAAGTCGAGGTCGTGGCCGAGCGTGCGCGCCACGATGTCGGCGAGCTCGGGCTTCTCCTGGGCGTCGAGGACCGCCTTCGACAGGTCCGCGTCGCCGCCGATCTCGAGGGTCACCACCTCGACGTCGGTGCGCAGCGGGTGCTGGATGTTCCGCACCTCGAAGGGCTCGGTGCCCGTGCCGCCGCGGCAGGCCTGGAGGATGTGCCCCTCGGCGAGCTCGATCTCGAGCGCGTGCACGGTGCCGTCGCGATCCATCGCGACGCGCAGCGGGGCCCCGCTGCCGCCGAGCAGCGATAGATCGACGTGCGGGCGGATGCCGGCCTCGATGCCGTCGATCTCGTCGCTGGCGATGCCGAGCTGCAGGAGCCCGAGGCGCAGGGTGTAGCCGCCCGACAGCGACGTCGACAGGCCGATCAGGGACTCGAGGCCGTCGAAGATCCGCACTGGATCGCCACCGCATGCCGACTCGGGCGCGCTGGCGTGGGGCGACAGCGGCCCCGAGCGATCCTCGATCGCGGTGGCGCCGAGGGAGGAGAGGGCGGCCAGCCCGTTGTCGCCGCGGCCGAAGAACACGTAGCCGTTGATCGCCGCGAGCACGCCCAGGGCGAGGATCGTGCGGTTGCGGGTGCGCCGCTCCGCCGGGTCGACCGGCGTCTTCGCGCGGCCGCGCGCCTCACCCTCGACCTTGCGGTTGCGCGTGGCCGCGCCCGCGGGTCGACGGGATACCTGGCTCCGGCGCTTGGGCTTGCCCAGCAACCCCACTGGGCTATCAAACCCGGCCCGGTCGGAGAAATAACCGGCCGGAACGCTGGGCGAGCCAGCGGGGCCGGAGCCCAGGTGCGGCTGCCGCCCTCTCGCCCGACGGCCCGGCCATGGTATGCGGCAGCTCCGTGGACCCGATTTACCGCAGCGCGATCAACCGCGACGTGGCGCCGGCCGCCCCTGGCGAGTTCGCCCCGGTCGCGATCGGCCCGATGCAGATCTGGCCGCCGGTCGTGCTCGCACCGATGGCCGGGGTGACCAACTACCCGTTCCGCGCGATGTGCCGGGCGTTCGGCGCCGGGCTCTACGTCAGCGAGATGATCACGGCGCGGCCGCTGTGCGAGGGCAACGCGAAGACCCTCAAGCTGTCCGACTTCGGCGACGACGAGTCCCCGCGGAGCCTGCAGCTCTACGGCGTCGATCCTCACTACGTGGGCGAGGCGGTGCGCCGGCTCGTCGACGCCGGTCGCGTCGATCACATCGACATGAACTTCGGTTGTCCGGTGCGCAAGGTGACGCGGCGCGGGGGCGGGGCCGCGATCCCGCTCAAGCGTCGGCTGCTCGCCGACATCGTCCGCGCCGCGGTACGCAACGCCGGCCGCGTGCCGGTCACGATCAAGTTCCGCATCGGCGTCGACGAGCAACTGACCACCTTCCTCGACGCGGGTCGCATCGGCGAGGCCGAGGGCTGCGCCGCGGTGGCGCTGCACGCCCGCACGGCGGCGCAGCTGTACGACGGGCTGGCGCGCTGGGAGGCGATCGCCGAGCTCAAGCAGGCGGTGCGCACGATCCCGGTGCTCGGCAACGGCGACATCTGGGAGGCCGAGGACGCGCTGCGGATGATGCGGATGACCGGCTGCGACGGCGTCGTCGTCGGTCGGGGGTGTCTCGGTCGCCCGTGGCTCTTCCGCGATCTCGCGGATGTCTTCGACGGTCGCGCGCCGCAGGACCCGCCCAAGCTCGGTGAGGTCGCTGCGATCATGCGCGAGCACCTGTCGCGACTGTGCGACTGGATGGGCGAGACCGCCGGCGTGCCGATGTTCCGCAAGCACGCCACCTGGTACACCAAGGGCTTCCGCGGCAGCGCGAGCTTCCGCGGCGAGGTCATGCGCTGCGCCGCGCGCACCGATGTGCTCGCCCTGCTCGGCACGCTGGATCCCGACGAGGCGTTCCCGCCGTCCGCGATGCGCGTGCCCCGGGGCAAGACCGCGGGCACCCAGACGGTCGCGCTCCCCGACGGCTTCCTGGACGACCGCGACGATCCGACGCCGCTGGGCGCCGACGTCGAGGAACTCGGCGAGGGCGGATAGCCGGCGATCCGTACTATCCTCCGTGCATGTCTCGGACATGGACGTGGGTTCTCCTGCTGTCGGGCTGCGCCGCATCGAGCGCCCCGGACGACACCGGCGCCGCCGACAGCTCGGGTGCGGACACCGGCGCGGCGACGACGTCGAGCGCAGTGTCGACCGACGCGGACTCGACGGACGCCGGTCCGACGACGGATCCGACCGGCGAGCCGACCGGCGACTCGACCGGCGATCCGACCGCGGGCCCTGGCACCACGGGCGCCGACTCCACCACGGACACCGGCGAGCCGTGCGAGATCGCGGACCCTTCGCCGATCACCGAGGTCGATGGTTGCCCCGACCCCGTGGGCGAGCCCTTCTGCTCCGAGGGCCAGCAGCACGTGCCGCAGGACACCGACGTCCCGTGGCAGTCCGATCCGCCGCACTCCGGCCCGCACTACCCGACGTGGGAGGCGTGGGGCGAGCACGACACCGTCGTGCCGCGGGGCAATTGGGTGCACAACCTCGAGCACGGCGGGATCGTGCTCACCTACCGCTGCAACGACGACTGCCCCGAGGAGCTCGCGGTGCTCCGCGAGGTCGTGGCGATGCGCCCGGATCTGCGCATCCTCCTGACCAAGGACCCGATGCTCCCGGGCGACCGCTTCGCGGCGATCTCGTGGACGTGGGTGCTGCGCACCGACGCGCCCGACCTCGCGACCCTGCTGTGCTTCGCGGATCAGCACGAGAACCGCGCGCCCGAGGACGTCCCGTAGCAGGCCGGCGGCCTGCGCCCACGCGAGGGGGGAGGCGAGCGCGCGCCGACGCGTTGAACCGCACGCGGTTTTCCGCGATCGTTGGATCGTCCGCTGCCCCCGATGGCCGACCCGCAAGACCAGTCCGGACGTCCGGCCGACCCGCCGTCGGATCCGACCGCGACGATGGACGAGTTCGGTCCGCCGCCCGCGGTCGCGGATCCCGACCGCCTCGGCCGCTTCCGCATCGTGCGTCGCGTGGGCCAGGGCGCGATGGGCGTCGTCTACGAGGCGATCGACGAGAGTCGCGGCCAGCGCGTCGCGATCAAGGCGATGCACCGCCTCGGTCCCGAGCGGGTCTATCGGTTCAAGCGCGAGTTCCGGGCCCTCACCGGCGTGCGCCACCGCAACGTGGTCGCGCTGCACGAGCTGGTCAGCGATCGCGACCAGCTCTTCTTCACCATGGAGCTGGTCGAGGGCACCGACTTCATCACGGCACTGTGCGGACCGCTCATCGCGGGGCGGAGGTACGCGCCGTGCCGCGACTACGATCGGCTGCGAGCGATCGTCCGAGAGCTCGCCGACGGCGTGCACGCGATCCACTGCGCGGGGATCCTCCACCGCGACATCAAGCCGTCGAACGTGCTCGTGACCCCCGCGGGCCGCGTCGTGCTCCTGGACTTCGGCCTGGTGCGCGAGCACGGCGTCGAGGACCACATCGGCGTCACGGCCGATGGCGCGCTGCTCGGTACGCCGATGTACATGGCCCCCGAGCAGGCGCTCGGCGTGGAGGTCGGCCCCGCGACGGACTGGTACGCCGTCGCAGAGCTGCTGTACCACGCGCTCGTCGGCGAGCCGCCGTTCGCCTCGCTGGGCATGCTCGCGATGCTGGCGGCCAAGCGCGACTCGCTGCCCCCGCCGCCCTCGAGCCTGCGCGACGGCATCCCCGAGGATCTCGACGCCCTGTGCGTCGAGCTCCTGGTGCCCGAGCCCAAGGACCGGCCCAGTGGCGAGGAGATCGTCGCGCGCCTGGGCGCCGTCAGTACGCCGGCGTCGTCGAGCACGCCGGTGGCCGAGGCGTTCTTCGGCCGCGCGCGCGAGCTGACCGCGCTGCGCGACGCCTACCAGGACGCGCGCCGCAACCCGGTCCTGGTGCTCGTCGAGGGGCCCTCGGGCATCGGCAAGACCGCCCTGGCCCAGCGCTTCTGCGCCGAGGTGACGGCGGCCGACGACGCGATCGTGCTCGCGGGGCGCTGCTCCGAGCGCGAGTCGATCCCGTACAAGGCCCTCGACGCGGTGATGGACACGCTGGCGCTGCGTCTGGGCGTCCACGGCGATCCGCGGAGCGTCGACGCGTTGCTGCCCCGCGACGTCCGCAGCATCGCGCGGCTGTTCCCGGTGCTTCGCGGCGTGCCGGCGATCGCCCTCGCCGCGGGGCTGCGCGAGGAGGACGAGGTCGATCCGGTCACCGCGCGTCGCCGCGCCATCGCGGCGCTGGGCGAGATGCTCGCCCGCATCGCGGATCGTCGCCGCGTCGTCGTCCGCATCGACGACTTCCAGTGGGCCGACCACGACAGCGCGGTGCTCCTGGGCGGCGTGCTCCGCCAGGTCGACCCGGCCGCGATCCTCGTGGTCCTCACGGTGCGCGACGGGGCCGCGCGCGACGGCACGCCGCTGCAGCGGCTGCTCACCGAGCTGGCCGAGCGCGACCAACCGCTGTCGATCCGCCGCATGTCGATCGGCCCGCTGCCCGCCGATGAGGCCGAGCAGCTGGCGATCGAGCTGCTGGGCGGCAAGGCCAAGCGCGCGCGCACGCTGGCCCGCGACATCGTCCGCGAGGCCGATGGCAGCCCGTTCTTCGTCGGCGAGCTGGTCCGCTATGCGCGGCTGCTCGACAGCAGCGACGGCCTGCCGGTCGACGAGTCCGCGGTGCGTCTGGACAACGTGATCCGCGGGCGTCTGTCGCGTTTGCCCGCGAACATCCGCAGCGTGCTCGAGGTCGCCGCGGTGGCGGGCGGGCGCACGACCCAGCGCATCGCCCTGGCGGTGGCGGGCGACGACGTCGATCCCAGCGCCGTCCGCAGCCTCGTCGACGATCGCCTGGTCCGGCTCCACGGCGCCGAGCTCGACGACACCCTCGAGATCGATCACGATCGCATCCGCGAGACCGTGCTCGAGGGCATCGCGCCCGAGCGCATCTCGGGGATCCACCTCGCGATCGCCCATGCGCTCGGCGCCGCGGGCATCGCCGACGAGCCGGCGCTCGCCCACCACTACCGCGCCGCGGGCGAGTTCCGCCTCGCGCACGACCACACGCTGGCGGCCGCCGAGCAGGCCGCAGCGGCGCTCGCGTTCGATCGCGCCGCGGAGCTGTACCACGTCGCGCTGTCGCTCGACGTCCTCGCGCCGGGGGAGTACGCCGAGGTCGAGGCGAAGATGGCCGACGCGCTGGCGAACGCGGGACGGATCCCCGAAGCCGCCCGCGCGTACCGCCGCGCAGCCCTGCACGGTGGGCCGATGGCGATCGAGTGGCGCCGCCGCGCCGCCGAGCACCTGCTCGCGTCGGGCCACACCGACGAGGGCCGCGCCGCGCTCGAGGAGGTGCTGCGCGACGTCGGTCTCTCGCTGCCGGCGTCCACGGTCCGGGCGATCGGCAGCCTCGTGGTCGACCGCGCGCGCCTGGCCCTGGGCGGCCTGCGGACCCGCGATCCGGGGGACACGCCGGCGAGCCCGCAGGACCTCGAGCGGCTCGACGTGTGCTGGACCGCGTCGCGCGGCCTCATCTACACCGACGGCCTCGCGGGCGCGGCGTTCCACGCCCAGCACCTGCGGCTCGCGTTGCGCTGCGGCGAGCCGGTCCGCGTCGCGCGGGCGCTCGCGGTGGAGGCCCATCTCTCGGTCGCGCTCGGGGCCGATCCGAAGCTCGCCGAGGCGCAGGCGCTCATCGATCGCGCGCAGGCGATCGCCGACGGCGTGGACAGTCACTACGCCCGCGGCATGATCGCCGAGTGTGCGGGCCACGTCGCGATCGCGGTCGGTGACTGGTTGACCTGCTTCGAGCGGCTCGAGCAGGCGATCGAGACCTTCCGGACCCGCTGCACCGGCGTCGCCCACGAGATCGGGATCTGCCGGGCCCACGGCGCCATCTGTCTGCAGTTCATGGGCCGCGTGCCCGAGCTGCGCGAGCGGGCCTACGCGCTGCTCGAAGAGACCCGCGATCGCCCCAACCCGTACGTCACCGGGTTCGCCCGCGGCATCCTCGGCAACATGGCGCTGCTCGCCCCCGATCGCGTCGAGGAGGCCGCGGAGCAGCTCGCGATCTACCAGCACGACGCACCGCGGCGCTTCCAGGGCCAGATGGTGAACTACGTGTGCCAGACCGCCGCGCTCGAGCGCTACCGGGGCCGGGCCGATCGCGCGTACCTCATGGGCGAGACCGACGAGCCGGTGGTGGCCAAGCTCGCGGTGCGCCGCTCGCCGCAGGTGAACGCCGAGGTCCTGCTGTGGCGGGTGCAGTGCATCCTCGCCGGCGCGACGCTCGTGCCGGATCCCCGCGGACGGCTCGGCCGCGCCGAGCGATCGATCTCCGCGCTGCTCGCCCACCCCTCGGCCTACGCGCGGGCCTACGGCGAGCTGTGCCAGGCCAGCGCCCAGGCCCTGGTCGGCAACCGCGACGCGGCGCGCACGGGTCTGCGCGCCGCCATCGAGCTGTTCTCGCGCGGGCACATGCTCGCGTTCGAGGCCTGCGCGAACCGGCGGCTCGCGGCGCTCCTCGAGGGCGACGACGCCCGAGCCGCGCAGGCGGCCAGCGACGCCGCGATGGCGAAGATGGGCGTGCTGCGGCCCGATCGGTTCACGGACATGATGGCGCCGGGGTTCACACCGGCGTGAGGCAGAGCGCGACGACGGACGGGGGCGGGCGATGAACGACGACGAATTCCGGGCGGCGTTCGGGGACGATGGTGACGCCGAGCGACTCGCGCGACAGGGCGGCCTCGACCTCGGCGCGCTCACCGAGGGCCGCGGCACCATCGACACCCGCGTGGTCGTCCGCGTGTTGCCGGCGGCCGTGGTCGCCGCGATGCTGCCGGCGGGCCTGCAGCTCGCGCCGCAGCCCCTGGTGCCGCCCGATCACCACCCGATCTTCGTCTCGTTCGCGACCAATCACTTCTCGGCGTGGTTCGGCGAGATGGACTACCACGAGGTGATGTTCGGCATCCCGTGGGTGGAGTTCGCCGAGGAACGCATGCCGCACCGCGGCCCGTTCATCTACATGCCGCGGCTGTACCTCGACGCCGCGGTCCCGCAGATCCTCGGCGAGCGCATCTACGGCTACGAGAAGCTCGCGGGCGAGTTCACCGTCGATGGCGACACCTGGCGGGTGCGCGACGCCAACGGCGACGTCGCGGTGACGGCCCACTTCGAGCCCGAGCCCGAGCCCGAGCCCGACGCGGACGGCGACGACGGACCCTCGGAGCGCGCGCCCGAGGCGTGGCCGCACTTCGCGTGGGTCCGCAAGCTGCTCGAGATGCCGACGATCTCGCAGGCGCTGCGCCGCTTCGATCGCGACGCCCGCGTCCTGGGCGACGACGACCAGCGCTTCGTCGGATCCACGGTCCGGTACCTCACCGAAGGCGTGGACTGGGATGGGCGTCCCGTCGACGCCGCCGTCGTGCCGATCGTCGCGACGATGGGCTTCGGCGATGCGATCACGCTGCCGGCCGGGCTGCCACCGACGCCGGTGCGCAGCGCCTCGATCGCCACCGACGTCTTGGGCGCGTTCCGCCTGCGCACGAAGCAGGTGGTGTCGGCGCCGGGCTCCGTCGCCGACGTCCACTACCCGCCGGGCGGCGGCCGCAAGCTGCGGGTGGCCGTGCTCGGCGGCGGACCGGCGGCCTGCACCGCGGCGTACTACCTCGCGCGGCAGCGCGACGCCTACGAGGTGTCGCTGTACACGATGGGCTGGCGCCTCGGGGGCAAGTGCGCGGCGGGCCGCAACCGGAACGCGCACGATCGCATCGAAGAGCACGGGCTGCACGCGTTCCTCGGCTTCTACCGCAACGCGATCCGCACGGTGGGCGAGGTCTACCGCGACGCCGGCCGATCGCTGGCGAGCGACGAGGGCCCGGTGTCGGGGGCGTTCCGGCCCCAGGCGCACGTCGGCGTGCTCGATCGCTTCGACGATCGCTGGACGTACTTCCCGACGCCGATGGGCCCGAACGATCGCGTGCCGGGGCGCATCCCGCCCGGCGCCTCGGCGGGTCGGCCCGAGGCCGCTGCGATTCCCCTCGGCGCGATCCTCCGGCGCATCGCCGACGACCTGCAGGACGCCGTGGGCGGTGACGGCGACGCGCCACTCGATCGCGTGTTCTCGCTGCTCAGCGCCCCGTGGCGCGAGGCGATGGCGAGCCTGGTCGCGTGGGTCGATCGCGAGGGAGCGATCGCCCTCGAGCGCTTCGTCGAAACGCCACCGGCCGCGTCGCGGACCAAGCGGTGGATGATCGCGATCCTCGAGCAGGTCCGCAGCGGTCTGGCCTGGTACTACGAGGACCGCGCCCGCAGCTCGCGGTCGGCCCACTTCCAGTGGGGCGGCCTCGACACCCTGCTGACGATCGCCCGCGGCGTGCTGGTCGAGTCGACCCTCGACTTCGACGACCTCGACGACCGCGACCTGATCGCGTGGCTTCTCGAGCACGGGCTCGCCGAGGAGCACGCGTCGATCTCGACGATCACGCAGGTGTACGAGACGCTGTTCGCCCACGCGCCGGATCTGCCGTACCGCGTCGCCGATCTCGCCTGCGGCGTGGGCCTGCGGTGGTTCCTGCTGGTCTCGTTCGGCTACGACGGCCACCCCGCGTACGACTTCCGCTGGTCGTGCCCCGAGACCCTGATGACGCCGTACTACGAGGCGCTGCGGGCCCACGGCGCCGAGATCCACTTCTTCCACCGCGTCGAGGGCATCATGGTCGCGGGGGACGGGGCGGAGCGACGACTGGCCGCGGTGAAGCTGCGTGTACAGGCGACGGTGCGCGGCGCGGGCCCCTACGATCCGTTCCTCGCCGACGTCGCGGCGCCGGGCTGCCCGCCTGCGTGGCCGCTGGTGCCGAACTACGACCAGCTGGTCGAGGGCGACGTGCTGCGCGAGCGCGGCATCGATCTCGAGGACGTCTATGCCGACTGGCCCGGCGTCGGTGAGCGCGAGCTGCAGTGGGGGCGCGACTTCGACGTCTGCATCCTCGCGGTGCCGCTCGGCGCCTTGCCGACGATCGTCGCGCCGCTGGTGGATCCCGCGTCGCCCCACGCCGATCCGCGGTGGCAGGCGCTCGTCGAGCACACCGCCCTCATCCAGACCGTCTCGGCCCATCTGTGGTTCGATCGCCCGGCGGCGGCGATGTTCGACACCTCGGCCCGCGCGGTGGAGCGCACGGGCGACGCCGATCCGCGGCGCGGCCTGCTGACCGGCTTCGTCCACCCCGTGGGGAGCCTCGGCGAGATGACGCCGCTCGTCGCCACGGAGCGGTGGCCCGAGCCCCAGCCGCAGCTGCTCACCTACCACACCGGGGCGTTGCTCGCCGAAGCTCGCCTGCCGCCGCCCGGCGCGGCGTGGCGCGACTATCCGGCCCAGCAGCGCGAGCACTGGCGGACGCTCTTCCACCAGTGGTTGCGCGAGCACCATCGATCGCTCTTCGACGCGGGCCCCGCCGACTTCGACGGATTCCTCGCCGCGCTGCGCACCCCCGAGGGTCCGGCGCGCGAGGGCCTCGATCGGCTGTGGGCGCAGGCCTTCAACGTCGCGTGTCAGCCCTCGGATCTCTACGTGCTCAGCCGACCCGGCGAGACGAAGCATCGCCTGGCGCCCTCGGCCTCGGGGGTGCGGTTCCTGTTGCTCGCCGGCGACTGGACCAAGACCGACATGAACTGCGGTTGCGTCGAGGCGGCCACGCAGTCGGGGATGTTGGCGGCGCGGGCGCTGTCGAATGAGCCCGCGTACGTCTGGCGCGTCGGGTACTGACGACCTGACGACGGCGCATGCTGCCCGCTGCGTGCGCCGGGCCACCGGGCGATCCGATGCGACTCGACCCGTGGCGCTGCGGACCCGCGCGACGGCGTGGCATCGCGGATCCTGGACGTCTCGCCCTTGCCGTTGCGGCGCCGTGCGGGAATCATGCGGCCGTGTCTCCGCGTCCGTTCGTTTCCGTGTGGCTCGCTGCGCTGTTTGCCTGCGGCTTCGACGATGCCCCCGACGTCGTCGGCACCAGCGGCGAGATCGGCACCACCGCGGCGTCCGCCGAGGGCACCGCGGCCGAGGGCACCGCGCCATCGGATGCGACGGGGAGCGGATCGTCGGGCGACGGCTCCGATCCCGACGGTGGCGCCAGCTCGAGCGGTGACGAGAGCTCGAGCGGTGGCGTCGACGTCGAGGATCCCGGGACGCTCGACTCGCCGGTGCGTCTGTACACCGCCGACGGCACCGAGTTTCTCGTCGACGAGATCGGCGAAGCGGTGGCGCACGCGGTGCTCGACACCGATGACAACCTGATCCTGTACGTCCACGGCCGCGCCTGCGGCGGCGGTGGTGAGCCGCAGAAGTCCCTCGAGGGGGCGGTGCCCGAGCTCGAGGACGACTACGGCGCGCGCGTGGTGATGTTCAACTGGCCTGGCTCCGACGCGGGCTGCCCGCTGGGTTTCCCCGAGGACGAGGCCCGCGCCTCGGGCACCGCGCTCGCCCACGTCCTGCGCAAGCTCGCGTTCGCCGACGCGACGGACCCCGACGTGCTCGCCGGCCGCACCACCACGCTGCTGACCCACAGCATGGGCAGCCTCGTGCTGGAGGAGGCGACCGCCGATGGTCCGTTGCCGACGGCATGGTTCGACACCGCGATGGTCGGATCGGCGGCCTCGGCCCGCGACGGGCACGACGCATGGCTCGGACTCGTCGACGTCGCCGCGCAGCTGTACGTCAGCCTCAACGACGACGACGCCGTGCTCGCCGCCGCGGGCCTCGGCGGCGCCCGACTCGGCAAGAACGTCGACGGCGCGACCCTGGCGGCCGACGCGATCTACGTCGACTTCACCGCAGCCTCGGTCAACCACGCCTACTACCTGCACTCGGGCCAGGACGGCGCACACATGACCGAGTTCTACGACGCGATCATGAACGGCCTCGCCTACGACTTCGCGGCGTCCGACGCGATCGCCTCCACCGAGGAGCGCGACGGCACGTTCGTGTACCACTTCGACGGGCAGTGACGCCCACCCGACGTTCGGTCTACAACAGGGGGGTGACCGCCATCCCACCGGGACTCTCCGAGCCGTTGCTCGAGGCCGCCGCCGCCGTCCCCGGGGGCCGCGAGGCCGCCCTGCGCGCGCTCGAGATCATCGAGCGCGACGTGCCCGGCGGCGTCGCCGTGCTCGAGCGGTCGATCGCGGTCGCCGGCTCGCTCGCGGCGCTGCGCCTGGACACCCACGTCCTGGTCGCCGCGCTGGTCCGCCCCGCGTGCGAAGACGGCCTACCGACCGACCGCGTCCGCGAGCTGTTCGGGGCCGAGGTGGCCGCGCTGTGCGACGGCGCGGCGCGGCTCGAGCACGTGCGCTGGGATCACCTCGAGCAGGAGGCCACCGAGAACCTGCGCAAGATGTTCCTGGCGATCGCATCGGACATCCGCGTCGTGCTGCTCGCCCTCGCCGAGCGCGTCCACGTGATGCGCGGCCTCGATGCGCGGCCCGACGCCGAGCGGCGCGGTCTGGCCCGCGAGACGATGGAGGTCTACGCCCCGCTCGCGAATCGCCTCGGCATCTGGCAGATGAAGTGGGAGCTGGAGGATCTCGCGTTCCGGGCGCTGTCGCCGGAGATCTATCGCGAGATCAAGGCGCTGCTCGCCGACAAGCGCACCGCCCGGACCCAGGCGATCGAGGATGTCATCGCGCTGCTGAAGACCAAGCTCGACGAGGTCGGCATCGCCGGCCGCGTGAGCGGTCGACCGAAGCACATCTACAGCATCTACAAGAAGATGCAGCGCAAGAAGCTCGGCTACGAGCACATCTACGACGTCAGCGCCGTGCGGGTCATCGTCGATCGCATCGAGGACTGCTACGCCGTGCTCGGCCTGGTCCACGGCAACTGGACGCCGATCGCCGGCGAGTTCGACGACTACATCGCCAAGCCCAAGGGCAACGACTATCGATCGCTGCACACCGCGGTGGTCGGCCCCGACGGCAAGCCGCTCGAGGTGCAGATCCGCACCCAGGAGATGCACGACTACAACGAGTACGGCGTCGCGGCGCACTGGCGCTACAAGGAGGCGGGTAGCCGCGCGGACAAGCGCTTCGACGCGAAGATCAACCTGCTCCGCCAGCTCATGACCTGGCAGCACGAGGTCACCGCGGCGCCCGAGGACGGCGGCGAGGTCCGCGACCTGGTGTCGACGATGCGGCACGAGCTGTTCGCCGATCAGGTCTACGTCTTCACGCCGAACGGTGCGGTCGTCGATCTCCCCCAGGGCGCGACGCCGGTCGACTTCGCCTACCGGATCCACACCAACATCGGGCATCGGTGCCGCGGGGCCAAGGTCAACGGGCAGATGGTCACGCTCGACCACGCGCTGTCGACCGGCGACCGCGTCGAGATCCTCACCGCGAAGAACGCCAAGCCCAGCCGCGACTGGCTCAACCCGCAGCTCGGCTACGTCCACACCGGCAGCGCCCGGCAGAAGATCAAGCAGTACTTCCGCCACCAGCAGCGTGACTCGGCGATCGCCGAGGGCCGCGAGGTGGTCGAGCGCGAGCTCAAGCGCCTCGGTCTCGAGGCCCGCGGCGTCGAGGCGGTCGCGGCGTACTACCCGAAGACGCCGACCCTGCCGGAGTTCCTCGCGGCGGTCGGCTTCGGCGACATCTCGGCGCAGAGCATCGCCTCGCGCCTCGTCGAGTGGATCGAGCTCGAGCGCGCCGCGCGGGCGCCGGCGCCGAGCAGCGCGCCCGTGGTGGTCGACGGCGCACCGAAGGTCGCTGCGCGGGTGAGCATCGCCGGCATCGACGACGTGATGAGCCACCCGGCGCGCTGCTGCAACCCGGTGCCGGGCGACGACGTGGTCGGCTTCATCACCCGGGGCCGCGGCCTCGCGATCCACCGGGTCGACTGCGGCAACGCGCGCACCGACGTCGAGCCCGAGCGGTGGATGCCCCTGTCCTGGGGATCGCGCCACGGCCAGACGTATCCGGTGGCGCTGCAGGTCATCGCCGACGACCGCTCCGGCCTGCTGCGCGACATCGCCGACGTGGTCGCGCAGGAGGGGGTGAACATCGCCAACACGAGCGCGGTGCGGCAGCCCAAGGGCGACAGCTCCGCGATCACCGTGCTGCTCGAGATCACCGCGGCAGAGCAGGTCGAGCGCATCCTGCATCGGATCGAGCGGATGCCCGGCACCCGTAGCGTGCGTCGCGTGGCCGTATAGCCAAGGGCGCCAACGATTCGCGATCGCGCGCGAGTCGTCGCGCAACCCGTGGGGTAGCAGACACGGGCGTCGCGCGCGTCCGCGAGTCGTCTGCGCGGTTCTGCCTACGCTCGCGTGCGGATGTTCGTCCGCACGCATGCGCCCTACGATGCGCGAGGGTGAGGGCGACATTGCAACGATCGACACTGGCGGGTTTCGGGCTCGTGTGCGCGTGCTACCAGGGCAGTCCGGGACGCGACGGCTCGGCGACGGCCTCGGTGGGTTCCGGCGACGAGACGGCAGCGTCGATCGGGGAGCCATCGAGCAGCACCGCGGGCGAAAACGACGCGTCGTCGGACGCAGCGGACGAGAGCTCGTCCGGTGGCGAGCCGGCGCCCGCGTGTGCGGAGGACGACTTGCCGAAGACGAGCGCGCTGGTCTTCGACGGGATCGACGATCACGTCACGATGGGGGTTGCGCCGCAGCTCGGCCTCTCGAGCTTCACGCTCGAGGCGTGGGTGCGGCGCGACGCCGAGGGCGACGAGGCCAGCACCGGCGTCGGGGGGCTGCAGCTCGTGCCGGTGCTCGGCAAGGGCCGCGGCGAGGACGACGAGACCACCAACAACTGCAACTACGTGTTCGGCTTCCAGGGTGGCGTGCTCGCGGCCGACTTCGAGGACATGGCCGACGGCGGCAACCACCCGGTGGTCGGAACGATCGCGGTGCCGTGGGGCGAGTGGCACCACATCGCGGCGTCGTACGACGGGGCCACGTGGCGGCTCTACGTCGACGGGGTGCTCGACGTGCAGGTGGAGGCGAACGCCACACCGCGCCACGACAGCCTCCAGCACTTCGCGCTCGGCACCGCGATGGACACGATGGGGGTGCCGCGCGGGCGCTTCGCCGGCGCGATGGACGAGGTCCGCGTGTGGAACCGGGCCCGCACCGAGGCGGAGATCGCCGAGTCGGCGCGCGCGACCGTGCCCGCCGGTGAGGGGCTGGTTGCCCGCTGGGCGCTCGACACCACAGACGGCGGCGTGACCGACAGCGTCGGACTCAGCGACGGCACCGTGACGGGCGCAGCGTTCGCGGACGGCGGCGCGGTGCTCGATCGCGGCACTGCCCCGCAGGTCGTCACGGTCGCGCCGATCGACGCCGACGAGGTGGCGGGCGGCGAGGTCGACCTCGAGCTCGTGGTCGCGGACCCCGACGAAGATGCGTTCGTCGCGACCTTCCACCTGCGCGAGGTCGCCGCGACCGACGACTTCACCATCGTCGTGCTGCCCGACACGCAGTACTACTCGGACATCGATTCCGGCAACGGCGGCGAAGCCCAGTACTTCCACGATCAGACCCAGTGGATCCGCGACAATCGCGAACTCTGCAACATCGTCGGAGTCATCCACAACGGCGACATCGTCAACCACGGCGCGCGCACCGAGGAGTGGATCGTCGCCGACGCGGCGATGCAGCGGCTCGAGACGCCCGAGGCCACGCTGCCGTACGGCGTGCCGTACGGCGTCACCCTGGGCAACCACGACTTCAACACCTTCGGCACGACCGACGACACCGGCAACTTCAACGTGTACTTCGGCGTCGATCGATTCGCCGGCCGGCCGTACTACGGAGGCCACTACGCCGCCGACAACGACGAGAACTGGGTGACGTTCTCGGCCGGTGGTCTGGAGTTCGTCGTCGTCAACCTGCAGTGGGACGTGACGCCCAGCCCGGCGGTGCTCGCGTGGGCGAAGTCGGTCTTCGAGGCCCACCCCGACGCCTTCGGCATCCTCAACAGCCACTTCTTGCTCGACAACCAAGGCGAGTTCGGACCCCAGGGCAAGGCGATCTACGAGTCGCTGCGCGACACCCAGAACGTCCACCTGATGACGTGCGGCCACGTCTCGGACGAGGAGCGTCGCACCGACGTGTTCCAGGGCCACCCGATCCACACGATGCTCGCCGACTTCCAGGGCGACGGCGACGGCGGCTCGGGCTACCTGCGCATCTGGGAGTTCTCGCCGGCCAACGACGAACTCACCGTGCGCACGTACTCGCCGGCCCACGACATGTGGCTCACGGACGACAACAGCGAGTTCACGCTCGCGAGCGACATGCCCGGGGCGGGCGGTCCCTTCGCGGAGGTCGCGGTCGTCGACCCTGCGACGAGCGGCGTGCAGACCCGCCTGCAGGGGCTCGCGCCTGGTCGCACCTACGAGTGGTACGCGACGGTCAGCGACTGCGCGTACTCGGTCACGACGCCAGTCCAGCGGTTCACGACCCCGCCGTGACCGCGGTTCACGACCCCGCCGTGACCGCGGTTCACGACCCCGCCGTGACCGCGGCGAACATCGGCACGATGCGCTGCAGCAGCCAGTACGCCGCCAGGCCGCCGATCGCGTAGGCGGCCGGCTGCCGCAGCCACTGCCGGCCTCGCTCGCCGAGCAGGCGGACGAGCACGACGCTCGCGAGCACGATCGCGAGCTGACCCAGCTCGACGCCGACGTTGAAGGCCAGCAGGCTCCACGCGAGCCAGCCCTCGGGCAGCCCGGCGGAGGCCAGCGCGCCGGCGAAACCGAGTCCGTGCACGAGGCCGAAGCCGAACGCCACCGCCCACGGAGCGCGCCGCGTCAGCGTGGGGCGGTCGTGGATGGACTCGCGCGCCACCAACACGACGCTCGCCGCGATCGTCGCTTCGACCGGGGCGCTCGCGAGCGTCAGCGTACCGGTCGCGGCGAGGAACAGCGTGACCGAGTGGGCGACCGTGAACGCGGTGATGGTCGCGACCAGGCGTCGGAGGCTGCGGGTTCCGACGACGAGCATCAGCCCGAGCACGAACGCGATGTGATCGAACCCGGTCGCGATGTGCTCGACGCCCGAGGCGATCCACGCGGCGGCCGATCGTCCGAGCGGTCGGGCTAGCTCGACGCGCGGCTCGTACTCGTCGACGAGCCCCTCGATCACGCGGCCGTCGGCGAAGCGCACGAGGGTCGCGACGCGGGCGCTGTCCTGCCCGAGCCCGTGCAGCTCGATCGCCCCGTGCAGCCCCTCGGGGCCGCAGTCGATCCGCTCGCCGGCGGTCGCCTGGTCGATGCGCGTCGGTCGACAGGGCTCGGGGAAGGCAATCTCGACCGGCGCTCCACGTCCTGCGGTGTCGACCGGCTCGGTCCACACCACGAGGAAGATGCCCGGGTCCTGCTCGACCACCGTGAGCACGCCGGGGCGCAGCCCGTGGGCCGCCACGCGTGTGGCCGCGAGCGCGACGAGGAGCAGCGCGAGCGCGACGGTGGCGGCCCGCACCGGCGTCATGGCGAGACGACGACCTCCCAGCGGCGGCGAAGCGCCTGCGTGGCCTCCTGCAGGGCGGCGGCGTGCCGGGCCTCCTGCCAGTCGTGGCGCACGGCGTCGCGTACCGAATCGAGCGCGGGCTGTCGCGACGAGGTGCGTCGATCGATGCGCACGAGGTGCAGTCCGAGCCCCGAGCTGCGCAGCATCCACGTGCCCTCCGGCTGCGCGTCGATGCCGTCGACGAAGGCGGCCCCGAAGCGCTCGGCGAGCTCGACGAGACGGCGACCGCGGAAGCGTCGGCCGCCGGCAAAGGTGTCGCCGAGGCCGTCGGGATCGGCCCCGCCCTGCAGGAGCCCGAGGAGCTCGCGGGCGCGGGCCTGCGCCGCGGCGTCGTCCCCGGCGACGTAGACCTGCGTGAAGTCGACGCGGTCGGGCTCCGCCCACGTCGACGCGTGGTTCTCGAACCACGCCCGCAGCTCGTCCTCGGTGGGCTCGGGCACGACGATGCGGGCGCCGAGGACGTAGGCCATCTGCGACGGGATCCGCTCGCGGACGACCGCGTCCCCCTCGGCGAGCGCGGCGGCGAGGCCCTCGCGATACAGGACCTCCTCGTCGATCCAGCGCTCCACGAGTCGCTCGAGCTGCGCCGCATCCGGGGGCGTCGCATGGGTCTGCTCCCACTGGCGGATCAGCGTGGCGCGCAGGGCACCATCGACCACGATCGGACCCTGCGGGGCCCCGACGCCCGCGCACGCCTCCGCGCGCGCCGAGGCGTCGTCCTCGGATCGCATCGCATCGAGCGCGAACAGCAGACCCCCGAGGAGCGCGAAGTGGACGAGGGGCTCACGCACGATCGCTCGCGAGACCGCGTTCACGGTCGGCACTATAGCCGGGTCACGCCGCGCGATCGGGGCCGCGCCTCGGCGTCGCCGATCGAACCAACGAAGAAAGCCGGTCGATCCCGTGGGACCGACCGGCCTTCGTCACGCGAGCGGGGAGCCGAGGGCCCACCGCATCACGCAGAGTTCCTCAGAACTCGCAGCCCATGGGGCCCATCGACTGCTTGGTCGCGTCGAGCGCCGACTTGCAAGCGGCGGCGAGGCCGTCCTTGCCCGGGCCCGCGGCCATGTCCTTGAAGCCCTTGACCATCGCGTCCATGCCCTGCTGCGCGCCGGCACGAGCGGCCTCGGGGACCTTCTCGTTGATGCACTTGGCGTACTTGGTGACGAAGTCGTCACACTCGGCAACGCCGATCTTGTCGCCACCGCCAGCCGGGGCGTCGCCGGCCGGAGCCGCGTCAGCCTTCTTCTCCTCAGCCGGGGCGTCGGCCTTCTTCTCCTCGGCCGGGGGCGCCTTCTTGTCGTCGGCCTTCTTCTCTTCGGCCTTGCCCTTCGCGTCCTTCTTGTCCTCGGCCTTCTTGTCGTCCTTCTTGTCGTCGCACGCCGGGACGGCGGTGAAGGCGAGGGTGGAGAAAGCGGCGAGGATGAGCGTCGAGGTGAACTTCATGACTGTGGACTCCGTGAACTTGCGGGTTGGGCAGCTCGGGGTCGAGCCGCGCGCCAGACCATACGGCCCGGCCGAAGCACGGATCAATCAGCGCATTGTCATGAAACCGTAGGGCCTGGGCCGGGAGGCCGCGGAATCGGCCGCGCCCTGGGGCCATCGCCGACTGCCCCTGGATCTCGTCCCAACGGGGCACCACGGCCCGGAAACGACGGTTCGGACCGCGTCGGCCGTCGCGGGCCGGGCGGGCAGGTCGATCCCGTGGGGGGCGTCCGGGGTGGGGTGGCTCGGCGGTCGCCCCAGCCCCGGCCGCGTCAGAACAGCTCCCAGTAGCTCTGCACCGGGTTGCGTCGGTCGAAGCGGAATCGACGGACGCCGTACAACATCATGTTCGGGTTGGGAGTGGACAGCACGAGGTCGCCCGCGACATCGATTGCGAACGTGGCCCCGGGGTTGCGAGACGCGAGCGTGTGCAGATCGACGACCCAGACCTCGGCGACGTTGGGGCTCTCCTGACGGAAGCCGTAGCGCGCGATCGAGGCCTCGACGGTGCTGCCGGGACGGCCGCTGCGCAGGCCCTCGAGGATCGTCCGTGCGTGGCGGATGTCGACGCCGCGCCACCACGAGTTGCCCGAGGTGGCGTTGGTCCCCGCCGCGCTCCACTCGCCCGAGACCGACCGGATCATGAGGCGGTTGGGGCCCGCGAGGGCCGCCCGCGCCGAAGGGGTGAGATCGGCGAGGGCCGCCGCCGCCAGGCGATCGGGGCGCGCCGGCGTGACCTCGAAGTTCTCGCCCCAGTGGCGCCGCGGCACCGGCGGCGTGACCGGCTCGGGCGGCGGCGGCGGAGCGCGACGGGCCGCCGCCGCAGCACGCACGTTGCTCGCGGCGCCGCGCAGGAGGACCGCGCTGACGGTGCCGACGCCCGCGAGCAGCACGGCCTGGGCGAACAGGGCCCCGGCGCGCTCGAGGTCGTCGTCGCTCTTCGCGTCGACCAGCGTCACGCAGAAGTCGTAGAGGATCCCGGCGAGTTGAACGGCGGTCCACCCGAGCATCACCACCCCGAGGCACAGCAGGATGATGTCGGCGATGAAGCCGACGCCCGCGAAGTGCGAGCCGGCCCAGACCGCGAGGGTGGCGGCCATGATGGCGAGGTTGGTCGGGGTGAACAGCGCCGCGACCTGGGCGGCCACCTCGGCGGGCAGGTGCTTGCGCGAGCGCGAGACCGCCTCGCCGAGGCGGGCTTCGAGGGACATGCCAGAGACGTCAGCCATCGGGATCGCGGGCCTCCAAGCCCGTGCAGCCCCGATCAGACGCCGGCCACCGGGGCGACTTTCAAACTAATTTCCAGCGCTCCACGTGATGCGCGAGTCAGTCGAACGCCCACAACAGGACCTCACGCTGCACGTGCAGGGCCAGACGCCGCGGAGGCGCCCGGCATTCGAGGAATCGTCAGTCGACCCCGCGCTGGGGCACGACGACGGTGTCGATGTCGACGAATTCCCGCTTCTTGATCTCGAGGGAGATCGACGCCGTGATCCCCCGCGTGGTCATGTACACCGACGCCGCCTTGGACTTGCTGTAGATCCGGCTGGGTCGCATCAGGTTGCGCGGCGCGACGCGACGGCGATAGACCTGGACCTCGGAGAACCCCGCCGCCGGCGGCACGTGGTGGAGCCGGAACTTGCGATCGGACGAGCCGACGAAGCCGAGCGCGCAGGTCTTGTCGCGGCAGCGCCGATCGAACGTGACCCACAGCAGTGGCGCCCCATCGAGGTCCTCGACCGCGAGGATCGCCCCCGGCAGCGAGCGTGGGAACGGCAGCTCGACCCGCTGACCACGGTAGCCGGTCTCGACGGCGCCCGCGGTCCCCTCGACGCTGAGGCGCTCTCCGAGCTTGCGATCGTAGTACGCGACGAAGTCCATCGACGGGTACACACGGAGTTGCTCGAGCTTCGGGTCGCGGCGCAGCACCTCGCCGAGCACGCCGGGCGAGAGGTGCTCCCGCGTGGCGCAGCCGAGGGCCGAGAGCACGACCAGCGCGAGCGCGACGAGCGAGCGCCGACGCGTGTCAGTCGCCATGCTCGTCCTCGCCCTCGCGGCGGATGCCGTCGACGCACTGGGGCTCGGCGGGGGCGCAGCGGAAGCGGACGTGGATGTGACCGATGTGCCCCGAGGAGTGGGCCACGATGCCGCTGGCGAACTTGCCCCGCGGCCACTGGATCGATTGGGTGAGCTCTTCGTCGGTGGCGCCCATGAGCTTGGCCGCACGGTACACCTTCTCCTGCAGCTCGTACTCCAGGAAGATGTGCGCGACGTTCCCGCCCTCGACCAGGGCCCGGATGAGCGCCCAGGTCGCGAACCAGTCGATCTCGCTGGGGAGCGGCCGGCGCTCGCGGCCGAGGTAGCTCTTCTTGTAGACCCCCCGCAGCGTCGGCATCCAGATGTCGATGTCGCGGCCGGCCTGGTGGGACTTGTGCGGCGGCAGATGGCCTCCGCCGCGCTTGCTGATGTCCGCCAGCACGAGCTCGCCGTCGAACTCGATGTCCTGGCGGAACTTGGCGACCGCGGTGAGCAGGGCCTGGATCGTCGCGCTCGAGCCCCACATGATGTTGGGCGCCCGTCGCAGGTACAGCGGAGACTCGGGCATCTGGATCCCGTTCTCGACGCGGCCCTCGTTGGGGCGTCCCACCGAGTGGGCGTCGGGGCGCACGTCGAACTCGGGGATCTGCACGGTCGATCGCCGCTTGTCGTACGGCTTGGGATCGATCCACACGTCGACGACGGTGCCCGCTGGCAGCGCGAGGCCGAGGCTCGGGTTGAAGGCGCGCAGCTTGGCGACCGGCACGTCGAAGCGCTCGGAGAGTTGCCGCCAGTCGTAGTCCTTCTCGAGCTCGTAGCTGATCTGCTGCTGGGGCAGGGGGGTGCGGCGCGCGTCGACGCGCAACACGGTGCCCACCGCCGGCACCGGGTCGTCGGGGTTGAGGCGGTTCCACCGCGCGAGGTTCTCGAGCGAGACGTCGTAGCGCGCCGCGATCTCGCCCAGGGTCTCGGCCGGGATGACGCGGTGCTCGACCCACGTCTCGACCCGCGGTGGTACCGGGGCGGCGGCGATGGGGATGGGCGCGACCGGGGCGGGCGCCTCGGTGATCGCGACCTCGGCCTGGGTGGTCGCGTCGTCGTCGGGGTCGCGGAACAACCCGAGGGCGACCGCGGTGCCCGTGGTGATGACGAGCGCGACCAGCAACACGAGCGCCAGGCCCACGCGTCCCCGCGAGCGGCCGCGTCGGCTGGCGTCGACGAACGCGAGCACCAGCGGTGTGGCGCCATCGGGCGTCGCGCGCAGGAGGCTCGACGCCTGCCGCAGCGCCCCGCCGCGCAGCAGCAGGTGCGGCGGTCGACCGTGGTGCTCCCACTCGACGCTCCACCGCGCGAGCCGGGCGAGCTCCCGGGCGGTGAGCTCCTTGGCGGTCGTGGGCCGCAGCATGGGTCCGGCGCGCAGCGGTGCGCGGGGCCGCCGGGGCGCGTCGGCGACGAGGCTCACCAGCTCGAGCAGGAATGGTCCGACGTAGAGGCGCTCGCCCTCGACGAGCGCGCGCGGCTCGTCCAGCCGCACGTTGTCGATGTACGTGCCGTTGGCCGATCCGCGATCCTTGACGATGCACTGCTCGCCGACGAACTCGAGCAGGCAGTGCTCGTTCGAGACCGCCGCATCGCGGAGCACGACGTGGTTGTTCTCGGCGCGGCCGATCGACAGCGGCGACACGTCGAGGGCCCGGGTCCAGGCGACGCCGTCGGTGTGGGTGATGCGAAGGCGTTGCATTCGCGGCGCTCGGGCGGTGCGGCCTCTACAGGCGGATGCGCTTGACCACGCCGGTGCGCGGGCTCTTCGCGGTCGCGAACTTGCCCTTGGCCTGCACGGCTGCGGCGACACAGCGACCGAGCGGCGTCACGTCCCAGGGCCGCTGGATCGCCACGTGGCTGGCGCGCCCGCCCTCGACGTCGAAGGTCAGCGTGAAGCTCGTGCCCTCGAGGGCCCCGTGGGTGCGGCCGCACTCGACGATCGCGCCGCGGAGCTTGCCGAAGCCGCGATCGATGTCGCCGTCGCCGAGCGTGTCCCGGGGCGCAGCGGGGCGCGGCGTGGGTCGTGGGCTCGCCTCACGCGGCGGCGGATCGCGGGGCGGCTCGTCGACGGCGGCGACCGGCGGCGGCGCGGGCGTGGGACGGGGGGCCGCGGTGGGCTCGGCGGCCGGCTTCGGGGGCGCGGCCGGGACGGCGCTGGGGCGCGGCTCGTCGGCGACGACGGTGGGGTGGAACTCGGGCGCAGCGTCGGAGTCGTCGCGCAGCACGAAGAACCACACCGCGCCGCCGGCCCAGACCAACAGCAGCGCGAAGATCGACACCGTGATGACCCAGCGGTTGCGCGACACCTCGCGGCGCGGGACGTTGAGCGCGAACTCGTGGGTCTCGGCGCCCTCGTGCCGTCGCGACGGCTCGAGCGTCGCCGGGTTGCCCCCTTGCCAGTTCACCGGCGGCAGCGTGTGCTGCTCGATGGGGGTGCTGCTCGGCGCCGCCATGCCGGTCGGCAGGATCGGCGCGAGGAACTCGCCGGTCGACGGGGGCGCGCCGCGGCTGCCGAAGTCGTCCTCCATCGGATCGTCGCGATCCCACGGCTCGCGCGACGTGCCGCCGTGGTCGAACATCGGCGGCGGCACGGCGGCGGCGCGATTTGGCCGGGGCTGGGCTCGACGGCCGGCGTCGCCCATCGGGGCGAACACCGGCGCGCCGCCGGAGCCCTGGCTGCGCGGCGCCACGATCGCGTGCCGTCGGGTGTGCGGCCGCACCACCGTCGCGTCGACGTCGACGACCGGCGGCGGATTGGAGCGCGAGGCCCGGCGCGTGTCGTAGATCGTCGTGCGATCGACCCCGTCGGCGCCGAGCGGGTTGGGGATCGCCACGGTCGACTCGAACGATGCGCCGAGGATCGCGGCCTCGAACTCCGCCATGCTCGGGTATCGACCATCCGGGCGCTTGTTGAGGGCGCGCATCACCAGCGCCTCGACCACCGGGTCGACGTCGGGCGCGGCCTGACGCAGCGGTGGGATCGGCTCGTTGATGTGCTGGGTCGCGACCCGCATGAAGTTGTCGCTGTCGAACGGAACGCGGCCGCTCAGCATCTCGTAGGCGAGGATGCCGACCGCGTAGACGTCCGAGCGGCCGTCGACCGGGAGGCCCGCGGCCTGCTCGGGCGACATGTACCGCGCCGTGCCGAACACCGAGCCCTCACCCGTGAGGTTGCCGGGACGATCGCGATCCACGACCTTGGCGATGCCGAAGTCGAGCAGCTTGACCTGATCCATCGCGTCGGGGCGCTGGACCAGGAAGATGTTCGCGGGCTTCATGTCGCGGTGCACGACGCCGCACTTGTGCGCCGCGGCGAGGCCTCGGACGACCTGCAGCAGGATCGGCTGCACCCGCGGCCACGGCACCCGACCGAGGCGACGCAGGAGCACCGAGAGATCCTCGCCCTCGAGGAACTCCATCACGAAGAACACCGGGCCCGCGGGGATGCGCCCGAAGTCGAGGATGTCGACCACGTTGGGGTGGGCGATCATCGAGGCGGCGCGGGCCTCCTGCAGGAATCGCTCGACGTTCGCCTCGTGCTGCGCGAGCTCGGGCTTCAGCACCTTGATCGCGAGCCGGCGGCGCAGGGTGACGTGCTCGGCGGCGAAGACCCGGCCCATGCCGCCGTCGCCGATCACCCCGGCGATGCGGTAGCGATCGGACAGCACCTGCCCGATCATGTCTGCGCCGATGGCCGCCATCCCGATGGGGAACTAGACGCCACCATCGTACCCAGACTTCAGGCGAATTTGCCCCGTTTGCGGGCACCTACGGGGGGTGCGTCAGAAGCGGCCCGAGATCCGCAAGCCCACGTACTGGGGTCCGAACGCCGGGGCGAAGGCCTGGTAGCGGATCCGGCGGCGCAGGCCGATGCCCAGGAGGGTCCCGCCGGCCGCCAGGAGCACCCCGGTCGCGACCGATCCCCCGATGATCAACCCGTTGGCCCGCGCACCCTTCTTGTCCGCGGCGTCCATCCCGGCCTGGTCCATGTCGGCCTCGGCGTCGTCGTACTCGCCCTTGGCGTCCTTGGCCCGCACCGCGCCGATGATGATCATCGACGTCGCGGCCAGGCCCAGCGCCAAGAGCACCGCGCCGCCCGCGATGAGGCCGGTGCCCGAGGGGCGATCGGGGCCGCGCTCGTCCAGGGGCAGCGTGGTCGGCACCGGTCCGACCAGGCCGGGGTCCGTCGCCGGCTTGGTTTGGCCGAGCTCGCGCTCGGCGTCGGCGAGGAGCTGCCGGATCTCGCGGGCGGCGGCGTCCGCCGACGGGCTGATGGCGGTGGTCGCACCGTACTGGCGGCCGAACGCGGCGACATAGCGGTCGAGCACACCGACGCCCTTGCGCAGCATCGCCACGCCGCGCGACAGGCCGTCGGCCGCCGCACCCTCGCGGGCGACGCGGTAGGCCTCCTTGTACGCGTCGAGCGTGATGAGCAGCGTGGTGTCGCGCTCCTCGCGGTTGACCGGGTTCTCGGGGAGCACCTCGAAGATCCGGCTCCACACGTCGCCGGCCTGCTCGAACTCCTGCTGGGCGTAGCGGGCCTGGCCGTCGATCTGCAACGCCTTGGCCCGTCGCGACGGCTCGATCTCCACGGGTGCCGTGACGCCGCTGGCCGCCGCGACGCGGGTCGGCGCGACCGGGAGCACCGCGAGGCCCACCGCGAGGGCGGCGACGCGACGGAGGTGGGGGCGGCGGGCGTGGGTCATGCGGGTCCTCGTCACGATGATGCCGGTCGGAGGCCGCGGGTGGGGAAGTCCGCGGCGAAGATCGACAGCAGGCGGGGCCCATCGAGGCGACCGTCGCGGGGCTCCGGGTCCGCGGGCTCGGCGGACCACCCCGCGGGGGACCACGAGGTGCGCGCGACGCCGCCGACGATGGGATCCCAGGTGCGGTGCGCGAAGGCCCGCGCGAGCAGGGCCGACGGGGCGGTCGCCACGGGCGTGAGCGCCGGGAGATGCGTCAGCGGGAAGGCCTGGTCGTACCAGCGCAGCATGCGGGCGTCGGTGGGATCGGCGGGCACGAGCACGGCGTCGGGGAGCACGAAGTCGATGCGGCCGGCGGCGAGCCGCGCGATGGGCAGGTCGTGGTCGGGATGGTACAGCCAGCGCGTGCCGTCGTCGCCGATGAGGGTGCGATCTTCATCGAGCGCCAGGGGTGGTGCGCTGCCCTCGGCCGCGGGCCGTCCGAGCGCGTCGCGGGCCGCCGGCGCCGCGCACAGCGGGGAGACCGCGCGGCCCGGCTGCCAGTGGGTGACGCGGCCATCCTGTCCGGTCCGCAGCACCGAGCGCAGCGCGCCGAAGTCGTCGAAGTGCAGCTCGAGCGCGCCGAAGTCGGCGCGCAGCCACTCGATGCGCCCGTCGTCGCTGTGCGTGACCTCGATGTCGCGCACCGTGTCGTCGACGATCGCGATGCGCTCGAGCGTGCCCGCGGCGCTGCGCAGCATCGACACCCGCAGGCGCGGCTCGACGTCGAGGCCGTGGCGGCGCCCGAGGAAGTCCCGCGCCGCGCTCTCGATCGTCACCTCGCCGCCGGGGCCGACGACGCGCTGCCGGACCACGGACCCCCGCGCGTCGCGATCGAAGGTCCAGCGGGCATGGGCGTTCGCCGCGGACACCAGCAAACCATCGCTGCGGTAGCCGAACACCGCCTGCGACGTGGTGCCGCCGTGGGTGCGCTCGAGCTCGACGATGCGACCGGCCGCGTCCCAGCGCAGCAGCGTCCACGCGCCGTCGCCATCGACGATCCGCTCGATACGGTCGCTGCGATCGGCGTACTGCACGAGGCTCGGCCTTCCGCCCTCGCGTGAGATGGCGCTGACCAGGCCCCGCGCGTCGCGGAGCACCGCCAGGTGCGGGAGGCCATCGCAGCGCGCCGCCACCAGCCGCCCTTCGCTGTCGTGATCGTAGGACACCGCGACCTTCGGCCCGCTGATCGCGAGCACGATGCCGAACGCATCGCGGGCGATGCCCCAGCGGCTGCCGGGCGCATCGACGCCGACCAGCTCGCCCTCGGCGCTGCGGGCCAGGCGGACCGCCCCGGCGTCGCCGTGGTGCGCGGTGATCCGGCCCTGCGCATCGTGGACGCACGCGACGCGCGTGCCGCTCGGGCCGCGGACCGCAGCGAGTCGCCCCCAACCATCGTACTCGTAGTGCGTCGCGCCGCCGCCCGTCGCCGCGGGCGCGACCATCGTCAGGACGTTGCCGAGCTCGTCGAGCTCGAGCGTGGTCACCTGTCCGAGGGGATCGACGATGCGCGCGAGTCGACCGCCGTCGTACTCGAGCCGCAGCAGGTGCCCGAGGGGATCCTCGACGCGGACGAGGGATCCCGCGACGTCGTAGCCGAAGCTCCACCGCGCTCCGCCCGGATCCCAGCCCTGGACCAGGCGATCGTGCGCATCGTAGGCCATGCGCCACGTCGCGCCGTCGGGCAGGCGGCGCTTCACCAGGTTGCCGCGCTCGTCGTAGGCGTCGATCGTGCGGGTGCCGTCGGCGGCCACCGCCTCGACGATCCGCAGCGCGTCGTCGTGGCGCCACCGCGTGCGGTCGCCGTGGGGATCGATCCGCTCGGCGACGACGCCGGTGGGCTCGACGCGGTACGTCGTCACGTTGCCGAGGCTGTCGGTGACCTGGGCATCGCGGCCGTCGTAGTGGATCGACCGATCGAGCAGGCCGCCGGCGCCCCAGCTGCGGATGCACCGCGCCGCCGGCCCGTGCCCATCGTAGCCGTAGAAGAAGCTGCCGCCGTCGCGGTTGGTCTCGCCGACCAACAGGTGGCCCACGTACTCGTAGCGCCGCGGGGCGCCGGTGGCATCGAATGCCGCGACGAGATCGCCGTCGGGTCCGTACACGAAGCGCGCGTGTCGCTGCAGGCGCTCGGCCTGCGGTGTCCACAGGCTCTCGATGCGGCCGGTGGCGTCGTACTCGAAGGTCACCACCACGCGGCCGTGGCTGCGGATCTCGTGCAGCCGCGCGTCGTCGCGGTACGTGAGCTCGACGAGGCCCGCGTGGGGCCCGTGGTGGAGTGGCACGATCCGCACGAGCCGCGACATCCCGCGATCGCGACCCGCCGCCGACTCGCCCGGCTCGGGCCGGAAGTGCCGCAGCGTCGTGCCGTCGTCGGTGCGCCCGCGCAGCTCCCAGTGGAGGCGGCCCATCGATCGCAGCGTGAGCCGGCCCGTCGGATCGTGCAGCACGTCGCCGGCCCGCGCGACCTGGCCGGGCAGGCCCATGGTGTCGAACTCGATCTCGCGGCCGTCGGCCTCGCGCAGCACGACGCGGCCGGGCTCGAGCCACAGCGCCTGCTCGAAGTCGTGGGTCCAGCCCCAGCCGAAGCCGCCGAGGCGATCGCTGCGGTTCGAGGCGTAGCGGCGGCGCAGCGCCACCGGAGGGCTCGCGACGAGGAGCTCGATCGCGTCGGTGACGACCGCGCCCGAGGCGACGTCGACGGGATCGCCGACGAGCACCGCGAGCTCCGACGGCGCGAGGTCGCGGCGGCGCGGCGGCGAGACCCGCGAGAGCATGCGGTGCACCGCGTTGGGCTCGCCGTACTGCGTCCGCACGGGGATCTGCGAGCGCACCGCGGCCACCGTGTCGCCCGCGGGCGGCGGCTGCACGGCCGACCGCGCGCCGCCGAGCTGCAGTGCCCGCTGCGTGCCTCCGCCGATCACCATGCGCGCGCCACCCATCGCCGAGCCGTCGCCCTCGGAGGCGAGCGACTCCCCGGCGATCCGCATGAGGCCCGAGCCCTCGACCGTGTCGGCCTGCGCGGCGGGCCCGGCCAGGGCGGTCGCCCGCGTGCCCTGGGTCGCGAGCTCGCGGCCGCCGATGCGGACCTTCGGAACCCGGGCCGGGGCGTGGCCAGCGGCGCCGAGCAGCGGGGCGGTGATCCCGTCCGCGGCCGACTTCGCCGGGTCGCCGAGCTCCGCGACGAACGCGGTCGGCGGGTTGGTCTCGCCGAGCCCGGCGACCAGTCCGCCTCGGGTGGCCACCTTGGCGGGCGGGCTCGCTGGGGCACGGGGCGGCGACGTCATGGCGGGTCCGGGGCGATCGGGCCCCTGCCGTCTACGCCCCGGGCCGGTGGTTTCTTCAGGATTTCTTCCAGCGCGCCGCCTCGGCGAGCCCCAAGGCGGCGCCCGGGCGTGGTCACCGCTCGGTGATCAGCACGTCGTCGATCTCCACGTCGACGCCCTCCTCGCCGTGCTCGAGGAACACCGCGATGGGCGCGCTGCCCGGGGCGTCGAAGGCGACCTCCGCCACGCCGTCGCGGGCCGCGACCTCGCGGACGATCTCTTCGCCGTTGGCGAGCACGAGACCGGCCCGCAGTCGGGCCTCGCCGGTGATCGCGAAGCGCATCGACATCGCCGCGTTCGGCAGCGCCTCGCGGGTCATGAGCATCCGCTCGCCGGCGCCGAGCACCGCGACGAGGTCGCCCTTGCCGCCCGCGGCGATGCGCATCGCGACCGCCTTCGTCCGCGGCGCCGCCGACGGCACCATGTCGATGCCGAGGCGATCGACCATCCGCTCGAAGCCGTTGGCGCGATCGATCGGGGCCACGGCGATGCGCGTCACCATCGCGGCGCCCGACTCCACCGCGACCGTGAGCGCCTCGTCGGCACCGGCGATGAGGCTGCCCTGCAGCACCGCGAAGCTCGAGGTGTCACCGGCGACCTCGACGGTCGCGAGCCGCTCGCCGGCGCGGTTGTAGAGGCTGACCACCGCGACCTCCTTGCCGCTCGGCACCACGATCGCCGAGACGCGGTGTCGCGTGCCGGCCTCGACGACGACGGGCGTGGTCAAGGGCCGGTCGACCGCGATGTCGACGAGCGGCTCCATCACGCGCCCCAGATCGAGCCACGGCGGCGGACACGTGAGGCACTGGTAGATGTCCCACGGCCAGTGGATCTCCTCCCAGACAAGGTGGAGCCGGTCGAGGACGCACCGCAGCTGCAGCAGCGGGCCCTTGTCGTAGAGGCTCGAGCAGTCGTCGGCGTTCTCGGCGACGGTCTGCGTGAACTCGAGCTTGGAGTACGCGAGGTTGGCTTGACCCTGGTCGTGCAGGCTCGGCTCCTGGCACAGCTGGTCCTCCTCCGGCATGCCACCGGGCACCGAGGTCTCGAAGAACGAGCCCCGCGAGATCGGACCGAGGTACTCGTAGGTCGCCTTGGTCGCGTTCCACTGCAGCACCGGTGATCCCGAGGTGCCGTGGCAGCCCATCAGATCGGTCCAGCGGACGCCGAGCCCGTCCTGGAAGCCGAGCTTCATGTTCGACCACGCCAGGTCGCCCTTCTGCCACCCCGGGCTGACCAGCGGCAGCAGCTGGTTGCGACCGCCGCCCATGTAGTGGATGTTGCTCGAGACCGGGTCGCGCTGGTTGTAGTGATCGTAGAGCAGTCCGTCGCCGAAGAACCCCTCGAAGTCGTAGACCTCGTGGGCCCACGGCATGAACACGGGCGCCTTGTCGAGGTCCTCCTCGGCGACCGGCACGAAGCCGTACTTGTCGCCGGGCAGGCCCTCGCACCGCAGCAGGGCGACGTCGGACTCGGGGTGATCGCAGGCGATCTGCGGGCCCCATTCGTCGCCGCAGCGCTGCAGCAGGCGACAGTCGAAGCTCTCGGCGTGGTAGCCGTCGCCGGCGGTCAGCGGGTCGTGCTCGAACTCCCACCACGCTCCGGGGGTGGTGAGCTCCATGCCCGACTCCCAGTCGAGGTCGGCCTCGACGGGGAACATCTCGAGCATGATCGGCGTGGTCTCGGGATCGAGGATGTCGTCGGCGCTCACGCAGTGCCCCGCCGTGACGATGTACGACGGCGCGATGAGGATCGCGCCGCAGGTGTAGCGCACGGGCGTGCCATCGACGGCGTGCATCGGCTGGCCGTTGTCGTCCATCGCGACGACATGGATCGCCCCGCGGGCGAGCTCGGCCTCCGCGCTCGCGCCGACGGGCGCCGCAGAGACGCGGAACATGTTCGCCATGCGGTCGTGCTGGACGCGGAAGTCGGCGTCGGAGGAGTCGACCGTGTCGACCGTACAGGCCGACGCGAGGGCGCACAGGAGCAGCGAGGACTTGGATGTCTCGGTCACGGAATCACCTCGTTGTGGGGGCGCACCGTCGGTGGCGCGCGCGTCCGGTAGACGGGGATCGATCGGATGTGACGGCGCGATGGGGCGAAATCTCGGCGTTGTGATCCGAGTGGCCGATCGATCACGTGCGTCGAACGCTCGCACCATCGATCGATCAGGCGATCGACGAGGCGACCGAGGGACCCACCGCGGTCACCAGCCACGGTGCCATGTCGGCGAGCGGGAGCACGACGACGTCCGTCGCGATCGCCGACACCGCCGCGAGCGTGGCCCGTGGCAGCACGCTGGACTCGGCCTCGGCGGGTTCCTGCACCACCACGCGACCGCCGGCCTCACGCACGCGCACGGCCCCCTCGCAGCCGTCGCGGCTCGCCCCGGAGAGCACGACCGCGATCGCGGCGGGGCCCATCTCGGCCGCGAGGCTCTCGAACATCACGTCGATCGACGGCCGCGCGAAGTTCACGGGCTCGTCCACCGACAGCGCGAAGGCGCCGGCGTCGAGCAGGAGGTGGTAGCCGGCGGGCGCGAGGTAGACCACGCCCGGCTGCGGCACCTCCTTGTCCTCGGCCTCGCGCACGGCCAGCGGACTGCCGCGACGGATCGCCGCCGCGTAGTCCTCGGTGCCGTGCGACGACCGATGCTGGACGACGGCGATCGGGGCCGAGAATCCGCGCGGCAGGCCGGCGAGCACCGTGCCGACCGCACGGAACCCGCCGAGCGAACAGCCCACGGCGACGAACGCGGTCATGCGCGCCTCCGGTACAGCTTGAGCCGAGGATCGATCGCGTCGTAGTCGCGCTCGTGCACCGTGCCGACGAGCGACTCCTTGAGCCCGAGCACCAGCGTGCCGAATCGTCGCAGGCTCCCGAACAGCAGCCCGTGGACCCGGTCCTGCAACCGGCGGTTGAAGTAGATCATCACGTTGCGGCACAGGATGACGTGGAACTCGTTGAAGCTGCCGTCGGTCACGAGGTTGTGGTGGGCAAACACGATGTTGCGCCGCAGCCAGTGGTGGACGATGCCGTAGCCGTAGCGACTGCCGTAGTAGTCGCCCAAGTTCGTCTTGCCGCCCGCGAGGCGGTAGTCCTCGGCGTGGGCCTCGATCACCGAGAGCGGGTAGACCGCCTCCGTCGCGGCGCGCAGCACGAACTCGTTCATGTCGGTCGCGTAGATCCGACAGCGGTCGTAAAGGCCCTCCTCGTGGAGGAGGATCGCCAGCGAGTAGACCTCTTCGCCGGTGGAGCAGCCCGCGTGCCAGATCCGCGTGAACGGGTACGCGTGCAGGGTCGGCACCACCTCGCTGCGGAAGCCGAGGTACATCTCCGGATCGCGGAACATCGAGGTCACGTTGACGGTGATCGCCCGCAGCAGGCGCTCCATCGCCTCGGGTGAGCGTGCGACCAGCTCCCGCAGCGCCGCGAGGTCCGGGAGTTGCTCCTCGCGCATCGCGTTGACGAGGCGGCGTCGCAGGGACGAGCGCGCGTAGTCGCGGAAGTCGAAGCCGTAGCGGCGGTGGACCTCCTCGAGGAGCAGCGAGTACGCGGGCTCGTCGTCCATGGCGCCCCGGTCTAGTCGCGGTACAGCCACACCCGCATCAGCGAGAGGAGTTGGTCGACGTCCACGGGCTTGGTGATGTAGTCGGACGCGCCCGCAGCGATGCACTTCTCGCGGTCGCCCTTCATCGCCTTCGCCGTGAGCGCGATGATGGGAAGGTTCACGAGACCGGCGTCGCCGCGGATCCTCGCCATGGTCTCGTAGCCGTCCATCTCCGGCATCATGACGTCGAGTAGGACCATGGCGATGTCGGCGTGCGCGGCGAGGACCTCCAGGGCCTGCCTGCCGTTCTCGGCGAACGACACGCGCATGCCGTGCAGCTCGAGCACGCTCGTCAGCGCGAAGATGTTGCGCACGTCGTCGTCGACGAGTAGCACGTGCTTGCCGACGAACGGCTTGTCGTGGATCTGCTTGATGACGCGCTGCTTCGCCTCCGGTAGCTCGCGCTCGACGCGGTGGAGGAACAGCGCGGTCTCGTCGAGCAGGTGGTCCAGCGAGCGGGCGCTCTTGATGATGATGGAGTCGGCGAGCCGGGCCAGGCGCGTGTCCTCGTCCGGGGTCAGCTCGCGCGCGGTGTAGATCACGATCGGCGGCCGAGCGATCGACGGGTCGGCGACGATGCGGTCGAGTAGCTCGAAGCCGCTCATGTCCGGGAGCCCGAGGTCGAGCACCACGCAGTCGTAGCGCCGCTCGCGGAGCCGCGCGAGCGCCTCGGTGCCCGAGGTGCACGACTCGATCTCGATGTCGGCGTTGCCGAGCGCGTCGCCGATCGCGTGGCGCTGGATCTCGTCGTCCTCGATGACCAGGATGCGGCGCTCGGTCTGCTGGAGCGCCGTGCGAAGCGACTCGAGCGTCGCCCGGAGCGCCTCGGGCTCCATCGGCTTGCCGAGGAAGGCGATCGCGCCCTGTTCGGTGGCGCGGGCGCGCTGCTCGTCGTGGGCGCTGATGAGGTGCACGGGGATGTGTCGTGTCTGCGGGTCGTGCTTGAGCCGCTCGAGCACGGTCCAGCCGTCGATCCCCGGAAGGCCGATGTCGATGGTGATGGCGTCGGGGCGGAGCCGCCGCACCAGTGCCAGCGCCCGCTCGCCGCTCGGCGCAACGACGCCCTTGAATCCGCGCTCGCGCGCCATGTCGAGGACGAGCTTGGCGAAGTTGGGATCGTCCTCGACGATCATCAGGACGCGGTCGTTCTCGGCGAGGGTGTCGCGGTCGTCGGTGATCTCGTCGGGTTCGCGGGCGAGGCTCGGCGCGCGATGGGGCAGGGACGACGACGGGGACACCGGCGTGGTCGCCCACAGACCCCCGCTCTGGCGCGTGGCGCGGACCGAACCGTGGGCGACGCCCTCGAACTTTGCCGGGAGATACAACGTGAAGGTGCTGCCCTTGCCTGCCGCGCTCGCGACTCGGATCTCTCCCCCGAGTAGGCCGGCGATCTCTCGCGAGATGTTGAGGCCGAGCCCGGTGCCGCCGAAGCGTCGGCTCGTGGTGCCGTCGGCCTGCTGGAACGCCTCGAAGATGAGGGCGTGCTTGCTCGGGTGGATGCCGATGCCGGTGTCCACGACGACGAACGCGAACGAGTCCGGCGGCGCCTCGGGCCGGACGTCGCGCTCGATGGTGAGCGTGACCGAGCCCCGCTCGGTGAACTTGATCGCGTTCGCCAGGAGGTTCTTCAGGATCTGTTGCAGGCGCCGCAGATCGGTCGTGAGCTCGACGGGCGCGTTCGGGGCGCGCGTCACGGTGAACGCCAGCGACTTGGCCTGGGCCAGCGGCGTGAACGTGCGGCTGCAGAACGTCTCGACCTCGGCGAGGTCGACGGTGTCGAGCTCGAGCTGCATCGCGCCCGACTCGATCTTCGACAGGTCGAGGATGTCGTTGATGAGCGACAGGAGGTCCACGCCCGCCGAGTGGATCGTGCGCGCGAACTCGACCTGCTTGTCGGAGAGGTTTCCGTCGGGGTTGTCGCCGAGCATGCGCGCGAGCACCAGGAGGCTGTTCAGCGGCGTGCGCAGTTCGTGGGACATGTTCGCGAGGAACTCGGACTTGTACTTCGACGAGACCGACAGCTGCTGGGCGCGCTCCTCGAGCGTGAGCTTGGCCAGCTCGATCTCGCGATTCTTGCGCTCGACCTCGGCGTTCTGCATCTGCAGCAGCTCGGAGCGCTCCTCGAGCTCCTCGTTGGTCTGTTGCAGCTCCTCCTGCTGCGACTTGAGCCGCTCCTCGGATGCCTGCAGCGTCCGCGCCTGCTCCTCGAGCCGGCGGTTGGTCTCCGTGAGCTCGGCCTGCTGCAAGCCGAGCTCGCGCGCGAGCGACTGCGACTGCACCAGCAGGTCCTCGGTGCGCATGGTCGCCGCGATGGTGTTGAGCACGATGCCGATCGACTCCGTGAGCTGATCGAGGAACGCGATGTGGATCTCGCTGAACTGGTACAGCGTGGCGAGCTCGATGACCGCCTTGACCTCGCCCTCGAAGAGCACCGGGATGACGACCACGCTGAGGGCGTCGGTCTCGCCGAGGCCCGAGCCGATCTTGATGTAGTCGGACGGGACCTGCGTCAGCAAGATGCGCTGCTTCTCGAGCACGCACTGACCGGCCAATCCTTCGCCGGGCCGGAAGCGGTTGGCGAGGTGCTTGCGCTCGCGGTAGGCCCAGCTCGCGACGAGCTGCAGGCTGGCCTCGCCCTCGGCGTCGCCCTGCAGCAGGTAGAACGCGGCCTGCTGGAAGTTCACCAGCGGCGCGAGCTCGCGCAGGATGAGCTGCGCGACGGCCCCGAGCTCGCGGTGCCCCTGGAGCATCCGCGTGAACCTGGTGAGGTTGGTCTTCAGCCAGTCCTGTGCGGTGTTCTTCTGCGTGGTGTCGCGCAGGTTCGCGATCATCTGGTTGATGTTGACCTTGAGCGCCTCGACCTCGCCGCGGGCCTCGACCGAGATGCTGCGGGTCAGGTCGCCTTCGGCCACCGACGTCGCGACCTCCGCGATCGCGCGCACCTGCGTGGTCAGGTTCGCGGCGAGGAGGTTCACGCTGTCGGTGAGGTCCTTCCACGTGCCCGATACGCCCTGCACGACCGCCTGGCCGCCGAGGCTGCCGTCGGTGCCCACCTCGCGGGCGACGCGGGTGACCTCGGCCGCGAACGCGCCGAGCTGATCGACCATCGTGTTGACCGTGTTCTTGAGCTCGAGCAGCTCGCCCTTCACGTCGACGGTGATCTTCTTCGACAGATCGCCGTTGGCGACCGCGGTCGTGACCGCTGCGATGTTCCGCACCTGGCCGGTGAGGTTGCCGGCCATGAAGTTCACGTTGTCGGTGAGGTCCTTCCAGGTGCCGGCGACGCCCTTCACCTGGGCCTGTCCGCCGAGCTTGCCCTCGGTGCCGACCTCGCGGGCGACGCGGGTCACCTCGGCCGCGAACGATCCCAGCTGGTCGACCATCGTGTTGATCGTGTTCTTGAGCTCGAGGATCTCGCCGCGGACGTCGACGGTGATCTTCTTCGACAGGTCTCCGTTCGCGACCGCGGTCGTGACGTCGGCGATGGCGCGTACCTGGCCGGTGAGGTTGCTGGCCATGCGGTTGACGCTGTCGGTGAGGTCCTTCCACGTGCCGGAGACGCCGAGTACCTCGGCCTGGCCGCCGAGCTTGCCCTCGGTGCCGACCTCGCGGGCGACGCGGGTCACCTCCGACGCGAACGCCCCGAGCTGATCGACCATGGTGTTGATCGTGTTCTTGAGCTCGAGGATCTCGCCTTTGACGTCGACGGTGATCTTCTTCGACAGGTCGCCCTTCGCGACCGCGGTGGTGACATCCGCGATGTTGCGGACCTGGCCGGTGAGGTTGCCGGCCATGAAGTTCACGTTGTCGGTGAGGTCCTTCCACGTGCCCGAGACGCCGAGCACCTCGGCCTGGCCGCCGAGCTTGCCGTCGGTGCCGACCTCGCGGGCGACGCGGGTCACCTCCGACGCGAACGCGCCGAGCTGGTGGACCATCGTGTTGATCGTGTTCTTGAGCTCGAGGATCTCGCCCTTGACGTCGACGGTGATCTGCTTGGTGAGGTCGCCCCGCGCCACCGCGGTGGTGACCGCGGCGATGTTGCGCACCTGCGACGTCAGGTTGCTCGCCATCATGTTGACGTTCTCGGTGAGGTCCTTCCACGTCCCCGAGACGCCGCGGACCTGGGCCTGACCGCCGAGCTTGCCCTCGGTGCCGACCTCGCGGGCGACGCGGGTCACCTCGGCCGCGAACGCGCCGAGCTGGTCGACCATGGTGTTGACCGTGTTCTTCAGCTCGAGAATCTCGCCCTCGACGACCACGGTCACCTTCCGCGAGAGATCGCCCTTGGCGACCGCGGTGGTCACGTCCGCGATGTTGCGGACCTGGGCGGTCAAGTTGCTCGCCATCAGGTTGACGTTGTCGGTGAGGTCCTTCCACGTGCCGGCGACGCCGCGCACCTTGGCCTGGCCGCCGAGCTTGCCCTCGATGCCGACTTCCCGGGCGACGCGGGTGACCTCCTGCGCGAAGGTGTCGAGCTGCGAAACCATGGTGTTGACCACCTTCGCGGTGCGCATGAACTCGCCCTTCAGCGGGCGGCCCTCGACCTCGAGCGCCATCGACTGCGAGAGATCGCCGCGGGCGACCGAGCCGATGACGCGCGCGACCTCGGTGGTCGGCTGGACGATGTCGCCGATGATCTCGTTGAGCGTGTCGATCGCGGTGGCCCAGCTGCCCCGGCCCGCGCGCAGGCTGGCGCGCTGGGTGATCTTGCCGTCCTTCGCGACCACTTGGTTGATCCGACCGAGCTCGCCGAGCAGGTCGCCGAGGAGCTCGACGATGTCGTTGACCGTGTCGTTGATCTTCCCGGGCACGCCGGCCTCGTCGCTCGGCATGCGGGCAGCGAAGTCGCCGTTCTTCACGGCGGTGAGGACCGCGAGCAGCTGCTTCTGATCGATCGGGGCTTGCATCTGCATGGCGAACGGGCTCCGCGCGGGGGACGGTTGGGGCTTGGCTGGGGTTCAGTCGGGGCGGAGCACGCGCTCGAGGTCGTTCACGCTCACCGGTTTGACGAGGTGGTCGTCGAAGCCGGCGCCGAGCGCCCGGGCGCGGTCCTCGATCTGGCCGTAGCCGGTGATCGCGATCAGCCGGGTCGTGCGCGCGGGCGCCCGCTCGCGGACGCGCCGTGCGACCTCGTAGCCGTCGACGCCGGGCAGACCGATGTCGAGCAGCGCGACGTCGTGGGCACCCGCGAGCAGCGCGGCGAGGCCCCCGGGCCCGTCGGCGGCGACGTCGACGCTGTGCCCGCGCGCCTCGAGCAGCATCTGCAGCATGTCGCGGCTGTCCTCGTTGTCCTCGACGACGAGGATGGACAGCCCCGCGCCGCGGCGAACGGCGGGGTGCCGCCCGGTGACGGGCGCGGGGCCCGGCGCCTCGGCGGATCTCTGGCCGTCGGCCAGCGGCAGCACGACGGTGAACTCGCTGCCGCGATCGATGCCGTCGCTGTCCGCCGACACGGTCCCGCCGTGCATCTCGACCAGCCGGCGCACGAGGGTCAGCCCGAGGCCGAGGCCGCCCTGCGAACGGTCGCGGGTCCGCTCGGCCTGGACGAACAGATCGAAGACCTTCGGCAGCATGTGCCGCGGGATGCCGCGGCCGTTGTCGCGCACCGAGAGCACGACCCGGGGGCCGTCGCGGTGGGCGTGCAGGACGATGCGGCCCCCCGGATCGGTGTAGCGTGCCGCGTTGTTCAGTAGGTTGGCGATGATCTGGATCAGCCGCGTGGCATCCGCCTCGACCTCGAGGTCGGGCTCGGGCAGCTCGAGTTCGACGTGGTGGGCGTGCTTGTCGAGCTGTGGTCGGCTGGTCTCGAGCGCGTGGCGCATGGCGTGCTGGATCGACACCGGAGCGAGCGTGAGCTCGATCTTCCCGCTGGTGATGCGCGAGACGTCGAGCAGGTCGTCGACCATGCGCGCGAGGTGGGTGAGCTGCCGCTGGAGCACCTCGCGGAGCTCGTTCTGCGGCCCGTCCTGCTCGAGCATCTCGAGCGCGTAGACCATCGGCGCCAGGGGGTTGCGCAGCTCGTGGGCGAGCATCGCCAGGAACTCGTCCTTGCGCCGGTGCGACTCGCCCAGGGCGTCGGCGTGCTCGCGGAGCGACCGCATGAGGTGGGCCCGTTCGATCGCGAGCGCGAGCTGATCACAGATGAGGCCGATCGCCGCGATGTCCTCGGAGGTGACCGCGGCGCCACCACGACGGCCGCAGGCGAGCAACCCGACCGCTCGGCCAGCGCTCAGCAGCGGGAACGCGGCCACGGACGTCAGCTCGAGCTCACGCAACCACGCGGGCGAGTCGTCGTCCACGGCGTCGCGGAGGTAGCGACCGGTCTCGCCGAAGACGGCGCGCATCACCGGCGAGTCGTCGATGTCGATCGAGGCGTGGTCCCACCCCGGCCGGGTCCCTGCCTCGCTGACGAGCCGCGCTCCTGGGGCGTCGTCGCGGGCCTGGTAGCAGACGCAGACCTCGTACCCGAGGTGCTCGAGCAGACGGGCCGCGAGTGTGTCCACGACCTCGAACGGATCGCTGCAGGCGAGCAACTCGGTCGCCGCGGTCGCGAGCAGCTGCAGGCGATCGTTCATGCGCTTGCTCGACGCCATGTCGGCCCGCAGCGCCGCGGCCTCGACGCTGGCGCGGAACTCCGCGAGGCGGCGCTCGTGGGCCTTGCCCTCGGCGATCAGCAGCTGGGCGGCCTGTTGCTCGCCCTCCCGGTTCTTGCGGTGCAGATCCACGAACACCATCACCTTGCTGCGCAGGATCTCGGGGACCGGGGGCTTGAACAGGAAGTCGACGGCGCCGACCGCATAGCCACGAGCGATCAGCTCGTCACCGCGGTCGTGCGCGGTGAGGAAGATGATGGGCACGCGCCGGCTGCGTTCACGGGACCGGATCACGGAGGCCAGCTCGACGCCGTCCATCTCCGGCATGCGGATGTCGAGGAGGATCAGCGCGAAGTCGTGGAGCAGGAGCTGTCGCAGCGCATCGTCGACCGTGCTCGCGGACACGATGTGCAGACCGAGTCCGTCCAGCATCGCCCCGAGCGCGAGGAGGTTCTTGCGGTCGTCGTCGACCACGAGGATCGCGACGTCCGGACTCGAGACGCTCGAAGTCGGCACCGGGCCGCGGCCTCATGCAGATGTTGCGCCATGGGTGCCCGGCAGCCGTTCCGCCCCCGTGCGAGCAGGGGGCCGGGCGCGGGCGCTCGATGGGCCCGAGCGCCCGTGGCGTCACCGCACGGGCCGCCGCTCGCCGGATCGCGGCGAAATGCTGGGCGCCGTGGATCGAATCGCCGGCGACTCGCACCCCATGGGTATGCCTGACCTGCGACGACCCGACCGTCTCTCCCTGTGCGTGGCGCTGTGCTGTGGGCTCGGCCTCGCGGCGTGCTCCGATGACCCAGAGCCCGCCGACACCGATCCGGACTCGGGGTCGTCGACCGGCTCCGACGCCGAGACCACGGACGATCCACCCACGACGGATCCGACGCAGGCGGACTCGAGCTCGGGCACGGATCCCACCGATGCGTCGAGCTCGGACGCGACGAGCTCCGGCTCGGAGAGCAGCAGCGAGGGCGCCGCGGCCTGCGACGACGACGTGCAGTGCGACGACGCGCAGCCCTGCACCGAGGATCGCTGCGTCGACGGGGCCTGCGAGGTGACCGACCTCGACGGCGTGCCGGCCCCCGAGTCGGAGCAGGTCGCGGGGGACTGCACCGTGGTCTCCTGCGTCGCGGGGGCCCCGTCCGCCGGCCCCGACGACGCCGATCTGCCGGTCGACGGCGACGACTGCACGGACGACGTGTGCACCGACGGCGTTCCGTCGAACCCGAGCGCCGGGCTGCCGATGTGCGTGCCCGAGGCGATCTGCGACGACGGCCTCGACGACGACCTGGACGGCGCGGCCGATTGCCTCGACGCCGACTGCGACGGGATCGCGGGGTGCGAGCTGGGGTCCGAACTCACGTGCGACGACGGGTTCGACAACGACGCCGACGAACTCGCCGACTGCCTCGATCCGGAATGTGACGGGGTCAGCGCGTGCGAGTTCGGGGTCGAGTTCGCCTGCGACGACGGGTTCGACAACGACGGCGACGGTGGCGTCGACTGCGACGACTTCGATTGCATCGTCGAACCGCTGTGCAACCCGAGCGACGAATTCCAGTGCAACGACGGCATCGACAACGACAGCGACGGGCTGGTCGACGGGGCCGAGCCGCAGTGCGGCTGGGTGAACCTCGCGCTGCCGTGCGCGGCGGGGCACGCGTTCGGCTTCTCCGCGACCGATCTCCCGCAGGCGATCTCGTCGGTCGGATCCTCGGTGTACGACAGCTTCATCCCCGTAGTGCTCGGGGCCACGGTGGCCGGCGTTGCGGTGCGGATCGACATCAACCACACCTACGACTCCGACCTCGACATCCTGTTGTTCTCGCCATCGCTCACCATGCGTGAGCTGTCGACGGACAACGGCGGCGTCGGGGGGAGCGGCGACAACTTCAGCAACACCGTGTTCACGGACAGCGGCCCGGGTGTCATCGGCACCATCGGGTTCGACAACCCCCCGTATGCGGGGACCTACCAGCCGGAGCAGGCCTTCGCGCCGACGCTGGTCGGACAGACGACCGACGGCGAGTGGAACCTGCGCGTCACCGATCAGTACAACCTGGACGGCGGGTCGCTCAACACGTTCCAGCTCGGCATCTGCACGCAGTGACGCGTCGCGCCGGACTCAGCGCGGGCCGGTCGGGGCCGCGCAGCCCGGCGCCGGCGCGCGCGGCCCCAGCAGGGCGGCGAGTTGCGAGCGATCCGCCGCGACCCCGATCACGTCGCAGATCCGGGTCGCGAGCGACTCGCCGGCGGTCGGCCACAGCCGGGCGCTGCCGTCGTAGCTGATCGACACCAACCACTGCGGGGTCGGGTCGGCGTTCGACCCGGGCGCCACGAGGAGTCGCTTCACCGGTCCGTCGTGGCCCTCGAGCACGATCGTCGTCGCGCTCGCGAGTTGCCACAGGCGCACCGTGCCGTCGTTGCTCGCCGAGGCGAGCACATCGTGATCCACGAACACGAGATCGGTGATCGTCTGCGCGTGCCCGACCAGGGGCCGCGCGGTCTCGTCGGGGTGCGCGGCCTCGAGATCCCACACGCGGACCTGGCCGTCGATGCCGCCGGTGGCGAGCCGCCGCGCGCCGGGGCCGAACGCCAGCGCGCTGATCGCCTCGTCGTGGCCGCGCAGCACCGCGGTGGTGCGGCCCTCGGCGAGGGACCACAGCCGCGCGCGACGATCGGCGCCGCCCGACGCGAGCCACCGACCGTCACCCGAGATCGCGACCGTGCGGACCTCGCCCTCGTGGCCGGCCAGCGCCACCGCGCTCGTCGCGATCGTGTCGGACTGCAGATCCCAGCGCACGAGGCTGCCGTCGACGCTGCCGGTCACCGCGAAGCGGCCGTCCTCCGCGATCGCCATGGCGCCGATCTCGTCGCCGTGGCCGCGCAGCACCACGGGCTCGGCCGTGCCGTCGGTCGACCAGACCCGCACCGTGCCGTCGCTGCCCGCGGACAACAGACGCTCGCCGTCGCCGACGAAGCCGAGGCGGTTGATGCCGCGGGTGTGGCCGCCCAGGGACTTGGGCGGGGCGTCGGCGTCCGCGAGGGACCACAGCAGGATCGTGCCGGTGTCGCTGCCGACGGCGGCGCGGCGACCCTCGCGGTCGATCGCGGCCGCGTTGCCGGTGCCGGTGGCTCCGCGCAGTCGCGTCGGTGTCGGCACGCGCGCGAGGTCGGCGAGGGGCCAGAGGTCCACGCGCCCGTCGCCACCGGCCGCGAGCAGCGTGCGCCCGTCTCCCGTGATCGCGCCGTCGATCAGGATCGACGCGCCGGCCCGCAGCACCTCGCCGCCCTGGCCGCCGGAGCGCGCCAGCGGATCCCACAGGCGCACCTCGCCGTCGTCGCCCGCGCTGGCACCGAGGCTGCCGTCGGGGGCGATCGCCAGGGCCGTGATCGCGCCGGTGTGTTCGCCGAGCACGACCTGATCGACCATGCGGTCCTTCTTCGTCAGGTCCCACGCTCGCACGCCGTGATCCATCGCCGCGCTGATGACCCGCGTGTCGGCGCCGGCGAGGCGGATCGTCGTCACGTCGCCGGTGTGCCCCGCGAACACGATGCTGGCGATGCTCGGATCGGCCGCGCCGAGATCCCACACCCGCAGCGTGTCGTCGTCGCTGGCGCTCACGAGCGTGCGCCCGTCGGCGGTGATGACGAGATCGTTGACGCGGTCGCCGTGGCCGACGAGCGTCAGGGGTGCGGTGGTGCTGCCACGGGGCTCCCACAGCGCGATCGATCCATCGGCGGCCCCCGCGATCAGACGTCCGCCGCGGTCGAGGGCGATGCGGGTGAGTCCGCTGGTCGCCCCCTCGAAGCGGGCCGAGGGTCGCAGGGTGCCGTCAGGCTCGATGCGCCAGCGACGGAGCATGCGATCGTCGCCGGCCGACAGCACCGTGCCGGTCGCCTCGAAGCGGAGATCGGTGACGGGGCCCTCGTGGGCGCCCGCGCGCGGCGGCGACTCGGCCGGCACCGCCGCGCCGAGGTCCCACGCGCGCAGCGTCCCCACGGCGTCGCCGCTGACCGCCCACCGACCGTCGGGGCTGATCGCACAGGCGATGACCGCGGCCTCGTGCCCGCGCAGCACCGCCGCCGACGCCCCGGGATCCTCGGCCTGCAGATCCCAGCGCCGCAGCGTACGGTCGCTGCTCGCGCTGACGAGGGTGTGGCCGTCGGGCGCGATCGCCAGCGCCGTGATCGCGCCGACGTGTCCGAGCAGCAGCAGCGGGACGGTCGGGGACGGCGCGTCGAGCCGCCACAGCGCGAGCGCGTCGGTGCCGTCGCCGGTCACCAGCGTGTGCCCACCGGGCGCCCACGCCAGCGTCGTGATCGCGGCGCTGCCGGCCCGCAGGGTGACCGCGCGGCGATCCGCGAGCGTGGCCTCGACCTCGGCGAGGAGCGCGAAGCGGCCGTCGACGAGGAGCGATCCGGGGAGGCGCGCGAGCTCGGCTTGCACGGCGAGACGGGCGTCCGCGTCGGCGATCTGCATCGACTCCCGCACGAGCGCGGGGACATCCCACGACGTGGGCGCGTCCTCGGGCGCGGGATCGGGCAGGGCGGGGCCGCCGGTCGCAGGGGTGACCTCGGGCACGACGTCCACGACCTCGGGCACCGTCGCCTGTCCCTGTCGCCACCACCACGCGCCTGCGGACGCGCCCGCGAGCACGACCGTGGCCGCGGCACCGACCCACAGAGCCGTGCGTCGCGTCGCGGCCTTCGAGGCCCGCACGAAGTCGCGGTGGATCGGCTGCGGCGCCGGCTGGCGATCGCGTCCGGCCGCGAGCCAGGCCTCCGCCTCGACCAACGTCGCGCCGCGCAGCAGCCCCGCGCGACCACGGCCGGCCTCGACCCAGGCCCGCGCGAGGGCGTCGAAGCGCGCGTAGTGATCCTCCCAGGCGCGCGGCCCCGCCGGGCCCGCCGAGGCGCGCGGCGCCGTCGGGCCCACCGTCGCCGGGCCGACGCCCGGGCCGACGGTCGCGCCGGCCGTCGCTCCGGCCGTCGGTGCGACCGTCGGCGGAGCCGGGGCGCCGTCGAGCAGGGCGAGGGCGCCCGCATCGTCGTTGCCGGCGACGATCCGGATCGCCTGGGTGCCCAGGACGATCGCGTCGCGGGGCGAGACCACCACCGGTCGCGCGACCTTGGTGCCGTTGACGTAGGTGCCGTAGGAGCTGCCGAGATCCTCGAGCACGAAGGCCCCGTCGACCCCGGCCATGGGCGACAGGCGGCAGTGCGTGGCCGAGACGCCGGGCGTCGCGATCACGAGGTCGCACCGGGCATCGCGGCCGATCACCACCACGGTGGCCGCGCAGGCCCGTACGGCGGCCGTGCCGTGCGCGGTGGCCCCGATCGCGATCCGGATCATCGCCCCCACGCCTCGCGGGCTTTGCGCCAGCGGCGCGATTGACCGCTGCGGCACGGTCGAGTATCGCAAGCCCATGCGCGGCTCGTTCGCACGAGTGGGGCTTGCGGTGTCGATGCTGCTGGGGTCATCGGCCTGCGCCGCACGATATCAGCTCCGCGACGCCGAGCTGAAGGAGGCGCGGGACCAGCAGTCGCTCGGGCGCCTGCGCGTCTACCCGAGCAACCGGACGGTGAGCGTCTACGACGAGGACGCCGACAAGTCGGTCACGGTCTCGAGCGAGATCCGTCAGCGCACCAGCCGGGTCCGACGCAAGCGGATCCTCAAGCTCAGCACCGAGGGTGCGATTGTCGGCGAGGACCAGCTCAATGGCGCGCCGTTGCTGTGGGTCACGTTCGACGGGCAGTGCATGGAGCCGGCCTGTGCCTATGGCTTCGTGCGGACCGAGGACGGCCGCTATCGCCTCGTGCACGTGCCCGAGCGCGTCGGCTTCGCCCCGCCCAAGGTGCACCGCGGCATCGCGGTGAAGCGCCGCCGGATGACACGGGGCAACCTGCGCGCCCTGGCCGAGGCCAACGCGGTCTACCGGGTCCTGCGGCGCAGCGGGCCCAAGACGGTGTTCCTCGAGGTGAAGAAGGACATCCGCAAGCGCACCCGCGGGAGCTCCGAGCGCGAGCCCGGCGTCGGCCGCACGCCGTGAATCCGTCATGGGCAAAGGCGTAGATCCCAAGGTGAGCTCCGCTGCGGCCGACGTCCGCGAGCCCCGGCACTTCGATGTCGAGGCCGACCGTCGCGCGCGGCGATCCTTCGGGCTGCTGGTGATCGCGTTCGCGTTGCTGGCGATCATGGGCGGAATCTTCGCGGCCTGGCTGCTGCTCGACGACGATCCGCCGCCGCAGATCATCGCGACCAAGCCCAAGCCCCCCGAGGCGATCGAGGAGCACCCGCCGCTCGAGCCGTTCACCGAGCCGCCACCGCCGGTCGAGGCCAAGGCGCGCGTCGTCGCCAAGCTCGCCGACACGATCGGCGACGGCGATCTCCGGCGGATGCTCGCCAAGCTGCAGAGCGCCTTCGATGCGTGTGCCCGCAAGCACGGCGCCGTCGATGGCACCGTCGTCGATCTCGACTTCAGCATCGCCGAGAGCGGCCGCGTCGACGAGAGCGCCGCGCGTCCGCCCTTCGGGAGCACGCCGCTCGGGCAGTGCATCGCGGGCGTGGTGCGCGACAAGGCCGTGTTCGCCAAGACCCGCAACGGGCGCCGGGACATCCGCTGGTCGATCCACCTCCGGCCGTGAGGTCGCTGCCGCGACGAGGGATCAGCACGACCTCGCGACTCCACCGCGCGGGGACGCGGCGCACCGGCTCGGAGGGCGCGGGGGAGGTGCGCTCGAGCACCCCGATGTATGTCGCGGGGCCCTCGGCGCTGGCGAGGAGCGCCGCCCCAGGCATCGGAGACGAGATTCGACCCAGCGAAAGGATCGAAGGACGAGCTCGACGCACTGCTCGGGCACCATGCCATGCGTGCGCCCCCCTCGGAGTCGACCCCACGGCCGTCTGGCCGCCCTGGCGTGGCTGTGCCTGCCGGCGTGTGCGTCGGTCGAGACGCGTAGCGACGGCAGCATGGTGATCCGCGGGGATGCGGCGGCGGTCGATCGGCGGGCGGACGAGGTGTGCGGCGCGGCCGGGGCTGACATCGAGCCGCTCTCGCCCACGCCCGATCCGTCGCTCGGCACCCACGTTTCGCCGCGGGGCATCGCGGCGAACTGCGCCGGCAACAACCTGTGCCTCATCACGATGCACGGCGCGCCGTCGGGGACCAAGGCCCAGAAGAGCGTGCGCGTGGTGTGTCGTTGACGCGGTCGGCTACGGTTCGATCCGCAGCACCTCGCCGCGCGGCCCGAGGGCGAAAACGCGGCCCTCGCCGTCGCCGAACAGGCTCTGCAGGCTGCGGTGGCCCGGGCTGACTGCGGTCCACGTCGCGCCGTCGTCGCGGGATCGCTGCACGCCGTCGTCACCGGCGAGGAACAGCGCGCCGGTGCGCGCGTCGCCGTGCACCGACAGCAGCCGGCCGGGGACGACGGGGGGCATCGCCGTCCACGGACAGTGCGCGAGGGAACGCAGCCACAGGCCGTGCTCGCCGACGACGTACGCCACGCTCGCGCCGTCGAGGGTCGTGCCCGCCCACGCGCCATGGAGCGGCTCGGTCGTGCCGCTGTCCTCGCGCGCCCACGTGTGGCCGCGATCGCGGCTGTGCAGGACGATGCCCTTCTCGCCGACGGCGTAGAGGTCCTCGCCGTGGCCCGCGAGGTTGAGGCGGTTGCCGTCGTCGCGGCGCAGCAGCTTGCGCAGTGACACCGAGCGCCACGTGTCGCCACCGTCGGTCGATGACACGACGACGTCGCGGTCGATGCCGTGCACGGCCGTCGCGTCGCCCCACAGCGACCAGCAGCACGCGTCGCGATTGCGCAGCCGCGGCTCCGTCCAGTGGACGCCGCCGTCGGTCGAGCGCCACAGGCCGCCCTGGCCGGCGGCGACGATCGCCCCGTCGGGCGCGACCCAGACGTCCGTGCAACACTGCCCCAGTCCGCGTCGCGAGGTCGTGCCCTCCTCCGGGGTCGAGGGTCCGAGCAGCGCCCATCTCTCGCCTGCGCCGCGGAGCACCGCGTGCGCGGCCGCAGCGTAGATCGCCGTGCCATCGGGCGACAGCGCGCCGCCGAACAGGGGCTCGCGTGCGTCGCCGTCGAGCAACGTCCACGTGCGCCCGGCGTCGCCCGAGCGCATCAACGCGCCGGCGGATCCGGCCGCGAACACCTCACCGTCGGCCGCGATCCACAGCGCGCGCTTGCCGAGGCCGTAGGGCGATTGCATCGCCGCGCTCTGCTCGGAGCCGGACCACGTCGCGCCCTCGTCGGTCGACCAGTGCACGGCGTAGCCATCGCCGGCCAGCAGCACCCGCGGCGACGCGCCGGCGGCCCCGGGCATCGCCGTGACGACGGGCGGACGGATGAGGCGGAGGTCGAGCGCGGCCCACGTCTCGATCCGCGCCGCCTCGCCGCCGCGACCCAGCCCGACGAAGTAGTCCGCCGCGGGGCCGTGGACATTGCGACCCGTGACGTAGAGCCGCGGACCGCCGACGTCGCCGACCCAGAGGTGGGCGAACCGATCCCGGGGCGCCTGCAGCCGCGTGACGACGGCCCACGTGGTGCCGCCGTCGCCCGTTCGCCACAGCAGTCGATCGAGCAGCACGAACAGCTCGCCGGGCGCTGTCGTGCCGAGCCCGACGATCGGGGCGTCGGCGCTGTATTCCGCGCGGACGAGCTCGCGCTCCGTCGGCTCGTGCGGCGGCGCGGGGAACTCCACGGGGCGCGGCGATCGATCGACGGGCCGGGGTTCTTCGGCGCCCGCGAGTGCCGGCATCGCGATGCGCTCCCACGACGCGCCGTGATCGCGGCTGCGGAGGATCGTCCCGGCCTCCCCGGCCGCGTACACCTCGGCCGCGTTGCCCGACACGTGGTGCAGCGCCGTCGCGGTGCCGCTGTCGAGCGCGGACCAGCGCGCGCCGGCGTCGGTCGATCGCAGCACGACGCCGGCATCGCCGACCGCGAGGATCGGGCCGGTCGGATCGCGCCACGCGGCGCGCAGCACCTCGGAGGTGCCGCTCGGGATCACGGACCACGTGTCGCCGCGATCGGTCGAGCGCAGGATCGTGCCGGCGACGCCCACCGCGATGCGGAGCCCCGCGTCGTCGCCGGTGAACGCGAGCAGATCGCCGCTGGTGAGCGGTGGATGCAGCAGCGTCGCAGTGGGCGCGGGCGTGGGGGGCGTCGGGGTCGTCGCGGGCGTCGGTGCCGACGCGAGCGGCTCCGACGCCCCGGCCAGGTTCGGCTCCCGTGCGCGCGGCTCGGCGGGGAGCGGCTCGGCGCCGCTGCACGCGAGGTGCGTGGCGACCACGAGGCCCAGCCCGGCGCGGTGGCGCGTCACGGGCCCGAGCATAGCGCGGCGGCGTGCTGTCGGTGGGCGGGGCTATCCCTCGCCCGATGGGGTCGCGGGCACCGGCAGCAGGAGGCGTCCGACAAGCAGCGTCGCCGTGGCCGCGATCGCGCTGGCCACGAGGACGCCGAGCTTGGTGGCGTCGAGCAACGCGGCATCCGTGAACGCGAGCGAGGCGATGAACAGCGACATCGTGAAGCCGATGCCGGCGACGCAGCCGAGCACGAGGATCTCGCGTGGACCCACGCCGGCGGGGAGTCGTGCCACGCCGAGCCCGACGGCGGCTGCGATCGCGAGTCCCACGCCGAGGGGCTTGCCGAGCACCAGCCCCGCCGCGACCGCCAGCCCGACGCCATCGCCACCGGATCCGCCCGCGGTCACCGACACACCGGCGTTGGCCAAGGCGAACACCGGCATGATCCCGAACGCGACCCAAGGATGCAGTCGGTCGATCAGGTCTGCGGCGGGCGAGCGGGCCTCGAGTCCCCAGGCGCGCACGGGCGTCATCACGCCGACCAAGACCCCCGCGATGGTCGGGTGCAATCCCCCGGTGTACGCCCCGATCCAGACGAGGACCGCGGGCAGCGAATAGATCGCGCGGCGCCGTACGCCCGCCAGCTGCAGCACCCAGATGAGGCCGAGGCCCGCGGCACCCACGGCGAGGTTCGCCCAGACCACGCCGTTGCTATAGAAAATCGCGATCACGAGGATCGCACCGAGGTCGTCGAGGACCGCCACGGCGAGCAGCAGGATGCGCAGCACCGGGGGGACGCGCGGGCCGAGCAACGTCAGGATCCCGAGCGCGAAGGCGATGTCGGTGGCCATCGGCACCCCCCAGCCGGCGCGCGCCTCCCCATCGGTGAGCACGACGAAGATGCCCGCGGGCACGAGCATGCCGCCCAACGCTGCGACGGCCGGAAGCGACGCCTTCTGGCGGCTGTCGAGCGCGCCGAAGGCCATCTCGCGGCGGATCTCGAGGCCGATGACGAAGAAGAACACCGCCATCAGGATGTCGTTCACGACCCATCCCAGGGGACGGACGAGGGCGACGTCGCCGAGCTGCAGCCCGACCTCGAACGCCCAGATCTCGTTGTAGTGCGACGCCCAGGGCGAGTTGGCGCAGACGAGGGCGACCGCGGTCGCGGCGATGAGGGCGATGCCGCTGGCGGCCTCGATCTGGGTGAAGCGCAGGACCGGGGCGACCATCCGCTGGACGAGCCGGCGGGCGGGGGGCCACGCCTCCGGCGGCATGGCCTCCGTCGGTGTGCCCTCGGTCGGTGTCGTGGGGAGCCGCGTCGTCATGGCCGCGCGCTCGCAAACCGTCGAACGACCCATCGACGCATGCGCAGCGCTGGCCGGACGATGCGATCGTGGACGACGAGGAGGACGAGGCGCTGCCAGGCATCGCGGAGCCCGGAGAGAACGCGATGGCCCAGGGGCCGCGTGGTGTGCCGGACCTGGTCGCGCTCGCGCTCGAGGCCGTCCACGAAGTCGTCGAAGGCCCGCGCGATCGATCCATGGCGTTCACGCAGCCGGTCGGTCACGCGGGCGCGCAGCTCCGGTGGGGCCTGGGCCTCCGCGGCCCAGGCGTCGAGGAGGTCTCGGAGCTCCGCGAACGGGATCGCCGCGATGCGGTGGGCCTCACGGCGCATCCCGAAGAAGTCGAGGTCGATGCGCCCGCCGACGTACTCCGCGTAGAGGTGGTTGTGCGCCGGCAGGATCGTCGCCGAGCGGCGGTCGAACCGTGTGGGCGCGGTGCCCTCGAGGTCGAGCAGCGAACGATCCCAGTCGATGTTGATCGGCAGCCCGTGGTCGCCGACGAGCACGTACTGATCGACGTGCGTGTCGAGGTTACCGACGATCCACTCCCACGGGTGATCGCGCAGGACGGACTCGCACTGCACCGCGGTCCACTGCCGGGGGTCCTTCGGCAGCGCGCCGACGACGTCCACGCGGGGCTGCAACAGGCCGACGCGCGGGCTCCCGTCGAGGACCAACGTGCGGCGGACCGCCGGGACGTGCAGCTGCCGGCCGAGCTCACGCACGCGCCCCGCGAAGACCTCGGCGGCGATCTGCTCGCTCGGGGCGAGCTTGAAGAGGTAGCGCCGGCCGTCCGCGTCCTCGAGGACGTGCTGCGGCTGGCTCCCCGTGCTCGGCGCCGCGCTGAGGGCCGACGCGGTCACGGTCAGGGACGCGAGGGTCTCCGCGTCGACCATCGACCCGCGCCACGCCTCGCGGACGGCCCGACGGGCGCTGCGGAACTCGGATCGGGCCTCGTGGTCGTCGGAGAGGGCGCGCATGGCAGGACATGGCGCGCCACAGCGCAGGGGGCGCCGCAAGCGGAGCGCCGCGCGACGAATCTAGCGCGCGAATCGGCGGGGACGATTCGATATTGCTGCGAACCACCCTCGATAATCTGGATGGATCGCGGACCCGGCCGGCTGCGACCTCACGGTACGACGTACAGATCCGGCCGCTGATCGTTGGCCCAGGTCGGCGAGTGGCCGGCGCCGGACTTGTCGCCGATGTCGTCGGGCGTCGGGTTGCGGTTGATGTACCAGACCGCGTCGGTGCCCGCCGCAGTCACGGGTGCATCGCTCTCGCTGGTCGCCTCCGCGACGAGGTCGTCGATGTCGAGCGGCGCGTCGAACAGCGCGATGCCCCGGAGCACCGACGCCGGCGACTCTCCGTTGCTCACGCCGTCGCCGGTCCACGGCGATCCACCGAGGGTGAACGCGGGGCTCACCGACACCGCGGCCGCCTGCTCGATGCCGGCGGCCGAGAACGACTGCTCGATGAACGCGTCCGGATCGTTCAGGTCGGGCCAGTAGCGGTGCCGGACCTGATCGCCCACCACCTCGGCGGTGCGCGCCTGGGTGACCCAGATGTCCGGCACGAGTGGGTACGTCGGACCGGGGCCGGGCGACGCGATGAAGTCCGACGCGCCGAGCCCCGCGATCTCGTAGTACTGCACCATCCCCTCGCTCCCGGTGCCGCCGGTCGACTGCCCCGTGGCGTCGACGGTGCCGCTGGTCGGGTAGGGATGCGTGCCGTACTCGAACGGGCTCGCGTGCCACGTGCCGTCGTTGCTCGTGTGCCACGCCACGGCGTAGTAGCCGTTCTGCTGGACGTAGCGCGCCTGCCAGATCGCCGTATGCGACGCGCGCGGCAGCATGTCGGGGCCGTCCCAGACCAGCCGCGCATCGCTCCCCGGCATGCCGTTGGGCGGGAAGTCGAGGCCCGTGCCGGAGTCCGGCTCGGTGTCGCTGTCGGTGGTGGCGGAGTCGGTGGTGGCGGAATCGGTGGTGGCGGAATCGGTGGTGGCGGAGTCGGTGGTGGCGGAGTCGGTGGTGGCCGAATCCGTGGTGGCCGAGTCGGTGGTGGACGGATCCGTGGTGGCCGAGTCGGTGGTGGACGGATCGGTGGTCGCGGACGGATCCGTCGCGGAGCCCTCGGTGTCGCCGGCCGTCGCCGAGGCCGACGCGCCGCTCGCCGTGATCGTCGCGCCGGCGCTGGCGTCGGTCGTGTCGGACGCGGCCGTGGTGTCGCCGTCGTCGGAGGCGTCGGAGGCCACGCAACCGACCGCGAGGCCGAGCAGGGCGGCTGCGATCACGCACGGACGTCCGGTGGGTCGAAGGCGCAGGGGAGCAGGCGTCATCGCGGGGGAGTGTGCAGCCGCCATGCCGGGCAATTCCCGTGGCGGTTCGCCCTGCGCGGCCCCGGTGGTCGGCCGCACCCCGCCACCTCTGCGTGGGGCGGGGACCCCGACCCTCGGCCGGACGAACGCGGTCATCGTCGCGGCGCGCGGCGATCGGTCGGCACGGTCGCCGGCCCGCCGGGATCGCGGACTGCCCCGTAGTCCCGGAGCACGCGCTCCCACAGATCCTCGTCGCGCAGCTCGAAGTGCCCGTCGACGAACACCAGCGGGCGCCTCGCGGAGACGCGGCGGAACGGGGTCGGGGCGGCGGCCGGGTCACCCGCATCGCGATCCTCGACCACGACGAGATCGGTCATCACGATGCCGGTGCCGTCGAGCTCGATGTTGCGGGTGAGGCGGAAGCTGCGGACGACGCGACCGTCGATGCGGACCTCGGTCCAGCGCTCGAGGTCGAATTGCGGGCGGCCGACGCAGCCGCGACCAGGCTCGTGGAGCTCGGCCTCGCGGAAGCGGCCGCCGGCGAGCGGGACGAACTGGCCGACGCGGATGCAGCGGCGCGACGCGTCGCAGCGATCGCCCTCCAGCACGAGCACCTCGACGCCGCTGGCGTGGTGCAGGCGCGCGCGGGCGCCCAGGCGCAGACCGGTGACGAGGCCGGTGCCGACGACGTCGATGCCGTCGTCGTGCCACTTCACCAGCGCGACCGTGCCGCGCGCCATGCCGTCGCTGAACTCGTCGGTGGCGGCCCAGGCGAGCATGCGATCGCCGCTGACCTGCGCCATCACGAGATCGGTGCCCTCGACGCGGTCGCCGGCGACCGGGGTCCCGAGCGCTGCGCCGGACGGGCACGTCGCGTAGTCGGTGGGCGTCAACTCGACGCCGCAGCTGTCGCGCCACGGGCCCTGGCGCACCAGTGTCTGGCGATCGATCGACGGCGACACGAGCGTCAGCCACGTCGAGGTCGGCAGGGTCTTGCCCGCGAGCTCGTCGTCGCTGGCGACGTCGAAGCTGCACAACGCCCCCGGGCGCTGGGGCTTGGGCCGGCACGCCGAGGCGAGCGCGAGCGCGACGCACGTCGCGGACGCGAGGACGGTCGCCGCGCGCCGGGCCCTACGGCGCATCGAGACCCCGTGCCTGCTCGCCGCCGACCTCGGCGTAGGCCCGCGCGAACTCGGGCCCGAACAGCAGCTGCAGCAGCGCCCGATCGTCGCCGGCGATCTCGCGGTGACGCGCGACGTAGGCCTGCCACGCCGCCTTCTTGCCGAAGCCGCCGGACGCCTTGCGCTCGATCTCCTCGGGGGCGAGCTGACCGAGGACCGCGCGGGCGCCCTCGACCACGCCGCCGATCAGCGCGACCTGGTGGATCATCATGTCGGCGAACATCCCCACGAGCTCCTGCACGCGCTGCGGCCCGCCGTGGCGCCAGTCGAGCAGGTACTCGAGCACGTTGTTGGCCGACGACGCGGTGTGCAGCGGCGTGAATTCCTTGACCGCGCGCACGCCCATCTCGTTGCCGAACTGTTCCTGGCCGTTCTGTAGCTCGACGATGCCCTTGGCGCAGGCCTCGAGGACGTCGCGCACGCGGGCGAGCAGGCCCTCGGCCTCGTCGGCCATCGTGGGCGCGGGCAGCTCGGGCACGAGCTGGGCGCAGAACCGGCCTAGCGCCGCGTCGGCGCCCGGCGTGCCGCCGCTGCCCGCCGCGCGGACCTCCCCGAACTCGCGACGCACGAACGCCTCGGCCTGCTCGCGCAGGTGGGCGGGGAGCTGGCCGATGCGCGCGCGGAGCTCCCGTTCGTAGCGGCCCTGCGCCGCCTTGGCCTCGTCGAAGGCGGGCCGGAGCGACGCGAGCACGCCGTGCACGAGGCTCACCGGCATGTGCGAGGTCTGATCGGGGCGCGGCGTGTGCAGTGACGCCGGATCGTCGGTGTCGATCGCCCCCGCCTTCACCGGCTGCGTGCCCGAGGCCTGCATGTAGCGGCGACGACCGCCGGGCCCGGCGTGCCCCGCCCCGGAGGTCGGCGCGGCCGCGGGCGTCGCGATCTCGGTGCGGCCACGGGGTGACGCCGGCGGATCGGTGAGCGTCGCGCTCGGTCGGCGGGCGCCCTCGCGGCTCATCACGAGATCGAGGTCGCCGATCTGCAGCCGGATCGGCGCGTCGATCAGCGCCGACTCGCCGGCGCTGATCCGTCGGCCATCGCACAGCGTGCCGTTGGTCGAGCCGAGGTCGAAGAACCGGGCGGTCGACTCGTCGAAGCGGATCACCGCGTGCCAGCCCGACACGAACGAGTAGGGCAGGGACAGATCGTTGAGCGGGTTGCGACCGATGCGGACCGGCGAGCTGTGGAACTCGTAGTCGGTGGCGGTGCCGGCCTCACGGTGCTCGACGCGGATGCGGACCGGACGCACGGGGTCGGCGAGGATAGCGTGGCTTCGGTGCGCGTGGGTGCTGCGACGCGTTGGCGCCCGAAACCCGCGGGTGCGGCAGCGTTTGCGTCGATGCAGGGCTCGGCGTCACGCAGGCTGCCGGGGTGACGAATCCTCAGCGCGGCGGTGTTGTGTTCTCCATGCCCGGTCGATCGACCCGACGGCAGTGGTGCCGCGGCGTGGGCGCGGCGTGCGTCATCGTGCCCGCGGCGGGCTGCAACCTGCCGGATGGCACCGGCCTCGCGTACGACACCTGGGCCGACTACCCCGACCGTAGCCTGCCCGTCGAGCTGCGGTTGGTGCAGGCCGCGATCCTGGCGGCGAGTCCGCACAACACCCAGCCGTGGCGCTTCGTCGTGTCGCCGACGGTCATCGAGCTGTGGCGCGACGCCGATCGCAGCCTCGGCGCGCTGGATCCCCTGGGACGCGAGCAGGTGATCGGGCTGGGCTGTAGGCTCGAGAACCTCGCCGTCGCGGCGCCGGGGTTCGGGCGCACCGCGACGATCGAGGCGTGGCCCGATGCCGAGGCGCCGCTCTTCGTCGCACGGATCGCCCTCTCGGGCGGTGAGGCGGCCGAACATCCGCTGGCCGACACGATCGCGCACCGACACACGCAGCGCGGGCGCTACATGGACGCGCCGCTGTCCCAGCAGGTCGAGCCGGCGATGGTCGAGGTGATCGACGACCTCGCGGATGTCGAGCTGGTGCTCCTGCAGGGATCCGATCGCGCGGCGTTCCGCACGGGCACGATCGATGCGACCGAGGTCATCGTCGACGATCGCGAGATGAACGAGGCGTCGCATCGGTGGTGGCGCCAGACCCACGACGCGATCGAGCAGCACCGCGACGGTCTGACGATCATGACCTCGGGCCTGGGCGCGGGGATGCGGGCGCTCGGTAAGCTCGGCGACGGGCCCTCGGCGGCGAAGGCGGGGGACTACTGGATCCGCGCGACGCGAAAGGGGCAGACCACCGGGTCGGCGTTCGGGGCCCTGGTCACGCCCGCGCTGGAGGATCCGGCGATGCTCCTGCAGGTCGGTCGCGCGTGGCAGCGGCTGCAGCTGTGGATGGTGGCGAACGGCCTCGCCTCCCAGCCGCTCAACCAGATGTTCGAGCGGCGCGATCGCGAGGTGCAGCGCGGCCTGCCGAGCGACTTCGGCGAGCGCCTCGCTGCGCTCGTCGGCGAGCACGGCCAGATGGGGTTCCGCGTCGGCTACGCGTGGGACGAGTTCGGGCCGAGCCCGCGGCGGCCGGTCGACTGGGTGGTGGGGACGTGATCGCCATCGTGAGCGCGCTCGTGATCGCGTTGGCGGGGGAACCTTCGGCCGGCGTGTCCGCGAGCGCCAGCACGCGGCCCGTCGAGCCGGCGGCGGTCGAGTCGGCGGCGCCGCGCGTGCAAGCGGTCATCGGGCTCGGCGGTCAGCTCGGATTCCGTCGGATGGCGGTGGTCGTCGATGGCGAGCGGCACGGCGAGCTGCGACCGCTCGGCGTCCCGCTCGAGCTCGAGCTCGGATTGCAGGTGTGGTACCGCCGCGGCGATCGCTTCGGCAGCAATGGCTGGCGCGGCGTCTTCACGGCGATGACCGGCCCGCTGCTGCCCACCGGCGGCTGGACGCTGTCGCTGCTGCACATGAGCCTGCGCGAGTTCGGCAAGCGGCCGCGCGTGCGCTTCGCGACTGGGGTCGGCGGGCAGCTCGCGGTGGATCTGCCGGACGCGCGCTGGCCGTGGATCGCGGTCGGGGTGCCGCTGGTGTTGGTGACGCGGCGGGTCGACGTGTGGTGGATGCCGTCGATCTCGGCGCCGCTGCGGGTGGATCGGTTCGATGTGATCGGCGGGCATGGGTGGCGGGGCGTGGCGCCGATGATCATGCCGGTGGTCGCGGGGGTGCGGTTCAAGCTCGGGTGAACGCAGGTAGGCCGGCGTCAGGGCCCGCGAAGGCTGCGACGACGGGGTTCGGTGGTACGATCGGCAACGATGGTTTCCCTACGTCGGCGCCGGCGAGGCCTGCGATGCCGCACCGTGCAAACCCCCGCTCAGCTGCCAGTACCTGCTGTGCCAGGCGACCCCGTCGATCGGAGAGGAGTGCTCCGGGAAATGCCAGGACGGGGCGGCGCGCCGTGCTCGGGTGGCGTCTGCCAGCCGGAGCTCCCGTACATCTGCGATCCCTGGTTGTGACGGTCTGAGCCGCGCCGGTGCCGAACGCGAAGAGCTACACCGCCGTGCCAGCGCACTCGCGGGGGGTGAACGCGGCCTATTCCTCGACCTCCATGTAGCCGTCGAACCGGTTCTGCGGGAACTCTCCGTCGCGCGCGCTCACGATGATGTTGGTGAGGCGGTCACCGTTCCAGAACAGCGCAGTCCCGGGCTGTCCCTTCGCGTCCTCGCAGGACCGCACGTCGCTATTGCCAACCTTGTCCGCGACGACCCGCTCACCCTCGGGGCAGACGAACAGGGACATCGGCAGCTCACCCGAGGCCGGCTGGTGGTACTCGACCGCGACGAGCTTGCCGCTGGCGTACGCGGTGGTGCGCACCAGCTCTCCCTTCGCGTTCCATTTCCTTGCGTCGCCGTGCCGCGTGCCGTCGCCCCTCTCGCACCAGACCTCGTCGCCCTCGGGCGGAGCTCCCCCCTTCTTCGCGGCGACCCCGGGGCACACGATGTCACCTGGCTTCGGTGCTTCGTCCCCTGCTTTCGCAGCGGCACCGCGGGCGTCGGCGATCGCGGCTTCGATCGCGCTCTTGTCCACGGCCGCGCTTGCCCGCATGAGTTCCTCGAGCGCGGCGAGGTGCGCAGCGCTTCGCAAGTCACGTCCGAGCTTGTCGGCGACGAGCAGCCGCTCGAGTCCCCGGGTGCACGCGTCGTCGTCGAGCTGCGCGCGGGTCAGGATCTCCTTCATGGCGTCGCATGGCACCGGGGTACGCTCGCAATAGCCCTGCCCGAGTTCGTTGCAGGCGCTGCTGGCATCGCGACCAGCGGGCTTCGCCGGCGTGGCCACACTGGCCTTCGTCTCGTCGGCCTTCGCGGTGGGTCCGGACTTCATCGGGTCGGTGCCACCGCACCCACCGCACGCAACGATCGCCACGAGGAGCGCACGCTGGCGGATCGACATGGCCGAAGTCTGCCACGCCGCTCGGACGCTGCCCCGCGCCCGCCTGCCCAAGACCCTCGCGTCCGAGCCAGGCCCCCACCCGCGTGATGGTCCGCGGGGCCCGCGGCCATGGACGTGACGCCGCCGTGACACGGCGCCCCCGAGCCTGACCATGCCTACGTCCGCCCTTCCCCAGCTCCGCCTCCTCCCCCTGTGCCTCGCCCTGCTCCCCGGCTGCTCCGATTCGGGCGGTGGCGGCGCCTCGACGACCGGCGCCACGACGACGGGGGACCCCGGGACCAGCACCGACGGCGGCACGAGTACGGACCCCTCCGCGGGGACGTCGAGCGGGACCGCGGCGAGCACGACGGACGCGGACTCCAGCGAGGGATCCACGGCGGCGGACACGACGGCGGCGGACTCGACGGGCGCCGACACTACGGGCACCTCGGGCAGTAGCTCCTCGGGCGGCGAGTCGAGCACCGGCGAAGTCATCGACTACGACTGCGACAACCTCGTGCAGCCGTTCGTCTCGGAGGTCGAGATCGCGGGCGCCCGCGGCTACCACGACGTGGCCTTCGATGCCGACGGACACATCATCGGCTTCGACGGGGCCAGCGCGTTGCTGCAGGTGACCTACGGCGGCGACGTCTCGGTGTTCCTGCCGGGTGTCGGGTCGACGCCGCAGGGGATGGCCGTGCTCGAGGGGTTCGATCTGTTGTTCGTCAACGACGACGGCGACCTGCGGCGCGTCACTCCGGATGCGCAGGTGAGCATCGTGGCGTCGAACTTCTTCGGCGCCTACGGCGTGACGGTGGGGCCCGACCAGCACGCCTACGTCGGATTCGGCGACACGATCGCGCGGGTCGATCCCGAGTCCGGCGAGTGGACGGAGTTCGTCAACCTCGACGGTGTGACGGCGCGGGATGTGGTGTTCAACCTCGACAGCACCGCGGTGTACATCTCGACGATCGCCCAGGGGGACGTCTTCGTGGTGCCCGTCGACGCCGAGCTCGAGCCGACGGCGGAGCCGACGGTGTTCGCCTCGGGGGTCGGCGCCAGCTGGCACGACGGGATCGCGATGGACGCCTGCGGCAACCTCTACGTCCCGGAGTTCTGGTCGGCGGGCCTGTACCGCATCGACCCGGGCGGCGTCGTCACCACGGTCTACGACGCGTTGTCGTCCGGCTTCGAGCACTATGGCCACGGGCTCGAGTGGGGCAGCGGCATCGACGGCTGGAACGACCACGCGATCTATCTGCCGCAGCCGTACCAGGGCAACACGGTGAACGAGGTCGTGCTGGGTGTCCCGTCGGCGTCGACGGTGCGGACCTGGGAGCAGTGAGGGCGCGGCGCGACGTCAGTCGCGGGCGATGCCCTCGAGCTCCTCGGTGTTCACGAATGTCGCCGACACCTGCGTCGAGACGCCGGCCCCGTCCGCAAACGCCGGCGCACGCAGCGATAGATCGCAGCGACCGTCGGCCACGACGTCGGCCGACTGCGGCACGAGGAACCCGCCCACCACCTTGAAGCCGTGGGCGAGGTCCGGAACGACCGGACACACGTCGGCGGTGGCGCTCGCGAGCTCGAACGACTCGGCGAGGGGACGGCTGCACAGCGGATCGCCGGCGGAGTACAGCGCGAACAGGGCGGGCTGGATCGACCCGTACGCGCCCGGATCCCAGCCGTCGTCGCCGTAGGTCGCACCCGGTGCGAGATCGGTGAGCGTCGCGCCGGTCATCGTGAACACGGCGTCCATCGCATCGATGTCACCGGGCTCGATCAGCTCGAACGCCAGCGACTCGCCGAGCGCCTCCACGCGCACGGTCGTCGGTGGGCCTGCGGCGACGAGCGTCGCCAGACTCGCGTCCGAGGTGCGCAGATCGGTCGCCGCCGCCGCTGTGATGCGGAGTTCGACGGGGCGATCGCCGTCGGCGTTGAGCGGGACGAACGCTTCGCCGCTGCCATCCACGAGCTCCATGGTGAGGCCCAAGGCGAGCTCGGCGCCCGACTGCAAGCGCGTCTCGTCCGCCGCGGCGCACACCTCGGGCAGGTGGAACACCACACCGGTCGGCCGCCGCACCGCGACCTCGAGCGTGAGCGTGAACGCAGCTTCGCCGGGCGCTCCGGCGCAGCCGGGCGGCGCCTCGAATTGATAGCGTCCGTGCAGGACGACCGGATGACGGCCCTCGGCCGTGTGCGTGACGCGGAGTCGATCCACGTCCAGCGCCTCGACGTGCAGCCCAGGGACGGGATCGATCGCGTCGATCGTCATCGTCGGCTCCACGAACTGGTCGCACAGTGCGGCGCCCGAGATGGGATACGCGCGCAGCGTCAGGTCGAGCGCCGCCGGATAGCCGTCACCGATCGCCACGTCGAGCGAATCCATGACCGTGTAGGCGAGCTCGCCCCCGCTGCCGACGACCGGACCCTCGGGCGCGGGCAACCACCGCGACGCCGTCGTCAGCGGCACCATCGGGATCACGAGCTCGGCCCGTCGACCTTGGTCGTGGGTCGAGTCGTCGACGCCACAGCAGACCCCGGCCAACGGGGCGAGTCCGACGATCCAACGCAGGTCCATGACGCCACCCTACGCACCGGGCTCGTGGGCGTCTAGCTAAAGATTCTAATGAACGATAAGAACGGCTAATGCAGCTCGACCACGATCAGTTGGCCGCGCTCGCGGCGGTGATCCGGCAGGGCAGCTTCCACGGCGCCGCAGGGGTCCTGCACGTCACGCCGTCGGCGATCTCGCAGCGGATCAAGCAGCTCGAGCAACACGTGGGCGGCGTGGTCGTCGTCCGCGGCAAGCGCTGCACGCCCACCGCGATCGGCGAGGCGATCCATCGGCACGCACTCCAGGTCGAGCTGCTCGAGAAGGACCTGCTGCGCCGGCTCGCCCACCATGGTGCCGATTCGCCCGCGTCGATCGCCATCGCCGTCAACGCCGACAGTCTCGCCACCTGGCTCGTACCCGCGTTGGCGAGGTTCACGGACGTGACCGATGCCCGCGTCGACATCGTGCTCGATGATCAGGATCTCACGACGAAGTGGCTGCGATCCGGGCGGGTGCTCGGCGCCGTGACCTCGGAGGCGCGGCCGGTGCAAGGCTGCCGTGTCGAGCCACTCGGGGTGATGCGCTACGTCGCGGCCGCGAGCCCACGCTTCGTGCGACGTTGGCTCGGCGACGGGATCACCGGCGCCGCGCTGCGACGGGCGCCGGCGCTGATGTTCAACCGCGCGGATTCCCTCGCCGCGCGCTTCATTCGCGAGGTGCTCGGCGACCGGACCGGTGAGCTGCACGCCGTGCACTTCGTGCCGTCGCCGATCGCGTACGTGGAGGCATCGATGGCGAGCATGGGCTGGGGCGTGAACCCCGATGCGCTGGTCGAGGCGCCGATCAAGCGCAAGCGCTTGGTCGATCTCGCCCCGGGACGGTGGCTGGACGTGCCGCTGTTCTGGCAGCAGTGGGCCCTCGCATCACCGAGCCTCGACGCGCTCGCCGAGGCGCTGCGCGAACAGGCGGCGCGCTCGCTGCACGAAGGGTAGGCGAGGTGCCTTGCCCACGAGCTAGGCGCGCAGGATGCTCGCCATCGCCTTGCCCTTGGCGAGCTCGTCGATCAGCTTGTCGAGGTACCGGATCTTCTGCATGAGCGGATCGGCGACGTCCTCCACACGCACGCCACAGACGACGCCCTTGATCTTCCCGACGTTCGGGTTCAACCGCGGCGCCTGGGCGAAGAACGCCGTGAAGTCGATCTTCGTGTCGATCACTCGCTCCAGCTGCGCGCGGCTGTAGCCGGTGAGCCAGGCGATGACCTCGTCGACCTCGTCCTGCGTGCGGCCCTTCTTGGTGGCCTTCTGCACGTAGAGCGGGTACACGCTCGCGAACGAGGTCGAGAAGATCCGGTGCGGCTTGTCCATGGGTGCGCGCCCTAGTGTCCGACGCGATCGGCCGAGGTCGCAAGGCCGGGATCACCCGTGACACGCGGACAGCCGCGCCGCTGCGCCGCCGAGATCCAGCCCGAGCCACCGCTCGAGATCACGATCGTCGCGCTCCGGCGCCCAGCCCTCGGCACCCCCTCGATAGGCGTGCCGCGGCCCGACGTTGACGAGCTGGTGGATCGCAGCGACCAGCCGGTCAGCGTCGGCGATGCGCGAGCCGACCCCGAAGCTCGCGCGCACGGCCCCGCGACGGCCGAGACGTGCGAGCAGCGGGTGCGCGCAGAAGCGGCCGTCGCGGACACCGATGCCGTGCTCGGCGGAGAGGTAGGCGCCGACGTGGGCGGGGTCGTAGCCCGCCACGTCGAACGTGACCATGCCGATGCGATCCTCGGCATCGTCCCAGATCCGGATCGTCTGCACTTGCGGGAGGTCGGCGAGGCCGACGAGCACGCGGTCACGCAGCGCGTCGTCGTGGCCGCGGCGCGCATCGACGCCGGTCGGATCCGTCAGCCCCGCGAGGGCGTCGAGGGCCGCCGCGATCGCGACGGCGCCGACGAGGTTCGGCGTGCCGGCCTCGTGGCGACGTGCACCGGTCGCCCACTCGGTGTCCGTGGGCGTCACCTCGCGCACCGCGCCGCCGCCGGCGAGGTAGGGCGGGGCGGCGTCGAGCCAGTCGCCGCGCCCGACGAGGACCCCCGCGCCGTACGGCGCGTACAGCTTGTGGCCCGACAGCGCGACGTAGTCGGCGTCGACACCGGCGAGATCGATCGTGCGGTGCGGCGCGAGCTGGGCGGCATCGACGTAGAGCCGCGCGCCGTGCCGATGCGCGATCGCAGCGAGCCTTTCGATCGGTAGCACCTCGCCGGTGACGTTCGACGCGCCGGTCACGGCCAGCAGCGCGGCGGGCCGCTCGCGCAACGCGAGCTCGATGCGTGACAACGTCTCGTCGAGCGTCCGGGCGTGCGCGATGCAACGCAAGCCGACGGTGCGCTGCCACGGTAGCAGGTTGGCGTGGTGCTCGAGATCGAGGGCGACGACGTCGCCGCACCCGTCGGGGATCGCCGCCGCGAGGAGGTTCGCCGAGTCGGTGGTGCTGCGCGTGAAGATCACGTGGTCGTCGTGGCGCGCGCCGAGGCGCTGCGCCACCGTCGAGCGCGCCGCCTCGAACAACGCGCTGCACACCTGGGAGGTGAGGCCGGCGCCACGGTGCACGCTGCCGGCGAACCGCAGCACGTGCGCGACGCGGGCGGCGACCGACTCGAGCGCGGGCGCCGTCGCTGCGTAGTCGAGGTTCACGTAGCGGATGGAGTCACCGCCGAGCAGCGGTACGTGCAGGGCGTGGCCGACGGTGGGCAGCAGCGGCGCGTCGGACGTGGCGGCATCGAGTGCAGTGGATTTCGCGATCCGGATCATGGGTCTCCCTCGGGGGACCCGCCGTTCGCGGGTCCGCGCTTGCTTGCGCCGCCGAAGGGGCGACGCGGGCCTGGTCCTCACCCGGGGCACCCCACCGCGGATGGAGGGTTGCCGGCCAGCAAGCCGGGGCTTCGCGCTGGCACTCGTGACCGCGGAGGGTTGTAGCAGGGCCTGCTCGCGTCGCCAACCGGACCAAGCTCACTCGAACGGCGCGGGGTCTCGCGAGCTGGTGCTCCAACGCGAGTCGGGCCTCGAGGCTCGCCGCAGCATCTCGCCGTCCGCGATGCGGCAGCACGTTTCGGGGCACACTCCGAGAGCGATGTCGGGGAGGACGTGGCGGCCGCGAACACTTGGCGCCGCTGCGCCCGACGCTGCCGCGCGATGCGCCGCCGTGCGACTCGGACTCGCGATCGTGTGCGTGCTCGCGTGCCGTCGCCCGCCCGCCGATCCGTCGCCGCAGGCCGAGGCCGTGCAGACGTCCTCGGTCGCCGCAGCGACACCCTCCGGCACCGTGGAAGCGTCGCCGCCTCCGGCCAGCCTCGCGGCGCCAACGAGGAGTCGCGATCTCCGGGTCGCCACGTACAACATCCTCGCCGGCAAGCACGGACTCGACGACGTCGCCGCCGCGATCCGATCGTTCGACGCCGATCTCGTCGCGCTGCAGGAGGTCGACAGCCGCACGCGACGATCGGGACGCGTCGACCAGTCGCAGGTGATCGCGGACACGCTCGGCATGCACGTCGGCTTCGCCGAGCATCGGCGCTTCGACGGCGGGCGCATCGGGGTCGCGCTGCTCAGTCGTCACCCCCTCGCGAACGTCGAGCGCATCGCGTTGCCGGGCGGCGTGCTCGCGGCGCTGCGCGCCGACGTGACGATCGGCGTGCGTGTCGTGCGTGTCTTCGTCGTGCACCTGCGCCCCACGGATCCGCGCGAGTCGCTGGCGCAACAGCGGGCGATGGACGCCACGCGTCGACGCGAGGCGGAGGCGGTGCTCCTGCTCGCGACGGCGCAGGACACCCCGGCGATCGTCCTCGGGGATTTCAACGCGCGTAGCAACAGCCCCGAGTACGCGGCGTTCGCCGATCATTTCACCGATGCGTGCCCCGACGGCGGCGCGACCTGGCCCACGAGTGTTCCCCTGGTGCGCATCGACTACGTGTGGACCTCGGACGCGCTCGCCCGGATCGCCTGCCCGCGCTGCGACGCCGACACCTCGGACCATCGGCCGGTCGTGGCGGACCTGCGCTGGACGACGCAGTGAGCTGGCACCGCCTTGACAATCCGCGACTGTCCGCTAGACGTCGCCCGTGAATTCGCCCGCACCCCGCCTCCCCGGGTCCCTGACGTCGCGCTGCGCCCTCGCCCTCGCCCTCGCCCTGGTCGCGTGCAGCCCGTCCGACGCGACGCCCGAGGACACCGGTGCCGCGGACACGACGGGTGCCGATCCGACCCCGACCACCGGGGCCGACGGCGACGCCGCGGATACCACCGCTGCGACCCCCGAGCCCACCGCCGTCGGCCGTTGCGAGTACACGAGCGTCTTCACCGGCGGCGCCGAGTGCCGCGAGTACGTGGGCGACGGCTGGACCGACGCGGACGTCCTCGCGCAGTGCGAGCAGCTCACGGGCACCGCCACCCTCGATGCCGCGTGTGCGGAGGAGGGCCGGCTCGGCGTGTGCGTGCTCGGGGGCGGCACCGATCAAGAGACGCGCATCGTGGTGTACGGCGACGACGCGAGCACCTGTTCGACGCAGCGCAGCGGCTGCGAGGTCTTCGCCCAGGGTGCGTGGGAGCCGGCGGCGGCGTGCGAGGGCGACACCGGCGATCCGGTCGATCCGCCCGAGGGCTCCGTGTTCGAGCAGCCGACGCTCAACTGCGTCGATCCGCTCCCGGGCGAGCCTGCGGGCCTGTCCGAGGGCGGGCAGGTGTGCACGTGGCAGATGATCTCGGGCGCGACCGAGCCCGGGCGCCAGTTCGTCGACTACGCGTCGTGCGACGTCGTCCGCACCCAGCGGCCGTACTACGCCGCGCCCCCGCCGGCCGGCCACGACGAGCCCGATGCGCGCCTCGACGATCCGACGTACGCCGCCGAGCTCGCGTGGGTCCGCGGCGAGGTCGAGGCCTCCGCGTGCGTGTGCTGTCACGCCGAGTCCGCGGCGCCCGACGGCCCGTCGATCTGGTTCGTCGACGCGCCGGGCAACTGGATGAACTCGTTCTACCCCTCGGGCCTGGCGTTCGCGGGCGGCATCGTCGACTCGTCGGCGTTCGGTGCGTACCCGGCCGAGGAGAACAACGGCTTCCACCGCGACACGACCGGCCTGCCGACGACGGATCCCGAGCGCATGCGCGCGTTCTTCCTCGCCGAGCTGGCGTACCGCGGCCTCGATGCGTCCGACTTCGCCGACTCGCCGCCGGTCGGCGGTCCGCTGGTCGATCAGCTCGCGTACGTGCCCGGGCCGTGCACGAACGGCGAAGGGGTCGACGCCGACGGCACGATCACGTGGACCGGCGGCGACGCGCGCTACGTCTACGTGCTCGAGGCCGACGCCCGCAGCCCCACGGTCCCGCCGAACCTCGACATCCCCGAGGGCACGCTGTGGCGCATCGACGTGCCGTCGGACGGCGAGCCCGTTCGCTCGGGCGAGGTCGTCTTCGGCGATGCTCCCTCGGGCACGACGCAGCGCGTGCCTGCGTCGGGTGACCCCGCGGCGCTGGTCCCCGGCACGTCGTACTACCTGTACGCGTCGCGCGACGTGCTCGTGCCCGTGACGCGCTGCGTGTTCACGTACTAACCGCGTCGAGCGGCCGAGGACGCGTCGAGGAACTCCTCGAGGCGCCCGAGCTCGGCGTCGAGGGCCCGGGTGAACGCGCGCGACCGGGGCCGCGACGCGACGAACCCGAGCGCGACGTCGAGTCGCCCGTCGCGGACCGCGACGTTGCCCCAGCCGATCACCTGCTCGTCCCACAGCAGCGGCAACGCGTAGTAGCCCCGCTCGCGCCGCGGCGCCGGCGTGTACGCCTCGAAGCGGTAGGCCCAGCCCCAGAACGCCTCGAAGCGCCGTCGATCCCACACGATCGGATCGAATGGCGCCAGCAGGCGAACGCCCGCGTGCGGCGCGTGTCGTGCCGATCGGGGGTCCTCGTCCGCGGGCCAGTACCAGTCGACGCCGTCGACGCGGGCCCGCGCGAGGCGCCCGCGGGCGTGCTCGAGCAGCCGCTTGCGATCGGCCCGCCACTGCGGCACCGCGAACAGGCACAGCGCGCTCGCGAGGTGGCCAAGCGTTGGGGCGGGGAGCGGCGCATACGTCCGCACGGCGAGGTCGAACAGCGCGTCGAGGCGGGCCTGGCCCTGGGCGGCCGGCGGCTCCGGCCACGGATCGCGCGCGGCGTAGACCCGCACGCCCGCGTCGCGCCGAGCCACGCGCAGCATCCCGCGGAAGTGCATGCCGTCGAGGAGCTGCGTCGACGCGTTGCTCGAACCGCCGAACCAGTTGGTGGTTCTTCCGTGGTCGAAGTGCGCCGCCACCTCGCGGGGGTGCACCGCGCCGCGCTCGCGGACGAAGGCCAGCACCGCCTCAGCCTGCCGCCGTCGCGCCGCGGTCCAAACGGTCCGTGGGGCGCGCGGGTGCATCAGCGCCTGGTGCTCGCGGGCGAGGAACCCGTGGTTCACGAAGAAGTCCTCTTCGATCGGCAGGCGAGGGTAGCGTCGCTCGAGGTCGCCGGCGCGGTAGTCGACGACGCGGTGGCGCAGCGTCAGATCCTGCGCCCGCGCCGGCGCGCGGATCGGATCGGCCTGCACGAAGACCAGCTTCGTGAGGGCGCGCGGCAGCGTCGTGGGTGTGAAGAGGCTCCGCGCGATCGCGTGGCGTCGGAGATCGACGAGTGTGGGGGTGCGCGTCACGGTCACCACGGGCGCAGTATGCCCGCGGAACGGCCGCTCGCTCGATCGGCCCGTAGTCGCGCTGACGAACGCGACGCCGCTGCGATTGCGTAGCGCGGCCGCACACGGCGCCCGCGCCGAGGCGCGCGCGATAGGCTGCGCCCGTGGGACGCGACCACCTGTGCATCGTGGTGCTGGGCACGATCGTCGGCTGCGGCGGCGGTGGATCCGACGACGACCCCGCGGCCACCACCTCCAGCGGCGGTGCGTCGGGGCCCATCGGCGAGACGTCCAGCGCGGCGGCGACGGGTGGCGATCCGAGCGGGTCCGGCCCGGTCACCGAGACTTCCAGCAGCGAAGACGGCCCCGGCGACTCCACCGGGCCCGCCACCACCACCGCCGCCACCGGGACCACCGACACCGGGGGACCCGTCTCGCCCACGTGCCCGCCGACCGGGCCCGCCGACGTCGGCGTCGTCGATCGCGACGCGCTCGTCGACTCCGAGCGCATCGTGGTGTCGCAGAGCGGCACGGTCATCGAGAACGTCCACGTGCACGGCGACATCGAGATCGTCGACGGCGCGACCGACGTCACGATCCGCAACTTCAAGATCACCACCGACGGCTACTGGGGGATCTTCGTGCGCGACGGATCGGGCATCGTGATCGAGGACGGCGAGATCGATGGGCTCGACCAGATCGACGATGCGATCCGCGGCGCCGGTTACACCGCGCGTCGGCTGCACATCCACGACATCGGCGGCGACGCGTTCAAGGCGGACGGCAACAACCTCCTCGAATGCAACTACGTCACCGCGATCGGCCAGGCGCCGGGCGCCCACGGCGACGGCGTGCAGATGATGGGCGATGGTGACATCACGATCGCCGGCAACAACTTCGATCTCACGTCGGGCGAGCTGACCGCGTGCATCTTCCCGTTCGGCCAGGGCCCTGTGTCGGGCCCGGTGTGGGCGGAAGGCAATCGGCTCACCGGCGGCGCGTACATCGTCTACTGCCACGCGAACCTGCACATGACCGACAACGTGTTCGGCGACGACTACGCCTACGGCCCGGTCACCGATGCGTGCGGCACGTGGGAGGGCAACGTCTGGGAGTCGACCGGCCAGCCGGTCGAGAACTGAAGGGGCGGCCCTTCGACCCCGGTCGCGTCAGCGCGGCGAGCTCGGCACGGCCGCACGCGGTGCGCTCGGGCCCGCGGGTACGCTCGGGGCCGACGGCGCGCTCGGGCCCGTGGGCACGTTCGGCACGCTCGGGGTCTGCGGCATGCTCGGCGCCTCGGGCAATCCCTGCGTGTCGAGGCCGTCGGGCAGCCCGGGCTTTTCTTCCGCTTCTTCTTTTTCTTCTTCTTGCCGTCGTCCTTCGCGGTGCCTGGCACCACGCCCGGGGGAGCGCACTGCACCCCGGCCACGAGCGAGAAGCCCGACGGCGGCGTGGGTCCACCCGAGGTGAGGCTCCGATCGAGCAGCACGTACATGCACGGGTTCGGGTAGACGCGATTCTCGGGCGCGCGATCACAGACGACCTCGGGGTGTCGTCGCGGGATCTCGTAGCTGGCGAACCACGTGTTGCCCATCGGCTCGCGGAACCACGCGGCCGCGATGAAGTGCGTCGCCTCGGGCTCGACCGGCAGCAGCCGTTGATCGCGTTGCCCGGGGTAGATCGTCATCTCTTCGACGCTCACGAAGCCCTCGCCGAGGGCCTTGGTGTCCTCGGCCGCCCACAGCGTCTCGAAGTCGAGCTCGTCGAGCACGAGCTCGCCACGGACCTGGTAGAGGCGCACCACCGTCGGGAGCGGCTGGCCGTTGCGATCGACGTTGATCATCGCGGTCGCCTCGATGAGCAGCTGGACGCCCCACTCGACCTCGCCGGGCTTGCAGGTCGGCTCGTCGGGTTTGCACGCGAGGAGGCCGGAGCCGGCGAGGGTGGCGATCGCGAGGAGCCGGAGGCCGGACATGCCGGACATGCGGGATGCAGTCATCAGGAGAACACCGCGGGGTCGAGGCGGAAGCCGCGGCGGCCGAGCTCGTCGTTGCACCGCGGCAGCACCCCCGAGAATTGCCAGGTCCGCGTGCCCGGGACCAGGGCGAACACGTCATGGGCGCCGAGCCGGCCCTCGTGGACGAAGGGCTCGGCGATCGATGTCACGCGCGACATGCCGTCGGCGAACAGCTGCACCGAGACCACGAGATCGAACGCCTGGGCGACGAGCGGTTCGACCACGACCCCTGGCAGCGCGCCGCCGAGCAGCTGCCCGAATAGCCCGAGGCCGGCCGCGGCGCCGTGGGCCCGCAGGCCCGCCAGCACGCCGACCGATCGGCTCACGACGGCCAGGGCGCCTGCGGCCTCGTCCCACTGCAGGTCGTCGATCGCGAGGCGATCGGGCGCGAGGGCCAGCGCGGCATCGATGGCGTCGTGCCGACCGCTCCGCGCGACCGCGACCGTGCCCGGGCGGAAACCGCCGAGCTCGGCGCCGCGGTGGGTGACGACGACCTGAAGCTCCTGCGGTGGCGCGCAGGCCAGCAGCGCCGCGAGCACGCCGCGGCCGCTCGCGCCCGGGGCCGCGCAGACGAGGATGCTGTAGCGGGCCATCGCGGCGGTCGCGAGCAGCGTGCCCATGTTCGGCGACAGGGCCCCGGCGTGCACGAGCGCCTCGAGCGTGGCGCTGCCCTGCAGCACGCTGCGCCGTAGCGAGACCACGGCCGCGACGCCCGTTCCCCACGTCGCCTCGACCGACCACGCGCCCCAGCTCCCGCGCACGACCGGCGTCGTGGAATCGTAGTGGACACCGAGGCTGCGCGACACGAAGCAGCGCAGCGCGCTCGGGCACGTGAACGGCGACGGCCCCTCGCTGACGTGACCGGCCCGTTGCACGCGGACGCGGGTCATGCCGTGCACGAGGACCTCGTTCGGCTCGCTGTCGAGGACGGTGCGCAGCGGTCCGTCGCCGACCATCTCGTCGAGCATGCGCGCGCGCAGGGTGTCGCGTTGCGCCTGGAGCGGCCCACCGACCGCGTGCAGCGCCTCGTCGAGCAGCCGCGCCGCGGCCTCGCGGATGCCGGCGGTGCCGAGCAGCACGTCGTCGGCGATGCGCAGCCACACCGCGGTGAACACCCGATCGATGAGCTGGTCGGCGCTCGCGGGTGCGAACTCGAAGCCCGCCTCGGCCGCGTCGCTGCGCGCGGCGACGAGGGTCGATCCGCGCCGGGCTTCGAAGCGCGGGAACACGGCGGGGCGCGGCGGCTCGGAGCCGGGCTTCGGTCCAGGCCTCGGCGCGGGCGTGCTCGCGCGCGCGAGCACCGGCGAGCGCCGCACCGCCAGCTCGGGGGCGTCGTCGTCGTCACCCCCCCGCGGGTCCAGGCCCGGCCCCCCGTCGAGGTCGTCCATCATCGGCGGCTGCTCGGGCCACGCGCCGCTCGCGTCCATCATCGTCGCGGGCGAGCCCGCCGCGGCGGCACGGCCGCGCGAGGGCGCGCCCGCGTGGATGACGTCGGCCAGGCCCGCGGCCCCGTACAGCGCGAAGCGCAGGACGAAGTCGCCGATCTGGACCTCGTCGCCGTCGCCCAGGACCCGCGGACCCTGCAGCGGCTCGTCGTTGACGAACGTGCCGTTGGTCGAGTCGAGGTCGAGGATCGTCAGGGCCCCGCCGGTGACGAGCACGCGGGCATGGTTGCTGGAGACCCCAGCCTCGGGCAGGACCACGTCGTTCGACGGCAGGCGCCCGATGGAGATCTCTGGCTTGGTGAACTCGGGCGCGCGTTCGGCCTCGCCACCGGGGCTCGTGATGGCCACGCGGATCTGCATCGGGCGCCTAGCATGACCCAAAGGCGCGTTCACGGGTAGGTGCCGGACCCGCAAGTTGCGTGAATACGCACCCCCGCCGCGGAGTAAAGGCTTCCGTGGCAGACGACAACAAAAAACGGTCCTTGCACATCTACACCGCGACCCCCTCGAACGACAACGACCAGACCCGCGTCTGGCAGCCGGACGGGGAGTTCCTGATTCTCAAGGATCACCAGGGCGGGTACTTCACCCACGCGTACCTGGGGTCGCAAGACATCGACGATACGAACGTCCAGGCCGGCATGGGCCGTGGGTTCGTGACCTTCCAGATCGAGGACGGCGGCGACGAGGCCGGCAAGGCGCTCATCGACGAGTGGCGTCAGGGCCGCATCGAGATCATCGCGGAGTACAGAGAGTGGAAGCTCGAGAACGGCACCGGCGTCTGGGAGAACAAGCGGTCCACCGTCTGCTGGGGCTACATCTCCACGGCGCGACTTGCCCGCGGTGCGTCCTCGATCTCCATCGAGGTGCACGTCTTCCGCAACACCAGCGTCAACGATTCGCTCGGTACGCGGGACTACGCAGTGGACTGCGTCACCGGCTCGTCCACCATCAAGGGTGGTACGCTGGGGTCACGGCATCCCGAGCACATCGCGCCGCCCGGCACCCCGGAGTCCAGCAACTGGGGCGACCCGCTCAACGGTTGAGCCGTCGCGCGACTGGCGGGGGCGAACGTTGCGTGGCCTGATGCACCGGATCGCCTCGGACGACCCCGCCAAGGGCGCCGGTGTCCTGGAATCGATCGTGGCCAATCTGCAGGCCATCCTCAACACCCACGAGGGCGACGGGTACACCTGTCCGGAGATGGGCGTCGATTTCCTCGACGTCCTGGCCCGGTGGCCGTCGTCGGAGTCGGACGTGCTCCGAGCGGTGGCGGCCACGATCGAGCGCTTCGAGCCCCGCCTGCGCAACGTGCGGGTGCGGACCCTGAACCCCGGCGTGATCGTGTCGATCGTGTCGATGGAGATCGTCGCAGAGCTCGCCGGCCATGAGAAGATCCGGTTCCTGACCGAACTCTCGCGCGGCGGCGGCGTCCGGGTGCGTTGACCCCGGGGCTCCTCGTCGCCCATGCCCCGGATGGTCGACCATGAAGTCCCGCTACTACGAAGCCGAGCTCGCCTACCTGCGTGAACAGGGCCGCGAGTTCGCGCGGGCCTACCCATCGACCGCGGGCCTGCTCGCCGAGCGCAGCGACGATCCCGACGTCGAACGTCTCCTCGAGGGCTTCGCGTTCCTCAGCTCGAGGGTCCGCGAGCGCATCGACGACAGCATCCCCGAGCTCGCGCAGCAGCTCTCCGGGGTCCTGGTCCCCCAGCTGACGCGGTTCATTCCGCCCACCGCGATCGTCCAGTTCAACCCGGATCGCGCGATGCGGGCGGCGCAGGTCGTGCCGCGGGGCTCGCAGGTCGCCGGCGTCACCGCCCGCGAGGTCCGCTGCCTGTTCCAGACCACGTCGGCGCTCGAGCTGCTCCCGGTGTCGCTGCTCGACGTCCGCAGCGAGCGACCGAGCAGCCGCACCGAGAAGGTCGTCCTCAAGCTGAGCACCCCCGAGCACGCCGCCGGCGTCGTCGGGGCCCACCGCATCCGCCTGCACTTCCACGGCGAGACGCCGACGGCGATGACGCTGCGGGCGTGGTTCCTGCGCCACTGCACGGAGATCGCCGTCGTCGAGAACGGCGTGGTCCGCGGCGTGATCCAGACCGACGAGCGTGCGTCCCCGCGGGGCGCCGCGATCACCCCGGTCGGCTTCGATCCCGCCTCGCGCCTGCTGCCCGAGCAGGCCCTCGAGCACGACGCCTTCGCCCACGCCGTCGAGTTGTTCGCGTGCCCGGCGAAGTTCGCGTTCGTCGACCTGCCGGCCCTCGGCCCGTTGATCACGCCGAACTGCGAGCTGCACCTGACCTTCGACCGGCCGCCCAAGCTCCCCCGCGCCCCGGGCAAGGACGATCTGCGCCTGCACTGCGTGCCGGTCGTCAACCTGTTCCCGTGTTCTGCGGATCCGGTGCGGTTCCGGCCGCTGCAGCCCGAGGCGATCGTGCGCGCGGCCGAGCACGCGCCCACCGACGTCGAGGTCTACGAGATCCGCAGCGTCACGGGGGTGAACGGGGCCCAGCGCACGCCGTACAGCAACTTCATCGCGTTCCGCAGCAGCAAGGACGCGCACGCCCGCTACTACGTCAGCCGTCGGGTCCCGTCGGTCACGGACGGCGGCACCGACGTGTATCTCTCGCTGGTCTCGCCCCGCGACACCCACCCGATCGCCGAGTCCGAGATCCTGTCGGTCGACCTGCTGTGCAGCAACCGTCAGGTCGCGCCGAACCTCAAGGTCGGCGAGCTCTCGCGGCCGGTGCGCGGGGCCCCGACGATGGCGCCGTTCACCAACATCACGGCGGTCAGCGGGCCGCTGTACCCCCACGACAACGTCGAGCTGCTGTGGCGCCTCGGAGCGCACCTCGGGCTTTCTCGGGCCGGTCTTCAAGATCCCGCGAACCTGCGGCGTCTACTGGAGGTGTACAATTTCGCGGAGCGCCAGAATCCACAGCTCGGCCGGGTCAACGGCCAGTGGATCGACGCCATCCGCGAGCTGACCTCCCGCAAGGCCGTGCGCCTGGTCCGCGGCGCGCCGGTGACCGGGACGAAGACCATCGTGGTGCTCGACGAGGCGAATTTCTCGGCCACCGGCGAGGTGCTGGTCTTCGGGGATATCCTGAACGAGGTGTTTGCCCGCCGCGTGCACATCAACTCGTTCAACCAGCTGACGGTCCAGCTCGCGCCGTCGCGCACGGAGTACGCATGGTCGCCGAGATACGGGGACCGCACGATTCTGTGAAGGCGCAGAGCGAGCAGCTCGCGCACGGATCGTCGCGGAGCGATCCCGCGAAGGTCGCGGGCGCAGCCGTGCCGCACGCGTCGCTCACCGCGGACGACGAGGCGAAGCTCCGCGACCTGCTCACGCAACATCCGCCGCGCACCGACCTCTTCACGGCCGTGCGCCTCATCGAGCGCCTCATGCGGGACCGGCCGCGCCTGGGCGACGACGGCCCGTTCGACGACGAGGGCGTCTTCTTCCGCCACGACCCGTCGTTCGCGTTCCGGCCCGCGGAGCTGAGTGCCATCCGCCACGCCGAGCACGAGCGCCCCCCCGAGCAGCGCCTGCGCGGCAAGCACTCGCGGTTCGAGCTCACCACGTGCGTGCTCGGGCTCTCGGGCGCCGACAGCCCGATGCCGCTGTACCACGCCGCCGATCTCATCCACGATACCGAGAGCGCCGAGGCGATGCGGCTGTTCCTCGACCTGTTCCACAACCGCATGACCGCGCTGATGTACCGCGCGCGGAACAAGTACGACTGGCCGCAGGAGTTCCTCCAGGGCGCCAAGGACGTGATGTCGAGCCGCGTGCTCGCCTTCGCCGGCGTCGACGCCGAGGCCGAGCGTACCGACGCCCTCGATCGCACCGACCTGCTGCGCCTGTCGAGCCTACTGGCCTTCGGCGGCGGCACGGCCCGCAGCTTCGAGAACGCCCTGACCGAGATGCTGGCCGACAAGCTCGAGGGCGCGCCGCTGTCGCTCGAGCAGTTCACCGGCGGCTGGGTCACCTTCGAGCCGTCGCAGCGGATCGCGCTGGGGCGCGCCAACTCGACGATCGGCGACTCCTTCGTCCTGGGCACCCGGGCGCTGCACCCGGCGCACCGGGCGAAGGTCGTCATCGGCCCGATCTCCCCGGCGCTGGCCAAGGAGTTCTCGCCCGGCGGCGATCAGTTCGCCCGGGTGCGTCAGCTCGCCGAGCGCCTGAGCGGCGAGCCGATCGGCTTCGAGCTGGAACTATTGGTGACCGAGGACGCCTACCCGCCGTTCGTGATCGGCACGGTCGGTCGCGGGCGCATCGGCGACGGCGTGATGCTCACGGCGCGCAAGGGCTCGGGTCGCGTGGCCCGGCGGAAGTTCGATCTCGAGCGGGCGACCGCGGGAGCGTAGGAAGACCATCATGAGGCGCGTCGACAAGGTCATGTGGGGTGAGGGGATGCTGGTCTGTCCCCAGCACCTGCAGCAGCACGATCTGTTCCTCGAGCAGCTGATCCAGAGCCGCACGTCGTGGCCCAACCCATACTGCTGGGGCCTGACGCGCCTCGACATCGACGAGGCCGCGATCAAGACCGGCAGCCTGCGCGTGCGCGGCCTGCAGGGCGTCCTGCCCGGCGGACTTCCGCTCGAGTTCGCCGACGGCGAGCCCGGGGTCCCGGCGGCGCGCAGCATCGCGGAGTGCTTCCCCGCGACGGCCGCCGTGGCCGAGGTCTTCGTCGGCGTGACCAACATGCGCGAGGGCATCGAGAACTACGCGCGCCCCGATGGCGGCGGGCCCTCGGCGCTGCCGCGCTACGACAGCTGGTCGCGCGACGTCGTCGATCTCGTCCGCGCCGAGAGCGAGGCCCAGGTGATCTTCGCCCGGCCACGCCCGGTGCTGCTGTTCGGCAGCGAGGACCGCCAGGAGTACGAGACCATCAAGATCGCGGAGATCCGCCGCGACCACGGCGGCGGCTTCGAGCTCTCGACCGACTACGTGCCTCCGTGCCTGCGCGTGTCGGGCTCGGCGGTGCTGCAGCGCTGGTCGCAAGAGCTGCTCGGCCTGATGCTGACCAAGCGCCGCGCGCTGCTCGAGTCCCTGCGCCAGATCGACGCCGCGCGGGTCGAGTTCACCGCGCAGGATGTGACCCGGTACCTGCAGCTCGGGGCGATCAACGCCCATCTACCGATGGTCCGGCAGCTGACCGAGACCCCCGAGTCGCTGCCGTTCCAGGTCTACTCCAGCTGGTCGCAGCTCGCCGGGCAGCTCACGAGCTTCTCGGTCGACATCGTCCCCGAGGAGCTGCCGCTGTACGCCCACGGCGATCTGCGTGCGACCTTCGGCGAGCTGTTCACCAAGCTCCGAGCGCTGCTCGAGCTGGCGATGAAGGAGAACTACATCGAGGTCCCGCTGGAGGCTCGCCGGGACGGCATGTGGATCGGCGTGCTCAAGGACGCCCGCCTGCTCGAGTGCACGACCTTCGTGCTCGCGGTCGAGGCCGACTCGGCGCAGCAGGACGTCGCGAACCGCCTGCCGCAGCTGTCGAAGATCGCGTCGTGGAAGCAGATCAGCCGCATCGTCCGCTCGGCGATCCCCGGCGCCCCGTTGGTCGCGACCCACCGTCCGCCGCCGCAGATCCCGATTCGTCCGCGTTCGGTCTACTTCACCGTCGACACCGCCCACGCGTTCTGGGAGCAGATCACCGACGAGAAGACCATCGCGATCTACCTGCCGCCGCCGTTCGATCCGAGCCACGCGAAGATCAAGCTGATGGCCGTCCCGCCGGCGACGAGATGAGTCCGCCATGAACCGGGTCAACGAGGTCACCAAGGACGCCTTCAACGCGCTGATCCAGCTGCGGAACCTGCCCAAGGACGCCGCGGTGCGGCCCGAGCACCTGTACCAGCGCCTTCGCGGCTACCTCGACGAGTCCATCGCGCGCGGCAAACAGACCGGGATGACCGAGACCGACATCAGCGACGTGATCTACGCGCTGGTGGCCCTGGCCGACGAGACCGCGCAGCGCAAGCCCGGCCCGGTGCGCTCGCACTGGCACCAGCGCCCGCTGCAGCTGCACTACTTCGCCGAGAACGTCGCGGGCGACGGGTTCTTCGAGCGGCTCGAGCGAATCGTCCGCGACCCGCGGCGCATCGAGGCGCTGGTCGTCTACCACCTCTGCCTCGAGCTCGGGTTCCTCGGGCGCTATGCGATCCGCGGTGGGGAGTCGGAGCTCGAGGTCGTCAAGCGCCGGGTCCGCGAGGGCCTCGGGATGCTGCTCAAGGCCGAGCCGGTGTCGCGGCGACACCTGCCGCGCAAGGAGCCGCTGCACAGCCGGCGCATGGACTTCATCGCCCTGTGGATGGGCCTGTTCGCGCTGCTGTTCGCGCTGTGCTTCATCGTCGCGCTGCGCATCGCGCTGGACCGCATGCGCGGGGATCTGACCGAGCGCAGCACCGACGTGCTCGAGAAGTTCTCCCAGCCCGAGACGCCCGCCAAGCCGGGTGAGAACGCGGAGCGCGGCTGATGTTGAAGTACATCTTCATCACTTTGCTGGTCGCCGCGGTCTGGGCCGTGGTGTGGTGGCTCGAGCTGCCGCTCTGGATCGCGATCGTCGTCACTGCGCTCGCGGTCGCGCTCATCGTCACCATCATCGTGGTGAAGACCGTGCGGGCCCGCCGGGCCTCGCGGGAGATCGAGAAGGCGCTGAAGGCCCAGGCCGACAAGCAGGCCCACGCCGCGCGGCCCGACCTCGAGGCCGAAATCCGCGCCCTGCAGGGCGAGTTCAACCGCGCCGTCGGGGCGCTCAAGTCGTCGCGGCTGGGCTCGCGCGGCGCGGCCTCGGCCCTGTACTCGCTGCCCTGGTACGTCATCGTCGGCCCGCCCGGCGTCGGCAAGAGCACCGCGCTGCGCAACTCGGGGCTCCACTTCCCGTTCCAGTCGTCGAAGGGCGGCGCGAGCGTCAAGGGCGTCGGCGGCACGCGCAACTGCGAGTGGTGGATGACCAGCGAGGCGGTGATCCTCGACACCGCGGGCCGCTACACCACCGAGGACTCCGATCGCGAGGAGTGGTTCGCGTTCCTCGATCTGCTGAAGAAGTACCGCACGCGTCGACCGATCAACGGCGTGCTCGCGGCGGTCAGCGTGGCGGACCTGATCGAGGCCCACCCCGACGAGGTCGCCGGCCTCGCGCGCGAGATCCGGGCTCGCACCGACGAGCTGCAGGACCGTCTCGGCGTGGTGGTGCCCGTCTACCTGGTCTTCACCAAGTGCGACCTGTTGCCCGGCTTCGTCGAGATGTTCGCCGACCTCAAAGAGGCCGAGCGCCACCAGATCTGGGGCTTCACGCTGCCGGCCCACGACCAGATGGACCTGGTCGGACGGTTCTTCGAGCACTACGACGAACTCACCGCAGTGCTCGAGAAGCGCGTCCTGCGGCGCGTCGCCGAGGAGCGGCGCGGCGAAGGGCGCGAGCGGATCTACGAGCTCCCGCAGTACCTCGCCGCGCTGCGCGAGCCGCTGGGGCGGTTCGTGCACGGCATGATGGCCGAGAACATCTACCACGAGACTCCGATACTCCGCGGCGTGTATCTGTCGTCGGGCACGCAGGAGGGCCGCCCGCTCGGTCGCATCATGAACGCGATCGCCGAGGGCTTCGGCATCCAGCCCCAGCTCGCGCGCACGGCGGGTCCCGCGGTCGAGGCCAAGAGCTACTTCCTCGGTGAGCTGTTCAAGAAGGTCATCTTCCCCGACTACAAGCTCACGCGGCCCAACCGCACGCGGGTGCGGCGGCACAAGCTGCTGTCGGGGATCGCCGGAGCGACGCTGCTCGCCGCCTCGACGGCGATCATGTGGCTGCCGGCGCGCGCGTTCGAGGACAACCGCCGGTTCATCCGCGAGGCGGGCAGCGCGGTCGCCAACGTCGAGGCCCATCTCGCGGAGGACAGCGTCGAGGTCATCGAGGTCGGCCGCATCGAGCCGCTGCGCTCGGTCGTCGCGACGCTGGCCGAGTACGAGGCCGACGGCGCGCCGTGGGCCATGCGCATGGGCATGTACCAGGGCCAGGTCATCTACCCGCGCCTGCGCGACCTGTACGCCGCGACCGTCCGCAAGGAGATGCTGCTGCCGATCGTCGAGCGCGAGATCGCCGAGCTCGAGCGCTTCACGGCCAAGCACGCCGCGGTCGATCGCGAGGCCTCGGCCGAGGACTACCGGCTGACGTTCGATCGCCTGCGCTTCTACCTGTTGGTCTCGGGGCCGCCGGCGGCCGGCGAGCCCGGGCTCGAATCCAGCCCCGACGGTGACGAGCGCAAGTGGCTGGCGGCGCACGTGAGCGACCTGTGGGCCAAGCCGATGCGCGAGGCCGGCGATCCCGCGACGCTGTCCGCGATCGAAGCGGTGGCCGAGGCGTACCTCGGCCTGTTGCAGAAGCAGCCGGAGCTCGCGTTCGAGCGCGACGCGAAGCTCGTCGAGCGGGTCCAGCGGATCCTCAAGCGCTCGGATCGCAGCAAGGCGGTGGCGCAGGCCCTGATCGACGCGGTCGACGGCCCGAGCCTGCGGTTGCGCGACATGGTCGGCGTCACCTCCATCCGCAACCAGGATCGGATCATTCGGCCGGCGTTCACCCGCCGCGGCTACGAGGAACAGGTCAAGCCACGGCTCGCCGGCAACATGGACGACCTGCTCGACGAACAGTGGGTGCTGGGCCGCGGTGGCGAGGACGGCGACAAGCTCCGCTCGGAGGAGATCGACGCGATCAAGACCGAGTACTTCCGCCGCTACATCGCCGAGTGGCGCACGTTCATCGACTCGACGTACATCCAGGCCACCGACGACTATGTCGACGCCCTGGGCCTGCTGAGCGACCTGACGCGGACCGAGCCGTACCGCGATCTGTTCAGCCACATCGCGTATCACACCCAGCTCGTCGACCTCGACGCGGTCGGCGAGGCCGATCCGGACGACGCGCTGGTCGGGGAACTCAGCACGCTCGCCAAGCGCAAGGCGCTCCAGAAGGCCCAGCTCGGCCGGATCGGGGTCACCAATCGCATGGCCACGGCCGCCGGGCGCTCGGCCGCCGATCGGGTGCTGGGCGGTGACGACAAGGAGATCGTACTCACCGAGCTCGATGTGACGTACGCGTTCCTCGGGCTCGCGGAGTTCGGCGCGCGCAAGCCCCCGCCGCCGTCGGCCGATCCCACCGCCCCACCGCCCCCGCCCGATGAGGTCCCCCTCGACGACTACCTCGAGCAGATCGCCTTCGTCCGCGACGCGCTGCAGGAGCAGGTCGACGATCCGGGTGAGTTCGAGAAACTCGAGGGCCGCCTCAAGGCCGCGCGCTCCAAGGTCAAGTCGCTGCTCTCCACGGAGGACACCGAGGGCTGGCAGCCGACGCTCGAGAAACTCCTGTGGCCGCCGATCGATCTCGTGGCCGGCTTGGCCAAGCAGGGCGTCGCCAAGGGCCTTTCGGGCAAGTGGTGCAACGAGGTCGTCGCCGAGGCCGAGCGCAACCTGACCAAGCACTACCCGTTCAACCCCAAGGGTAACGACGTGGCGCTGTCGGAGTTCACCGGCTTCTTCCACCCCGAGTCGGGCGATCTGTGGAAGTTCTACGAGTCGGTGCTGAAGAACGAGGTCCCCCTGCGGGGCTCGCGGTTCCAGCTCGCCGAGAAGGGCGCGGCCTCCACGACCAAGTACCGCGAGAGCCTGGTCTCGTACCTCGACGCCGCGCTCGAGGTCACGAACGTCATGTTCCCGTCGGGAGCCGAGGATCCCAAGGTCGAGTTCGACGTGCTGATCCAGGGGGCGCCGACGGTCAAGGAGATCAAGCTGACCCTCGATGGGCAGGTCATCCGTTACCGCAATGGTCCCGAGATCTGGACCAGCATGACGTGGCCGGGCGAGGGGACCAAGGGCATGAGCATCGAGGCGGTGACGGGCTTCGGTGCCAGCTCGGAGGTCAAGCGCGATGGCGATTGGGGCCTGTTCCGCGTGCTGGAGGAGGGGACGGTGCGCCCCAGCGAGGACGGTCGCAGCTTCGCGGTGCAGTGGGACTTCCGCGAGGAGAACGCGGGGCTCGTGCAGATGAAGTTCCGTCCCAAGCGCGCCGACACGCCGTTCTTCGGCCAGGGCGGCGGACAGCGGTTCATGGCGATGTTCCGCAGCAAGCAGCTGCTGGTGCCGAGATCGATCGTCGTCTCCGGGGAGTCGTGCGCGGCGCGATGAGCAGCCCGAGCGTGACGCTGGGCTGCTTCGGCAAGATCCCCAGCTTCGGCGACTTCGTCGCGCGCGGTACCGGCACGCCGACGGGCCGGGCCTTCGAGCGGTGGCTGCAGCAGGGCAACGATCGCCTCGCGGAGGTCGGCTGTGCGGCGGGGCCGGGGCCCGTCGGCTTCGTGTTCCGCGACGAGTCGGCGAGCGCCCTGCTGGTCGGCACGCTGTCGGCGAGCGTCGACCGGGTCGGGCGCAAGTTCCCCCTCGCGCTGTTCTGCGAGATCGGAGCGCCCGAGGCGCTGTGGTTCCCCGCGTTGCCGGTCGCGCTGGGCCCCGTCATCGAACAGCTCGGCGCCATCGCGCACCGGGCCGGCCGCCACAGCCAGGCCGAGCTCGTGGCCAAGCTCGACGCGGTCGAGGCGCCCGCGGGGGCGGCCATCGTCGCGGCTTGCGAGCGGGAGCGCGCACGGGCCGACGCCGCGCCCGGCCCCGAGATCCTCGAGTGCCTCCTGGGCGCGGTCGACGAGCGCTGCTTTGCCCTCGACATCCTCCATCGGGCCTGCGACGGGGCCCGGCGATCGCGCGCCGTGAAGACCCCGGTCATCCTCGACGGGCCGGTCCACAGCGATCTCGAGCTGATGTTCTGGCTGTCCTGCGTCGAGATCGGGCTCGCCGGCGCGATCGGGGTGCCGTCCCTGCTGTGGGACGTCACTGCCGCGCGGATGCTGGTCGTCCTCGGGACCCCCGAGGCCAACGCCTTGCACTGCCTGTGGGGCACAGGCGTGCAGTACCAGCGGCTCTGGCCGACGACGACCCCGAGCCCCGAGGCCCGGGCGCGGGCCCGCGATCGGCTGCCCGCCCCGTGCGTGGCGTTGCTGGAAGATCCGTCCGGGCGGCCCGCGCGGGCCCTGGTCGAGGGCATCGCTAGCCTCGCGTGACGCGGACGGGCCGCCGGTCCACGGCGCGAGCGCCGATGGGGGGTCCGGGCCGGCCGCAAATTCATTGCATGGTCTGTAGGTCGTCGGCGTCCATTAACGCAGGACGAGGCGTACCGTAATCCGGTCGCCACACGCCTCGCCGAGGGCCGCCCCGGTTGGGCGACACGAGTTGCGGCGCGGACCAGACCCTTTTTCGGTGGGTGTCGACGCCGGAGCGGCGTACCCACTTCGACCCAACTTCGAAACATCAGGAGTTCCCGACCATGTCAGCCCGAGGTTCCGTAGCTCCCAAGGAGCGCATCAACATCGTCTATCGCAGCAAGACCACCGGTCAGGAGGAGATCGAGCTGCCCTTCAAGATGTTGGTGATGTGCAACTTGACCGGCCGCCAGAATCCCCTCGAGGTCGAACGGCGCAAGCCCATCAACGTCGACAAGGACAACTTTGGCGACGTGCTCGCGAGCCTCGACCTCGGCGTCGAGTTCGGCGTGGCCAACCGGCTGCAGGAGGGTCAGGACGAGCTCCCGGTGTCGCTGAAGTTCAAGTCGCTCGCGGACTTCACGCCCCAGGGCATCGCCAACCAGGTCCCCGAGCTGCGCAAGCTGCTCGAGCTTCGCGACGCCCTCTCGGCGCTCAAGTCCCCGCTGGGCAACCGCCCCGAGTTCCGCAAGCGCATCCACGCCATCCTCGCCGACGAGACCGCGCGCGAGCGCATGTCGGCCGAGCTCGGCATCAACCTCGGCGGTGAGGAGAAGTGACCATGGAGCCCCAACGCCAAGCCACCCCCGGCACCGAGGCCGCCCCCGGCACGTTGCTCGACGAGCTGCTCACCGATGCCCGCGTCGAGCGTTCGGACGCCGATGCCTACCGCATCGCCCGCCAGGGCGTCGAGGCCTTCATGGGCGAGCTGCTCAGCTCGCGCGAGAAGTACGGCAAGGTCGATCGCGCCGCCGTCGACTCGATGATCGCCGAGATCGACCAGCGCATCAGCGCCCAGATCAACGAGATCCTGCACAAGGACGAGTTCCAGAAGCTCGAATCGACCTGGCGCAGCATCAAGTACCTGGTCGACCACTGCGACTTCCGCGAGAACGTCAAGGTCGAGCTCTTCGACGCCACGAAGGAGGACCTCGCGGCCGACTTCGAGGACTCGCCCGAGATCCCCAAGTCGGGGCTGTACCGCGTGGTGTACTCGGCCGAGTACGGCACCTTCGGCGGCCACCCCTACGGGGCGCTCGTCACCGACTTCCAGTTCGACGCCGGTCACGAGGACGTCCGCCTGTTGCAGCAGCTCGCCTCGGTCAGCGCAATGGCCCACGCGCCGCTGCTCGCCAACGCGTCGCCGCGGTTCTTCGGCGAGGACACCTTCGAGTCGCTGCCCGCCCTGCGCGACCTGAAGTCGATGTTCGAGTCGCCGCAGTACGCACGCTGGCGGTCGTTCCGCGACAGCGAGGACTCGCGCTACGTCGGCCTGTGCGCGCCGCGGTTCATGCTCCGCGTCCCGTACGACCCGGACCACAAGCCGGTCAAGGAGTTCGACTTCGCCGAGGACGTTGTCGACAAGCACGACAACTACCTCTGGGGGCCCGCCAGCTTCGCGCTGGCCGCCCGCGCCGCCGACTCGTTCGCCCGCTACCGCTGGAGCCCGAACATCATCGGCCCCAAGGCTGGCGGCGCCGTCGAGGATCTGCCCCTGCACCAGTACAAGGCGATGGGCGAGCTGCAGACCAAGCTGCCGGTCGAGGTCCAGCTCACCGAGCGCCGCGAGTTCGAGATGGCCGAAGAGGGCTTCATCGGGCTCGTGTTCCGCAAGGGCTCGGACAACGCGGCGTTCTTCTCGGCCAACTCGGCCCAGCGCGCCAAGTCGTTCCCTGACACGCCCGAGGGCCACGCCGACGAGGTCAACTACCGGCTCGGCACGCAGCTGCCGTACATCTTCATCATCACGCGGCTGGCGCACTACATCAAGGTCATCCAGCGCGAGAACCTCGGCTCGTGGAAGACCGCGGTGGATCTCAAGCACGAGATCAAGAAGTGGCTGCTGCAGTACACGTCGAGCGGCCCGAAGCTCGATCAGCACACCATGTCGCAGCGCCCGTTCCGTGCCACCAACCTCGAGGTCGAGGAAGTGCCCGGCGAGGTCGGCTGGTACCGCTGCCGGCTCGAGGTGACGCCGCACTTCAAGTACATGGGCGCCGATTTCACGCTGTCGCTCGTCGGCAAGCTCGAGAAGGGTTGATCGTTCACGCCCCGCGGAGCGTTCTCGCGTGGGGAGCACGACCATGGACAACGCGGCCGTCACCCCTGTCGATCGCGTCACGCGATTGCTGATGCCCCTGGTCGGCGCCACCCGGAGTGGCGCCGACGTCCGGCTCGGTGATCACTGCGATCGGATCAACGCCGAGATCGCCAAGCTCGCGCGCCCCTCGGGCGCCGAGGAGGTCGACTGGAAGGCCGTCGTCAGCCGGGCCGAGACCGTGCTCGCCGATGAGTCGAAGGACCTGCAGGTCGCCGTGTACCTCGCCTTGGCCTGGTACCGGCAAGAGGGCGTGGTCGGTCTGTCGCGCGGCCTCGAGCTGCTCGGCGGCCTCATCGGCTCGCGTTGGGACGAGCTGTTCCCGCCGCTCGACAAGTCCGCCGCGCGAGCCGACGTGCTGACGTGGCTGTCGGATCGCCTGCGCACCGATCTCGCGCCGACGCTGCAGCGCGGCGAGGCCACCGTGGTGCGCGGTGCGTGGCAGGCATTCGCGCGCCTGCGCGACCTGACGCGCACGCGGTTCCCCGAGCGCGGGCCCGCGCTCGGGCCGATCGAGCAGGCGTTCGCGTCGTTGCCCGCGCCGCTGGCCGCAGAGGTGTTCGGGACGCCGGAGCCCGACGCCGCGCCGGTGGCCGCGCCCCCCGTCGAGGTGACCGGCGGCGACCCAATCCTCGCACCCATCGCCGGCGAGGATCCGACCGGCGCCGATCCGTGGTTGTGCGACGAGTTCGAGGCACTGCGCGGCGAGATCACGAAGCTCGGCGCGGTCGCGGGCGGCGAGGCGGCGTGGCCAAAGATCCTCGGGCTTTCGCAGAAGATCCTCGTCGAGCGGGCCAAGGACCTGCGCTGCCTGTCCTACTGGGTGGTCGCGCGCGCTCGGGTCGACGGGGCCAAGGGCCTCACCGAGGGCTTCGCCACGCTGCTCGAGTCCGCGAAGTTCGGTGACAAGCTGCACCCGCGGCGGTCGAAGGCCCGCGCGGGTGCCCTGACGTGGCTCGGCGAGCGGATGCAGGCCGAGCTGGTCAAGCAGCCGCCGGCGGTGACTGCCGACGAACTCGCGGCCGTGCGCGCGGCGATCGTCGCGTGCAAGGCCGCGTTCGATCCGATCTGCGATGGCACCTCGGGCCTGACGATCGCCGACGAGGCGCTCGCGAAGCTCAAGACCAAGCCGGCGTTGAAGGCCGCGGTGGCGAAGCCCGTCGCACCCGCGCCCGCCGCATCGACGCCGAGCGCGGCGCCGCCGGCCGCGGCGCTCGAGGGCCTCGACGACGTCGCGACGTTCCTGCTCGAGCAGGCCGCCAACCGCGTCACCGGCGGCGAGCAGGACGCTGGATCGCTGCGCCTGCGCCGGCTCGCGCTGTGGATGGTACCGCCGGCTGTCGGTGCGTCGAAGAAGCTCGAGTGCGACGTCGGCACCGCGGCCCAGCGCAACGAACTCGCCGCGCTCGCCACTGCAGAGAACTGGTCCGAGCTCCTGCACAACTGCGAGCTGCTGGTGCTGCAGTTCCCCTGGTGGATCGATGTGACGTACTTCTCGGCGCTCGCCGCCGAGCACGTGCTCGGCAAGGACGCGGCTCGGGCGCTGCGCGGGGAGCTGTGCGCGCTGGCGCTCCGCAACCCGGGGCTGCTGTCGTCGTTCGATCGCAAGGGGCAGTGGTTGGCGAGCAAGGACGTCCGCGATTGGTTTGCGCGCGAGCTGACCCCGCGCCCGCCCGAGGCTGTCGCGAGCGCGCCGTCGCCGAGCCCCGACGCGAGCGCGCCCGCGAGCGCGCCGTCGCCGGGCACCGACGCCGCGACGGTGACGAAGCCCGCCGAGACGCAGGCGAGCGCCGAGCACGAGGTCCCCGCTGAGGTCGCAGAGCTGCTCAAGGCGAAGAAGCTCGACGACGCGATCGGCCGCGCCGGGCCGTGGATCGCAGCGGCGACGAGCGCCCGCGGCCGGTTCTCGCGCAACCTCGCGCTGGCGCACGCGTGCCTCGCTGGCAACGAGGTGAAGCTCGCGCTGCCGATGTTCCGCGCCCTCGAAGGCCAGCTGCGCAAGCTGACCCTCGAACAGTGGGATCCAGCGATCGTGGCGGGGTGCCTGCGCGGGTACCTCGCGTGCCGGCAGGGCCTCGGCCTCGGCACCGACGAGCGCTTGCTCGACGAACTCGTGCTGCTCGATCCTCGGGCGATGACAGGACTGGTGCGCTGAACCGCGGGGACGATCGATGGCCGACGCAGGATCCAAAGCCAACTATCTGGTCGAGTACCAGTTCGCGTACCTCGGCGGTGATCCGCACGAGTTCCGCGTCGAAGAGGTGTCGCTGCACGATGCGCTCAACGAGTGCTACAGCGTGCGACTGCGCTGCCAGATCCCCGCGGCCCAGGACGAGCCGGCGCAGGGGGCGTGTACTGGCCGCCGCCTGAAGGACGTCGAGCTGCTGATCCGCCGCCGCTTCCCCGACGGCTTCGTGCTCGAGACCCGCGTGCTGGGTGTGCTGCTCGCCCTCGAGCGGACGACCGCGAAGGAGTCCGACGACACCTTCAACGTCAACATCGTCCCCGCCATGGCCCTGCTCGCGCACCACACCGAGGGCGGCACGTGGCACAACCGCAGCTACGCCGACGTCCTGCGCGAGGTCCTGCGCAAGGGGTTGGCGAGCTACGGGCGGTCGATCGAGGACCGCATCACCCGCAGCTACCCCGAGATCGACCTCATCGTCCGGCGGCCCGACGAGAGCCTGCTCGACTTCGTCCGCAAGCTCGCCGCGCGGACGGGCATCAACTTCTACTTCCGCCACGACGGCTCGGTCGAGACGGTCGTGTTGTGCGACACCAACGAGGGCTTCCTCGACGGCAACCAGCGCCAGCGCCGGGACCTGCCGTTCCGCCCGGTGTGGTTCGAGCACGCGACCGACGGCGAGGAGCAGGTGCTTTCGGCCCTGCGCGGGTCGGCGCTGGACGCCAGCGAGGTCGAGTTCCTCGGGTTCGACGTCGCCGGCACGCCGCTCGAGCCGGTGAAGGGCGTCGCGAAGCAGAACGGCGGCCACCCGGCGAAGCGGCGGGTGAGCGACGGATTCCGCGTCAACGAGCGCGAGGACCCCGACGCCCAGCACGCGCGCATCGCCGAGCTCCACGGCGAGGTCGCGGCGACCCGCGCTGCTCTCATCGACCTGCGCACCAGCATCACCGGCTCGCTCGCCGGGCGGCGCTATCGCTTCGAGATCGAGCGCGGCGACTCGCGGGAGTACATCGTCGTGGGCGTCTCGGGCGGAGGTCGCAGCTTCGCGCCGCCCGGCAGCGACTACTCGAACAGCGTCACGCTCGCGCCCACGCAGGCCGAGGGCGGGTCGAGCATCAAGGTTCGGGCGCCGAGCCCACCGACGGACGATCGCGTGCCGGCGATCATGCGCGCGCAGATCGTCGCGATTGAGAACGATCCCGTCGACGTCGACGGACTGATGCGCTGCAGGCTTCGCTTCGCGTGGGACCAGCAGACCACCGAGGTGCCCACGACGTATGTCAGCGTGCTGCAGTCGATGGCCGGCACCCACGGCGGCACGCAGTACATCCCGCGCGCGGGGGATCGCGTGCTGGTCTCGTTCATCGGCGGCAACCTCGAGCGGCCGGTGATCCTCGGCTGCCTCTACGACAAGCAGCACCAGCCGCCCACGATGGGCCCCCCGGACCGGGCCTCCACGCTACCGTCGGCCTCGTCCTGGTTGGGGTTCAACCACGGGAGCATCGGCGACAAGTCGCGGCAGTCGATGCTGTGCATGGACGTCACGGCAGGCGCCGAGATGATGTTCTTCAACGCGCCCTTCGACTGGCGCCAGGACATCGGCCATGACTGCGACGTGCGCATCGTCCACGACGAGCGCCGGCGCGTCGGCCATGACTTCGACGAGAACGTCGTCGGCAACTACCACCAGAAGGTCGGGGGCTCTCGATCCGAGGAGGTCGGCGGTTCCTATTCGCTGAACGTCGCTGGCAGCGGCACCATCGACATCGCCGGCAAGACCACGGTGAGCTACGGCGGCGGCGTGAGCTCGACGTGCCGCGGCGGCTCGACGAGCTACGTCGACGGCGGCAACTCCGAGAACGTCATGAGCGGGGACCGCAGCACGCGGGTGTCCTCGGGCTCGTGTCGATACGCGGTGAGCGGGGCGTTCGTCGTCACCGCGGGCAGCGTGAGCATCGGCACCGGCGGCATGGGTGGCGGGTCCGGGCCGGCGTCCGGCGGCGCGCTGATGCTCGGCCAGACCGCGAAGCTCGACTGCGCCGGCGGGGCGAGCGTGTCGTCGGGCTCGAGCAGCGTCGGCACCAACGCCGAGGGTGTGACCGTGCGGGGACCGTCCGCGCAGCTGCGGGATCAGGCCGGTGGCACTGCGACGCTGGCGAACGGGAGCTACGTCGTCGACGTGCCGCAGGGGATCGTGCTGCGGTGTGGCACCACCGAGCTGCGGCTCACGCCGCAGGGTGTGTTCGTGAACGGCCAGGAGATCATCCTGCAGGGCGCGCGGACGCAGATTCGGACCGGATCGCTCGACATCGATCCGCCCGACGAAGGCTGAGGCCCATGCCGTCGTCGTCGCTGACGCAGCCGCTCGAACAGCTCGCCGACGCGGTGCAGCGGTTCGTCCGCTGCGAGGGCCTCCGGTTGCTGTGCGTCGAGGTCGATCCGCGGCTACGGGCGGCGGCGGTGTCGGTGGCGATGGCGGCCGAGCACCTCGCCGACAACCGCAGCCCGTTGGTCGCGCTCGATCTGCCCCCGTGCGAGGACGTCGACGCGTCGTGGGAGCAGGCGACCGACACGCTGCGGCAGGTCCACGAGTCGCTGCGCGGGGCTGGTGCTCCGCTCGCGCCGCTCGCCGAGCGACCGATGCGGGCACAGGGCTCCGCGAGCCTCGCCGCTCAGCTGCTGCAGTGCCTCGGGACCGTGCGCGCCCCGGCGCAGGGGCTGCTCTACCTGTGGGTGCCGGCGCCATCGGTGGTCGATCCGATGTGGCTGCGTCGGGTCGGCGAGACCGTCGGCAACGCACGGCTCGCGGCCGCGAAGTTCATCGTCTTGCTGCCGCGTTCGGCGGAGATCGAGCCGTGGATCGCGACGCTCGAGCCTGCGTCGTCGATGCACCACGTGTGTGCGATCGACGAGGCACGCGCGACTGCGGAGCTCGAGGCGGAGATCGACGCGGAGTCGCGGCTCGGCCCGGGGATCGGCGGCGCGTGGCCGGCCTCTGCCCGACCGCCGAAGCGGCGCTGGCTCGCCGCGCGTTCGCCGACACCGACACCGTCGATCGACGCAGGCGCGCACGAACCGACCGCCGCCGTGGTCGATCCCGCGGTGTCCCCCGTGGCGAACGACCTGGGGGCATCGTCGGCCGATCTCGACGCGCGTCTGCGGCTGCACGTGAAGCGGGCGGCGCTCGCGAGTCGTCGGGGCGATGGGCCCGAGGCCGTGGGGCAGCAGGCTGCGGCGCGGGATCTCTGCATCGCGGCCGATCGCACGCGCGAGGCCGTCGACATGGAGCTCGTACTCGGCGCGTACCTTGTGCAGCTCGGGCAGTCGGCCCTCGCCGTCACCGCGTTCACCCAGGCGGCGGCGCGCGCGAGCGCGGCGGGACTCTGGGGACTCGCGGCCCAGGGGCACCTCGCGGCGGCGGCGACCCACGACCGCACCGATGCTCCGACCCCCGCGCTCGCGGCGTATCGCCATGCGATCGCGGCGGCGGTCGAGGGCCATGAGGTCGCGCTGGTCTTCCGCGCCTACTGGGAGGCGAGCCGCGTGGCTCTGCGCCTCGAGCTCGACTATGACGCGGTCGCGCTGCTCGGCGACGCCTTCGTCTACAGCGAGTCGCTCACGCCGGACGCGATGCGCGGCACCCGGGCCAGGGACGTGATCGCGGAGCTCAGCCGGTTGTTGGGGCGCCTGCGCCGGTTCTCGGAGGCGCGGGAGGTCGAGCGCGCACTGCAGCGTCTCGGCGCCGCGTGATTGATCGCGCCCGTTCGCTCGAGAGGCGCGAGGGATCACGCGACGGACGCGAACGACAGGTCGAGCTTGCGGCCGAGCACCGCGCGGAGCTGGCGACGGGCGTGGAAGAGGCGGCTCATCACGGTGCCCTTGGGGCAGCCCTCGCGCTCGGCGATCTGCTCGTAGTTGAGCCCGGTGACCTCGCGCAGGATGATGATCTCGCGGTGATTGGGGCTGAGGCGATCGAGGCCGGCCTCGATGGTGGCGCGGAGCTCGAGGTCCTGGAAGCCGCGCTCGGGGCAGTCGCTCGAGCTGGGACGCGGGTCCACCACCTCGACGTCGTCGACCTGGAACTCGGGGCGCCGGCTCTTGCGGCGGCGCATGTCGAGGCAGACGTTGACCACGATGCGGCAGAGCCACGTCTGGGGGCTCGAGCGCCCGTTGAACGTGTCTGCCGACCGCTGCGCCTTGATGAAGGCCTCCTGCACCGCGTCGAGGGCCTCCTCCTCGTCCTTGAGGTAGGCCCACGCGATCGAGTACGCGCGCCGGCGGTAGCCGCGGTACAGCGCCTCGATGTCGAGCGTCACGGTGGGAGCGTCGAACGATTCGGAGGTCGCGCAGAGTGCCAGGTGCATGTCGATGTCTTCCATCGCAACACACGGGCCGAGTCGAACAGGCACGGGATCCCGGATGCTTGCGTCGAAGCTACGCGGATCGATCCCATTGGGCATCGGCGGCCGCCCGACTTGGGCACCGTGTTTCGCCCAAATTGGGCAAGTTGCCCGACGCTGGGCGGGCCGCGCTGCACGCTCGGAGACGGTCCTGCCGAAGGGGCGGTCCGTGGCCTCGTACGCGGTGCTGCAGCCTCTTACGCCGCGGCCGCGGGGATGCTTCAAACTTTCTTTTCGATCCAGAGAATCTCCGTCCGGGCTGCTCCGTCTCGACCTCTTCGCCCGCTCGGGGGCGGTTCCGCGGCGTGTGACCCGAGGGATGCACGAGCCGCGCGAATGTGACGTGCTCCCGACGTCGGGGGGCGTCGACCCCAGCCTCCAGCGCCTAGCGCCGCTTCGCCGCCGGGGGCTTGCCCTTGATCGGGCCTCGCTTGGCCGCCGCCGTGGCCTTGGCCTTGGGCTTCGGCTCCGCCTTGGCCGCGCGCGCCGCCGCGAGCAGCGCCGCGGCGTGGTCGCGGGCGCTCTGCGTGACCCGGGCGCCGCCGAGCATGCGCGCGAGCTCCTCGATGCGTGCGTCGTCGTCGAGGCGCTCGACCTCGGTGATGGTCCGGCCCTTGCGCTCGCGCTTGCCGACGCGGAAGTGGGTGTCGGCAAACGCGGCGATCTGCGGCAGATGGGTGACGCACAGCACCTGGTGGTGCGCCGATGCCCGTTGCAGTCGACGGCCGATCGCCTCGGCCACCGCACCGCCGACGCCCGCGTCGACCTCGTCGAACACGTAGGTCGCCACCCGGTCGTCGCCCGCGAGCGCGCCCTTCAGCGCCAGCAGCACGCGGGAGAGTTCGCCGCCCGACGCGACCTTGCGAAGCGGCGCGAGCGGCTCGCCGGCATTGGCCGAGAACAGGAACTCGACCCGGTCGACGCCGTCCGGCCCCGGCGCGGGCAGGCGCTCGATCAGCACCTGCAGCCGGGCCTTGGCGATGTGCAGGGCGGCGAGCTCCTCCTCGACCGCGGCTGCGAGGCCGCCGGCCGCCGCGGCGCGGGCGGCGTGGAGCACCTCGGCGCTGTCGCGGCACGCCTGCTCGAGCTCGCCGGTGCGATCCTGCAGGGCGCGGAGGTGCTCGTCCGCGTGCTCGAGCTGCTCGAGCTCGGCCCGCATCTGCGCGAGACGACCGCCGAGCTCGCTGATCTCCACGCCGTGCTTGCGTCGCAATCGGTCGAGGTGGTGCAGGCGATCCTCCGCGGCCTCGAGCTCGGCGGGCTCGACCTCGAGCTCGGCGGCGAATCGGGTGGCCGCGCGCGCCGCCTCCTCGCAGGCGATCGTCGCCAGCGCGAGCTGCTCCTCGATGAGCTCGAGGTGGGACGAGTCGTCCCGGCCGTGGCGCGCCCGCTCGAGCAACGACGACAGCCGCGAGGCGATCGCGTCATCGGCCTCGTACAGCGCGCTGTGGGCTTCACGGGCGAACTCGGCCCAGCGCTGGGCGTTGCGCAGCAGCATGACCTTGCGTCGCAGCGCCTCGGTGTCGATGGCGTCCGGATCGACTGCCTCGAGCTCCTCGACCGCGAACCGCAGGTAGTCGATCCGCAGGTCTCGCTCGGCGGCGCGGCGCGTGAGGTCCTCCAGGGCGGCCACGGCCTCGCGCCACGCGGCGTAGCGGGTGCGGTGAAGGGCGAGCACCTCGTCGAGGCGGGCCCAGGTGTCGAGCACCTCGAGGTGCCGCGCGGTGTGGGTCAAGAAGTGGTGCTCGTGCTGCGAGCAGATGTCGATGAGCTCCTCGCCGAGCTCGGTGAGCACGGCCTGGGTCACCAGCGACGATTGCACGGTCGCGCGCCCGCGGCCGCTTCGGGTGATCGTGCGCGCGACGAGCAGTCCCTCGTCCTCGGGCGCGGGCCCGAGGCCGTGGGCGCCGAGGATCGCGGTGACGCGATCCCGCGAGCGGACGTCGGGCTCGAACTGGGCGTCGACCTCCCCCGCCTCGGAGCCCTCGCGGACCATGTCGCTGCGCGAGCGGGCGCCGCGGAGCAGCGAGAGCGCGCCGACGATGATCGACTTGCCCGCCCCGGTCTCGCCGGTGAGCACGTTGAGTCCCACGGCGAGCTCGAGCGACACGTCTTCGAGCAGCGCGAGGCCGCGGATCCGCAAGTACGACAGCATCGGCGCGCGGTTATAGCCGATGTGGCGGCGACTAGCCGCCCCAGCCCAGCTTGTGCGCGAGCACGTCGAACACGGTCGCGACCGGCGGCACGAGCCGAAGCGGAGTCGGGGATCGGGTGATTGCGACGCGATCTCCGCGCAGCAACGACACGCTCCACTGCCCGTCGACCGACAGCGTCGCGGCGCCGGCGTCGTCGGGCCCGAGCAGCTCGATCTCGATGGCGTGGTCGGCCCGCGTCACCACCGGGCGGTGCGTGAGGGTGTGCGGACAGATCGGTGTGATCGTCCACGTGTCCGTGTCGGAGTCGACGATCGGCCCGCCCGCCGCGAGGTTGTAGGCGGTCGAGCCCATCGGCGTCGACACGATCAGCCCGTCGGCGCGCATGTTCGAGGCGAACGAGCCACCGATGTTGGTGCGCAGGTGCAGCATCCTCGGCAGCTCGCCGTGCTTCACGTAGGTGTCGTTGCAGCCGGTCTGCGACGCCATCAGTGTGCCGGCGCGGCAGACCTCGATCTGCATGCGCAGTCGCGGCTGCCACACGAGCTCGCCCGCGGTCGCGGCGCGCAGTGCCTCGGGCAGCTCGGTCGCACCGTACGCCGCGAGGAAGCCGAGGTTGCCGAGGTTCACCCCGAGTACCGCGACCTCGCGGTCGGCGATCCATCGCGCGGCCCGTAGCAGCGTACCGTCGCCGCCGAGCGCGATGACCAGATCGATCGCCGACTCGCGATCGTCGAGGTCCATCGCCGCATGCGGGGTGGTCGGGATGTTGCCCGGCGTCAGCAGCCAGTCGCGGGGCAGGGCGACCGCGACGCCGTGGGCCACGAGGCTGGAGGCGGCCTCGTGGGTCGCCCGCCGGGCGTCCTCGCCGTCGCGCGGATACAAGAGGATGCGCCGCGCGGGGCCGATCGGCGTCCTCGGCAGGCCCGCGCTCGGCGAGGTGCGACCGTTCATGGGTCCTCGGGCGCGTACATGTATCCCTGGTGTTGGAAGAGGCAGATCTTGCCACCTCCGTCGCTGCGGGCCCGCTCGAGCGCGGCCTCGCAGAGATCCAACAGCTCCCGCAGCGTGTGTACGTCGCGGTTGGGGAAGAAGCCGACGCCGATGCTCACGCCGCTGGGCGGCCCACCACCGCTGGCGCGCGCGTCCCGGGCGATCCGCTCGGCGACCGCGAGCGCGCCCGGGAAGTGGGTGTTGGGCAGCGCGAGGAGGAAACCGCGCGAGCGCATCGGGAACACGAGGTCGATCTTCCGCAGCGTGGCGTCGATGACCATGCGCAGCCGGGCGATCGCGTGGGCCTGGGCGCGTCCGTCGTCCAACGCGACACGCAGACACGCGAGCGGGTCGCTGTAGCGCTCGGCGCGATCGAACTCTTGCTCGAGGCGCCGCAGGTGCGCGGTGTCGAGGCGACCATCGCCGCCGTCGCCGGAGACGCTCGCGCGCTCGGGTTCGATGTCGCCGAGGATCCGTCGCGCGCGCAGCAGGGCGTCGACGCGGGCGCGGAGCTCGTCGGCGTCGTACGGCTTGCCGAGGTAGTCGTCGGCGCCGCTGCGTAGGCCTTCGACGCGGGCGTTCACGGAGTTGCGCGTGCTGACCATGATGACGGGCAGGTACGCGTGGAGCGTCTTGGCCTTGAGCAGGCGACAGCACTCGAGCCCGGACAGCCGCGGCATCACGACGTCGAGCATCACGAGGTCGGGGCGCTCGCGGGCGAACACCTCGAGGGCGTGTTGGCCGTCGTGGGCCTCGACGACGACGTGCCCCGCCGCCTCGAGCGCATCACGCGCCACGCGACGATCGGATTCCGTGTCGTCGGCGACGAGGATGCGGGCGGTGCGGGGGACGGAGACATCCGCCGCTTCAGGGCCGGCGCTGGATGAGGGCGACGAGGTCACGGGGGACAACGGGCGGTCGCGGGGCGGCCGGCTCGCTGCAGTGTAGTACGGACCGCGTCCGGCGAACGCAGACGCGACGCAGTCGGGCGCCGGCGCGCGTCCGCGGCACCACGGCAGCGATCGACGCGGGTATCGGCCGTGCCCTGTCGCACGCGGGGCCCCGGACGGTGGCGGCGTCCCTCGCCCAAAGCCCCCTTGTCGGCCCGCCGCGGGCCTCCTCGGGGCCCGGTGCGGGCGCCGGACGCGGGGCGATCACGGCAGGCCATCGCCGCTTGACAGTGCCGGTCGCCCCACGGCAGGCTCCGCCCCCCATGGGCACGATGTTCCCGAAGACGGGCGAGGTGAGCCGCGACTGGTGGCTCGTCGATCTGAGCGGTCAGACGCTCGGCCGCGCCGCCAGCCAGATCGCCAGTCTCCTCCGCGGTAAGCACAAGACGATCTTCACGTCGCACGTCGACGCCGGTGACTTCGTCATCGTCGTCAACGCCGACAAGGTGAAGCTGACCGGGCGCAAGCTCGATCAGAAGCACTATCACAGCTTCTCCGGGTACCTCGGCCACATGAAGAGCGTCCCGGCGCGGCAGATGTTGGCCGACAAGCCCGAGGAGCTCATCAAGCAGGCGGTGCGCCGCATGCTGCCGCGCAACGCCCTCGGCCGTCAGACCTTCAGCAAGCTGAAGATCTACGCCGGCGCCGAGCACCCGCACTCGGCCCAGAACCCCAAGCCGTTCACCCCCGTCGCATAGCTCTCGGAAGTCTCGCTGTCATGGCCATCACCAACAACTCGATGTCGTACTACGCCACCGGCCGCCGCAAGACCTCGGTCGCGCGCGTGTGGCTGTTCGCCGGCTCGGGCCGCATCACGATCAATCGTCGCGACGCCGAGCGCTACGTGACGCGTCCGACCAACATGAAGATCGTCGAGCAGGCGTTGGTGGCCACCAACACGCGCGACAAGTACGACGTCTGGTGCACGGCCAAGGGCGGCGGTCTCTCCTCGCAGTCCGGCGCGGTCCGTCTCGGCATCGCCCGCGCGCTGATGCGGGTCTCCGGCGAGTTCCACGACGCGCTCAAGGAGTTCCGCTACCTCACTCGCGACTCCCGCAAGAAGGAGCGCAAGAAGTACGGCCGCAAGGGCGCCCGCGCGCGCTTCCAGTTCAGCAAGCGCTAGTCCAGCGCGGCGCGATTGGACGCCGAACGAGGGGCGGGTGGGCAACCATCCGCCCTTTCGCAATTCCGCGGCGGGCTCAGCCCCCGATGCCCTCGACCTTCTGGTCGCCAATCACCTCGAGCGTGCCGGGGCAGTCGAGCGACTTCAGGAAGGCGACGAGGTCGGCCTGCTGCTCGGGCGTCAGCTTGCGATCGGTGAGGTTGGAATCGACCGGACCCGCGGTCGTGATTCCACCGGACGCCATGATGCGCACGGCCTCCTCGAGCGTGGCGACGCTCCCGTCGTGGAAGTACGGCGCGGTGCGGGCGACGTTGCGCAGCGTGGGCGTGCGGAAGGCGAAGTTGTCCTCGGGTTTGCCGGTCGGCTTGCCGCGGCCGAGATCGATCCCGGCGGCCGCGGGATCGCCCGCGCCGATGCCGGTGCGGTGGTAGAGCCCGTCGCTGAAGTTGTCGCCCGAGTGGCACGTGACGCAGCCGCCCGGCCCGACGAACACGGCCCAGCCCCGCTTGGCGGCCTCGTCGGCGGTGTCGTTGTCGTGGGCCGTGTCGCCGCAGAGCAGCGTGCGCTCGTAGGCCGACAGCGCCTGGGCGACGTGCGTGCCAGTGACCTTGGCGTCCTTCGCGAGGCCGAAGATCTTCGCGAATGAGTCGGCGTACTCGGGCAGCGCGCCGATCTCCGCGGCCTTGGCCTCGACCGCGTCACCGAGCGCCATGTTGCCGCCCTTCAGCGCCGCGAGGGCCTGGGCCTCGAGCGAGTCGGATCGACCGTCCCAGTACAGCGTCGTCGACAGGCCGACGTTCCAGATCGTCGGGGTGTTGCGCGGCAGATCCTTGTTGCCGGGGCCGAGCGCCTTGACCCGACCGTCGGCGTTGCCGAGCTCGTTCTGGTGGCAGCTGTAGCAGCTGCGCGTGCCGTCGACGGACAGGCGCTTGTCCATGAACAGGCGATGGCCGAGCTCGACCTTGTCCGCGGACATCGGGTTGTCCTCGGGGACCCGCGGCGGCACGTTGATCCCCTTGGGCAGTGTCCATGCCCACGCCGGCGCCGCTGCGATCGCACCCGCGTCGTCGTTCGCGTCCTTGCCGTCCTTGCCGTCCTTGCCGTCCTTGCCGTCCTTGCCGTCCTTCGCGGGCGACTTCGGTTCCGCCTTGGCGACGCCGCGATCGGCCTTCGCCTTGGCATCCGACTTCGCGTCGGAGCCGCCACCGCCACAGGCCGAGGCCCACAGGGATCCCACCACCAGGGCCGCGGCCCAACGTCGACCGATCGTGTGCATGGGCCGAACGCTACCCGAGCGATCGCGTCGTCGCCACGGGCCCCGTATTGATAAGCTGCGGCCCGTGGAGCCGGGCACCTCGCAGGCCGAGGCGAGCGCGTCGAGTGGCGCAGCGTCGCCGTGGGCGCCGACGCTGTTCGCCGCCGGGCTCGCGGCCGCGTGGCTGCTTCCGGGTCTCGGCGTCGACGGCCTGTGGAGCGACGCGGAGCTGCCCGTCCTCGATCGCGTGGCCGCGGCCCTCGGCGAGGCGCGCACGGGGATGCTCCGTTCGCCGGCGTTGCCCGACGCACTGCGCAGCGCCGCGGTGTCGATGTTCGGCGACGAGTTCGGCCTGCGCCTGCCGCACGCGCTCGCGGCCGTGGCCTGCACCGCAGCGGTGGTCTGGCTGGCCCTCACCTGGGGCCTCGGTCGGCTCGGCGCGGCCGTGGCCGCCGCCGCGACGTTGTCGATGCCGGTGTTCTCGGCGGGCGCGCGCACGGCCATCGGCAACCCCTTCGGCGAGTGCCTCGGCGTCTGGGCGTTGATCGCGGTGATCGTCGCGGCGCGGGCCGACGCGCCGTGGCGTCGCGCGATGGGGCTCGCGATCGCGGCGTTGCTCCTCGCTGCGGCGGTGGCCAGCGCGGGGCTGGTGCTCGGCGGGCTGATCCCGCTGCTCGCGATCGCAGCCGCGAGTCCGCCGCGACGGATCCCGATCCGTTGGGCCCTCGGCGCTGCGATCGTCGTCGTCGCGGTGGCCGCGGTCGTGCTCGTGCGTGGGCAGGGCGACGGGTACATCCCGCTGCTCGGCGCGGCGAAGGATCTCGAGCTGGTCGACAAGCCCGAGCTGCGGCGCTTCAGCGCCGCGCTGTCCGACCTCGGCCACCAGAGCTTCCCGTGGCTGCCCTTGGGCCTCGTCGGGGTCGCGCTCGGGCGCGATCGGGCCCTGGCGGGGTGGCTGCTGTTCGGGCTCGTGGTCGCGAGCGCGTGGTCGCTGGTGTACGGGCGCGTCGACGTGCCGCTGCGCCTGCCCCTGGCGCTCGGCGTGGCGGCGGCCGTCTCCGCGATCGCGGAGGTCCGCACGCCGCGGGCCGCACGGAGGGCCGCCGTGCTGCTCGCGGCCCTCGGGATGCTGGTGCTGGCCAAGGATCTCGAGCTCGCCCCCGAGGATATCGCCGCGCCGCTGCACGCCTTCGCCGTGAACGACTATCCCGCCGATGCGCTGCACGCCGCGGCTCGGCTCGGCCGCTTCGCGAAGCTCGCCGCGCTCGCGTTGTTCGCCGGCCTCGTGCTCGCGCGCCATGGTGAGACGCCGGGTCCGCTCGAGCGCCTGCTGTCGCGCGTGCCGGTGCGTCTCCGCGATCGAGCGCCGGCGGCCGCGGTGCTCGCCGTCGCCCTCGTCGGGGGCTGGCAGCAGTCGCGCAGCTTGCTGGGCGACACCTCGGCGAAGCTCTCGCCCAAGCAGGTGCTGTCGGTCTTCAGCGAGCTCGCGGCCCGCGGCGAGGTCGGACCGACCCTCGCCAGCCACCGCGTGCGCGACCCGGGCCTGGCGTACTACGGCCCGGCCGAGCTCGAGGCGCTCGCGAACCGCCGCGACATCTTCACCCGGCTCGCGGGCGACTCGGGCGCGGCGGATCCCACGGCGGTCCTGCTGCGCACCATCGATCTGCCGGCGGTGTACCAGCAGCATCGCCTCGCCGGCGCCGACTTCTTCGTCCTCGACGACTCGCACGCGACGCTCCGGCTGGTGTCGAACGTGCTGCCCGACGGGCGGATCGATCGCAACCGCATCCCCGAGGTGCTGTCGACCGAGCCCTTCATCCTCGAGCACGAGACCTTCGTCCGGTTCGAGGAGTTCATCGAGATCATCGGTTGGCAGGTCGATGGGCCCCTCGTCCGCGGTCGCACGCACACGCTGCAGCTGTCGATCCGGGTGCTGCGGCCGCTCCCGGGCGGCGCGAAGATCTTCGCGCGCTTCCTCGGCGGGCGGCTGTCGCGGATCAACCCCGACCCGCAGCCCATCGCCGAGGATCTCTATCCGTGCAATCTGTGGCGGGCAGGCGACTACGTGCTGCACCGTTACGAGTTCGTGGCCCCGCCCCTCGAGATACTCCCCGGCGAGTACGACTTCGTGATCGGGCTTCGCCGCGGCGAGTCGAAGAACTTCGAGATCAGCGCGCCGACTGGGGAGCTCGGCGAGTTCGACGTGCGGATCGAGGATCCCAAGCGCGCGTTCGCCAAGATCGGCCGCGTCCAGGTCTGGTGAAGGGCCACGGGACGCCGGCTCGCCTGGCTTGCGCCGCGTCGGACCCGAGTCGTGCTATCACCGAGGGCGCGTGGCGTCGTGGCTCGAGTGGTGGCTGGCGGGGGTGCTGCAGGCGGCGCCCGAGCCCAGCGCGCCGCTCGAGGTGCCGCCGCCCGAGCCAGTGACGCCCGTCGAGGTCGCGACCGAGGTCGACAAAGCGGCGCCGCCGGTCGAGGTGCCCGTGCCGGGACCCGCCGCGCCGGCGGAGGCCTCACCGCAGGGTCCGAGCGCCGTGCCGACCCCGCGTCCCCTCGCGAGCGGTGTCGTGGGCATCGACCTCGAGTGGCGAGCACCGGCCGGCTGCCCGAGCTCCGATCGCGTCGTCGCGATCATCCGGGCCCTCGTCGCGCGGGACGTCGTGCTCGATCCGACGGCGTCCGTCGTCGTGCGCGGGAGCGTCGTCGCCGAGGCCAGCGGGTGGGCCCTCGAGCTCGATGTCGACGGACCCGGTGGCGCGGAGCGACGGCACCTGCAGGCGAGCCGCTGCGAGGTCCTCGGTGAAGCCGCAGCCCTGGTGATCGCGACCAACGTCGATCCGGCCCAGGTCGCGCGAGCGCTCGAGCAGGCCGAGCCACGCGAGGCCGTGGCCGACGTCGCACCGGCGACCGCTCGCGATCGATCCCGTCCGTCGCCCGTCGCGGACGCCACGGCGCGTCGGCGTGTCGGTGTCGCGCTGCTCGTCCTGGGCGGGCCGGCGATCGGCATGACGCCGAAGGTGACTGGTTGGCTGCAGGGGGATGTCCACGTCTCGATCGGTCGCGCGGTGATCGGCGCGCACGCGGGCCACGGCTTCGCGCGGCGCGCCGACGGCGACGCGACGTTGCGCGCCGCGATGACGACCGGTGGCCTGCGTGGCTGCTTCGCCCCCACGCAGGGCCGCCTCGCGGTGCCGCTGTGCGGGCTGTTCGAGGCCGGCGCCGTGACGGCCCGCGCCGAGGGCAACACCGCTCGACGGGCCCGCGGTCTGTGGCTCGGCGCAGGCGCGGGCGCGGCGGTCGAGTGGTCGCCGCACCCCCGTGTCGCGCTGGTCGGCGGCGTCGATGCCCTGGTCGCGATCCTCCGACCCGAGTTCCGCGCCGAGGGTCCCGACGGCACGGCGGCGGACTATCGCGCCGCGCCGGCGGCCGTGCGCGCGACCCTCGGCATCTCCGTGCGGCTGCGCTGAGTCAGGGCCTTCGTCGGCGCGCCGGGCTCGGCCTTCGTGGCCCCGGGTTCGGGTTTCGCGGCCGCGTAGCTGAGGTCGGCGATCATCCCATCGACCTCGATGCGGCGCTCGAGGGCGCGGGTCTCGAGATCGGAGATCTCCGCGGCCACTGCATCGCGCCGGTCCCCGAGCTCGCGCATGCGCTTGGCGAGGTGCGTGCTCAGTCGCTTCGCGCGGTCGACCTTGCGCAGGGCGAGCAGCTGCACCGTGAGCTCGTCGACGCGGGTCCGCAGGGCATCGGCGAGGGCGCGCCGCGTCACGAGCGTCTCGGCGACGGCGTGGAGGTCCTGCTGCGCGTCGACGATCGCCACGAGGGCGGTCCGCAGTGCACCGGCCTCGGGGTGGTGCTCGAGGTAGCGCGTGACCGCCTCCGCTCCCGCGGCCGAACGCAGGTCGATCGTCCTGGTGATCGGCGTCGACTCGACGAGGACCAGCGTGCCGGTCTTGCCGGCGGCGACGTCGAGGGGGACGAGGAGATCGGTGCCGAGGCGCTCGAGGTCCTCGGGCGCGTCGCGCAGCGCCCAGCCGCTCTCGACGCGGTGGCGGACGAACACCCGGGCCGACGCGTGGCCGCGGTTGGAGACCGACAGGGAGATCGTGCGGATGCGCTGGGTCTCGGTGGTCGCGACGCCGCGCTCGATGGTGCGGAACGCCTGGATCTCCTCGTGGGTCTCGAGCTCGCGCTCGACGGCCATGGACCGATCGAGGCCGTAGGGCACCAGCGCGGCCGCGCGCGGCGGAATCGGCTCGGTGAGGCCCTCGCCCAGGAACGCCTGGTTGGCGTAGACAGTGATCGGCCCGGCGTCGAGGGTGTTGTCGGTCGGGTTCACCACGCGGATCGCGTTGAACGCGAAGCGCTGCGAGCCACGCTCGGAGATCGGGTCGAACAGGAACACGCGCTCGCCCGAGGTCGCGGTGTCGAACAGCGTGACCATCCCCGAGTAGCCGGCCTCGATCGTCATGGGCTTGTCGGTCATGAACTGCGCGTCGCCGAGCATCGCGTCGTCGTCGCCGGCGGCGCGCGCCTGCGAGGGCAGCTCGTGGGCCTCGGCCTCGACGATCCGGACCAGCTTGTCGGAGCTGGCGACGTCCGCGTGTCCGACGACCTCGATGCGCTCGGCCGCGATGCCCCGCGCGATCAGGGAGTCGCGCAGGGTGTTGGCGCGGCGCAGGCCGGCCGCCTCGCGGTCGCCATCAGCCTCGGCGGCCCAGCCCTCCACGCGGACGCGCACGGTGTTGCTGGCGAGCTGCGCGGCGACCTCGTCGAGCGCGGGCGGTGGAGGCGGCGGCGGTGCGGCGACGTCGGCCGCCTCCGCCGCCGCGGCCTTGCTCCGGCCACCGCGGGAGCCGCGGATGCGCTTGTCGACGCCCGAGGCCTCCTGCACGACCACCTCGTACGACCGCTCGGGAGCGGCCTTGGTGCCGGCGAGCGAGATGCCCGCGCTGTCTCGAGTCGCCACCGCGGTGCGTTCGAGCGCGTCGATCGACTCGGCGCCGAGGTCCGCGAACACCCGCACGTTCGCACCGGTGATCGCGTAGGGGCTCCCGCCCGACGGAGGCGCGGCCGCCAGCGCGGTGCCGGTGTCGATGGTCTCGCGCTCCACGGTCTGCACGCTGTGTAGGTCGTAGCGAAACGACAGCGCGGAGGTCGATCCGACGCCGACGGCGACCTTTCGCCACGCCTCGTCCGAGACGTTGTCGACGATCGCCCAGGCCTGCAGGCGCGCGTTGGCCTTGGTGCCGGGCTTGCCGCCGTCGGCGAGCATCACTCGATACGAGGGCTTCCACGCCGGGCTCTCGGTGACGTAGGCGATGCGAACGTCGCGGCGACCCTTCGGGATCGCGATGGTCATGCTCACGGATCCGCTGCGGCCCGCGCTGACCGTCGGATACGACAGGGGCAGCGACTCGCCCGTCTTGGTGTCGACGACGGTCAGCGACTTGAGGAAGTCATCGACGCGCGCGGCGGGCACCGACAGCGTCAGCTCGCCCTCGACGGACGCGTGGCGCTCGAAGTAGGCCACGCCGTTGCGATAGACCACGACGCGGCCCAGCGGCGCATCGGGGAGCTCGATCGCGGGCAGGCGTTTGGCGCAGCCAGGTGCGGCGAGCACGACGGCGGCGAGTAGGGTGGAGGCGTGGAGCGTCGAGCGGAATCGGCGGAGCATGGGGCGGGGGACCTCGTGGTGGTCACCCAACGCCGCGCGCGCGCGTGCCCTGACACCCGTGCCGGGTCTGCTCCATGCGAACCGTCCCATCGAGGTCGCGTCGGGCGATGGGCGGGCCGAGCGGCTACACTCCGGGTCCGTGGCGCGGTCGCTCGAATCGTCCGACGGCGCACGAGCGTCGGTGCCGTGGCCGCTCGCGCGGCCGCGCATCCTCGACGCGCGCGCTGCCGCCGAGGAACTCATCGCCCAGTGGCGCGCGGATGCGACGGCATCGCTCGCGATCCATGTCGCGGCGTGGCGACCGGGTACGTGGGGCGACGGCGACGATCATCGCACCGGGGAGATCTGGGCGCTCGGTCTGGCCCGTAGCGCAGAGGCCGAGCCGGTGGTGCTCGTCGCCGCCGCGCTCGCGGTGATTCCCGCGCTGCTGGCGTGGTGGTCCGAGCCGAGCGCGCCGTACGTGGTCGTGCACGGGGCCCAGGCCGCGCTCGGCCGACTCGCGCGCCACGTCGATGCCGTGCCGCACCTGCGCCTGGGCTGCACGCAGACCGCCGCGGTGTTGCTGTCCGACGGCACCCGCGGCGCCGACCCGCCGAGCCTGCCCGAGTGCGTCGAGCGGGTCCTCGGCCGCACGCTCGCGCTGCCACGTCGGATCCCCGAGCAGGAGCACGACGGGTACGTGCAGTGTGCGGCAGCGGCGACGGCGGTCCATGCCCTCGCCGCCGCGATGGTGCCGATGCTCCGCCGCCGCGAGTTGGTGGCCTCGTACCGGCTCGAGTGCGACCTCGTGCCCGCCGTCGTCGCCATGGAGCTGACCGGCGTGCCGTGCGACGCTGCGGCGTTCGAGCGCATCGCCGCCGCGTGGCGATCCGAGCGCGAGTCGTCGGTCGACGCCGATCGCAACACCCGGCTCGACAAGCTGCTGTCGACGTATGCCCACTGGCCCCGCGACTTCGTCCGCGGCGGGCGGATCCACTGCCGACTGCATCCGCTGGCCGCCGACTCGGGCCGGTTCTCGTGCACCGATCCGAATCTCCAGCAGGTCCCCAGCGAGCACACCGCCCCGGGGCTGCGCGCGACGTTCCGGCCGCGCGCGCCCGCGGTGCTGGTGATCGCCGACTACGCCCAGATCGAGCTGCGCGTCGCGGCCCACCTCGCGCCGTGCACCGCCCTCGCGCAGGTGTTCCTCGACGGTCGCGACCCGCATCGCGCGACCGCGGCCACGCTCACCGGCAAGCCCGAGCCCGAGGTGACCGGGCACGAACGCAAGCTGGCCAAGGCGGTCAACTTCGGCTTCCTGTTCGGCATGGGCGCCGAGCGCTTCCGTGAGTACGCGCGGGTTGGGTACGGCGTCGAGATCGACGCGACCGAGGCCCGACGCGCGCGCGAGGCCTTCTTCACCACGTTTCCGGGGATCGCCGCGTGGCACCGCCGCGTCGCCGATCGGGCGCGCCGCGGCGGACCGATGCTCGTGCGCACCGCGCTGGGCCGGCGCAAGCGCTTCACGGCCGATCGAATCAGCGTACCCGCGGCGCTCAACATCCCGGTCCAGGGCACGGCGGCCGAGGGCTTCAAGCGCGCGATGGTCCGCCTGCGCCCCGCCCTCGAGGCGCTCGGCGCCCGCGGCGTGTTGGTCGTCCACGACGAGTACCTCGCGGAGGTCTCCGCCGACACGGCCGAGGCGGTGCGCGCATGCATGGTCGAGGTGATGCAAGGCGCCATGGCGACGGTGGTGACCCGGGTGCCGATCGTCGTCGAGGCCCGCATCGCGGCGTCGTGGGGCGAGGCCGAGTGAACGCGCCCGCTCACGGGATGTAGATCGGCTCGGACTTCATCCCGCCGGGGTACGCATACGAGGACAGGCAGTTCAGACCCTCGAACTCGGGCTCGATGAAGCAGTCCGGATCCACCGCGTCGGTCGAGTAGCCGATCTGGACGATCCCGAAGGCGCCGTCGCTGCGCAATTCGTGGGTCGCTTCGGTGGGGTCGCTCGCCTCGGCCAAGGGCACGTCTGCGACCTCGTAGTCGCCGACGGGGACGAATCCGTCGACGACCTCGCCACCGTCGAGCACCACGTCCGGGCCGCCCGCGGGACGGATCACCTGGACATAGTTGATCGGAAAGTTCAGGGCGGTGGCGAAGACGTAGCGCGACAGGAACTGCTCGACGGGGATCATCTGCACCATCGAGGGGGCGCCGATGCGCGTGGACTCGGCCTCGGGCTCGGCCACCCCGGGACCCGCGCCGTCCTGGTCGAACAGCTCGCGCGACGACTGCAGGTATCCCACGGGCAGGAACGCACCGTCGCCCGTGAAGATCACGTGCGTGCCAGCGGCGACACTCAGCTCGACGTAGTCACCGCGCTCCTGCAGCACCACCGGCATGCCCGGCTGCGGCGGATCGGTGTCGATCGTGACGCCCGGGGTGCCGGCGTAGAGGCGCCACCACTGGCGTTCGGTCTCGCGGGGCGGCGACGCCACTCCCACGTATTGCGTGCCCCAGTACTGCAACGGGATCAGCATCTCCTGCAGCGGATCGCAGTGGCCGCCCGGGAACGCCTCGGGGTCGCGCAGCGGCACGCGCGAGCATCGGACCCCGGCAGTCACCCAGATCCGTCGGTCGGCCTCGATGATCGTGCCCGAGACGTCGCGGAGGTTCGCGTCCGCCTGGCCTTCGGCCGATGCTGCGATCCGAACGGTGTCGAAACGGTTGAGCCGGAGGCTCCCCGAACCGCCCGGCGGCACGAAGGGCACGGGAAGGCCGTTGCCCGCGGTGGCGACCGGGGGAAACCACTCCAACCGCGTGAAGTCCTCGAGCGCGACGATCTCGAAGTACGACGGCTCGCCGCCGCCCACCGGATGATCCGCCATGGGGGCGTAGGACGGCACGACGTACGTGGTACCCAGCGCCCCCTCGGGGAGGAGCATCGACGAATCGTTGCTGCGCGCCAGCTGCAATGGTGCGTGGTGATACGCCACCACCGGCACATCCGTCTCGACGCGGTGGGTGCCTCCACTGCGGAACATCGAGCCGTTGCCCTGCACGAAGTCGGTCGACAGCTCGAAGATGTGTGCCTCGAGCGGGGCGAGCAGGATCTCGTCGACGAGTTCCTCGTCGTTGGTCCCCTCCGCCGTGACCAGGTGGCGAACCGTGGCCACCTGCGTCGTGTTGGGGTTGGCAACGACGAGCCCATCCGGGATCTGGGCGAACTCGTGGAGCTGACGATTGGCGATGAAAGAGCAGCCCGCGGATGACGGGAGCTCGTCCGCCGATTCACACGGGCCGAGGCAGCGATCTTCAACGCACTGGTCGTCCTCGCAGGGCACGCACATCGCCTTCGACGGGCAGGGCTCGGCGATCCAAGCCTTGCCTGTGGGGGCGCACCGTTCGAGCGCCGAAGCGTCCCTGCAGCGGCGCGTTCCCGGATCGCAGACGAAGTTCGGGAGATCCGCGGGTGGCGCGTCCGTCGAGGTCGGGGGCTCGTCCGAAGTCGAGGCCGCGTCGATGCGCGCAGCGCCGTCGTCACCGCACGCCGCGTTGACCCACACGCTGGAGACGAGCATCCGGAGCGCTCGCATCATTCGCATCATTCGCATCATTCGCGTCATGGTGCGCCGCCCCGATCTGCCGTGGACTTACGGAGCCAGACCTCGAGGGTATCGAGGGCTTCGAAGCGGTCGAACTCGGCCTTCAACTCGGTGTCGATCGCCTTGGGCAGCCCGGGGGACTTCCCGAGCAGCACGACGTCGGAGCGGCGCAGGGCCGTGCGGACCTGGTCGGCCTTGCGGAAGTCGACGGCGGTCCGCGGCGGGACGTGCTCCCGCTCGGTGGGGCTGTGGCGGCCGAACGCGTGCAGATCCTCGACGTAGTAGAGGCCGTCGGCGTAGACGGTCTGCTTGCGGACCAGCACGCGCAGCGGGCTGGAGCGCGGCGGTTGCTCGTCGCACAGCGCCATCAGCTCGTAGGCGCCGAAGCGACGGCGTTCCCCCGCGCACGCGGTGACGAGTTCGGCGAACAGCACGCTCGACTGGAGCGTGCCGCTGTAGTGCACGTCGGTCTTCCACACCAGGTGCGTGATGCCGCGTTCGCGGTACAGCGCCCACAGGTCGTGGGCGTCCTCGAGCGGCTGGTAGAAGAGCGCGGCCTGGCCCCACTGCAGGTCGAGCCAGACGTCGCGGTCGAGCCCGAGCGACGGTCGGCTGCCCCGCAGCAGGATCTTCGCGTCGGGCGGCGTCGCCTCGGTGATCTTGCGGAACGTCGCGAACTGATCGAAGCGCTCGGCATCCGTGGCCTTATCCCGCCAGCCCGACGACCAGATCTCCATGGTGCTGCGGATGAGCTTCTCGCCGGAGTACATCGCCGCGTCGGCGCTCCAGATCAGCTGGAACGCGACCAGCGGCGCGACGGCGAGCCGCGCGATCTGGCCGAGGTCCCAGACGCGGACGAGCAGCGCCACGGTGACGGCAGCGAACACCGGCACGGCGGCGTTGAGGTAGCGGTCGGTGAGGTAGGTGTTTCCCCAGATCGCCAGGACCACGAAGCCACACCACAGGCCGATCCAGATCCGTCGCGAGCGTCGGATCAGCAGGGCGCACGGGGCGAGCAGCGTGAACAGTGATCCGAACAGCGGCCACTCCTTCACCCAGCCGACGGTGTAGTGGGGCACGAAGCTGAAGGTCGCGGCGATCTCGAGGGTCCAGGGCAGTCGCGAGAGCCCGTGCGCCTTCGGGTGGTTGCCCTCCTCGCCGAGCATCGTCCGCCACAGTTCGCCGGCCAGCGGGTGCGTGGGGGTGCCTCCGAACGCGTCCTGGGCGAACGGATAGAGCGGGTTGGCGTAGAACACGAGGTTCTTCACGAAGTGCGGCGCGGCGACCAGCATGGTCGCCGCGATGATCACGACGGGCGCCACCCAGAGGTTGCGCATCGGGGTGGTCGGCGCTCCGGTTCGATGGGCGCGGGCCCGCTGGTGGACGAGCATCAGCACGATCCACCGCGCCGCGATCACCGTCCCGCACGCCACGACCATGTAGATCGCCTGGTACTTCGTCAGCGTCGCACCGCCCGCGAAGATCCCGAGCAACGCGGCGTGTCGGGGGTCGAAGTCGTCCTCGAGCATCCGCGCCGTGCTGGTCAGCATCGGCGCTGCCCAGAAGGCCAGGAAGTGCTCCGCGCCGCCGCCGACGGTGTTGCCGAAGGCGAAGATCGCGGGGAACAGGAACAGGCCCAGCCACAGGCCGCGGCGGGTGTGATCGCCGAGCATCCACTGGGCGAGCGCGGCGATGCCGACCAATTTCCACACCACCATCGCGAACTCGAGGTGGAGCGCCATCATCCACTTCAGCGGCGTCGACAGCCCCGGCAGCAGGTAGCCCCAGGTGTAGACGAGGCTGGCGAGGTGGGGGAACGAGCGGTTGTAGTCGCCCGGGAACGCGACGATGCGGCCGTGGCGGGCGTAGTCCTGGGCGATCGGCAGGTGGTACCACTGCGCGTCGAAGCTGATGGCGTCGGGCGAGAAGCCGATCGCGTAGATGACCGCGACGCCGAGGATGCCGGTGGCCGTCCCGATCGCGAGCCCGAACCGCGACCACGGCGATCCGGACGGTCGGTCGGCGAGCTCCGCGACGGAGCGGCGGATCAGCGACCCGATGCTCCGGCGCCCGATGGCAATCGCGATCGTCGGCAAGGCGATGGCCACGGGCGTGACGAACAGGCCGACGGCCCCGACGAGGTACATCGCGAAGACGAAGGCGACGAGGCCCAGACCCATCGCCGCGAGCCACGTCTCGAGCAGGGGGAGCTTGCGCTCGCCCAGGACGCGGGGCAGTAGCCGGCTGCCGATCGACACGCACGCGGCCTGGAACGCCAGCGTATAGCCGGCCAACAGGAACCATCGCCAGGCGAACCAGTCCTGGATCGGGTAGTGGCGGTGGACGATGCGCGCGAACAGGACGAGGCCGACGACGGCGATGGCGGCGACGCCCAGCGCTCGCAGCATGTCGGCGCGCCCCACCGCAGTTCCGTCGCGATCGCTGCGGTCATTGCTGCGATCATCGGGGCGGTCGTTTGGAGTCGCCATCGGCGGACGCTAGCATCCGCGTGCAACCGCATCGCGCTGCGGTGCGCGCCGTGACACGAGTTCACGCGGCTGTTTCGGGCGAGTCATGTTGCGCACACGACACGAATCCGCGACATGGGACGGACAACCGCGACACGTTGGTGTCGCAGACGACGCTGAGCGGAGATCGAACCGCTGCGATGGGTTCGCGGATCGACGCGGCGGCGAGCACCGATCCCGGGCCGATTCGATACGCGTGCCCGCGCCACGCGACGTCACGCTTCCGCCAGCCGCGCAGCCACACGGCGACGATCAAGAGGTCCTTCAGCGGCACCGCCGCGAGGTAGCGGGCGCCCGGCCACGCGCCGCGCAGGAGCCTCGCGTGGACGGCCTCGAGCGCCGCCGCCCAGGCGATCCCCCCGGCGGCGGTGGCGGCCAACGCCGGATCGTCCCGCAGCAGCGCGGCGACCCCAGCCGCCATGCACCACAGCGCGGGCAGCATCACCGGCTCGAGCGCGTACATGCCCGGTGCGATCCAGCGGCGCATCTGGTGCCATCGCAGGTGACGCTCGAGGAAGCGCGTCACGGTCCAGCCGCTGCTGCGCGCCGCGACCACGTGCGACGAGGTGCAGACGCCGAGTCCGGCCCGCGCGAACGCCTGACCCAGGGCGTAGTCCTCCCCGAGCACGTCTCCGAACGCCGACCAGCCACCGAGCGCCGCGAGGTCGCGCCGACGCAGCATCAGCGACTTGCCGATGACGCAGGGATGATCGGCGAGGCGCAGGGCGCCGCACACCGCCGCGTTGGTGAAGCCGTTGAGCTGGAGATTCTCGAGCACGGCGCCGAGGCTGGCGTCGTCGACCCCCGCGACGAGGTTCGCGACCAGGCCGGTGTCCTGGAGCGTCGCCACCATGTCGCGCAGGTACGTGGGGCCGACGCGCACGTTCGCGTCGCTCACGAGCAACACCTCGTGGACGGCGACCTCGGTCAAGCCGATCAGGTTCGCCACCTTGGGGTTGGCCACGACGCCGGCGGGCGAGAGCACCACCCGGATCGCGCGCTCGGGGAACTCGCGCTGTAGGGCGTACGCGACCGCCCGCGCCGGGTCCCCGTCGTCGGTCGTGCCGAGCAGAAGCTCGACCTCGCCGGGGTAGTCCTGGCGCAGGAGGCTCCGGAGGTTGTCCAGGAGGCCGTCATCGACGCCGCGCAGGGGCTTCAGCACCGAGACCCCCACCGCGCGGCAGAGCGGTGGCACCGGGCGTCGCACGTGGAGCGCCGAGAATCCCGCCGTCGATGTCCGGAGCACGATGGACGCGATCGCGACGACGACGAGCAGCTCGAGCAGGGACGGGACCATGCCGGCGATGTTGATCATCGCCGCGTGACGCGATCGCACGATCGCGGTGACGCGCAGGTGAACACGCGCGTCGCCTCGGTCTTGTCACCTGCGCGTGATCCCGGCGTCAGCGAAGCCGTCCAAGTTCGCCGACGTGGACACCGCAGGCCGACGCCGTCTCGTGCACCTCTCCGATCTCCACTTCGGCGCCGGGCTCCGCCTGGAGGCCCGAACTGCCGCCCTGGTCGAGGACCTCGTCGCCCGCGAGGTCGACCACGTGGTCGTCACCGGCGACATCACCGAGCACGGTCGCCACGCCGAGTTCGAGCGGTTCTGCCGCGTGTTCGAGCCGCTGGCGCGCACCCGCAGGCTGACGGTGATCCCCGGCAATCACGATCGCCTGGGCGATGACGTCGCCGAGCTCACGCTGGGCGGGGAGCGGGTCCGCGTGGAGCGGCGCGAGGGCCTGCACCTGGTGCTGGTCGACAGCACCCGCCCGAATCCGGCGTTCGCCTTCGTCGCCCACGGACACCTCGGCGACATGGACCTCGCGGCGATCGACGCAGCCCTCGCGTCGCCGGATCCCGACAGCCTGGTCTGCATCCTGCTGCACCACCACCCGACGGCGCTGCCCCACGAGTCGTGGCTGGAGGCCCTGGGGGAGCGGGTCGGGTTGCCCTTCGGGCGCGCGCTCGAGCGCGGCGCGGACCTGTTGCGCTGCGCCTCGGGCCGCGCCGACCTGGTGCTGCACGGTCACCGTCATCGGCCGCGCGGTGAGTGGCTGCCGGGGGCGCGCCCGCTCGGGGTGTTCAACGCGGGGTGCTCTCCGGCGCTCGGTCACGGCCGCGAGTTCGTCCATCGCGACGGGGCAATCCTCGGCGGGCCGTCGCGCTGGGCGGCGTCGGAGCGACCGCGCCGCGCCGTGTCGCGTCGCGCCGTGCCGGCGTAGTCGCGGCGGGCCCCGACGGCGGCGCCGCGATCGCGGTACGCTGGTCGCCATGCGTGATGGTCGTCTTCCCGTCCTGTGGATCGCCCTGTCGGCCTGCGTGACGACGAGCTCGGATGACGACGGGTCCGACACGCAGGTCACGTCGTCCCCGCTCACCACGGCCGGGACCACGCTGACCACCGGGCTGGGCACGGACGCCACGGGCTCCGACACCGACGGTGTCACCTCGAGCTCCACCGGCGGCGCGTCGGCGGACACCACGACGACGGACGGGCCGAAATTCGATCTCGCGGCGATCCCCGACACCGAGCCGATGGAGTGCATCCAGTGCGCCCTGACGATCGCGTCGATGCAGTCGGGGGTGTTCACGGTGCAGGGCGCCGGCGTATTCGCGACCGCGACGCTCGAGGGGCAGGTCGTCTATGCGCTGGGCACTGCAGGCTCCGCTCGGTTCATCGCCACCGCCGACAGCTCGTTGCCGTTCAACGAGGTGAGCGATTGCCCGCTCGTGCCGTGGCTCGCGGGCACGGAGGCCGCCGACGCGCCGCTGCTGTGGTTCGGGTGGACGCCCTCGGACGGCCCGATGCAGTGGGCCTATCCGGGTGATGGTGCGGGCGTGCATCTGCCGGCGCAGTACATCGGCAACCCTGCGCAGCTCGCCGCGGACTACGACCTCGTGATGTACCTCGAGGCATCCGGGCAGTTCGACCTGGGCGATCAGCCGACCGACGCCGAGATGCAGACGCTGGTCGACTACGTGACGCTGCACGGCGGTGGCCTCTACGTCAGCTCCGAGTTCGCCGACCCCGGCGGCGGCGCGTACCTCAACGCGAACGATCTCGCGAGCGTCAACCGGGTACTCGGGCCGCTCGGCCTCACGGCGCTGCAGGTGAGCCTGAATTGGGGCAACGTCGACGGTAACATCGACTTCGAGTGCTTCCCACCGCCGGCGGGCTGATTCCGAGGGGGCGCGGGGTTCGGCGGTCCGTCCCGGCGGGCTTGCGCGGCGGGGACCGCCGTCGCACGCTACGACCCCATGCAGGGCGGACGGATCATGGCCGTGGCACTGCTCCTCGCCGGCTGCGGCCGTGGTCCGCTCTGGTTCTTCGAGGATCGCGACCGCCCCGACCGCATCGATTGCGATCGCGCAGACCTGCTGTTCGTCGTCGACGACTCGCCGAGCATGCAGATCCACCAGCGCGATCTCGTCGAGAACTTCCCCGCCTTCCTCGACGGCGTCGATCGGATCGCGGCCCAGGGCACCGATCTGCACGTCGGCGTCACCACGACCGACGCGTACTATGGCAACCCCGAGGCGTGCCAGGTCTTCGGTGCCCTGGTCACGCAGACCGTGGGCATCAACTCGAGCGATGCGACGTGCGGGCCATACGCGGAGGGCGCCAACTACATGACCTCCGCCGATCCGCTGGCCGAGGCCTTCGCGTGCGCGGCGAAGGTGGGCACCCTCGGGGACGAGCGTGAGCAGCCGCTGGCCGCGGTGCTCGCTGCCCTCGACCCGACGTCGCCTGCCGCCCCGTGCAACGCGGGCTTCCTGCGCGACGATGCGATCCTCGTCGTGGTCCTGCTCACCGACGAGCGCGATCAATCGCCCAACTCGCCGGAGCGGCTCGCCCTCGATCTGCGCACCCTGAAGGGCGGCAATGACGACGCGATCGCGGTGGTCTCGCTCATCGACGATGGGACGCCGTGCAGCAGCGGCGCCGAGACCTGCTACGACACGCGGCTGTTCAAGTTCACCCGGAGCTTCTCCCACGGGTTTCTCGGGTCGATCGATGGCGACTACGCCGAGCACTTCGACCGCGCGGTGGACGTCGTCGCCGACGTCTGCGCGGCCGAGTGAGGTCGTCGGTCGCTCATTGGGCCGCGCGGATCTACGCGGCCTCGCCCTTGCGCGGACCGTCAATCGGCTGCGAGGCGCTCCACGGCGTCGCGTCCGACCGGACCGAAGTGCCCGGTGAAGAAGCGCCGTGCCCGTGGCGCGGTCTCGTCGAGCACGGTCCGGAGGTCCGCCCGGTTGTCGGCGAGATCGCACATGTAGAAGTGCGTGGCGGCGCGGTGCCCGAGCAGACTGCCGCGGAACACGTCGCCCACCAGGGCGACGTCGCCGAGGACGACGACGAGGGAGCCCGCGGTGTGGCCGGGCATCGGGACGATCGTGCCGGGGATCCCGGCGACCTCCTCGAGCGCGCGCGGCTCGGTCACCGGCACGTCGATGCGCACGGGGGTGTACGTCGCCGCCTGGTGCCGCGGCAGCTGGCGGCGCGCCGTCGCATCGGTGGGGCACAGGTGATCGTTGCGGCCGAGCGCGAGCATCTCGGCATCGGCCGCGCCGACGACGACCGGGGTCCCGTAGGTCCGCTGGAACCACCCCGCGCCGCCGACGTGGTCGGCGTGGCCGTGGGTGACGACGATCGCCCGCACGCGGGCAGGATCGACGTCGATGCGCCGCAGGTCGCGGTCGAGCGCCGGCGCGTCGGACTCGAGGCCACCGTCGACGATGACGACGTCGTCCCCGCGTACGACCACGTGCACGTTGTTGTACGAGCGTCGCAGCGTGTGGATGTGGGTGCCGTCGTCGAGGACGACGTGGGAGCGGGCGGTGGCGCAGCCGACCGACGCGAGTGCCAGGAGGGGGAGCAGGGTGGCGAGGCAGCGCGACACGGCGGTACCGGTGTACCCCAGTCCGAACCGGCGGCGCCCTCTGTGCCAACGTAGTGTGAGACAGTCAGTTCTCGATATCTCAGTGCCGAGTGGCGGAGAACGATCGCCTCACCTTGCCCAAGCCATCCTCAACCAAGACTCTACGTCCTGCGCGCGT
>JBIJCC010000164.1:0-16865 GCA_044344875.1 Nannocystaceae bacterium
CTTCGTGTGGACCAAGACCGCCGACGAGATCCTCGCGAAGATGCGGCGCTTCGGCCTCCGAACCCAGCAGGTGCACGGTGATTGACCCCGGGGGTTTTGCTAGAAATCAAGGATCCAGGGGACTAGCGCGCCGCATTCGTCTCAGTGGCTCTCGCTCGCCCATCGTCCGCCCCTCAGATCCACTCGCGCAGGAGCACGCCGAACTTCGCCCGCGCCTGCAGCCGGCGCATCGTCCCGTAGTGCCCCACGACCACGCGGTCGAGGAACACCAGCTCGGCCGGGGGTTGGAACGCGCCGAGGTACTTCGCGAGGAAGCCCGGGACGTGCTGTAGCGCGTCGTGGTGCAGCGTGGCCTTGCCGTAGTCGAACTCGATGTCGCCGATGAAGGGCTTGGCGAAGATGTCGCGCCACATCTTGTAGTACGCGGCGGGGACCTCGGGGCCGTCGAGGTTGCGCGCGCCGAGGCGACGCAGGCCGGCCTCGACGCCGTCGTAGTCCTCGCCGAGTCCGGCGCGAATGGTGTCGCGGTAGGCGTCGACGATCTCCGGGCGCAGGCGCTTCACGCAGCCGAAGTCGTAGAAGACCAGGCGACCGTCGGAACGGAACGCGAAGTTGGCGGGGTTGGGATCGGCGTGGATGACCTGCAGATTGAACACCTGATCGCAGACGGTGCGGAACAGGGTCTCGCCGAGCTCGCAGCGCAGCGCCTCGGAGTACTCGCCGGTGTCGTCGACGTGATCGCCGGGCTCGTACGATAGGGTCAGCACGTGCTGCGAGCTGCGCTCGCCGATGACCTCGGGGACGACGACCTTGGGGTTGTCCTTGTAGTAGTCGTGGAAGAAGCGGACGTTGTCGGCCTCGTTGCAGTAGTCGAGCTCCTCGTGCAGCCGGGTGCGGAGCTCGTCGAACAGGGCGTCGAGCGCCTGCTTCTTGAACTTGACGAGGCCGCTGGCCCGCAGCGCGAAGCGCAGGTGCGACAGATCCGAGTCCACCGCCTCGTCGACGCCGGGGTACTGCACCTTGACGACGACCTCGCGGCCGTCGTCGGTGGTCGCGCGGTGGACCTGGCCGATCGACGCGGCGGCAAACGGCGTGCGATCGAAGCGGCGGAAGAGGGTCTCGGGCGCGGCACCGAACTCGCGCTCGATCTGCTCGGCGATCACCTCGTAGGGCATCGGCGGCGCCTCGCGCTGCAGCGAGCCGAGCGCCTCGGCGATCTCGCGGGGCAGGATGTCGCGGGCGATCGACGCCATCTGGCCGACCTTCATCACCGCGCCCTTCAGCTCGCCCAGCGTGGTCGCGATGAGCTCGCCGGCGCGCGCGTGGGTCTCGGATCGATCGCGCTCGGCGGCCTCCTCGGACTGGAAGACCGACTTGATCCGCGACTTCGCGTAGCCGCCGGCGACCCGCGCCGTCATGCCGGCCAATCGCATGAGACGGCGGCCACGGGTGGCGGGGCGATCGTTCACGTCGCCCGCTAGGCTGCGCCCCACCGGCAGCCCTGTCAAAGCCGGACGGTCAGCCCCCGGGCGCGCGCGGGGCGGGCTTGCTCGACTTGCCCTTGCTGGACTTCGACGGGCTGTCTGTGTCGCTGCCGACGCTGCGGACCTTGACACTGCCCGAGGCCTTGGCTCCACCGCGACGCTTCCGCTTGTCGTCGTCCGCGGTCGGCGGAGGATCGACGCGCTCGAGGCTGAAGTGCGGCGCGCGGTTGGGGTCGCACTGCGGCGGCGGCCCGAACTTGTCGGCGTTGAACTCGTACTCGAGCGAGCCCGAGCCGTTCTTGCGGCCCTTCTCGTTGCGGGTGATCGCGTCGACGCGGACCGTGTGCGTGCCCTTGCGCGCCGGTGTGCAGTACGACAGGAGATAGAACCGCTTGGTGTGGGCCTCGATCTTCTGCGCCACGCGCTCGAAGGCCTCGCGGACCTTGCCGGGGTCGCTCGCCATCTCGGTGCCGTCGCGGCCGATGTCCTCGAGCGGTTTCTGCTCGAGCTCGGCGCCCACGCCGATCGCGTAGACCTCGTAGTGGGCGTGCTCGCCCTCGCCGAGCTTCTCGAGCATCTCGTCGCGCGTGACGCGGCCGGCGCGGTCGGTGCCGTCGGTGAACACCACCAGCGTGCCGAACTTGAGCGGTCGCTCGTCCTTGGCCAGCGCCTCCTCGAGCTCCTCGACCGCCAGCCCGACGGCGCCGTGGAGGTTGGTCGACGGGTCCTTGGCCTGGTAGCCGCGCAGGCCCTCGATGCCGCCCTCGACCGAGCCCTGCGTGGTGGTGAACGGCGTGACCGAGTGGAGCTTCTCGGCGCCGTCGAAGGCGTAGACGCCGACCTTCTGGGTCTTGCCGACGCGCTCGCTGAACACGGTCGCCGCGTCCACCAGCAGATCGGCCTGGCCCGACTCGGTGACGCTGCCGCTCATGTCGAGCAGCAGCAGCGTGTACATGACTGCCGCGACCTCGGGGTTCTGGATCGTCTGCTGGCTCTCGTACTTCGAGACCAGCGCGCCGTCCTCGTAGATCTCGAAGTCGTCGGCGACCAGGCCCGCGACCGGCTCGTCGTTCTTCTCGACGGTGAAGAACATCCACACGTTGTTGGGCTTGTCCTGCTCCGAGTTGATCCGCGTCACGTCCAGCTTGTGCACGCAGCCCGCCAACGGCAGGGCACAGACGAGCGACGTCGAGAGGGTCCGCCAGAGTGCGCAGGACCGGAGAACACGGGGGAAGATCGTGGCCATGGAGCTCCGAGGGCGAGGACGGGCGTGACGAGAGGGGGAGGCGCGCCCGGCGTCAGAAGTAGTAGCGGAGCTTGACGCTGAAGTCACCGTGGAAGAGATCCGGGTAGATCACGTACGGCGACCACCCGCCCTCGATCACGGTGTCGAGCGGGACCTTCATCCAGTGGAAGAAGATGCCGACCGGCGCGCGCAGAATCATCGCCGCGCCGCCGTGGCCACTGCGCCCGTAGTAGTCGCAGCGGTAGTCGTCGGGCCCCGGCGGATCGTAGCAGTCGCGGCCGCGGCCGTAGTAGCCGCCGTTGTGGTAGCCCCAGTAGCCGTAGCCCGACCAGAACGCCATGCCGATGCCAGCGCCGAGGTACATGCCGAAGTCCATCACGCTGTTCGACACGAACGTCGGGAAGTGGAACAGGTAGTTGGCGTGCAGGATGCCGTTGCCGTGGTGCATCGGCGCCCAGCCGAAGTCGAACTGCAGCGCGTGCTGGGGCGCGAGGAACAGCTTGAGCGACGGGCCGGTCGGATCGCCGAGGCCACCGCCGAGGCCGATGCGGCGCCCGGACTTGCCGCGGGCCTTGGCGTCCGCGTCGTCGGCAATCGCGTACGTCGCGGTGGCGGCGGTCAGGGACAACACGGCGGGGACGATGCGGGGGACAAGGCGACGCCTCATGTGGGGCTTTGGACCGGCGTCAATGCGGTCCTTTCCAATGACGTTGCGGGTTTGCATGGCGTTTTTGCTGCGGCCAATGCTCGCATGGGCGACGCGCCGGTGGGGCCCACTACGGTGGGAATTCCGCGGTCGGGCGCATGCGTGCACGGGTGTGCGCCTCCGTCTCACTCGAGCATGAACTTCTCGACCTGCGCGGCCGAGAGGACATAGCTCGCGAGCAGGGCGCGGCGATCGGTGGCCTCGGCCACGTCGAGGCTGGCCAGCAGCTCCTCGGCGTTCGCGTCGTCGTCCGAGCGCCGCTCGATCATCGCGCGCGCAATCGAGACCAGCGCGCGGCCCTTGACCGCGTTGTCGGTGGGGACGCGCGTGAACAATCCGAAGTCGTCGCCGAGCACCCCGGCGATCTGCATGCCCTTGGGCTTGGGCAGCAGCGCCTGCAGGAACCCGCGCGTGCTGGGCTTGAGCCCGCCGAAGCCGAGATCGACGAGGGCGCCCTGCGTGAGCACGACGAAGAAGCCGGTGTCGCGCGGGACCTTGTTGACGAGCTGATCGAGGCTGCGATCGACGCTGCGCTTGCGGCTGCGGTGCGACGCGATCACCTCGTCGATGATGCCCGCGGGCGCGATGAGCAGCTCGTCGAGGTCGAGCCGCGCGAGATCGACGTCGCCGCCCTCGTACTGGTGGCCGGGCACGCGCCAGTGGTCGGGGGCGACCTCGATGAGTCGCGCCCCGGCGACCGCGTCGGCGAGCTTGGCGTCGAGGCCGGGGATCTGCGCCAGCGCGATCGAGCGGGCGAAGTCGTGGTGCGAGAACGCGGTGGTCATCCGCTCCCACTTCGACAGGTCGACCTCGCCCAGCGCGAGCGCGACGGGGCACGTGCTCTCGAACAGGATCGGCGAGGGCTGACCCTTCGCCCCCGCGTCGCCGCGGGCCTTCGCGGCCGCGCGCTCGGCCTCGCGCTTGCGCTCGGCGGCGAGCTCCTCCGCGAGCACTACCTCGACGTCGCGCCCGCTGGCCTTGGCCTTGCGGGCGGCTCGCTTGCGCCGCCGTTGGTCCTCGAGGGCGGTGCGCCGGGCCTCGTCGCAGGTGAACAGGGTGTCGCGTGCGTCGTCGCCGAGGCGGCGGGTCAGCGGGGCCGCGACGATGCGCGCGACGTCGACGTTGAGCAGGATGTCGAAGTCGCGGGGGACGAAGCGGATCGAGTGCGGCACGTGGCCCCGGGACTCGCGCTTCATGCCCGCGTCCCAGAACTTGCGCAGCAGGGGCTTGACCGCCTCGGGGTCGTCGCCGCCGCGGTACAGCCGGATGAGCCGCAGCATCGCGTCGGTCACGAGCTCGCGATCCGACGTGGACGTGGCCATGAGCGCCTCGAAGTTCTCGATCGCGCAGTCGGGGCGCTCGTAGTCGTCCATGCACTGCACTCCGCGGCGGTGCAGGCGCTGCGACTCGGTCTCGGCGGCGCGGGGGCCGGTCGCGAGGGTCGCGAGCAGGGCGAAGGGCAGCAGGTGCGCGGGGCTCGTCATCCGGGGGACTATCCGCGGGGCGGCCGCGTGGGTTGGTCGACGTGATCGATGGTATCGCGTGTCCCCGCGATGTCGAGGCGCGCCGGGCGGCGAGCCGCGATAGTCTCGCTCGCGATGGCGAAGACATCGGCCCGGAGGCCCGCCGCGAAGTCGGCGGCAGCGAAGCCCGCGACGAAGGCAGCGAAGCCCGCAAAGCCGGCGGCGAAGCCCGCGACGAAGGCGACGAAGCCCGCGGCGGTGGGCTTCGGGCCCGAGACCTTCGCGTTCCTCGCCGAGCTCGAGCACCACAACGAGCGACCGTGGTTCGAGGCCAACCGCGAGCGCTACGAGCGGTGCGTCCGCGGCCCTGCGCTCGCGTGGATCACCGCGATCGGCCCGGCGCTGAAGACGTTCGCGCCGCACTTCGTCGCCGATGCGCGGCCGAGCGGCGGCTCGCTGATGCGGATCCATCGCGACACGCGGTTCGCCGCCGACAAGCGCCCGTACAAGAGCCACATCGGCATGCACTTCCGCCACGCCAGCGGCAAGGACATCCACGCGCCGGGGCTGTACGTGCACGTCGAGCCCGGGCGCAGCATGCTCGGCGTGGGCCTGTGGCACCCCGAGCCCGAGCCGCTCGCGAACATCCGCGCGTACCTCGTCGAGCAACCCGAGCGCTGGGCCGCGGTCACCGGCGCCGCCGCGTTCCGCCGCCACTGGAAACTCGAGGGCAAGTCGCTGGTCCGCGTGCCCCGGGGATTCGATCCGGCGCACCCGCTCGCCGACGCGCTGCGGCGCAAGGATCACATCGCGATGTGCACGGTCACGGACGACCAGCTCGCGGGCCCGGTGAAGCCGTTCGTCGACCGATTCGCCGCTGCCGCCGCGTACCTCGGTCTGCTGTGCGACGCCCTCGACCTCGCGTTGTGAACGTGGCAGTGTCCGCGGCCTGGACACCGCGTGATCGCATCACTCGCCCTCGTCGCCGCGCTCGCCCCGAGTCCCGCCCCCGATCCGCGTCCCGCCGATCCGCGCCCGCTCGATCCGGCGGTGCCCACCTCGGTGCCGGCGCCCGAGGGCGAGGACGTGCCGCTCGACGGGACGTCGATGGACGAGGAGGCGCCGCCCGAGCCGAGCGTCGCCACCGTCGCGCCGAAGGCCGCGCCGAAGCCCGCGCCCGCCGAGCCCGAGGAGCGGCCGCGCGAGTGGGCGTCGTCGAAGCGGCGCGGCGCGCTGCTGCTCGCATCGATCGGCGCCGGCGGCTGCGGCCAGGATCAGTGCGAGACGCTGAAGGCCGTGCCCTGGTTCGGCCTCACCGGCGGCTATCGCTTCGGTCGCTTCGCGCCGATCGTGACCATCCAGGGCGGCGCGGGGCCGGCGAAGGCCCCGTCGTCGGTGATGACGACCGACGCGACGATCGCCCTCGACACCGCCCGTGATACCCGGACCTTCCTCAACATCGCCGCCGGCACGCTGCTGCACCTGGTGATGAAGTCGCGGTTCGATCCGTACTTCGGCCTGACGATCGGCTACCTGCGCAGCAGCGTCCACTCGACGGGCCGAGGCGCCGTGCCCGACATGCCCGGCGTCGTCCTCGAGTACGACACCACCGAGGTCGTGCACCGCGGCAGCCTCGGCATCGTGATCGGCCTGGGCCTGCGCCTGGGCCAGCGGTGGACGATCGGCCCGCGGGTCGACGTGCTCGTGCCGTTCGGCGGCAAGGCATGCGTGCAGCAGGGTGACGGCGCATCGACGTGCACCAAGCTCGGCGACCTGCAGAGCATCGATCCCGGTCAGTACTTCCCGCGGCCGTGGTCCGCGACGCTGCAGATCGGCGTGGTGCTGTAGGTGCGGACTCGTGCCCTCGGCGGGGTCGAGGTCCCGGTCCTCGGCGAAGGCACCTGGAACATGGAGGGCGACCGGCCCGCGGACGTGGTCGCCGCGATCCGCCTGTCGATCGAGCTCGGCATGACCCACGTCGACACCGCCGAGCTCTACGGCGACGGCGTGGTCGAGACCCTCGTCGGTCAGGCGATCGCCGGCCGCCGCGACGCGGTCTACCTGGTGTCGAAGGTGTTGCCGAGCAACGCCTCGCGCAGCGGCACCGTCGCCGCGTGCGAGCGATCATTGGCGCGGCTCGGCACCGATCGGCTCGATCTCTACCTGCTGCACTGGCCCGGCCGCTTCCCCCTGGCCGAGACCGTCGCGGGCATGCGCGCGCTGGTCGACGCCGGCAAGATCCTCCGCTGGGGCGTCAGCAACTTCGACGTCGACGACCTCGAGGCGCTCGCCGACGTCACCGAGCCCGGCGAGGTCGCGTGCAATCAGGTGCTGTATCACCTGGAGGAGCGGGCGATCGAACACGCGGTCGCGCCGTGGTGCCGCGCGCGAGGGGTCGCCATCGTCGCGTACAGTCCGCTCGGCAGCGGGTCGTTCGTGATGCCCGACTCGGCCGGCGGTCGGGTGTTGCGGGGCATCGCCGATGAACTCGACGCGACGCCGGAGCAGGTCGCGTTGGCCTGGCTCGTGCGCGACGAGGGCTTCGCGATCCCGAAGGCGAGCTCGGTGGCGCACGTGCGGACCAACGCCGCCGCGGCGGATCTCGTGCTCGACGCGACGCACTGCGCCGCGATCGATCGCGCGTTCCCCCGCGGCCGGACGCGCGGGCTGCCGACGCTGTGAGCCGCGACGCGGTGAGGCGCCCCCTCTTGCGGCGAGGGCCGCTTTGCGGCGCCCAGCCGGCCGCGTAGACTCGGCGTCATGCCGGACAACTCATGGCGCGTGGCCGAGGCCGACGATCCGCGGCTGGCCGAGGCGGTGCTACGCGCGGTCGGAGCGGACGCCGATCGCATCGCGTGGATCCGGGCGGGTGCGGTCGCGACGGTCGCCGACGCGCCCGCCGACGCCGACGCTGCGCGGCGGTTCCAGACCATGCTCGAGCTGGCGTACCTCGTCGCTTCGGCGGATGGCTTCGCGGAGGCCGAGCGGGTCTCGCTCGCGGCGCTGCTCGAGCGCATGACCGGGGCGGCGGTCGATCACGCCACGCTCGAGCTGCACTTCCGCGACCTCGACGACGCGGTGGCGGCGCTCGGTCGACGCGAGCGCCTCGCCCGGGCGGCCGCGGAGCTCGGCGACGACGCCGAGGAGGCGATCGGCCTGGTGGCCATCGTCGCGCTCGCCGACGGGCACCTCGGCGCACCGGAGCTCGAGGCGCTGATCGAACTCGGTCGCCACGTCGGGATCGGGGCCGACCACATCCGCAGCCTCGCCGAGGCCGCCGTCACGCGCGTGGGGGCGCAACTGCGATGACCTACATCAATCACCTCGCCAAGGAAATCAACTGCAAGATCGTCTACTACGGGCCCGGCCTGTGCGGGAAGACGACCAACCTGCAGCACATCTTCGAGACCACGCGCCAGGACGCCAAGGGCAAGATGATCTCGCTGGCGACGGACACCGAGCGGACGCTGTTCTTCGACTTCCTGCCGATCGATCTCGGGAGCGTGCGCGGCTACAAGGTCCGCTTCCACCTGTACACCGTGCCGGGGCAGGTGTTCTACGACGCGAGCCGCAAGCTGGTGCTGCGCGGCGCCGATGGACTCATCTTCGTCGCGGACTCGCAGCCGTCGCGGGCCGAGGCCAACGTCGAGAGCGTCGAGAACCTCGCCATCAACCTCGCCGATCAGGGCCAGGACCTGGCGAAGATGGCGTACGTGATCCAGTACAACAAGCGCGACATGCCCGAGATCGCGACGGTCGAGGAGCTGCGCGCGCAGCTCAACCCCCTCGGCGTCCCCGAGTACGAGGCCGCGGCGAGGAGCGGCATGGGCGTGTTCGAGACGCTGAAGGGCCTGTCGCGCGTGGTGCTCACGCGGCTGGCGACCCCGACCTGATCCCCCTCGGGCCTCGATCGTCCACGGCGATCGGCCCCGTGACCGCCGCGTAACCGCGCGGCCGCCCGCGACGATGCATCGGGTGATGCGGTGGGCGATCCGCGGTGCCGACACCGCCGTACCCGCTGTGCAACCCGCCGCGAAGCGACCGACACCGTGACCGCCCTCGACGAATTCCTCGCCTCTGCCCTCCCCAGCGGCACCTCCTTCGGATCCGCGCGGGCCTCGCTCCGCAGCGGCGGTCGCACCGCTGCGACGGTGGTGACCGGCGTCGCACGCCGCCTGATCATGGTGTCACCCACCGCGCTCCCGGCGATCCCGGGGTCCTCCGCGGTGTTGAGCGTCGACGTCGACGGTGGCGGGGTGCGCGTCGAGCAGCCAGTGATGGTGGTCGCGGTCGGCGAGCGCGGGATCGTGCTGCGGGCGATCGCCCAGCCGCTGGTGCTGCGTCGCCGCGTCGTGCACGATCAGTCGATCGCCGAGGCGCTCGGTGTCCGGACGCGGGACGCCACCGCGCAGCGCGGCGCGGTGCACGACGTGGCCGCGTAGCGCGATGCGTTTGCCGGTCGGGGGCCCGTCGGGCACAGTGGAGACGGTGCCGCACTGTCTTCGCCCCGCGTTGGCGCTCGTGCTCGTCGGTTGTCGTTTCGACGCCTCGGGAGTCGCCGACGAGGACGGCGGCCTGGCCGACGGGACCCTCGGCTCGGGGGGCTCGACGGCGCAGGGCACGGGCACCACCGGAGGCTCCGGCACCACGACGGTCACGCCGACCACGTCGTCGACCGGCGCGCTGACCGACGACACCGATCCGACGGGCGCCGACACGATCGGGCCGATCCCCGATGTCGGGCCGAGCGACACCACCGACGCCGACGACACGACCACGGGAGGCTCGGCCTGCGCCGAGGACTGGTGGGATCCGCAGTGGACGCGCCGGCGCACCGTGCAGATCGACGGCACCGGCCTCATCGGTGCGTCGGACATGGTCGCGCTGCTGCGCCTCGATCCGAGCCGCATCGACTACGCGCAGGCGCAGGCGGACGGCGCCGACCTCCGCGTGGTGCAGGGCGGCACCGAGCTCGCGCTGGAGATCGAGCGCTGGAGCCCGAGCGAGATCTCCACCGTCTGGGTGCGCCTGCCCGCGCTCAGCGCGGCCGGGACCTCGGTGACGATGTACTACGGCAACCCGGACGCTCCCTCTGCGAGTGATGGGGCGGCGACGTGGGCCGACGGATACGTGAGCGTGCACCACCTGCAGGACTTCACCGACGCGACCGGGGCGGGGCACGACGCGGCATCACAGACACCGCCGAGCGCGATCGATGGCCTGCTCGCCGGGGCACAGTCGTTCGATGGCGTCGACGATGGCCTCGTGCTCGCCGGCGAGTCGGCCTACGACTTCACGACGGCGCTGAGCGTCGAGGCGTGGATCCGCGTCGCGGCGTTCGACATCGCGTGGCAGGCGATGGTGACCAAGGGGGACGACGCCTGGCGCATGCAGCGGTACTTCGACAGCGCCTTCGTCAGCTTCAGCTCCGATCCGAACAACGACAACCTGGCGGGCGATGTCGCGGTCGACGACGGCCAGTTCCACCACGTCGCGATCGTCTACGGTGGCGGGGTGAAGCGCGTCTACGTCGACGGCGCGCAGGACATCGAGCGTGACCTCGCCGGTCCGATCAGCACGACCGACCACGACGTGAGCATCGGCGACAACGTCCAGAACTCCGGACGCCAGTTCTCCGGGGTGATCGACGAGGTCCGCATCTCGTCGATCGCCCGCGATCCGGGCTACTTCGCGTGGCAGTTCGCCTCGATGCGAGACGCCCTCGCCACCTTCGGCCGCGAGCAGAGCTGCGAATGAACGCGATGGAATCCACGTGATCGGGTTGGTTTGCATCGACGTCGACGGCACGTTGGTCGGCCGCGCGGGGACGATCGACGAGCGCGTCTGGTCGCTCGGCCTGCGCGCGCGGCAGCGGGGCATCCGGCTGGCGATCTCGTCGGGGCGTCCCGCGTTCGGCAAGGCGCGGGCGTGGGCGAGCCGGCTCGACGCGGACGGCTGGCACGTGTTCCAGAACGGCGCGAGCGTGCTGCACGTCGGCACCGGCGAGTCGCGGTCGAGCCCGCTGCCGACCGACGCGGTCGCGTGGCTCGTCGACCGCGCGCGCAGCGATGGTCGCCTGCTCGAGCTGTACGGCGACACCGAGTACGCGGTCGAGCGGGACACCGCGCGCTCCCGCGATCACGCCGCGCTCCTCGGGGTGCCCTTCGCGATGCGCCCGCTCGAGGCCATGCGAGACTCGGCCGTTCGCGCCCAATGGCTCGTCGGCCACGACGAGGTCGACGCCGTGCTCGCGGACGCGTGCGCCGGGCTCACCGCGGTGCCCTCGACCTCGCCCGTGATGCCCGAGACCATGTTCGTCAATCTCACCGCGCCGGGCGTCGGCAAGGACTCGGGCGTTCGGGCGATCGCCGCGGCCTACGGCGTCGCGCTGTCCGACGTGATGGTCGTCGGCGATGCGCTCAACGACCTCGGCGCGATGCAGGCCGTCGGCTTCCCGGTGGCGATGGGCAACGCCGAACCCGAGCTGCGCACGATGGCCCGGCTGGTGGTCGCGGACGTCGACGCGGGCGGGCTCGCGCAGGCGCTCGAGGCCGCGCTCGCGTCGTGAGGGCGCGGGGCCGCCGTGGTTCGCGACACTCGGCGCGTGGGCAAACGCAGCGTCGCTCCGTGCCCCCGGCGACATGGTTCGTGGTTGTCGTGGCACGCGGCGTGCTAGCTCGGCCGGCTCGATGATCCGCAGCACCGCGCGACACTCCTTGCTCCTCCTCGGCTCGAGACTGCTCGTGGCGTGCGCGAGCGACGGTGGGGTCGACGCGTCGACGACGAGCTCGGGCGGGGTCGAGGCGACCACGGGCACCACGGGGTCCGAGGCATCGAGCAGCGCACCTGCCACGGACGGGACGAGTGGGGTCCTGGACTCGAGCGGCGACAGCAGTCACTCGAGCGGCGAGACCTCGACGACGGGCGAGCCGGCCGGGTCGGGCATCCCGAGGCTGCCCGAGGGCAATCACCTCGGGATGATCGTCGGCTTCAACCCCGCGCTGCCGCCGGCGACCGCGACCGCGGTCGACGCCGCGTGGACCGAGGCCCTCGCGCACGGGATGGACGTGGGCCGCGTGCAGATCTCGTGGGCCGAGCTCGAGCCGAGCCCGGGGCTCATCGATGCGTCACCGTTGGTCGAGCAGCTCGACGCGCTCGTCGCTGACGGGCTGACGCCGATGGTCTTGATCGAGACCCTCGACAGCGACTCGCTGGAGCTGCCCGCGGACCTGCTCGACCCCGACGACCCGAGCCGGCTCGCGCCGGGGCTCGCCTTCGACGACGCGACCGTCACCGGGCGCTTCGCCGCGGTGCTCGACGTCGTGGTCCCGGTGATGACCGAGCGCGGTGTCTTCGGGGTGAGCATCGCGAACGAGCCCGGCACCCTGTTCGAGCGCGACCCGAGCGGCACCGACGCGGTGGTCGGATTCCTCGACGCCGCCCGCTCGCACGTGCGCGCGTTGGATCCCGAGCTGGGCGTGACGATGACGATGCGCGAGGTCGAGGTCGGCACACCGTTCCTCGCGTCCGTCGTCGCCGCATCGGACTTCGCGTCGATGAACTTCTATTGCTCGCTGCCGGATCTCACCGTCGATGCGACCGCGGGGACCGTGCGCCTCGCGGCGATGATGACCGCGACCGGCGATCTCGACGTCGTCCTGCAGGAGTTCGGCTGCCCCGCGGGTCCCGACGGCGGGGCCTCGACCCTCGGAGCGACCGAGGCGCTGCAGGCCGGGTTCTACGCCGACATCGGCGCGGCGCTGGTGGCCGAGCCTCGGCTGCGCGCAGCGTTCGCGTTCCAGTTGGTCGATTGGTCACCCGAGGCCATCGCGCTGCTCGAAGCGAGCATCCAGGACGCCCCGCAGTGGTTCATCGATCGGTTCGTCGAGTCGCTCGCGACGATGGGCATGCGGCGATACGCGGACGGGACAGCGCGGCCGGCGTGGTCGGCGTGGCTCGACGCGCAGGATGGGCTGTAGGGCGCGCCTCGGGTGTCGCCGGTGTGTGGTCGCCGATACGCGCGCTGCAGCACCGGATGTGTCGAGCGAGCGGCGGCACCTCGTAGCGCACCGCTCGCTCCACCGCGGCCAGGCTCTCGACGCGGTACTACGTCTTCGCCTTCTTGAGCTTCTTGAACGCGGTCGCCGAGCCCGGCTCACCCGGCGCGGCCCAGACCTTCGAAACGGCTGCGATCCACATGGGGATGCCAATGATGAAGACCGCCAGGGTCGCGCCCGCCATCAGCAAGCCCTTCTTGACCGGTCGGACCTTCAAAGTCACCGGCCCCTCGAACTGGTTGAGGCGGAAGGCATACGAGATCGGCTGCCCGTCGCGCACGAAGAAGAACAAGGGCCGCTCGGACACATCGACCGCGGCGCCACACGGCTCCGTGCAGAGCTCGTCGTAGAGGGTGGTCACGACGACAGCATTGGGCGCGGCCGTGGCGGTGGTGCTGCGATAGCGCGCGAGCTTGACCGCCCCTCGATCTGGATCCGGCTTGGCGAGCTCGATGTAGACGGTGGGGCCATCGCTCGACGCGAGCGAGCCATCCTCGGCCTGCACGGCCACGAGCTCCACAGTGGAATCGTCACCTCCTGCCGCGCGGGCGACCATGGGCAGGGATGACATCGTGAGGGCGAGGGCGGCACACAGCGCGGACGGCTTGGCGAGCATGCGGCGTCCCTTACCGGACGCATTCTTCGTGCGCAAGCCCAGCGCCGGCCCGTGGGGAACGGAGGTCCGACCGACATCTCGCCGTGCTCGAGCCTGTGGGCAGGGCCAGCAGCAGGCCGCCGGCGCGCGCCATCGTCAGCATCGCGAGGACCGCGAAGGGCTCGAGGACGGGGACCAGCGCGGCGAGGCCCATGTGGTCCGCCTAGGGCTGGATCTGGCCGATGGCCCCGAGCATCTCGCGGCCGAACGACGTGAGGCGCTCGAGCAGCCAGCCGCCCATGAACACCAGCGTGCCGCCCATCGCCAGGAGCTTGGGCACGAAGCCGATCGCGGGCTCCGACAGGACGCCCCACAGTGGTTCATCGATCGGTTCATCGAGTCGCTCTCGACCATGGGCATGCGACGATACGCAGACGGGACCCCGCGTCCGGGGTGGTCGGCGTGGCTCGACGCGCAGGATGGGCTCTAGCCCGCGCAGGCGATACCGTCGCGCTGGATGTCCGGCGCCTCCTCCGTCCTGTGGTCGAACTGGAAGCTCCTCGCGGTGCTGCTGGCGATCAACCTCGCGGCCGTGGTCGTGATCGAGGGCGTGCTCAACCGCGTGCTGCACCTCGCCGTGCCCACCGAGATGATCGCCGTGGTGCCGCTCGCGTCGATGATCGTCGCGTTCCCGCGATGGCGTTCGAGTCGTCGCGGACCCGACGCATGAGCTCGCCCGCCGCGTCCACGATCGCTCTCAGAATCGGCCCGCGATCGAGATTCCCGTCAGCGATCCTCCGAGCATGGGTGCGACCGCAACCTGGGGCCCGCGGCGGCCCTCTCGATGGCCGCGGAGGATCCGGTGTCCGAGGCCGGCGAGCGCCACTCCGGAGATGCCGAGCGCGGTCGCGGACCACCAGCCGACGTCGCGGATCGCGACGGCGCGGATCCTTCCTATCCGCGGTACGCTCGACATCGTCGTCACCGAGAGCGAGTGACGAGGCCGAATTCCATGGCGTTCGACATCGAGCAAGCGCTCCGCGGGAAGCTGACCGTGCATCCAGATGCCCGGCGCTACTTTTCCGAGGGCTCGGCGTTGCTCTTCACGCTCGACATCGGCCCGCTCGAGAGCGACCGCGGGTCGGATGCGATCAGCGAGTTCCTGCGCTGGCGTGAAGCGAATCCCACCGCCACGCTCGGCACTTGCCTGCGCTGGATCACCGACAGCTTCGCGGTCGACTACCATGCGGGGCTGTCGGCGGACGCGGTCATCGAGGAGCAGCTGGCGCGTGAAGAGGCCGCCTGCTTCGAGTGGGACGATCAAGTCTACGCACTCGACGAGACGATCATCGCGTCGGCCCTCACGCAGGTGATCGTCGAGGGCCGCGTCGACGACGACGCGATGGGCACCGTCGCGATCGCGCTCGCTCGCGCGGCGCACCCGCTCGTGCTCGCGCGCAGCTTCGGCCACGCTGACGACCTGCGCCGGCAGGCGGTGGCCGAGGCACGGGCGGTGCTGGACGCCGCCGCCGCACGCCGTGAACGGGCCTCGACGACCCCCGCACGTTCGATGGTGCGGATCTCCGGCACACGGATTCATGCCCCGGTGGCGCCGGGCGGAGACGGCCCGCCGACCGACCCCGAGCGGATGGTGCAGGAGATGATGCAGGGCAGCCCGCGACCCGGTGGTTGCTACGTCTCGCGCGCCGGAGACACGCACTGGATCATCACGGAGGCGTTCTACTGGAAGCTGTGGGCGGCCGAGTTCGGCCTGCCCGGGTTCGAAGAGATCTATTTCTACCCGACCACGCGCCGCCCGCCCGCGACCTACGCGATCCAAGACAGGCGACCTGCCAATTTTTTCGCGGCCGTCGAGATGGGCGTCGATGCGGCCGAGTTCCGCAGGATCTGTGTCGGCGAGGCGATCGCCGAGGGTATCGAGCTCTTCGGCGGCGCAGTGTCGGCGCTGGCGGAGCACTTCGATCTCGACGATCGCACCGTCGCGGCCGTGCGCGCACAGCTGCGAGAGCACGGCCTCGAGTTCGAAGTGCTCCTTCGTGCGGTCGCGCTCGAGGGCGTCGAGCTGCGCGCGTACCTCCGCTTTCACGCCCACGGCGAGTCGGAACTCGTCGTGGAGCATCGCAGTGCCGACGGCACGCGCCGCAGCGTGTTGCCGCTCGAGGAGCATCCACTCCTGGTCGTTGGCGATCTCGAGCTCGTGAAGAACGTGGTGCACGTGGTGCCGAAGCGACGCTCGATCGGCGCCGTGCTGAAGCTCCCAATCGCGTCGATGACGACCGTGGGCTAGTCAACAGCGGATCCGTGTGCGGATCTCGGGTGAGCCGTGACGGACGCGCCCCGACTCTCCCGGCTAGCATCCGCCCGGCTGCAGAGAAACGTCGGCGTACCGCGTCTCGAAACAGCATCCGTCGGAGCAATCGAGATAGCCCTCGGTGTAGTCGTTGCACGCGCTCTGCGCGTTCGCTTGTTCGCCTGTGACCTCCTGGCAGCCTTGCTCGGGCTCGCCGTAGCTCGAGCCGTCGGTGCACGTCAGGTCGCTCGTGCTCGTGAACGTGCAGCCCCACGTGGGGCCTGGATCGCTGGTCGAAGGATCGCTCGCCGCCGAGGCGCCGTCCGCCGCGGTCTCCATCGCGCAGTCGGACACCTCTCCACCCCCCGCGCACGCCACGTCTTGCACCGTGCAGCTGGCGACCTCCACTGCAGTCGCCGAGCACGTCGACGTGGTGCACGAACAATCCCCGTACTCGCTGACGCAGCAGTGCCCGCCGGTCGGTGCGGCGCAGCTATCGACGAGCTGCCAGCCCGCGGACTGTTCATCGGCGCGGCCGCAGTAGCAGCGGCTCGCGTCTTTTTGCCTGCACTCGAGCGACTCGCACGCGCAGGAGGTGCTCGATGTCCCGCTGTTCTCGCAGCACAGCGTGTCTGCGTAGGTCTCGACGTCGCACTGGTCCGTGTACGCGTCGACCACGATGAAGTGGTCGAGTTGCCTACCCGGCTTCGGCGGATTCGTGCTGCACGTGCAGGACTCCGCCCCGTTGTCGGTCGAGTGCTGCGAGACGCAGCGATACGGCGAAGAGGGGCTCTCGCAGGCAGCGACGCCGAACGCCGTGAGCAAGGAGACGACGATGGCCGGGAGGACGCGGTGGGGCATGCACGGCTCAAGTGCGTCGGAACGTGTCAACGACTTTGAGACAGGGGAGAAGGGAATTCTAAGTAGCGATGCAGGCAGGTGCGGCTGCCTCAGCGAGGGCGACGGCCTCGGTGTCGATCGGGTTGATGTGGACGACGTCAGG
>JBIJCC010000165.1:0-16661 GCA_044344875.1 Nannocystaceae bacterium
GGAACCTCGATCATGATCGCTGCCACGGGACATCCTCCGAAGGGGTGTGTAGACAGCAACTTGACGGTCAGGCTCTGTCCCGAATTCACTTCAAACTTCAGCTCAGGCAGAGATCCAGACCCCGCCGTAGTACCCACCGTCGCTGGTCCCGCCATAGTAGCCACCCGTGGAGCCTCCGTAGTACCCGCCACCGGTGCTCCCGCCGTATCCGCCTCCGGTGCTCCCGCCGTAGTACCCTTCGTCGCTGCCGTAGCCGATGAAGCCGATGAAGCCGCCCTCGCCGTAGTAGCCGTCCGTACCGTAGTAGCCGTCGTAGGTCGAGACGGCGAAGGCCGAGCAGCTCTGGGCGGGCGGCGCCTCGCACGAGCACTCGCAGATCGCGGGGCCGGGATCGACGAAGCCGTTGACCAGGGTCGGGCCGGCCTCGGGGGCCGCGGGCGGACACTCGGGCGCCGTCTGGCCCGGCGCCACGCGGGCGTAGACGACCGGGCCGAACCACCCGCCCTCGGGCTCCGCGGTGCACGTCACGCACTCGGGGACGCCGGTCGGGTCCGTCGGGTCGGTGGGGTTCGTCGGGTCCGTCGGGTCGGTCATCGTCGACGACTCGCCGACGGAGACGGAGCTCGCAGTGCTGCTCGAGTCGGAGGTGTCGAGGGTCGTCGGGCCGGAGGTCGAGTCGGCGGAGGTCTGGCTCGTGTCGTTGTTGCAGGCCGGCAGGAACGCGAGCACGCCGGCGAACACGGGGATCGAACCGAAGAGGATGTTCTCGGACATGAGGGCTAGCTCCTAGGCGACGACTACGACCACGACCACGACCACGACCACCACGTTCACGACCACGTCGTGACTACGGCCACCACCGGGCCTGTGGGCAGGATGCCCGAGTCCGGGCGGATCCGTCAAACCAGGAGTGTCCGCGACGTCGTGAATGATCATGACGCCCCAGCGACGTGGGGCTGATCACCCCCGCGGCGGGCGCCGGCTACCGCGGCGAGTGGCCGGACGATCGGCGTCGACGCCGTCGCACCACCGGGAGCACGACCAGCCACGGCGTCGCCGGGGCGCTCCCACAACCGCAACCACCCTCGCCCGAACTCGGCGTCGCGGCGGGCCCGGTGCCCTCGCTGCTGGTCGCCGCGATCGACGTCGATCCCTCCGCGACGCCGCCGCTGCTCCCCGTGCTCGCCGATCCGCTGCTGCCGCTCGAGCCATCGCCGCTCTCGTCGCACGACGAGCCGCCGACGAAGCTGCCGGTGCCGCCGCACGCGTCGGGACCGTCCGCGTTGATCACCACGAACTTGTCGGCCATGTGCGCGGTGTAGATCCGGCCGCTCGGATCCTCGACGTCGACGCGCAGCATGCCGAACTTGCCGAACAGCGCCTCGGGCGGGGCGAACTCGATCTCGAACGCGTCGCCCTCGAGGGCCTGCGCGGGCCCCAGCGCGACCCACTCGGGCTCGGTGAGATCCGGCGTGTACTTGGCCCAGTACACGGTGAACGTGCTGTCCGCGGGCGCGTCGGCGCAGCCCTCGACCATCGCGATCTGGTTGCGGTGCACCGAGAACTCGCGGGTGCTCACCGCTGCGGCGGGACCGACCGCGTCGGGATCGCCGTCGTGCACTTTGACCACGCCGGGCCGCAGCACCCAGAAGTTGAGCGCCGGCTCGTAGGTGTACGCGTCGATGGCGTAGACACCCGCGGGCACCGCCGACGTGTCCCAGTCGACGCCCTGCTCGGCCATCTCGCAGGTGATCGGGCGGCGGTCGGCGTCCTCGACGATGCGGAACCAACAATCGTCCCAGTCGTCGCGCAGCTCGAGGATGTCGCTGGTCGGCACCTCGCCCGGCATCACCTGCCCCACCTCCTCGGAGGCGGTGACGTCGGCCGCCGTCATCCAGCTCGGGATCGCCTCGGAGAACGGGTGCTGGCGACAGAAGCCGACGAACTGGTGCGTACGACTCTGCGGCGCCTCGTCGGGCCCGACGTCGGTGTCCTCGTAGGGAATGCCGTACGGGATGTGCAGCGGGCCGTCACCGCGATCGTGCAGCGTCATGCACGGCGACACGATCTCGGGCACGCCGCACGCCGCGACGCCCTCCCAGATCACGGGTGTCCGCGGGTGCCGGGTGTTGCTGGCGTGCGCCACGGTGGACACGCCGACGGCGAGCAGGCACGCCGCGAGGGACCACCGATGCGTCGTCGTCACCGACCGACCCTATCGGCTGCGGCCGAGCGCCGCAACCGGCGCGGTTCGGACACGCGAGGCCACGCACGGTGGTGGCCAAGCCGTCACGTCGCGGCGCGTTGCGACGGTGGACGCGGCCGGACAATCCCCGGATGATCCCGCGATGCCACGCACCTCACCCGCGCGCGCGCTGATCTCCGTGCTGACCTGCACCGCGGCGTGCGGCGATCCGGCGAGCGAGCCCGGAGGTGCGTCGTCGAGCTCCGGCACGGCGTCGCTGACGTCGACGAGCGGCACGCCCGACCCCGACTCGAGCACATCGTCGTCGTCGAGCTCGACCACGGCGTCCGACCCGAGCATCACCTCCGACCCCGACGCGACCGCCGAGAGCTCGGGCACCACCGGCCCCGAGCTGCCCGACGCGGTCGCGCTGTTCGTGTCGAGCGGGACCACGGTGATCCGCTTCGCCGTCGACCTCGACACCGGCGCGGCCACGACCGTACAGACCCTCGAGCTCGGCGCCGACGTCGGGCCGATGGTCCAGGACGAGACGGGCGCCCGGCTCTGGGTCGCGCGCTACGGCGACCGGCGCGTGCTCGGCTACTCGATCGCCGCCGACGGGACCCCGAGCCCGATCGGCGAGACCGACGTCGGCCTCGCCATCGTGTACCTCTCCCGCTCCGAGGCCGGGCCGCACCTGCTCGCGGCCGACTTCAACGACGGGCAGATCGCGAGCTTCGGCCTGCAAGCGGACGGCGCCGTGATCCCGGGCGCCCTCAGCTCGCTCGGCGTCGCGATGCAGCCCCACGCGATCGTGCTCGCGCCCGATCGCCGCTTCGCGTTCGTGCCCCACCTCGGCGGCAATCAGATCCGCCAGTTCACCTTCGACGCGACCACCGGGGCCCTCGCGCCCAACGATCCGCTGCAGGTCGACGCCGAGCCCGGCGCAGGGCCGCGGCACATGATCTTCTCCGCGGACCGACCGGTCGCGTGGGTGTCGAACGAGAACGGCGACTCGGTGACGACATGGGCCTACGACGCGGCAACGGGGCACCTCGGCTCGCCGCAGACGATCTCGACGCTCCCCGACGGCGTCGACGGTGGCGACAACTACGTCGCCGATCTCCACGTCACGCCGGACGGTCGCTTCGTCTACGTCAGCAACCGCGGCCACGACACGATCGCGATCTTCTCGGTGCAGCCGGACGGCAGCCTCGTCGCCGCCGGCCACGCGCCGACCGAGGCCTACGTCCGCGACTTCGCGATCGAGCCCGGGGGTCGGTTCCTGTTCGCCGCGGGACAGCACTCCGGCACGCTCGCGACCCACCGCATCGGCGCCGACGGCCAGCTCGAGCACCTCGGTGCGGTCGACGCGGGCCCCGGGCCCGTGTGGGTCGAGGCGATCGCGATCGCCCGGCAATAATCCCCGCGAGGGCTGGGTTGGCGACCGACGGCCCGGCGGCGAATTCGCCGTCGCACGCCGCAGAACCCCGTCTGGAGGCACTTCGCATGGCATCCTCGAATCGCTGGATGGCGCTCGTCCGATCGAGCCTCAACGACCGCATCGATCGCGCCGAGGACCCGGCGAAGATGCTCGATCAGATCGTGTACGAGATGAAGGAGCAGCTGATCGAGGCGAAGAAGCTGGTCTGCGTCGCGATCGCGGACGAGCGGGCGCTGCGCCACCGCGTGGATCGCCACGCCGCCGACGCCGAGCTGTGGGAGAAGCGGGCGATGCTCGCGATCCGCTCCGGCCACGACGAGCTCGCCCGCGCGGCGTTGGTGCGCAAGGCCGAGCAGGACGAGCTCGCCGCGACCTACGGCGCACAGTGGCACGATCAGAAGCAGGCCGTCGACAACCTCCGAAGCGCGCTGTCCGCCTTGAGCCAGCGCATCGACGATGCCTCGCGGCAGCGCACGATGCTCGTCGCCCGCGTCGCGCGGGCCCAGGCCCAGCGCACGATCGCGAGCACCTTGTCCCACCTCGATGGCCTGTCGCCGTGGAGCACGCTCGAGCGGATGGAGCAGCGCGTCGAGCAGATCGAGGCCTCGGCCGAGGCCGCCTCGGAGATCGGCGATCTGCACCACGGCGCGTCGCTCGAGGCCCAGTTCCGCGCCCTCGCGGCGAGCTCGGTGGACGACGAACTCGCCGCGCTCAAGCGACGCATGGCGCTCGAGGCCCCACGCGAGCGCAAGGCGTTGCCGGCGTAGGCCCATCTCGCACTCGAGAAGCGGCGAAGCGGGGCACTTCCCCTGGAAGAAAATTCTTCTGGGACACCAAAAAGTCCTCAGGTGATCGGTGTCGAAGCCGATGCGGCCGAGGGGCCGAAGGTGTCACTTGCTGCACGATCGAACTCGAAGCCACGCCGCGTTCACCGCCACCACCGCCTCGCTCGTGCTGCTCGCCGCGTGTGGCACCGAGAGCGCCCCTGATCAGGCCAGCGGCACCTCCGGCGACGGCATCGGCTCGTTGAGCAACGCGACCAGCGGGGGAACATCGGGCACCGAGGGCATGACCGCGGGCTCGGTCGACGCGAGTGCCGACAGCACCGACAGCGCGCCCGAGAGCTCCACCGCGGACGCGACCAGCTCGACGGGCACCCCCGGCACGACCGGCACCGCGAGCGATCCGGGCTCGAGCTCCGAGGCCGGCGAGGACGACGGCACAACCGGCTGCGGCGGCAACCCGACCGTCGTCGAGTTCTCGTACATCTGGATCGCCAACAGCACCCAGGGCACGGTGTCGAAGATCGACACCCAGAGCGCGACCGAGGTCGGCCGCTACCTCGTCGACGACTACGAGGGCGTCAGCATCAGCACCTGTCAGGGCCCGTCGCGAACGTCGGTCAACCTCGACGGTGACGTGGCGGTGCTCGATCGCAGCGGTGGCCTCGCGAAGTTCATCGCCGATCCGGAGAACTGCCCCGACCTCGACGGCGACGGCGTCGTCGAGACCGCGGTCGACGCGAACTACCTGCCGTGGACGACCGACGAGTGCCTGGCGTGGCAGCTCGACGTGCCGCACATCGACGGCGGCTGCGACGGCCCGCGCGCGGTGCAGTGGACCGCGCCCGAGCAGCTCGACGCATGCACCCTCGACGATCCGAAGCTGTGGGTCGCGTTCTGCAACGAGGAGAACGCCGACGTCACGGTGTGGATGCTGAACGGCGCCGACGGGGCGATCGAGGTCGAGATCCCCGTCGAGGGCTACAACTGCGACACCTACGGCCCCTACGGCGGCGTCGTGGATGCGAACAACGACTTCTGGTTCGTCGACCGCTCGGCCGGTCAGGCGCTGTACCGCGTCGAGTACGGCTGCGTACCGGTCGCGCCCGGCGACTGCTGGGAGTCCTTCGCCAAGCCCGGGGGCGAGGACGCCTACGGCATCACGATCGACGCGAGCGGTCGCGTATGGATGGCCGGCGGCAGCAACAGCCTCTACGCCTACGATCCCGGCACCGCGAGCTTCACCAGCCTGCAGGCCGAGCTCGACGACTACTTCGCCAACGCCGGGCCACCCGACTCGAACCCCAACAACATCCTGCGCGGGCTGATGTCGGACGAACAGGGCGTGCTGTGGATCGCGAGCATCGCGTCATTCGGCGGCGGGGCGAACCCGGGCCTGCTCCGCGTCGATCCCAACACCGATCCGATCGAGATCGACTTCTTCGGCCCCGAAACCCTCGGTGGCATCGAGCACGCCGCCGGCGTCAGCATCGACGTCGAGGGCTACGTGTGGCTCGTCGACACGCTCGGCGACCAGGCGTTCAAGATCGATCCGGTCGCCCCCGAGATGCACGAGGTCGTGGGCGGGTTGCAGTACCCGTACACGTACAGCGACATGACCGGCTTCGCGCTGACGCAGATCGTGCCCGGATGATCGCACGCGAGTGAGCCGAATCTTCGGGCATGCGCCGTCTCACACCCGATGACGCTACGCGGATGTCTTGGGTTGATGATGGGGCTGCTCGCTTGCGGGCCATCGACGGCGGACGACTCGCCCGAATCCGGGGGCACCTCGGCGAGCAGCGAGGGGTCGTCTTCGGTCGGTCCGTTGCCGACGACGTCCGCGGGGAGCACGGTCGCGGATGGCTCAGGCGACGGGACGGCGGGCACGACCAACCCGGAGTGCCCCCCGGACGAGACCGAGGAACCAGACAAGCTCGACCTCGGCGTGCAGATGCCGTGCGATATCTGGGCGCAGGACTGCGAGGCCGGGGGCAAGTGCGTGCCGGTCGAGCACTCGGTGCTCGCGTGCGTGACGCAGGATCCCGAGCCGCTCGCCGACGGTGATGCGTGCGAACCGGCGGCGGAGTCGGATCCCTGTGGCCCGACGTCGTGGTGCGCCCTCGATCCCGGCGGCGCGACGGCCTCGTGCACGCCGATGTGCACGGGATCGCCGAGTGAACCCGTGTGCCCCGCCGATCGCGTGTGCATCATCGACGACGAGAACGTGGTCGCGGAGTGCCAGATCCCGTGCGACCCGTTCGATCCGAACGCCTGCGGCGAAGGGACGTGTCAGCGGACGGACCGGGGCTTCGGCTGTCTGGCGTCGGGCGGCAGGGCCGAGGGTGAGGGCTGCGAAGAGAACGACTCGTGCGGCGCCGGCCTGCAGTGCACGCCGGGACCCGAGGTCGCCGGCTGCTGTGATGCCGGGTGCTGCACCGCCCACTGCTCGCCGGAGCATCCGTGCGCCTCGGGCACGTGCGCGCCGTTCGAGCCGCCGATCCCCGGCGCACCGGATGTGGGCTACTGCGTGACCGGGTGACGCGTCACGGCGCCGCGGTCCGGGCCAACCGCACCCACGCGGGGCTGTGGGGCCGGGCGTGGGGCACCGATGCCGCGGCGATCTCCGCCTCGACGAAGATCTTGCCGCTGGGCGGATCGACCTCGGGCGCGACGTCGCGGACCGTCGCGGCGAGCGTGACTCCGACGCCATCGAGCACGACCTCGACCGAGACGCCGGTCCGGAACGCCGCGACGTCGACCGGCGGCACCGCGAAGCGCACGAAGCTCGACGAGGTGTCGACCAGGCGCACCACGGGCTTGCTCGGACCGGCCTGGGCCCCGGCCTCGCGGTAGACCAGCGAGATCTGGCCGCGGAACGGCGCGACCAGGCTCGTCTGCGAAAGCTCGCGCTCGAGCTGCAGCACGCGGGCCTTCGCGCCGGCGATCCGACCCGCCGCGCTGGAGCTCGCCGCACCATGGCGCGCACGATCGGCCGCCGCATCGTCGATCTCGTGCGCCGCGCTGATGCCCTGCTCGACCAACACGCGCTCGGTCGCGAGGCGGCGGCTGGCGTGCCGCGCCATCGCCGACGCCTGCGCGGCCTCGCCCTGCGCCACGCGGACCTCGGCCTGCGCCATCGCGAGGGCCTCGCGCGCCGCGGCCGGATCGAAGCGCGCCACCTCGGCGCCGGCCTCGACCCACTGTCCGACCGCGACGGCGATGCGCTCGATCTCGCCGTCGTAGGTCGGCGCGAGATCGACAGCCGCGGAGGGGATCACGACGCCGACGTAGCCGGGATCGGTGGCGGGCTCGACGGACGAGGACTTCGGCGTCGACGCAGGCACGACCGCGGTCGCCGGCGTGACCTCCGGCGCCGCGCACCCCACCCACGCCACCATCATCGCCACCCAACGGGATCGTCTCATCGCGCCACCTCCGTCGCGCCACGCCCGGCCCCCGCCGCGAGCCGCAGCGGTGGGGCCTGTGTCGCGCTGCCCTGCATCGCCTGGGCCTCGACGAGCCGTCGGTAGTGCCCGCCGCGCGCGAGCAGATCGGCGTGGCTGCCGGCCTCGAGGATCTGCCCGCCGTCGACGACGACGATCGCGTCCGCCGACATGATCGTGCTCAAGCGGTGGGCGATGATGATCTGCGTGCACTGCAGCTGCGACAGGTTGCGGGCGATCTCCGCCTCGGTCACCGCGTCCAGGGCGCTCGTCGCCTCGTCGAGCAACAGCACCGCCGGCGCGTTCACCAGGGCGCGGGCCAGCGCGAGCCGCTGCCGCTGCCCGCCCGACAGCGACGCCCCGCCCTCGGCGACCGGCGTCTGGTAACCCATCGGCATCGCCATGATGTCGTCGTGGATCCGCGCGATCTGGGCCGCGCGCATCATCTGGTGCGGCGATGCGTCGGGCGCGTTGAGCAGCAGGTTGTCCTTCATCGAGCCGGCAAAGATGTACGGATCCTGGGTCACGATGCCCATCTGCTGCCGCACCGTCCGTACGTCGAGCTGCCGCAGGTCGCGGCCGTCGAACTCGATGCTCCCCTGCTCGGGCCAGTACAACCCCAGCATCAACGACGCGAGCGTCGACTTGCCCGAGCCCGATCGACCGACGAGCGCGACCTTCATGCCCGGCACGATCTCGAGGCTCGCGCCGCGCACCACGAGCGGCGCGCCGCCGGCGTAACGGAACGAGACGTTCGACAGGCGGATGTGGCCGGTGAGCCGCGGCGCCGGCTGGACCCGCGCTGCGTCCTGCTCGGGCGCCTCGCCCATCACGTCGTCGATGCGCTCGATGTAGCTGGTCAGCCCCTGCAGCGTGACGAGGTTGTCGACCAAGGTGCCCAGCGGCGTGAGGAACCCGGCCGCCAGGGCGTTGAGCGCCAGCATGACGCCGAGCGTGATCTCGCCGCGCATCGTCATCACCGCGCCGGTGCACAGCACCACGAGGGGCGCCGCGGCCTTGACCGCGGCGAGCAGCGCGTTGACCAGGGCCTCGAGTCGCCCGCGCTCGAGCCCGACGTTGAGCGAGCTGGCGAACAGGTTGGACCACCGCACCACGGCATTGCGCTCGGCGCCCGCGGCCTTCAGCGTCTCGATCCCCGCGATGAGCTGCACGAGGTAGCCGTGGGTCTGCGCCTGGGCCTCGAGCTGCTGCGACGACAGCTCGCGGTAGCGGGTCTTCGTCAGCCAGTACAGCGCGATCTGGATCGCGGCGAGCACCGTGACCACCGCGCCGAGCAGCGGGCTCATCGCGAGGATCATCGCCAGGTAGACGACGACCAGCGTGCCGTCGAGCAGGGCCGACAGCGTGTTCGAGGTCAGCAGCTCGCGCATCTGCGTGTTGCTGTTGACCCGCATCATGAGATCGCCCGCGCTGCGCGTCTGGAAGAACACGAACGGCAGGCTGACCATGTGCTCGAGGAAGCCGAGCGTGAGCCGGACGTCGAGGTTGGTCCGCAGCTCGAGCAGCAGGTGCGCGCGGATCAGCTGCGAGACGAACTGGAACGCGATGACCGCGACGAGGCCGACGCCGGTGACCATCAGCAGGTTGGTGTCCGAGCGCGGGATGACCCGATCGACAACCAGCGCCGTGAGCAGCGGCAGGCTGATCGCGAGCACCCGCAGCAGCACCGACATCGTCAGCACGCGCGTGAGCGTGCCGCGGTGGCCGAGCAGCGCGGCGAGGTAGGCGAACAGCCGGTTGCCGCCCTTGGCCATCGGCGCGAAGGCCTCGGTCGGCTCGAGCACGAGCGCGACGCCGGTGTAGCTCTTGCCGAACTGGTCCCACGACACCAACCGCGGGCCGTTGGCGGGGTCGACGATCTGCACGCCCTTGGGCGTCGCGCGATCGAGGACGACGAAGTGGGCCAGGTTCCAGTGCAGGATCGTCGCGCGCGGCAGGGCCCGCACGTCGGCGAGCTCGGTCCGCACGCCGCGGGCGCGCAGGCCGAAGTGCTCGGCGGCGCGACGCATGCCCCCGAGCGTCGCGCCGTCGCGGCCGACGCCGAGCACCGCGCGCACGTCGTCGAGCCGCGCGTGCCGGCCGAAGTATCGCAGCGCGCAGGTGAGGCTCGCCGCGCCGCAGTCGGCGACCTGCATCTGCGGCACGTACTCGAGCCGCTTGCGGCGGTTCACGTCGAGGCGGTGCAGGGCCGGGTACGCGCCGGCCGACGGCGACTGGGGCAGCGGTGCGTCGGTCATAGCTCCTCGTATCCGGGGATGAGCACCTCGAGGATCGTCTGATCGCGCATGCGAACCTCTGCGGTGCCGCCCATGCCGTCGTGGTACCCGAACGTGCGATCGCCCGAGGTGAAGCGCGTCGTCGGCAGGCTCGCGCGGACCATGACGACGCCGCCGCCCAACGGCAGCGTGTCGGCGAGTTGGTCCCCGAGCAGGCGCTTGGCCTCGGCGGGCCCGACGATGCCCTCCATGATCGACGCGACGACGACGTCCTGGTACGCGTAGTCGAAGCCGGTGAGCTCGAGGCGCAGCGGCATGCCGACCTCGATCTGCGGTCGGTCGCCGCCGGGCAGGAACGCGACCACCTCGAGCGCGGACTCGTGATCGTCGACCACCGCCATCACGGCGTCGCCCGCGTCGACGTGCTGGCCCACGGTCGCGCCGACGTCGGTGACGACGCCGTCGTGCGGCGATCGGATCACACGCTGCTCGAGCGCGGCCTCGGCGACGTCGCGCTGGCGACCGAGCAGGCGCAGCTGCCCCGCGGCGCCCTCGTCGGTCGGATCGAGCAGGCGATTGCGGAGCTGGGCGTCGTAGTCGGCCCGGGCCGACTCGTACTCGGTGCGCTCCGCGACGTCGCGCAGCCGCGCGAGCACCTGGCCGCGACGCACGCGTTGCCCGGGCTCGACATCGATCGTCGCGATCGCCCCGGATCCGAGCGCGGTGACCTCGGCGCGGCCGCGCTGGCGCACGACCGCGGGGCCGGTGCTGTACTGGCTGATCTCGCCGACGGCGAGACCGAGCACGCCGAGCACGAGCAGGCCGAGGAGCGCCCAGTACAGCGTGCGGCTCCACGTCGGCGCGACGCGGATCACCTCGCCGTCGTCGCGGGTCACCGACTGTGCCGCGATCGCCTCGGGGCGGAACAGCTGCAGACCCGCGGGCCGCACCATCCGCGCGATGTGGCCCTCGGCCAGGATCGCGGTGCCGAGGCGGTGCAGGATCGGGCCGAGCTCGGTGCCGAGGTACGCGAGCGCCTCGCCGATCCGCGGCTCGAACGGGCCCTGCGTCGGCTCGCGCGCCGCGACGAGCACCGCATGGACCTCGCCGTGGGATCGGGCCGCGACCGCGAGGATCGACTGCGCGCCGCCGCCCGCCGGATCGTCGACGCGACGATCGTAGCGGGCGTCGGCCGACGCGACCGGCACCATCACCGGGCAGCCGGTGCGCGCGACGAAGCCGACGATGCCCCCCGACGCGTGGCCCTCGATCGGCTCGTCGCTCGACTCGGTCCACAGCGCGCCTGTGGCCCCGTCGTGGAAGATGCACGCGGCGCGGGCACAGCCGACGAGCTGCGCGATGCCGGCCTCGATCGCTGCGGCGGCGCTGGCCGCATCGGGGCGCGCGCTGGCGGCGGCGCAGATCTCGAACACCAGCCGATCGGCCCACGCGTGCGTCGACGACGACGGCGGGGCGAGGCCCGGGCCGCGGGGACGCGCCGCGCTGCCGACGACCTGACGCAGGGCCGCGGGCGCGAGGCCGCCGCGGATCCGGTAGTAGACGCCGGGGTCGTCGTCGCCGATCCCCGCCGCGACGATGCGGACCACGCGATCGGACCACGGCGGCTTCGCGAGCGCGCGCGCGAGATCCTCGGTGGTGCCCTCGGCGAGGCGACGCCCGAGCACGACGACGATCCGCGGGTGCGCGCCGGCGTGGGCGAGGACCGCGGCGGCGGTGGTGACCCACGTGCACGGCACGCCGTCGGCGAGGGCCTGACGCAGCCAGGTGGCGGTGGCGGGATCCTGCTCGGCGACGATCACCGGCAGCGGCGCCGCGCCCTCGGGGCCCGCGGGTCGACGCGGTACCATCGCCCGCGAGGGCTCGCGCGGCGGCTCGCGGACGACGGCGGCGTCGATCGTCGGCGGCGGCGACTTCGGCGTCGGCACGACGGCGCTCGCGATCGGATCGGGCCGCGCGCCCAGGCCCCCGCTCGCCGACCACAGCTGGGTCTGCTCGCCGCCGTAGTCGAGGCGACGTGAATCGACCGCGTGGACCTCGACGAGCTCGAACGTGGTGTGCCCGATGCGGAACCACCGACCGGGACCGAGCACCGCGCGATCGACCCGCCGACCGCCCACCCACGTGCCGCGACGACTGCCGAGATCGCGGATGCCGACCAACCCGTCGCGGAACACGAGCTCCGCGTGCAGCGGGCACACGCCACCATCGGTGAGCACGATCTCGGTGTCGCGGGTGCCGATGCGCGTACGCGGGCGATCGAGCCGCAACAGCGCGCTGCGGCCGTCGTGGTAGCGCGCGCGCAGGACGTACGACGGCGACGCGTCGATGCGCTCCGAGGTCGCCCCCGCCAGACTCTGGCGCACCGCCACGGATCCCACGTTGCCCGCGCCGCGCAGAAGGTTCCGCGATCGGGTCGGCGCATGGGCGTGGGAACCTTGGCGGGCGGTGGGACAACTGGGTCGGGCACGCGTGATATCGCCGTCCGCGAGAGCCCGCGACCGGCGCAGGTTCTGGGGCGCCGAGAAGCAGGCCGCGATCGGGGAGCTGTCGCAGTACGAGGACTACCCGCTCGCGCTCAGCGGGCCGTCTTCGGAGCGCTGCGCACTCCCGGGGGTGCCACGCTGCGCCCCTCGAGCGCGGCGCTCAGCAATCCGGGCACGTGGAACGCCGGCCACGCGAAGTGCGGGGCGAGCACGGCGGTCGGCCCGTCGCCTTCGACGACCAGCACGAGGTGGTCGAGTGCGTCGGCGCTGCCGTCGATCGCACCGCGATCGTTGGTGGCGATCCAGCCGCCCGATGGGAGCGCCTCCACGCGGGCGAGCGGAGCGCGGTCGCGGTCCATATCCGGGTCGCGGAACTCGAGCGTGTCGGTGCCGTCGCTCACCCAGACGTCCGGGAGCACATGGACGTGGATGCCGCGCCGGCCGGCGCCGCGCACGAGTCGTGCGGTGCGCGTGCGCAGATCCCAGCGGGCCGCGGTTTTGCGACCGAGCGGGATGTCGAGGCGATCCGCGAAGAAGTACGGACCGCCCCAGTCGGCGTCCGACGGGGTCGTGAAGAGGACCTGCCGACCGGCGTCGCTCGACCACGTCTCCACGCTGCCGAGCTCGCCGCTGCGGCCGTGGACGAGGACGCCGGTGTCGTCGAACGCCGCGGCGCGGGCACGCAGACGATCCAGCGGTCGACCCACAGGACGTCGTCGATCTGCGTCTGCTCGACCGGGACGAGTCGCGCCGAGACGCCGGACGCGGCGAGCCGGAGCCTCGCGGCGCGCTCCATCGCCTGGGCTCGGTCCGGTTCACCCGCGCGGCGCAGCACGTTCGCGAGTCGGACGAGGTCCGCGATGCGCGGCGTCGCGGGGAGCCGAGCCTCGAGACCTCGGGCGTGAAGGCGCCAGAACTGCTCCCCCGCGGCGTCCGAGTTGTGTGCGACGGGGAACTCCGGCGGCGAGCCGCCCACGGCGACGACGCCGCGCGAGACACATGCGCCGAGGGCGAGCAGCACGGCGGCATGACCGAGGACCCGGGCGCGCACAACGGGAGAACTCGCGCATGCGCGACCGCTTACGGCGACGTCATCCCTCGGCGAGCAGGCCGTCGACGTTCGCGCACGTCACGGCGGCGACGAGCCAGCGCTCGAGGGTCGCGAGATCGTCCGTGCTCGCGATCGTGCGGCGTTGCGCGTCGGTCGGCGCCAAGCCACGGGCCTCCAGAACCGCCACGACGGCGCGCGCGGTCGCTTCGACGCTCGCCTCCAACCGTGCTCGCGACGCGGCGCTGCTCGCCGCGTCGGCGCGCTCGCGGGCGATGTTCGCGACCAGCACCGGGTTGTCCTTCGCCAGCAGGGCCCGCGCCACCGCATCATCGCTGTGCGCGGCCGCGACGAGATCGTGCACCGGCAGCGGGATCACCAGCGCAGGGTCGTCGATCACCGCGTCGGGGCCGAGGATCTCCCAGCCGCCGGTCCGCGACGACCACTCGAGCCCGCGCTGCCGCTCGACATCGATCGCGAACACCCGACGGACCCCACGTCGCACCAGCTCGGCCGCCTTGCGACCCGCGTGCGCGAGCGACTCGGCGCTGGTGACCTCGAACGCGAGCTGCTCGAGCTGCCGACCGCCGGTGACCGGATCGCGCGCGACCGGGTAGACGCTCCCGTCGGGTGCGAAGTCGTCCATGCGACTGGTTCGCGTCAGCATGTCCGTCGCGGCGTTGAACCCGGGTGCAACGTACGCCTCGAGCAGCGCCGACAACTTCGAGTGCCGACTACCGTGGGGCTCGTGCGCCGGGCTCACGGCGAACACCTCGCCACCGACGACCTCGAACCCGGCCTCGGGCATGACCAGTCGCTCGTCCACTGCGGGTTGCTGGGGCATGATCGATCGCGTGGCCATCGTGGTTCTGTGGCCGGGGTTCGGGTTGAATCGGACCGTCCCAGCGTAGCAGCCTCCATCTCACGGCCAAGTGCGACGGGTGTGCCGCGCGAAACGCCTGGATTTTCGTGAGGCGGTCGCAAGCCGTGGCCCGCAGGCGGGCCACCGGCCGGCCCGGGTGGCCCGCGGGTTGGCCAGGCGGGCCACCCTGGTGAGCTCGGCGTTCGTCGAGTCCGTCGAGGTCACCTGCGGGTCGCGTCGACCGACTCAGAGCACGACCTCAGGCACGGTCACACGGTCGTTCACCGGCTCCTGCAAAAGCCGCCGTCAGGGACGCGACAAGCTCCATGATCTGCCCACCCGTCGCTACGCCCCGTCCTCAGCCGCTCAGCCCGTACACCCCGAGGATCTCCCCCGTCAGCAACTGCAGCTCCGCCAGCGCCGCGAGGTACTCCACCCTCGCCGCGAGCGCCAAACCAGCCGCCGCGTCGACCTCGTCCAACCGCAGCAACACATCATAGTTCGTCGCGCGCCCGAGCTCGAACTTCGATTGCTCGGCCGCGAGATTCTCCCGCGCGAGTTCCTCGCTCAGCTCCGCCGCCACGATCGTCTTGCCCGCCGCGCGCAGGGCACTCGCGGCGCCGATCACCTGCGCGCTGACGTCCTCGCGCGCCGCGGCGAGCCGCTGCCGCGCCTGCTCCACGGTGAGCTTGGCCTCCTGGTGCGCGCCGCGGGCCGCACGGTTCTGCACGTCCCACGTCAGCGTGATGCTGCCGGTCAACGACCAATCCGCGAGCACCCCGTCGCCGCGCGCGTCGTCGCCGAACATGTTGCCGAAGGCCTGGCCCCACGTCGCGCGCCGCGGCGCGACGCCGTTCGCCGCGTCGCCGCGGGTGTCGATCGAGCGGCCCTGCGGCGAGAAGGTCGCGGCGACGTCGAGCCGGGGCAGCCGCGCGTTGGCGGCGACCTTCACGTCGATGCCGAGCGCGGCCTGCTCGAGCTCGAGCTGCTGCAGCGTCGCGTTGCCCTCGAGGGCCCGGGCAATCTCGTCCTCGATCACCAGCGCCCGCGGCTGCACCTGCGGATCGGTGCTCGGTTGCAGCCCGAGCGTGTCGCGTCCGCCGATGCTCTGGCCCATCGCGCGGCGCACCGACAGGCTCGCGACCAACAGCGCGTTCTCGGCCCGGCTCACGTCGGCCTCGCGCGCGGCGAGGGCCTGCTCGATCGCGCGGGCGTCGAGGCGGGAGCGCTTGCCGGCGCGCACGAGCTTCGCAGTGCGATCGATCTGCGCGCGCACGAGCGCCGCGCTGCGCTGCTTGTTCGCGAGATCGCGGTGCGCGAACAGCAGATCCCAGTACCCACGCACGAGATCGCGGGTGACCCGCTGCGCCGCGGCCTGCTGCGCCGCCTCGGCCGCGGTCTTCGCCAGCTTCGCCCGCGCGATCCCGGCGCGATTGACCTTCAGGCCCGCGCCGCGAAGCAGGGCGTGGTCCAACGTCAGCGTCGGCACCACCGCGAACGCCGCCAGCGACGATCGGCCGGCACCCGCGTTCGTCGGATCGTTGGGCTGATCGATCCGTAGCCGCTGGGTGTCGAACTGCAGCCCGATCGCACCGCCGGTCTCGAGGGCGCGGCGCACCCCGACGCCGCCGCCGATGCTGCGTCGCCCGACGTCGAACGCGAACTGCGAGCCGCGCTGCGGCCGTCGGCTCGTGCTGCCGGTGACGTTCGCCGTGACCTCGACGTCGAACGCCCCCTGGGCGGCGAGCACGCGGGCCTCGGAGATCTGCACGTCCTGCGCCGCGGCCCCGAGCTCGGGGTTGTGCAGCGCGGCCTGGCCCAGCGCGTCGCCGAGGCCCAGCGGCTCCGATCGGAACGGCGGCGGCGCGTCGACGGCCCAGGCCTCTGCGGCATCGAGCACGGGCGGTGGCGGTGGCGGCTCGGCCGCATGCGCACCCAGGACCGATGCCGCGAGCGCAGCGCACCACGAGACCCCTGCGAACAAACTCCGCCCTCCCTCCCGATCGTCGTTGCTCCGCTGGGGTTCGAGGTTCCCCCGATCGCCGCGGACGGGCTACGCTCGTGCGATGGTGCGTCGTGACGAACGGATGCCGAGCCGCGCGCGAGCGCGGGTCGGGAGCCGTTCAAGCTGCGCTTCTCCAGCGGGGGAAGGT
>JBIJCC010000216.1:0-4716 GCA_044344875.1 Nannocystaceae bacterium
CGACCGCGGATTCGAGCACCGACGTGCGCATCGCACGCACCACCGGTCCGACCAGTTCGACCGCGTCGCGCACCCAATCGCCGAGCGTCGACTCCGGGATCTCGGCGCCATGGCGCGCGAAGATGCAGCTCTGGCGGTAGAGCGGCAGGTGATCCTTGTACTTCGCGACCAGCACGTGGGCGATCAGGCCTGCGGTCGCCATGCCCTTCGCGATCGGTTGCGCGGGCAGCGGTGCGGTGCGCACGCCGCATTCCTCGTGCTTCTTGCATGCGTACTTCGGCCGCACGGTCTCGATCACCTTCGTCACCGCCGGCACGAAGTCGATGCGCTCGGAGACCTCGCGGCCGATCTCCTGCATCGTGTCGCCGCAGCACGGACACTTGCGCTCGGCCTCGGGCACGTCGAGCACGACGGTCTCGCGCGGCAGGTCCTTGGAGATCCGGGTCGCACCACGCTTCTTGCGCGTGTAGGTCAGCGTCTCGTACTCGTCGTCCTCGGCCTCGTCGACGTGGGGCGGCGGCGGTGGGGCCGGTTCGTCGCCGGGAAACGGCAACGTCGGATGCTCGTCTTTGCGGCGCTCGGCCTTCTTGCCGTAGAGCTGGTGCAGCAGCCTCTCGACCTTGTGCGCGAGGGCGACGTTGTTCGACTGCAGCGCCGCGTTGTTCGACGCCAGTGCTGCGTTGATCGCTTCGAGTTCGGCGACTCGTGCCAGCAAGCGCTGCGTCGTATCGTCGTTGTTCGGCGTCGTCGTCACGTGCGTCCTTGCGCACAGACAACGCAGTCCCGCGATCTCTCTTTCTCGAAACGTGCGAATACCAACGCCGCCGTGCAGTCTTGCGGAGGTCGAGTCCGCCGAGCAACGCGGCAAGGTCGGAAGCAGGCATCTCGAGTTGCTTCGCGTCGCTGTCCGACGGCAGCGGCCACGCAAACGTGCCGCGTTCGAGTCGCTTGTGCAGCAGCCAGAATCCGGACCGCTCCCAGTACAGGATCTTGATGCGGTCGCGGCGCGCGTTGCAGAACACGAAGAGGTGTCCGCTCAGCGGGTCTTGCTCGAGGATCTGCGTCGTCACCGCCGCGAGCCCGTCGATCGACTTGCGCATGTCGGTCGCGCCGCGTGCGAGGTAGACCCGGACCGAGGTCGGCAGGCTCAGCATCGCAACGCCTGCAGCAGGCGCCGCAGCTCGCGCTCGTCGAAGCCCGCTGGGACGCGCAGCACAATGTCGCCGAGCTGCAACTCGAAGCTCGAGCGCGCCGGGTCGTCGGCCGCAGCGGGATCGACCACGGCGACGCGGACGAGGTCCCCGCGGTCCCGCAGCCGGCTACGCCACCAGTACAGCGTCCCCGCGGCGAGCCCGCGCGCCCCCGCGAACTCCCGCACACTCTGCCCACTGCGCTCCTGCGCCGCGATGAGCGCCCGCCACTTCGTCTCTGCCGTCGTCGTCATCGCGCGGACTCTCGTCGCCGCGAACTGATTGGCCAGATGGGTCTACCGAGCGCTTACGCCACAGCTACTCGCATCGGTTGTCCTCGACAGACTACCGAACGCAGCGCCCTCCTCAGAATTACCTCTATTTCTCGCGCACTACACTAGCGAAACAGCATCACGTTGCTTCACCTCCTGTACGCCTTTACCGTCGAGCATCCGAATACACTGCGGCCTCGTGCGGATCCCCCTCGTCATAAAAACAGATCAGTCACCCGGACCCGACTGTAAAGCCGGGCCAAAGACCGGAATGGGGCCGCCAATCACCTACTGATTCCTTATCGCAGCAGCGCAAGCATACGCCCGCGAAACTGGGCAAGGCATATCCATTCCGAGTGGGCGAACAGAGCGCTATTATGGCGCACAGAACAACGCAACACGAGGGGAGCGCCCGACGTTAGCATGGCAACAAATCGATTTGTCGACACCGCGGCGGAATCCTCATCGCTCATAGTTAGCACGAACTCGTACGAGGCAGGCGCTTCGAAGAAAGTGACAGCACGGGACGAAAGATGCAACACATCAGATTCGTTTTTACCAAACTTGAGCCACCCGTCCAGATTCGCGTCACCAAGCTGGAGCTGCGGGCCGACGATATCTACAGTAAACACCAAATCGGTGACACGCACAAAGCGCGGAGTCTCCGAAGCGTTCGAGGTTCCGTCTGTTCGCACACCTGTTTCGCGCGTAAGCCCAGATACGCTTATTCTAAGCGTAGTCGGCTCTCCTCGCCCAGCTAGGCACAGCCAGGTCGGCACCACAACAACAGCGGCTATGGAGAAAAGCAGCAACAACCTGCGTCGTCGGTAATCGTCAGGCATAAGGATAGGGCGCAGAAACTATGTCAGCGATGATCCGCCCGAACCGATCGCCACTGCTGGGTTGGTACAAACCAACGCGCACTCCGCCGCGGTCATCGTACAACTCGAATCGTCCGCAGCGCATGGCTCGCACGCTTGCTCCCCCTTGTAGGAGCGACAACGATAGAACCCGAGACTACGACCGCGACCTCCGGTGGTGGGGCCTGGAGGGGAGGCCGGAGGGGGAGCCGGAGCGTACGCGAACCTTCGCCCGCCAGCGGGTTCAATTCTCGGCAGGTCCTCCTCGTACTCGCATCTACACTGCACCTTTACCTTGCTCATATCAAACACACAGTGAACGAAGTGCACCAGTCCATTAAGGTCGTTAATGTCTGCCACTGCGCCTGCACCCCTCATGCGCCTTGACCATCGAGCGAGTTTCGCTGCCTCATCCCGCAAGCCGCGTCGATGATCGCTGCGCAGGTCAAAGTCTCGCTGTCGCGGATCGGGTCTCGGCCCCTCCCGTCCAGGCTCTGGGCCAGTTGGGGACGGATCTGTCACCGGCCCCGTCGGGCGCGGGTGCGGATTATCCGCGTCCGGATGGTCGTCCGGATCTGGCGGCTTTCGTCGCCCAGGATCACGCCCGCTTGAGTCAAGAAGTGTCCAGTAATCACATTCGGCGGCGACCGAGGGATAATAGAAGTACTTCTTGCAACCCTTGAGTCGTCTTCTACCCGTTCCGGGTGCGCATGTGTTAAGGCATTTGTATTTATCGTACTCGCCCCTTATCTTTGCAAACGAATCGTTTAGGCACATGTTTTCAAGTCCTGTCTGGGGGTTGGTCCCAACCGGAACACCGATGTCCAACCACCACTTGGAGCACTCAAACTGGCCTGAGAAGGGCGACACTTCTGAGTCGCATCTACGCTCGTACTTTGCCTTATGGGCTGCGTCGCGGGCCTCTTGATCCGCCTTCGCCGCCGCTCGTCTCCATTCTTCCACTTCGGCAGCACCTCTAGGGTGCCATTCCGGCCAGCGCCTAACACGTTCGCCGCGACAGCAGCGCTCATATTGAGTACAGTTGTGCTGCGCCATTCCTAACAGCCAATCTTCTTCGGGAGATCCTTCAGCCTCGCTCGGAAGCGAATCAAGTGCATCCATGTTGCTGAAGTAAGCTCGCAACCACTCTGCGCATTCGGGTTTACAAGGCGCCTCCCCGTCCGGAATGCTGCAGGGCACTCCGCCGACTGAACCTGCACTAGAAGAGCCGTCCCAATCCCCTAGATTGCCGTCAAAACTCGGGACATAGTCAAAGACCTCCGAATCAGGCCCAGCGCTGTAGCTGCCGCACGAGCCAGTGCTGCAGCCACACCCCGTTCCGGTCCCGCAGGCACTGCAACCACAACCACAAGAACCCATTCATGCACCTCCCCGCGGAGTTCCCGCGATCGGCGGGCGGGACAAACACCTGCAAAAAATGTTGCTAGATGCGACTCGTGGCATACCACGTGGGCACAAGAACGCGGAACGCTGCGAAACAGCCTACGTCCCCCGACGTGAGCGTGAACTTTATCCTAACCAGTTCCTTCAGGCCCGTGCAGTTTGCCTGGAACAGCCCTGTGGACCCGAGTTGGGAAAAGCTCCCAGAGGGCGACGCCGGGGAGCTGCCCGGGTCCTCGTAATCTTTGTGATAGACTGTTACCGCCAGAGTCCCCTTGAAAAGGCGAATGAGCTCGTATGCCATCACGGCATTGTCGGCTCCTCTAGAGAACCAGGGGGTGAAGTGATCGACGCTTTCGCCGTCTGGTGCGAGAATAGTCTGACCGATGATCATAGGACCCTCTAGGGCTTGGCGTTGTCGAAGAAAACAGGAGCAAACACGCGAATGATCTGGTAGTTCCCCCCTGACGATCCCGTTACTTCAAAGGAAACCTTCAGACGGACTTGCGCCTGCATTGAGTCGGGATCGCCGCTAGTGACGCCATCGTCGGTCGCCCGGTACAGCGCGGTGAAAAGGCCGGGATCGTTCAGAATCAATTTGGTGCCACTGCCGTTCGACACCTATGTCGGCGTTAGCGTGAACAACTCTGAGGGCGAGTCCGTCGCGCCAGGGCCAGGCTCCGCCCGCGTCTGCACCTCAATGTTGACGAATCCAACGTTATCTACGATACACTCGGCACGGAGGAGCATGCTGTCCCCGCTGCGCGAAAACCAATCCGTGAAGAAGGCGTCTCCATAGCTGACGCGACGACTGGTGATTATCTCAGCCATTGTTTGCTGACGGTGCTGGTCTGGTTTGCCGGCGGCGGTTGCTAGCTTCGCTAGCCAGGGCACTACCCCATTGTTTAACGGTGACCGCTTCGAGCGCGCGTTTCTAGCGGACTTGTGTCGCAAACATGTCTCTGTGGACTGAGATCCAGCCGGTGCGGCCTG
>JBIJCC010000073.1:0-48117 GCA_044344875.1 Nannocystaceae bacterium
GATGCACCTCTGCTCTGTTCGCACGATGCACCGGATCCTCGGCGCCGCCGGTGAGAACGGCGAGCGCCGTGACATCCGGCGCTACGCCGACGTGGTGAAACCTGAGCTGCTCGCCGTACGCCCGAACAAGCTCTGGAGCTGGGATATCACCAAGCTTCACGGCCCAACGAAGTGGACCTACTACTACCTCTACGTGATCATCGACGTGTATAGCCGCTACATCGTGGGCTGGATGCTCGCGATGAAGGAGAGCCAGACCCTCGCGGCGAAGCTGATCCACGAGACCTGCATGAAGCAGGGCGTCGAGCCGGGCACGCTCACGCTGCACGCCGATCGCGGCTCGTCGATGAGTAGCAAGACCGTCGCGTTTCTCTGCGCCGACCTCGGCGTCACGAAGACTCATTCGCGGCCCTATCAGTCGAACGACAACCCGTACTCGGAGGCGGGCTTCAAGACCTTGAAGTACCGGCCAGACTTTCCCGATCGCTTCGGCAGCATCCAGCACGCCCGCAACTTCGTCGTCGACTTCGTCGCCTGGTACAACCACGAACACCACCACACCGGCCTCGCCATGTTCACGCCCAACGACGTGCACCACGGTCTCGTCGAGGAGAAGATCGAACTCCGAGCCGCCGCGCTTCGCGAGGCCTACGCGGAACACCCCGAGCGCTTTCCCCACGGCCCGCCCACAGTGCGACGTCCGCCGAAGGAGGTCTGGATCAACAAGCCAACCCACGAACCGAACGCCCATCCTCAACCCACGCCAGTCATCCACTGAACTCCGAACCAACTGGCTTCAAACTTGTTGACACGTTCCGAGGATGCCACGGACGCGTGACGCGTGCGTGCGTGGAAGTACGTAGGGCTTGTTTCGCGTTGCGCCGCCGATGCGCGCGCGTTCGTGGACGGCGCGCCGCGCGGCCGGCGATGACGGGGGCCGCTCACCGAGCCCCCCCGACCGCTCGCGGGATCCGCAGCACCGTTCGGCGGTCGCCTGCGCCACCGTTCGGTCCATGCTCCGCGCGCGTCCCTGGTGGGCCTGGGCCTTCCCCGCCGTCCTCGTGTTCATCGTCGGGATCAGCCTCGTCGCCGATCTCTCGCTGCTCGGCTTCGATGGCGCCTGGTTCGCCGGCCACGACAAGGCCCTGCACTTCGTGTTGTACGGGGCGTGCGGCCTCTTCGCCGTGGCCTGGTTCCACCGCCGCAGGGCGATCGTGATCATCGCCGTCGTCGCCGCGCTCGTGCTGCTCGAGGAGCTGTCGCAGGGCCTGTTCCCCCACCGGTCCCTCGATCTGCTCGACGCGCTCGCCTCGATCGCGGGGGTCGTCACCGGCGGCGCGCTCGCCCACCGGCTGCGCGCCCGCGGGGGGACTCGTCCCGACCCGGTCAGCCCCGCCGCGCGACCCGGATCAGCATCGCGGCCATCAGCACGTAGAAGCCGACCCCGAGCAGGTCGTAGCCGCCCTGCCCCATCGCCTCGATGAGCGCGGGTCGGATCGACAGGGCTTCGAGGCCCTCGCCCATGCGCGCCGCCGCGATCGCATAAAGCACGCCCGCGAGCGCACCGCCGGCGACCAGGCCGGTGGAGTACAGGTTGCCGGGGCCGAAGTCCTCCTCCTCGTGCTCCTTCGGCTTGGGGGCGTTGGGCTTGCCGCGATCGGCGAGGTAGCGCACCACGCCGCCGCAGAAGATCGGCAGGGTCGTCGCCAACGGCAGGTACGCCCCGACCGCGAACGCCAGCGCCGACACGCTGCACAGCTCGACCGTGATCGCCAGCGCGACGCCGACGAGCACGAACTGCCAGTCGAGGTTGAACGCGAGCAGGCCCTTGATGAGCGTCGCCATGAGCGTGCCCTGCGGCGCGGCGAACTGCTCGCCGATCGCGTGGACCATCTTGCCGGTGGCGGGATCGACGTGGGCGTTGTCGAGGATCTGCACGGTCGCGCCGATGACGAACGCCGCCGCGATCACGCCGATGAACAGGCCGATCTGCTGGAACCGCGGGGTCGCGCCGACCAGGTACCCGGTCTTGAGGTCCTGGCTGGTCGCGCCGGCGTTGGCGGCGGCGATGCAGACCATGCCGCCCACGCACAGCGCCATCGGCTGGTAGGCGTCACCCGTCCAACCGAGGCCGGCGAAGATGAGGCACGTCGCCATCAACGTGGCGATCGTCATGCCGCTGATCGGGTTGTTCGACGAGCCGATGAGTCCGACGATGCGGCTCGACACCGTCACGAAGAAGAACCCGAAGAGCACCATCAGGAAGCCGAGCATCAGCTTGCTGCCGACGCCGTCGCCGGGGATGAACGGCAGCAGCGCCACGATGACGGCCAGGCCCAAGCTGCCGCCGACGACCAGCGACATCGGGAGATCGCGCTCGGTGCGGCGCTGGGCCAGGGCGCCCGCGGCGTTCTTCATCGAGCCGAGCGAGCCCCGGACCGCGCCGATGATCGTCGGCAGCGTCTTGAGCAATGTGATGAAACCACCCGCGGCCACCGCCCCCGCGCCGATCTGGCGGATGTACGCGAAGTAGATCGCGTTGTTGAGCGCCTTGAAGTCCGAGGTCGCGGCGTCGTAGCCGAACTTCGCCACCGGGTCGTAGCCGAGCTTGGTGAGCTGGGCGGCGATCGCCTCGGTCGGCACGAGCGACGCGAGCAGCGGGATCATGCCGAGCCAGGCGAGCACGCCGCCGGCGACCAGCATGCCGGTGCTGCGGATGCCGAGGATGTAGCCGACGCCCATGTACTCGGGCGTGATCTCGGCGTTGATCGTCGCCGCCGGGAACACCCGGCTCTTCATGTCGCTGACCCACGTCGGCACCTCGGCGATGAGCCCCAGGACCTTCTGGCTCATCGCGTAGACGAACGCGAAGCCGAGGCCCTGGTACGCGATCTTGGCCAGCTCGCCGCCCTTCTCGCCCGCGATGAGCACACCCGCGCACGCGGTGCCCTCGGGGTACGGCAGCGTGTGGTGCTCGTTGACGATGAGCGCGCGTCGCAGCGGGATCATCATCAACACGCCGAGCACGCCGCCGAGCAGCGCGAGCGTGAAGATCGTCCAGTAGCCGAAGAACGGCTCGCCGATCGAGTTGCCCGTGGCTGGATCGCGCGACAGGAACAGGAAGCCCGGCAGCGTGAACACCACCCCGGCCGCCACCGACTCGCCCGCCGAGCCGATCGTCTGCACGATGTTGTTCTCGAGGATCGTCGAGCCGCCGAAGCGCTTGAGCAGCGAGATCGACAGCACCGCGATCGGGATCGACGCGCTGACGGTGAGCCCGGCCTTCAGCGCCAGGTACACCGTCGAGGCGCCGAAGATGATCCCGAAGATCGCCCCGATGATGATCGCCTTGGGCGTGAACTCGCGGACGTTCTGGTCGTCCGCGACGTAGGGCTGGAACTGGCCGGGCTCGGACATGCGCGCGCGCATGGTAGCGGCCGGCGCAGGGCCGCACCACCGGGGATCAGCCGGAGCGCAGCATGCCCTGGGCGAGCAGATCGTCGAGGAGCTCGTCGGCTTCGTCCGGCTCGGCGCCCTGGCGCACGGCCTCGGCCCGCAGCGCCTCGCGGGTGCGCGGCACGGCGGCGAAGACCAGCAATCGGACCAGCGGGCCCGAGCCGGTGCCGAGATCGATCGAGCCGTCGTCGCGGCGCTCGACCAGCAGGTGCTCGTGTCCGCGCTGGGGCGGCCGCTCCGCGGGACGGACATCGCCGCTCGCGATCGCGGCGGAGACGTCCGGTCCGAGCCGCGCGCGCACGCGGCCGTGGTACGCGAGCGTGCCCGCGGGCACGACGAGCGCCCGCAGCCGCGGCGCGCAGCAGAGCCCGGTGGGCGTGACGTCTTGGGCGCGGCGCACCGTCGCCATCGCGGCCTCGAGTCGACCGACGCCCTGGGCCCGATCGCCGAGCCAGGCACCGAAGGCGATCGCCATGCTGCCGCGACCGAGCACCGCGGCGCGGAAGGCCTCGGTCGCGAAGAACCGATCGAGCGTCGCGGTGCCGACGACGACGGCCGTCACCGGATACTCCTCGACCAAGGTCGCCACCGCGCGGGCCCGGCGGTAGCGATCGGTCTGCAGCGCCCGCGGATCGACCGCGCGCAGCAGCGAACGCTCGCGCGCCGTGAGCTCGACCAGCGGGCCGTCCCCCCGCACGCGTGCGGCGTAGTCGGGGTCGAAGAGCATTCCGACCATCACGGCCTGCACCCGCTGCGGATCGAGCTCGTCGTCGGCACGCACGGCGTCGCGAGTGTATCAGCGCAGCGCGGCGGGTCGGGTTCCGGCGGGCGCGGGCGCACGGCCCGAGGACGCACGCGCTGTTTGTGCGAGCGACCGCACGCAGCCCGGTCTCCATGGTACGCCTAGCGTCGTCGTGGCCGCCTCGGGATGGGTCCACCCGTCCACGGTGCGCCATGGCCCGCCCCCACAAGACCAAGTCGATCCCCGGCCCCGCGAAGGCTCCGGCCGCCGTCGACGACCACGCGACGTTCTCGATCCTCGGCATCGGCACCTCCGCCGGCGGACTCGAGGCGCTCGAGCTGTTCTTCCGCGACGTACCAGCCGACAGTGGACGGGCGTTCGTCGTCGTGCAGCACCTCGACCCGACGCACGAGGGCATGCTCGTCGAGCTGCTCCAACGCATGACGCCGATCGCCGTCGTGCAGGCCGCCGAGGGCCTGCGCGTCGCCCCCAATCGCATCCACGTCATCCCGCCCAACCGCGACCTGTCGATCCTCGCCGGCGTGCTGCACCTGTTGACGCCGGCAGAGCCGCGGGGCCTGCGGTTGCCGATCGACGCGTTCTTCCGCGCCCTGGCCGACGACGTCGGGCCCCGCGCGGTCGCAGTGGTGCTGTCGGGCATGGGCTCGGACGGCACCCTGGGCATCGCGGCGATCAAGGCCCGCGGCGGCGCCGTGTTCGTGCAATCCGCAGAGTCCGCGAAGTTCGACGGCATGCCCCGCAGCGCGATCGCGACGGGCCTCGCCGACGTCGTCGCGCCGGTCGAGGACCTCGCGGCGCGGATCTTCGGCCATCACCCGCCGCTCGAGCCACCCACCGACGAGACGGTGAGCCCCGCGGTCCACGGCGCGATCGAGCGCGCGTGCGTGCTGCTGCGCAAGGCGACCGGGCACGAGTTCTCGCAGTACAAGCGCAGCACGATCCTGCGCCGCATCGAGCGGCGCATGGGCCTGCACCAGCTCGACACGATCGACGGCTACGTCCGCTACCTGCAGGAGAACCCGGAGGAGACCGGGCTGCTGTTCAAGGAGCTGCTGATCGGCGTCACCAACTTCTTCCGCGACCCCGCGGCGTGGGAGGTGCTGCGGCGCGTCGCGATCCCCACCCTGCTCGCTGCGCGCTCCGACGGCGGGACGATCCGCGCCTGGGTGGCGGGCTGCTCGACCGGCGAGGAGGCCTACTCGCTGGCGATCGTCCTCGACGAGGCGCTGGCCGAGCTGGGCCCCGGGCCTCGCCACACCGTGCAGATCTTCGCCACCGACCTCGACAAGGACGCGATCGATCGCGCGCGCGCCGGCCGGTATCCAGCGACGATCGCCGCCGACGTCTCGGCCGAGCGCCTCGCCCGCTACTTCGTGCACGACGAGCAGGGCGTCCGCGTGTGCCAGGAGATCCGCGAGCGGATCATCTTCGCGGTGCAGAACGTGATCATGGATCCGCCGTTCACGAAGCTCGACCTCGTGAGCTGCCGGAACCTGCTCATCTACCTCTCGGCCGAACTCCAGCGCCGCCTGCTGCCGACGTTCCACTACGGCCTGCTCCGCGGCGGGATCCTGTTCCTGGGCAGCTCGGAGACGATCGGCACCTCGGCGGATTCGTTCGAGGTGATCGACGCCAAGAGCAGGATCTATCGCTGCGCCAACGCCTCGTCGGCCGCCCGAGCGCTGGACTTCCCCTCGGCGTTCACGATGCGCCCACCCGATGGCGCCACCGTGGCGACGCGGGTGGTCGGCAACCTCCAGGCCGCCGCCGAGCGCCTGATCCTCGCCCGGTTCGGACCGGCGCTCGTGCTCACCAATCGCGAGGGCGACATCCTCTTCGTCCACGGCCGCACCGGCCGCTACCTCGAGCCCGCCGCGGGCAAGGCCAACTGGAACATCCACTCGATGGCGCGCGATGGCCTGCGCAGCGAGCTCGGCGCCGGCGTGTCCCGTGCCTTCCGCGAGAAGAAGCCGGTCTCGCTCCACGCGCTGCACCCCGAGCACGACGACCACGCCGTCGACGTATCGATCGAGGTGCTGCACGAGCCGTCGGAGCTGCGCGACATGGTGATGATCGCGTTCACGGACCTGCCCAAGGCCCATGCTCAGGCGTCGCCCTCGAAGCGCGGTCGCTCCTCGGCGATCGTCGCCGAGCTCGAGCTCGAGCTGCGAACGGTCCGCGAGGCCCTGCAGGCGACGCGCGAGGACATGCAGAGCTCGACCGAGGAGCGGACCGCGGGCAACGAAGAGCTGCAGTCGACCAACGAGGAGCTGCAGTCGACCAACGAGGAGCTGACGACCTCCAAGGAGGAGATGCAGTCGCTCAACGAGGAGCTGCAGTCGACCAACGCGGAGCTGCAGAGCAAGCTCGACGAGCTGTCGCGCACGAACGACGACATGCGCAACCTCCTCGACAGCACCGACATCGCCACGCTGTTCCTCGATGACGCGCTGCAGGTGCGGCGGTTCACGCCGCAGATGCTGAAGATCATCAAGCTGCTCCCCGGCGACGTCCACCGGCCGATCACCGACCTGGCGTCGGACCTCGTCTATCCGCGGCTGGTCGACGACGCGCGCGAGGTGCTGCGATCGCTGGTGTTCCGCGAGACATCGGTGACCACCGTCGACGGGCGGTGGTTCACGGTCCGCATCATGCCGTATCGCACGCTGGGCAACCGCATCGACGGCGTCGTCATCACGTTCGTGGACATCACCGCGGCCAAGGCCCTCGAGGCCCAGCTCCGCAAGGCACAGGCAGACCGGGAGACAGGACCATGACGAAGACCCAGGGTGCGAACGATCTGCGCACGCGAGCACAGGCGAGGCTCACGGCGACGGGCGGAGACTCGGCGCCCGAGCCGTCGATCCCGGACATGCAGCGGCTGGTCCACGAGCTGAAGGTCCACCAGATCGAGCTGGAGCTGCAGAACGAAGAGCTGCTGCAGGCGCGCGGCGAGGTCGAGGCGGGACTGGCCCGCTACGCCGATCTCTACGAGCACGCGCCGATCGGCTACCTGACGCTCGCCGGCGACGGCGAGATCCTCCAGCTCAACCTCGCGGCCGCGCGCCTGCTGGGGACCGAGCGGGCGCGCCTGGTCGGGCGCCGCCTCGGCATCCTGCTGGCGGTCGATCAGCGACCCGCGTTCAACGGGCTGCTGACGTCCATCGCCCGGACGCCCGGGCGCAGCACATGCGAGGTGCACCTCGTGCGCGACGGCGTCACGGCGATCCTCGAGCTGGCGGGGGTCGCCATTGCCGGCAGCGATCGATCCCGCGTGGTCGCGACCGACGTCACCGAGGCCCGGCGTGCCGCGGCGGCCGTGCGCGACAGCGAGGCCCGCTATCGCACGCTGTTCGAGCTGTCGCGCGACGCCCTGGTCACCCTGGCCCCGCCCTCGTGGCGGTTCACGTCGGGCAACGCCGCGGCGTTGGCGTTGTTCGGCGTCGCCGACGAGGGGCAGCTGCGCGCCCGGACGATGTCCGAGTCCTCGCCGAACCAGCAGCCCGGCGGCGGCGACTCTGCGGCGTTGACGGAGCTGCACCTCACGCCGGCGATGCGCGACGGCGCCCGCATCTTCGACTGGACGCTGCGTCGCAGCGACGGCGTCGACTTCCCCGCGACCGTGTCGCTGACCCGCATGGTGGTCGACGGCGCGCCGATCCTGCAGGCGGCGGTGCGCGACGAGACCGAGGCGCGCGCCCGCCAGGCCCACCTCGCCCAGGGCGATCGACTCGCGAGCCTCGGCATGATGGCGGCCAGCGTCGCCCACGAGGTCAACAACCCGCTGGCGTACGTGCTGTACAACCTCGAGACCCTGAACGCCGATCTGCCGGGGTTCGCCGCCGCGGTCGCGGCGTTGCGCGCGTCCACCGATGCGCTCGGGATCGCGGCGCCGAGCGGCCCTGCGACCGATCGGCTCGGCAAGGTCGCCCTCGACGACGTCGTCGAGCGCGCCGCGGAGGCGCTGCGCGGGACCCTGCGGATCCGCGACGTCGTCCGCGGTCTCGCGACGTTCTCGCGGGTCGAGGGCACCGAGACGAGGCGCGTCGACGTCAAGCACGCCGTCGGTGCCGCGCTCGATCTGGCGTCCAACGAGCTGCATTACTGCGCTTCGGTCGTCACCGAACTCGGCGAAGTGCCGGCGGTGCGGGCCTCCGAGGGCAAGCTGTCGCAGGTGCTGCTCAACCTGCTCATCAACGCGGCCCACGCGTTCGACGACCACTCGCCCGACGATCCGCGCATCACCGTGCGCACGTGGACCGACGGCGCCGATGCCTGCATCGCGGTCGCCGACAACGGCTGCGGCATCGCCCCCGAGACCCTCGCCCACATCTTCGAGCCGTTCTTCACCACCAAGGGCGTCGGCCGCGGCTCGGGCCTGGGGCTGGCGATCTGCCGCAACCTCGTGGCCGAGCTCGGTGGCACGGTCACGGTCGAGAGCGCGCGGGGTGTCGGCACCACGTTCGTCGTGCGGCTGCCCGCCTTCGCAGCGACCAAGGATCCCCAGCCGACGACCGCGGCGCCCGAGCCCCCCGTGCCGCGGATCCGCGGACGCGTCCTCGTCGTCGACGACGAGCCCGCGATCCGCCGCGCGCTCGCCCGGCTGTTGGGCGACACCCACGAGGTCGTCCTCGCCGCGTCGGGCGCCGAAGCGCAGTCCATCCTGACCGTCGACACGGCCTTCGACGTGATCCTCTGCGATCTCATGATGCCGGGCATGACCGGCATGCAACTCCACACGTGGCTGCAAGGACACGCCCGTGCCCTCGCCGCCCGCGTGGTGTTCGTGACCGGCGGCGCGTTCACACCGCGGGCCGCGGAGTACCTGGAGAAGGCCGGCAACCTCCAGATCGAGAAGCCCTTCGACAGCGCGTACGTGAAGTTCCTCGTGTCCGAGCTGGTGGCCGCGGCCCGATCGTGACGCCGGAGCCCGGCGTCACGCCGACGGTCCACCCGTGACTATTTGCAGCAGACCGCGCCCTCGATCGCGACCGGCCCGCCCGGGTCGGCGACGATCGAGCCGATCGGCGCCTCGCCGCTGTCGGGACAGCGGTACTCGGGGCGATGCACCGCACCGTCGCCGATGTCGCCGACGACCTTGCCACCCTCGGCCTCGCACGCCGACGCGGTGAGGCCGGGCTTGGACTCGCCGTCGCCGGCGGGCGCCTCGGCGGCGGGATCCGGCGTCGTGGCCGGCGGCGTGGCCGGGGCCTTGTTGCAGGCGAACAGCGCGAGCGCGAGCGCGAGTGGAGCAGTGCGGGGGAGGAAAGCGAGATGCATGCCGGGGCTGTATCACAGTGGGGGCGTGGCGCAATCCGGCGCTTCCACCGGCGACGCGGGCGGCGACGCATCGGCACGCGCGCCGGTGATGCGCAGCACCTCGTCGCGATCCGAGAACGGAACCACCGCGTCGCCGATGCGTTGACCGACCTCGTGGCCCATCCCTGCGACGACCACGATGTCCGTCGCGCCCGCCATCGCGATCGCGTGCTCGATCGCGGCGCGGCGGTCGAGCACCGTGACGATCGTCGCGTCGGCGCGGGCGTCCCGGGCGCCCTGCTCGAGCATCGCCGCGATCGCGTGGGGATCCTCGCGGCGCGGGTTGTCGTTCGTGATCACGACCACGTCCGCACCGAGGGCCGCGGCCGCCCCCATCGGTCCGCGCTTGCCGGGTGTCGATCCGCCGCCGGCGCCGAACACCAGGATCACGCGGCCGGCCGCGAGGCGTCGCGCCGTCGCACACGTCCGTGTCAGCGCGTCGGGGGTGTGGGCATAGTCGACGACCACCATCGGATCGCGGGCGAGTCGCTCGAAGCGCCCGGGCACGCCGGGGCACGCCGCGAGGCCCCGCACGATCGCCTGCGGCGCAACGCCGGCCGCCGCCGCCGCGCAGGCGGCCGCCAGGGCGTTCTCCGCGAAGATCTCGCCGATCATCCGCAGCTGCAGCGATCCGCCGAGCGCCTCGGCCAGCGGCGACGGTGCCAGGGAGACGCGCGTGCCGTCACCGTCGAGCTCGATGGCCGCGGCCTCGAGATCCGCGGGCACGAGCGCCGGCCCGCGGCCCGGCGCGCGGAACCACAGCCGCCGTACGTCCGGCGGCGTCGCGCGGTGGATGAACACCGCGTGGGGATCGGCCGCGTTCAACACCATCGGTCGGCCCGGCCCGAGGTGCAGGAACAGCTGCGCCTTCGCGGCGAGGTAGTTCTCCCAGGTGCCGTGGGTCTGCAGGTGATCGGGCGAGAGGTTGGTGAAGACGCCGAGGTCGAACCGCCACTTCTTCGCGTAGCCGTTCTGCAGCGCGAAGCTCGTGGTCTCGATCACCACGTCGCGGCAGCCCTCCGCCGCCGCGGTCTCCACGAGCGCGCAGAACTCGGCGAAGCTCTTGCCCTTGGCGACCGGGACGTCGTTGCGGAAGGCGCCGGTGGTGCCCACGAGCAGCACGTCGCGGCCGTCCGCGCGCAGGCACGCGGCGAGCAGCGCACACGTCGAGGTCTTGCCGTTGGTCCCGGTGACGCCGTGGGTGAACAGCGGCTCGGCCCAGGGAGCGGCGGCGGCGACCGGGCGCGACGAAGACGTCATCGCCCGATGGTACCGCAGCCGGCTAGAACGACTCCCAGTCGTCGGTGCCCGTGACCGCAGTGCTGGCCGCCACGACCCGCGGCGCCGCGGGCTCGTTCGCGGCCGGCTCGCTCGGCGCCGGCTTGGCGCGGAAGGCCGGGCGCACCACGTTCGACGGCTTGGCCGCGGGGCGACGCGCCGCGGTGGTCCGCGCCGCGGGACGTACCGGCGCGGGGGCGGCTGCAGTCACCGCGCGGTTGATCTTGAACGCCGTCATCGCCCGCGCGAGCTCCTGCGCCTGCTGCTTGAGGCTGTCGGCCGCCGCCGCGCTCTGCTCGACCAGCGCGGCGTTCTGCTGCGTCACCTGATCCATCTGCGACACCGCCTGGCCGACCTGGGCGATGCCGGTGGACTGCTCGGCACTGGCCGCGCTGATCTCCGCGACGATGTCGCTCACGCGGCGGATCGAGCCGACGATCTCGTCCATCGTCTGGCCGGCTTGATCGACCAGCGCGGTGCCGCTCTCGACCTGCTCGACGCTGTTGGTGATGAGGACCTTGATCTCCTTGGCCGCCTCGGCGCTGCGCTGGGCGAGGCTGCGGACCTCGCCGGCGACGACCGCGAAGCCGCGGCCCTGCTCGCCGGCCCGCGCGGCCTCGACCGCGGCGTTGAGGGCCAGGATGTTGGTCTGGAAGGCGATGCCGTCGATCACGCTGATGATGCTGGCGATCTTCCGCGAGCCCTCGTTGATGCCCTTCATCGTGCCGACGACCTGGCCGACGACCTCACCGCCGCGGGTGGCCACGGTCGAGGCCCCGAGCGCGAGCGTGCTGGCCTGCTTGGCGTTCTCGGCGTTGTTGCGCACGGTCGCGCTGAGCTGGGTCATCGTCGCGGTCGCCTGCTGCAGCGCCCCGGCCTGCTCTTCGGTGCGCGTGCTGAGATCCTGGTTGCCCTGGGCGATCTCGGCGCTCGCGGTCGCGACGCTGTCGGTGTTGCCGCAGACGGTGCTGACGGTGACGACCAGGTTGTTCTGCATCCGCCGCAGGGCCTGGAGCAGCTGACCGAGCTCGTCGGTCGAGCTCGACTCGATGGTCCCCGTGAGGTCGCCCTGCGCGACCCTGTCGGCGGCCGCGACCGCAAGCTGCAGCGGCCCGGTGATCGAGCGCATCATCCACGTCACCGCCGCCGCCGAGACCGCCAGCGCGACGACCAGCGTCGTGATCTGCATGTTGCGCGCCGAGGAATAGTAGGCGCCGAGCTCCTCGGCGGTGGCGAGCGCTGCTGCAGCGTCGCGCATCTTGCCCATCTCGTACAGCGCGGTGACGCTGAGCACGACCATGAAGGCGATGCACAGGCCGACCATTCCGGCCAGGCGGGTGGAGATCTTGAGGTTGCCGAGGTTCATGGTGTGCTCGCTATCCTTGCTGGGCATCGACGAGTCCCATCTCTTCGCTGCTCATCAGGGACTCGATGTCCATGAGGATGAGCATGCGATCGCTGATCGAGCAGATCCCCGTGATGAAGCTCGTGTCGACCATCGAGTTCATCTGCGGCGCGGGCCGGACGTCGTCCTTGGCGACCGCCAGGACGTCGGACACGGAGTCGACGACGGCGCCCACGACCCGGCCCTTGATGTTGAGGACGATCACCACGGTGAACGCGTCGTAGTGCGCCTCCATGCACGACAGCTTCACCCGCAGATCGACGATGGGCACGATGACGCCGCGGAGGTTGACGACGCCCTTGATGAACGCTGGCGAGTTCGCGATCCGCGTCGGCGTCTCGTAGGAGCGGATCTCCTGGACGCGGAGGATGTCGATGCCGTACTCCTCGGCCCCGAGGCGAAACGTGAGGTACTCGCCGCGGCTGGTGCCGGCGCGCTCGGCCGCGGTCTTGGGCGGGTTCTCGCTGATCGTCTGCATGTCGGCTCCGTTCAGTGTCTCGAGTTGTGGATCAGCGCGTCGACGTCGAGCAGCAGGGCGACGCGGCCATCGCCGAGGATCGTCGCGCCCGACACGTTGTCGACCTTGCGGTAGTTGGCTTCGAGGTTCTTCACGACGACCTGCTGCTGGCCGAGCAGCTCGTCGACGAGCAGCGCGACGCGCGAGCCGTTGGCCTCGACCACCACCATGATCCCTGGGGGTCGCTCGCCCTCGTCGCGCGGTACGCTGAACACCTGCTCGAGGTCGATGACCGGCATGTACTCGTCGCGGACCTCGACCACGCGGCCGGTGCCCGCGATGCTGCGGGTGTGCTCGGGCCGGACCTGGAACGACTCCACGACCGACGACAGCGGCAGCAGGTACACCTCGCCGGCGACGCCCACGCTCATGCCGTCCATGATCGCCAGCGTCAGCGGTAGACGGACGCTGACGCGCATGCCGTGGCCCTCGGCCGAGTCGACCTCGACGGTCCCGCCGAGCGACGTGATGTTCTTCTTCACCACGTCCATGCCGACGCCGCGGCCCGACACGTCGGTGAGCACCTCGGCGGTCGAGAAGCCGGGGGCGAAGATCAGGTTCCACACCTCGGAGTCGGTCATCGAGTCGGGGGCATCGATGCCGCGCTCGCGGGCCTTCGCCAGGAGCTTGGGCCGCGACAGACCGCGACCGTTGTCGTGGACCTCGATGACGATCGAACTGCCCTGGTGCGACGCCGACAGCGTGATCGTGCCCTGCGCGGGTTTGCCCTTGGCGATGCGGTCGGCGGGGCTCTCGATGCCGTGATCGCACGAGTTGCGGACCAGGTGCGTGAGCGGGTCGGTGACCTTCTCGACCAGGCCCTTGTCGAGCTCGGTCGCTTCGCCGAACGTCACCAGCTCGACCTGCTTGCCGAGCTTGGCCGCGAGGTCGCGGAGCATCCGCGGGAAGCGGTTGAACACCATCGACATCGGGATCATCCGGATCGACATCACGGATTCCTGGAGGTCCCGGGTGTTGCGATCGAGGTCCGCGAGGCCAGCGGCGAGCCGCTGGTACAGCCGCGGGTTGATGTCCTTGCTGTTCTGCGCCAGCATCGCCTGGGTGATGACCAGCTCGCCGACGAGGTTGATCAGCTGATCGACCTTCTCGACGGGCACGCGCAGCGTCGCGCCCTCGAGCGCGGCCGCGCTGGCGCGCTCCACCGGCGGCATCGGCTTGCTCGGACGGGGGACGACCGGCGCCGCGACGACGACGGCGGGCTTGGGCTCCGACACCGGCGCGGCCGGCTCGTCGTCGAAGAACCCATAGCCCGGATCGACCGTGGCGATCTCGACCGGCGCGCCCGGAGCGTCGGGGTGGAAGCCGTAGCCCTCCTCGAGCGGCATCAACGTCACGTGCTCGCGCGCGACGTGGAAGCTGCACAGCTCCGCGAGCTCGGCGTCGCTGGCCGTGGTCGTGATCGCGAAGCGGCGCATGCCGTCGGCGGCCTGCCCGGCGTCGAGCGGCTCGATCGACTGGATCTCGGCGACGTCGGCCAGCGCGGCACCGAGCGCGTCGGCGAGATCGAGGTCGGCCAAGGGCCCGAGGCGCAGCTCGAGCGCACGTGGCTCGCCGATCGCGGCCGCGCGGATGCTCTGCAGCAGCGCGGTAGTGTCGACCGGGTCGCCGCCGGCGCCCTGACGCCGGGCGAGCATCGCCCGCAGCGCGTCGCCCGACTCGAGCAGGACGTTCACCATCCGTGGGGTGGGCGTGAGTTCGTGGCGACGCAGCTTGTCGAGCAGCGTCTCCATCTCGTGGGTCAGCGCAGCGATCTCGCCGAACGAGAACGCCGCCGCGCCGCCCTTGACCGAGTGCGCGCAACGGAAGATCGAGTTGAGGTCCTCGTCGTTGGGGGCCGCGAGATCGAGCGACAGCAGCTGCCGCTCCATGTGCTCGAGGTTCTCCCCAGCCTCCTCGAAGAAGGCCTGATAGAACTGGCTCAGGTCGATGTCGGTACCCGACGAGCTGGACTCTGACGTCATCTCTCCCATGGCGTTCCTGCGCTGGGCACCGCGGACCGGCGCGAGCTAGCGGATGACCTTCTTGATCACTTCGATCAACTTCGAGGGATCGAATGGCTTGACCATCCAGCCGGTGGCGCCGGCGCTGCGCCCGGCCTGCTTCATCTGATCGCTCGACTCCGTGGTCAGGATCAGGATCGGCGTGGTCTTGAACTTGTCGAGGCCGCGGAGCTTCTTGGTGAGCCCGATCCCGTCCATGCGCGGCATGTTCTGGTCGGTGAGCACCAGGTCGAAGTCCCGGGCGTTGGCGTCGTTGGCCTTCTCCCACGCGTCTTGGCCGTCGATGGCCTCGACCACGTGGTAGCCGGCGCTGCGCAGCGTGAACGAGACCATCTGGCGCATCGAGTGGGAGTCGTCCACGGCGAGGATGTTGGGCATGGGATCTCCTGCAACGAATCGATCGGCGACGGGGTCAATGGGCGGCGAGCGGGCGCGGCGTCGGGCCTAGAACAGCTCGATCGAGCCGGCGTCCATCTCGGATTGGGTGACGGGGTTGGGACCGGCCGGCGGCGCGATCGCGGCGATGGTGCCGTCGGCGTCGTCGACGAAGAGCTCGCGGGCCACCGCATCGGCGCAGCCGCGCAGACGCAGGGTGGTGTGGGCGATCAGCTGCGTCGCCATGTCCTGGAACTGCAGCGCGGTGACGGCACCTCCGAGCTCGTCGCGGAGCTTGCCGAACACGGCCTGGATGCCCGGATCGGTCGCGCCGTCGTGGTGCTCCGTGAGCTCGGTGATCGCCGCGGTGAAGCGGCGCAGCAGCGTGTCGCAGGCATCCGTCAGCAGCGTCTGCAGCCGGTCGAGATCGTTGGTCGCGACCAGCAGATGATCCTGCAGCTCGGTCGCGGCGACGAGGCCGAGACCCGGCGCCTGTCCGACGTCGACCTCGACGTCGAGGGTCTCCGGGTTCGTGGTCGAGGCGTCCATGGGGGCGTGGTGCGCGGGTCGCCCACGGTATTCGGCGCAGATCGACGCGGCCCTGAGTCTCGATCGTGGGCCGCGACCCCTGCGCGACGGGACCGCTTCAGACCCGGCTGAGCGCGCGCATGCCCGGGCTGCGCAGGCGCTCGAGCAGGCGCGGCGCGATCTGGGCCAGCGGCAGCACCTCGTGGGCCGCCCCGGCCGCGATCGCCTCGCGCGGCATGCCGAAGACCACGCACGTGGCCTCGTTCTGCACGTAGTTGTAGCTGCCCGCGTCGAACATCTCGCGCATCGCCAGGGCACCATCGGCGCCCATGCCGGTGAGCATCACGCCGATCGCGTTGGGCCCCACGACCCGCGCTGCGGCGCCGAACAGCACCTCGACCGAGGGCTTGTGCCGGTTGACCGGCTCGCCGTCGTAGACCCGCGCGATGTAGTTCGCGCCGCTGCGGGCGACGGCGAGGTGCATGCCACCGGGGGCGAGATACGCGTGCCCGGGGAGGATGCGCTCGGCATCGCGGGCTTCGGCGACGTGGATCGCACACATCCCATCGAGCACCGCGGCGTAGCTCTTGGTGAAGCCCGGCGGCATGTGCTGCGTGATGACCACCGCCGGTGAGTCGGCGGGCAACGCGGTCAGCAGGGCCTTGGTCGCCTCGGTGCCGCCGGTCGACGCGCCGATGAAGATGATCTTCTCGGTCGAGAGGTGGCCGAGCGCCGCGGGCTTGGGCGCAGCCGGGCTCGGCGCGGACGTGGACGGCGTCGTCGGCACCACGGCCAGGGGCGCGCGCTGCAGCTTGGCCTTGGCCGCCACACGCAGCTTCTCGGTGATCTCGGCGGCGAGGCGGGTCAAGCCGTCGGCGATGCCGATCGCGGGCTTGGCCACGAAGTCGAGCGCGCCCAGCTCGAGGGCGCGCATCGTGACGTCGGCACCGCGGGCAGTGAGCGACGAGACCATGATCACCGGCATCGGCCGCAGCCGCATGAGTCGCGCCAGGAACTCGAGGCCGTCCATGCGCGGCATCTCGACGTCGAGCGTGATGACATCGGGATCGAGGTTGCGGATCATGTCGCGGGCAACCAACGGATCGCTCGCCGCACCGACGCACTCCATGTCGGGCTGCCGATTGATGATCTCGGCCAGGAGTCCCCGGACCAGCGCCGAGTCATCGACGACCACCACTCGTGTCTTGCCCATGCTGCCTCGTCGTCGTGGGGTCTAGAAGAGGTCCACCGAGCCACCCCCGCCGACCGCCGGGGTGACCTTGGCCAAGGCCGCGCGGGCCTCTTGCTCGGCGAGCTCGGGGTTGACCGGCTGCAGGCGCTGCATCAGCGCCTTGCCGGTGTGGGGCAAGAAGCACACCTTGCGGGGGTACACGTCGAGCACGTCCTTCGAGATCACGGGGATGCGCTCGGTCGCGAGGTAGTCCAGGACGAACCTCGTGTTGCGCTCGCCGATCTTCACGCCCGAGACGCAGCGCATCACCTGCCCGCCGCCGAAGACCTTGGCCTCGAGCGTCGCGCGCGAGGCCCCGCGCTTCATCAACTCGTTGATCAGCAGCTCCATCGCGTACGAGCCATAGCGGCCGCTGGCGCCGTCGCCGTCGGGCAGCATGAAGTGGTTCATCCCGCCGACCTGTGCCCGGCGGTCCCACAGGCAGGTGGCGATGCACGAGCCCAGCGTCGTCATCAGCAGGATGCCGGCGCCGTCGACGAAGTACTCGCCCGGCATGACCTTCACCGCATCGTTGCGGAAGTGGGCGTCGTAGTAGAAGTACCCGGCTTCGCCGGGGCGTCGGGGCTGCGCCTTGAGCTCGGCGACGCGCGAAGGACCAGGTGCGCGGGGATCAGATGCGCTCATAAATGGTCTTTCCCCGCAGTCGGAACAGGTCGCTCGAGTCGCCGAGGTGCTCGGAGTGCCCCACATAGAGCGTCCCGCCCGGCTTCATCGTCCCGTGGATCCGCTCGAGCACGCGCCTTCGCGTCGGTGTGTCGAAGTAGATGGTCACGTTGCGGCAGAAGACCGCGTCGAACGGGGCGCCGAGCGACCAGTGCTCGTCCATCAGGTTCTGGCGGCGGAACCGGATGGTCTGCGCCAGCTCGGGCTTGACGCGGATGAGGCCCCGGCGCTCGCCCTTGCCGCGCAGGAAGTGGGCGCGCAGTCGCTCGGACGTGAGACCGCGGGCGTCGGCGTCGTAGATCCCCGCCTCGGCGGTCGCGAGCACGCGGGTGTCGATGTCGCTGGCGACGATCTCGACGCCGCCGTCTCGCCCTCCGGGGCCGCCCATCGCCTCGCACGCCGTCATCGCGATCGAGTACGGCTCCTCGCCGGTCGACGCCGCGGCGCACCAGATCCGCACGCGAGTCGCCCGCTGTGCCCGCAGGTCGGCGGCGAGCGCCTCGAAGTGGTGCTCCTCGCGGAAGAACGCGGTGAGGTTGGTCGTGAGGCAGTTGATGAACTCCTGCCACTCGGCCTCGCTCGCCGGGCCGGTGCTCGACTCGAGCCACTGCAGGTACGTACCGAAGGATGCGTGCCCGGTCGTGCGCAGTCGCCTCGAGATCCGGCTGTAGACCATCGCCTGCTTGCCGGCGTGGAGGCTGATGCCGGCGCGCTGATAGATGAGCTGGCGGATCCGCTGGAACGACGCCGCGTCGAAGCCCAGCGCCGCCTCACCGGCGAACGGTGTCGGCGTTGGCTTCTCGATCGTGACGCCCGTCGCTGGCATGCCCGACTGGCGGCATCGGTTCGGGTCGCGCAGGACTTGAGGCCTGGACGGTGTCTCGCCCACCTCGGCCCACGACCGGCCCAACTCCGCACGGGGGCCCCGAGCGGCCGCTGCTGGGGCGCGAACGCTGGAATCCCGATCTCGGCCGGGCGTGCGCGCTCGGCAACGGCTGCGCGCACTCAAGTCGACATGCGGCAGCGCCGAACCTCCGCGAGACGCGCGGCCCCTCGCGACCGTGACGCCATCCGGAAGTTCGCATCCAAGGACGTCAAGGCAGACCATGAAATTGCGCAATCAGGTACTCAGCCTCGGTATGGCGGGTGCGGCCGCGGCCGCGATCGCCGGCGCCATCGCCCTGCACACGTCGGATGATCTCGGCGACGGGATCGAGGGCGCGCTCGGGGCCTCCAACGCGCTTCAGGCCAGTCAAGAGGCCGACATGATGCACGACGCGATCCGCGGTGATGCCCAGCTCGCGCTGCTCGGTGCGGTCGACGGCGACGCCGCCCAGATCGCCGAGGCCCGCGCGGGTCTGAAGGAACACGCCGAACGGTTCAACACGTGCCTCGACGATCTGCTCGCCGCGACGCTCACCGCCGAGAGTCGCAGCAGTGCGCTCGCGGCCCGCCCCTTGGTCGCGCGCTACATCGGCGCGGCCGAGGACGTGATGGTGGCGGCGCAGGGCGACCGCGCCGCGTCGAAGGCCGCCGCCGCGCAGCTCCAGGTGGCGTTCGTCGAGCTCGAAGCGGTCATGGAGGCCCTGTCGGAGTCGATCGAGGCCAACGGCACGGTGCTGATCGGCGAGGCCCGCGAGGGCGTCAGCGCATCCAAGGCGATGGTGATCGGCGCGGTGTTCTCGAGCACGGTGCTGACGGTGCTCGCGGCGCTGTGGCTCGCCAAGCACATCACCGCGCCGATGACCCAGGCGGTGAGCGTCGCCAATCGGATGGCCGACGGCGATCTGAGCATGGCCATCACCCCGAGCGGCAACGACGAGACCGTCCAGCTGCTGCGGTCGATGGCCGAGATGCGGGAGAAGTTCTCGAGCATCGTGCGCAAGGTGAAGAGCGAGGCGGGCGAGGTCGCCATCGCGAGCTCCGAGATCGCGCAGGGCAATCAGGACCTCAGCCAGCGCACCGAGGAGCAGGCCGGGGCGCTGCAGCAGACCGCCGCGACCATGACCCTGCTGAGCGCGACCGTGCGCACGAACGCCGACAACGCCAAGCAGGCCAACCAGCTCGCCCTCGGGGCCTCGAGCGTCGCGGCCCGCGGCGGTGAGGTCGTCGGTCGGGTGGTCGGCACGATGAAGAGCATCAACGACGGCTCCAAGCGCATCGCCGACATCATCGGTGTGATCGACGGCATCGCCTTCCAGACCAACATCCTCGCGCTCAACGCTGCGGTCGAGGCCGCGCGCGCCGGGGAGCAGGGCCGCGGCTTCGCGGTCGTCGCGAGCGAGGTCCGCAGCCTCGCGAGGCGCAGCGCCGAGGCGGCCACGGAGATCCGCGCGCTCATCGGCTCGAGCGTCGAGCAGGTCCAGGCCGGCACCACGCTGGTCGACCGCGCCGGGCAGACGATGGTCGAGATCGTCGAAGCCATCACTCGCGTGAGCGACATCGTCGCGGAGATCAGCGCGGCGAGCGTCGAGCAGAGCTCGGGCGTCACGCACGTCAGCCAGGTCATCGCCGACCTCGACCAGGTGACGCAGCAGAACTCGGCGCTGGTCGAGGAGAACGCCGCGGCGGCGGAGGGCCTGAAGGTCCAGGCCAACCACCTCGTCTCGGCGGTGGCGACGTTCAAGGTCGACGGTGACGGCCGCGACCTCGGCTCGGCCGCCGTGGTCGGGCTGCCGCACGCGCAGGGCGGGCGCTTGGCCCACGCGGCTTGATCGCGGGGTGAGGCGCGGCTTGATCGCGGGGTGATGATCGGCTCACCGGGGCGAGGCCCCGACCGACCGTCGTGCGCCCACGGGCGTACGGCGGTCGTCTCGCGTCGGCGTCCGTGCGCGCACGGGCGTCGCGGGACGCCTCAGGTGCCGACGGCACCAAGCGGCGACGGCACGCACACCACCCGATTGCGGCCCTCGCGTTTGGCCAGCACCACCGCGGCCTCTAGGCTCCGCAGCAGCCCCGCAGCGTCGTCGCTGTGGTTGCCGAGCTCGGCGACACCGACGCTCAGCGTCAGGCGCACGCGCATCCCCGACGGCAGACGGTGGGGGTGCTCGACGACGAAGCGTCGGACGTACTCCGCGGCGGTGAGCGCCCCGAACAGGGGCGTCTCGGGGAACAGCACGCAGAACTGATCGCCGGCGAAGCGCGCGACCATGTCACACGTGCGGATGCGACGACGCAGGAGATCGCCGATGTGCGCGAGCACGGCGTCGCCCGTCTCGCGACCGAACGTCTCGTTGACCGCGTCGAATCGGTCGATGTCGAACAGCGCGGCGGTCAGCACCCCGCCGTAGCGATGCGTCCGCGCCACCTCCTGGACCAGCCGCGCCTCGAGCTGCCGGATGTTCGGCAGGCCCGTCACGGTGTCGGTGGTGGCGAGGGCGTCGAACCGCGCCTCGGCGGTCTTGCGCGCGGTGATGTCGATCACCGTGCCGAGCCAACCGGTCACGTTCCCCTGCCCGTCGCGCACGCCGCCCGCGTTGACCTCGACCCAGCGGATCTCGCCGTCCGGTCGCAGCACGCGGAAGTCCTCGGAGAACGCCCGCTCGGCCCGCGCGATCCAGGCCTCGCCCACCCGGGCGCGGTCCTCGGGGTGGATGGCCTCGACCCAACCGTGCTCGAGCGAGGCCTCGGCCGTGATGCCGGCGATCTCGCACCACCGGGCGTTGCACGAGCGCCAGCGACCGCTGATGTCGGTCTCGAACACGCCGATGGGGAGCTCGGCGTTGGGCACCTGCGACGGGGCGCGGTCGCGGCCGGCCTGCGGAGCACCGCGGCTGAACTCGTCCTCGACCATGGCCGCGAAGTCTTCGAGGACCGCGCGATCGGCCACCGAGAATTCGCGGGGCTTGCGATCGATCACGCACAGCGTGCCCACGCGATGACCACTGCTCGCGCGCAGCGGGCGGGCCGCGTAGAAGCGGATGCCCGGGGGTCCGAACACCAGCGGGTTGTCGGCGAAGCGGGCGTCGGCCAGCGCGTCGCGGACGACCATGATCTCGGGCGCGAGGATGGCGTGACCGCAGAACGACACGTCCCGCGGCGTCTCCGGGGTCTGCGATCCGCACCGCGACTTGAACCACTGTCGGTCCGCGTCGACGATCGAGATCAGCACGATCGGCGCGTCGAGGGCCCGCGCGGCGAGACGCGTGATCCGATCGAAGCGTTCCTCGGCCACTTCGCCGAGGGCGAGGCCGTGGACCGCAGCGAGCCGTTCGTCCTCGTCGGCGGGCTTTCGGGGCGTCTGCACCGTCACTTCTCCTACGACCGAAGGCGCGTCGCAGCCAGCGACGCGCCCGATTTGGACCGCGATCCTCCGCTCACAGACAGACGCGATAGCCGGCGACCGCGTCGAGGCCCCGGTAGATCGCGACACCCTCGAAGCAGGCATCCGAGGCGCCGTAGCCCTCGAACACGACCTGCGTCCCCTCTTGGTCCGCGATCTCGAAGCGCAAGTAGTGGGGGTCGGCCTCGTTCTTCCCCTCCGGGACCTGCGTCCACAGGCCGGTGTAGTCGGGCCGATCCGGCAGCGACACCTTGCCGGTGTCGAGGAACCCGAGGTCGTACTCCGCGAGCGCGTCCTCGCCGTCGATGCACTCGAAGAACGACTCCAGATCGGTGCCCATGCAGTGCTCGACGGTGCCGAGGCCCTCTTCGCCGATGTCGACCGCGTAGTCGAGGAGCACGACCGGGCGGTTGGCGAGGTTGTTGGTCAGCACGGTCTCCGCCGACGTCGCCGACACCCTCGCCGTGATGCCGAGGGTGTCATCGGTCTGCGGCAGCGCGAGGTCGAACCCGATCGTGGTCGTCGCGTTGGCGTCGAGCTGACCCAGCAGGCACTGCAGCCGGGTGCCGCGGACGCGGCACCGCGAGTCGATGGCGCCCAGGTCGCCGAGGATCTGCGAGCCGGTGTCGGCGTCGTACTTCGGGAGCTGCACGTTCAGCATGACGCCCGTCGCCCGCGAGTTGCCCGTGTTCGAGACGGCCACGGCAAAGTGGATGTCGTCGTAGACGTAGCTCGGCCCGGGGTTCGCGATGGCAACGCGGACGTCCGAGGCCGCTTGCGCGGTGGTGGCGGCGAGGAAGGTGGCGAGACCGAGGATCGTGGCGCGGACAAACATGGGAAACCTCCGGATTGGGGGGCAGGGGGGCGCACCGTTCGTTTCGGCGCGGCGGTGTGGCCCGTCCTTCGGCCGGACGGCACGAGTCCTGAGGGGTTCGTGGTGGATGGCCCCGCGGCTGCAGCGCCCCGGGGTGGGTCCCCGGGGGCAGCCGAAGAGGCCGCCAATCCAGTGGTTTTTCCGGGCCACCGGGAGGCGACGCCGGCCCCTTCCCGAACGGTGATAGAAAATGATGATATGCGCCGCACACAAATTTCATCGAACTATCCTTGGCTGCTGGGAGCGCCGCTGGGCGCGCTGATCGTCGGCGCCGCGGGTGAGGCGGCGGCCGCGACGCCGACGTACTACGACAACCTCCCCGCGCTGCAGGCCGTGATGACGGCTTCGGTCACGGACGACTACTCGAACCCCGGGTACGGCTTCATCCAGAACAACGCGACGATGAGCGCGGTGCGCGGCGAGACCGACTACCAGACGACCGGGTTCATGGACCTCAACATCGTCAGCGGGGGGGTCTACTGCGCCGGCTGCAACGGCTCGTTCGAGCTCTCGTTCCTGACGACCACCGTTGGCAACGCCGAGGGCGTCTCGGCGGTCGGAGCGAACATCCAGTTCAACGATCAGGGCACGCCGTACTTCGCGTTCATCACCTTCGCCGACGGGACCACCGACAACATCCAGCTGCCGCCGGCCGGCAGCTTCTGGGCGGTGAGCGCCCCGGAGCGCATCGAGCGGATCCACTTCGGGCTCTCGAACGGCGTGGCCACGATGGGCGGCAGCTTCGGCATCGACAACCTCGTCATCGGCGACGTCCCGGCGCTCCCCGACGCGTTCGAAGCCTGCGACGGTCAGGTGCTCGACGTGTCGTCGCTGACGCCCGGCAGCGGCGCCGCGGTCACCCAGCTCGGCAGCACCGAGGGCGCGACCGACGACATCTCCGAGGCCGCCGAGGTCGCGTGTTGGTCCGGGACCGAAGCGGTCGAGCACGTCTACCAGTTCAGCTTGGCCGTGCCGACGTCGCTGCAGATCGACCTCGCCGGGTCGGCCTACGACACCAAGCTCGCCCTGGTCGCCGGCTGCCCCGACGGCGCCGAGTTCTGCCTCTACAACGACGACTACGCCGGCGAGCTCGCCTCGGGCTTCGACTGCATCGAGTTCCCCGCGGGGTCGTACTCCGCGATCGTCTCCGGGTTCGGCGGGAACTCGGGCGACTACGTGCTCGATCTGACCGAGTGTGGCGGTGCGTGTGGCGACGGCAACGTGGGCCCGGGGGAGGAGTGCGACGACGCGGGCGAGACGGCGGCCTGCGACGCCGACTGCACCTTCGTCACCTGCGGCGACGGCCTCGCGAACGCCTCGGCCGGGGAGACCTGCGACACGGCCGGCGAGTCGGCGAACTGCGACGCCGACTGCACCGCAGCGGTGTGCGGCGACTCGGTCACCAACCTCGCCGCCGGCGAGGCCTGCGACGACGGCGGCGAGTCGGCGAACTGCGACGCCGACTGCACCACAGCGGTGTGCGGTGACGGGCTGCTCAACGACGCCGCCGGCGAGACCTGCGACGACGGCAACACGGACGACGGCGACGGCTGCAGCGCGAGCTGCGTCGTGGAAGACGCCGGAACGAGCAGCGGCTCCGACGGTGGCAGCTCCGACGGTGGCAGCTCCGACGGCGGCAGCTCCGACGGCGGCAGCTCCGACGGTGGCAGCTCCGACGGCGGCAGCTCCGACGGTGGCGACTCGAGCGGCGCGGCCGACTCGAGCGGAGGCATCGGCGACACCAGCGACGGCGGCAGCGCCAGCGCCTCCGATACCGACACCGATGGCGGTGGCGACTCGAGCGGCGCGGCCGACTCGAGCGGAGGCATCGGCGGCACCGGTCGCGGCACCGACGACAGCGGCTGTGGCTGCAGCACCGACACCGCCGAGAACCGGCGCGGGACCGCACTGTCGGCGATGACCGTGCTCCTGCTCGGCGCGCTGCGACGCCGTCGCCGCGCGTGATCGGACGGCCGGGAGTGACCGAGAACGCACAACCTCGGTCACTCCGCGACCGCACCAACCCATGTGGTGCGCGGCCAGGGTGTAGCATCGCTGCCGTGATGCACCGCGTACACGCGCCCCGCCCCGTCGCCCGGATCATGCCGTTCGCGCTGCTCGTGGGCTGCTTCAGCCCGGACGCCACGGACACCTCGACCACCACGACCACCACGACGACCGACCCCGGCTCGACCTCGTCGTCGCCGCTCGACACCTCGGGCAGCGAGTCCACGTCGGTCACCCCGGCCGACTCCACCGGCCCCGTCGACGACACCAGCTCGAGCGACGGTGGCAGCGGCGAGTCGACCACGACGAGCGCGGATGCCAGCACGGGCTCGACGACCGGCACTGCGGTCTGCGGTGACGGAGCCATCGACGACGGCGAGGACTGCGACGACGCGGGAGAGTCGGCGACCTGCGACGCCGACTGCACCATCGCCGAGTGCGGTGACACGGTGATCAACGCGGCCGCGCTCGAGGCCTGCGACGACGGCAACGAGGCCACCAACGACGACTGCATCGCCTGCGCGACGGCTTCGTGTGGCGACGGCTTCGTGTGGGCCGGCAACGAGGCCTGCGACGACGGCAACCTCGACGATGTCGACGCGTGCAGCAACACGTGCACCGGCGGGAGCATCCGCGTGTCGGGCAACGCGACGACGTACATCGTCAGCGCCCTCAACGCGCTCGGCGCGACCTTCACCGACGACCAGGTCGAGTGGCCCGCCGGCGGCGTCGCGAGCATCATCATCATCGCGCACGACGGCGCGAGCGTGCCCGGCGGCGACTACCAAGCGCACCTCGACGCCGGTGGCCACGTGCTGGTCGTCGGCGGCAGCGGCGACCCGGCGTACGCCGCGTGGGCGAGCACGTACATCGCCAACACCGGCGAGGGCAGCTGGCACCAGAGCTCGGACTGCGTCTCGGACTGGACCAGCGTCGGGGCCCACCCGATCACGGCGTTGCTGCCCGCCAACTACGAGTTCACCGAGCAAGCGATCTCGTATCACATGCTCCACTTCACCGCGGCGGGGCAGGACGCGGGGACCGAGCTCATCGGACAGACCTGCGAAGCCATCCCCGACAACTACGTGCTCGCCACCCGCAGCTACGCGAGCGGCGGAACCTTCACGTACATGGCCCTCGACCTCGGGTTCTACAGCGACATGCTGAGCGAGGCGGACTTCGTTGCGCCGTTCCTCGAGGGTTACCTGGCCTACGTGCAGAGCTAAAGCGCGCGCGCGCCGGGGGTCGGACGATTTCTGCGAGACGGGCGGGGCGCTGGTGGTGACGAAGATCCATCGATAGCGGCTATCATGCGGCGACGTGTCGTCCGCCGTCCGCTTCGTCCTGCTCTCCGACACGCACATGCACCACGGTCGCGTGTCCGTGCCGCCGGGTGACGTGCTCGTGCACGCCGGTGACGCGACCTCGCGGGGGACGTCCGCGCAGCTGCGGTCGTTCGCGGCGTTCATCGCCGCGCAGCCGCACCGGCACAAGGTCGTCATCGCCGGCAACCACGACTTCGGCCTGCAGCAGACGCTCTCGCTCGGCGCCGAGCTGTTCGGCCACGCGTACCTGTGCGACGCCGGTCGCGAGCTCGACGGCGTGCGGGTGTGGGGCTCGCCGTGGCAGCCGTGGTTCCACGACTGGGCGTTCAACCTGCCGCGCGGCGCGGCGCTGGCCGAGCGATGGGCCCTCATCCCCGCGGACACCGACGTGTTGGTGACGCACGGCCCGCCGATGGGGATCCTCGATCGCACCGCCGACGGCGCCTCGGTCGGCTGTGAGGCGCTGCGCGACGCGCTCGACCGGGTGCGCCCGCGATTGCACGTGTTCGGCCACATCCATGAGGCCTATGGCGTCCACCGCGGGGGCGACACCCTGTTCGTCAACGCGTGCACGTGCACGCTCGACTACGAACCCGAGAACGCGGCGATCGTGATCGACGTGCCGAAGGATCCTGCGCGGCCGGCCATCGTCGTCGCAGGGCCGTGAACCCGGCGCGTCCCGGGCTGCCCTGCTACGATCGCCACGATTGACGACGCCGCCCGACAAGCCGACGACCGAGTACGTCGAGGCCCCGAGCACCGAGCTCGGCACGCCGTATCTCGAGATCGTGCGGGGCTTGGCTGCGACCGCGCCGGTGCGCCTCATCCCCGGCACGTTGCTCCTGGGCCGCGACGACGCCGCCGATCTCGCGTTCGCAGCCGAGGGCGTGTCGCGCAAGCACGCGCGGCTCGTCATCGAAGCGACCGGGGAGATCCGCGTCCTCGACCTCGCGTCGCGCAACGGCACCTACCTCAACGGACGACGGATCGAGCAGGCCTCGCTGCGCGACGGCGACGAGCTGCGCCTCGGCGCGGTGAGCCTGCGCCTGCGCTACGTCGGCGGCACGATCGAGGACGCCCCGGGCATGCCCCCGAACCCCGAGCTGCCGCTGTCGGCCCGCGAGCTCGAGGTGGCCGAGCTCGTCGCGGCAGGGCTGACCAACGCCGAGATCGGCGCCAGGCTCTTCATCAGTCCGGCGACGGTCGGCCGCCACCTCTCGAACGTCTACGAGCGGCTCGGCATCCACTCGCGCGCCGCCCTGGTGGCGCGCCTCGGCGGACGCTGAAGCGGCGCTCGGCGCCTTTCGCGGATCACTCCGCCGTCGCGAGCCACGCGACGATGTCCCGCCGCTCGAGTCCGTAGCGACCGCCGAGCTCGGCGTAGGTCCCGGCCGCAGCGTGGGCGAGCGCGAGCGCCTCCTCGCGGTCGCGCCCCGCGAGCACGAGCGCGCGGGCGAGCCCGAAGTTCGCGGCGGCGAGGATCGAAGAGTCCGCCTGGCGCACGGCACCGATCTCCAGGGCCTCGCGCAACGCGACGATCGCCTCGTCGATGCGACCGAGCTCGAGCAGATCGAGCCCGCGGTTGGCGAGGGGATACGCGGCGTTGGGGTGCGCAGCGTCGCTGCGCGACCAGATCGCAGCGGCGGCGTCGTGCAGACGCAGCGCCTCGTCGCCGCGGCCGAGCGCACGGTAGACCTCGCCGAGGTTGTTCATCGCGAACGCGAGGTCGGGGTGATCGGGACCCGACGCTCGGGTGCGCAGCGCGATGGACTCCTCGAGCAATCGGCGGGCCTCGTCGTCGTCGCCCTGGCGATGCAGCACGAGGCCGAGGTTGCCGAGCGCCGCGCCGCCGAGCGCCGCACCGGCGATGGACCCGTCGTCGAAGCACGCCTGCACCACCGCGTAGGCGCGGCGATGGTAGGCCGCCGCCGCGTCGTAGTGGCCGAGGTCGTAGGACACGTTGCCGAGGTTGATCAGCGCCACCGCCACCGTCGGGTGCTCGGGCCCGAGCAGCGCCTCGAGGATCGCCGCGGCCTGCCCGAGCTCGACCTGCGCCGCTTGGAATCGGCCCTGTCGCGCCAGCACGTTGCCGAGGTTGGCGTGGGCGCTCGCCCGCTCCTGCTGCGCCGCGGCGGTGTCCACCGCGCCGGGCGTCCCGTCCGGATCGAGCAGCGCCACCGCATCGCGGTAGATCGACTCGGCCCGCGCGTACTCGCCGGCGCGGAACTCGACGGCGCCGAGGTTGTTGAGCAGCTGGGCCCGACCGGCGACGTCCATGCGCGCCCGATCCAGCATCGATGCGGCGTGCCGCGCCCACGACCGCCCCTCGTCGACGCGGGCCAGGCGATAGCCGACGGTCCCGGCGAGGCGGGTCATGGCGATCGTCGCCACGCGATCACGGCCCTCGATCCGGGCGATCATCGCGGCCTCCACGAGCTCGCGCTCGGCCCCGTGATCGTCACCGGCGAGCTCGAGGAGGCTACCCAGCGCAAGCCGAGCCTCGGCGACGACCGGGGGATAGGCGAGGGCCTCGGCCTCGGCGAGCAGATCGCGGGCCAACACGATGCCGCCCTGGAATCGCTTCGCCCCGCGCAGCGCGTCGACCGTGGACAGGCCCTCGCGGATCGCCCGGGCGCGCTCGCGGTCGTCGGGCGCCGTCGGCAGCGGCAGCGCATCGGCGAGCGCGTCCGGATCGTCGCACACCGCGAGATCCGGCAGGCCCGCGACGATCGACCCGGCCCGCTCGAGCGTCGCGGCATCGGCCTGGGCGAGCACGTCGACGACCGCCTGGAACGCAGCGGTGCGGTGCTCGAGGCAGGCCAGGGTCGCTTCGCGTTCGCGGGTCTCGGTCGCGCATGCGGCAGCGCCGAGGCTCGCGGCCCGCTCGGCGTACGCGTCGAGCTCGGCCTCGATGCGCGACCACGTCGACCCGGCGTAGCCGAGGCCGGTGTCGAGCAGGCCTCGACGCACGCGCTCGCGCGCCGCGTCCTCCCAGATCGCGTGCACACGCGCCTGCTCGCCCGCGCACCCCGGCGACGGTTCGCCGCTCACCGAGCGCCACCCGAGCACCGCGACGAGCGCCGTACCGATCGCGGTGCCGATCGCGACCCGGCCCACCCGCGCGCGCCGACGCCCGCAGCGCGACAACGCCTCGAGCAACGCGTCCATCGATGGCCATCGCGCCTCGGGCGATCGCGCCAGGCCGCGACGCAGCACGCGGGCGATCGCCGTCGGGGCGCCGTGGGCACGCGCCGGCCGTTCGACGCGGCCATCGCCCGCGCGCCGACCGAACAGCGCGTCGTGCAGCGCCAAGCAGAAGCTGTACTGATCCGAGCGAGCATCCCCGGATCCGCCCCGTCTCTGCTCCGGGGCCATGTACGCCGGCGTGCCCACGACGAGCCCGGCACCGGTGAGCCGATCGTGGAGCACCGCGCCGGTCGGCGGTTCCGGCGAGGGCGATGTGGTGCGCTCGCCACCGTCGTCCTGCCCGCGCGCGAGCCCGAAGTCGACGACACGCGCGCGACCATCCTCGCCGACCAGGACGTTCTCCGGCTTGAAGTCGCGGTGCGCGATGCCAGCGTCGTGCGCCGCGGCGAGGCCCGCCCCCGCGCCGAGGAACATCGCGAGGACCTCCCGCCAGCCCCGCGGCGCGACACGGAGCCACACCTCGAGCGTCGACCCGCGCACCCACTGCATCGCGATGAAGGTGCGACCGAGGATCGTGCCGGCGTCGTAGACCTCCACGACGTGGGGATGGGACAGGCGCGCCAACGCGTGCGCCTCACGGACGAGCCGCGCGTGGGCATTGAGCGCGCGCGACCCCGGGTGCAGCAACTTGAGGGCGACGACGCGATCCAGCTCGCCGTCGTAGGCCGAGACCACCACGCCCATGCCACCTTCGCCGATGCGGTCGAGCACCACGTAGCGACCGACGCGCTCGGGCAGTACCGCGTCGTCGGCCTCGGCACCGTCGTCATCGCCGTCGTCGGCGCCGGTGACGTCGAGCTCGGCGGTCACAGGGGCGTGCGACGGCGACACCGGGCGGGTTTCGACCGCCCCGGGGCGCGTGCGATTCAACCCCCACCGCCGATGTTGGCGGGCCCCGGGCTCACGACCACGTCGCCGCCACACGCTCGAAGATCGGCAGCACGGTGGCGATCGGATTGCGCTCGCACTCGACGACCACGGCCCGCAGGTTGCTCGCCCGCGCGACCGCGGCCTCGAAGATCGCCCAGGTCTCGTCGAGCACGACCGGCCCGTGGTCGTCTTCGACGTAGGCAAAGCCCGACGCCTCGTGCCAGCTGCCACCGGCGACGTGGAGCTCGACGACGCGCTCCCAGGGCAGCGCGTCGAACCCGTCGAGCATCGCGTGGCCGCGGGCGCGCTGGAACATCGCGAGGTGGGCACAGTCGAGGAGCACGCCGGTGTCGGCCTGCTCGGCGACGCCAGCGAAGAACTCGAGCAGGTGCAGTCGACCGACGAACGCGGCGCCGGGCGGGTTCTCAGGGAGGACCTCGCGCCCGGTCGCCGCACGCAGTCGCGCGATGCCGGCGGCCATCGGGGCGACAGCCTCGCGCTCGAGCACCGGCGGCAGCAACAGCATCTGCCCGCGATCCCGGGCCCCGAAGTGCCACAGGCCCGCGTCGCCGCACAGCCACGTGGGGCCGAGCAGCGCCGCTGCGTCGCGCACCGCCTGCAACCACGCCGGATCGAAGTCGGCGTCGTCGTCGAGGTTCACGTCGAGGAAGTGATACGTCGTCGGCGCGCCCGCGGACGCCCACGCGCGCGCGTCGTCGTCGAGGCCCTTCTCGATCTCGACACCGACCTCGAGGAACCCCGCGAACCTCGGGTGTTCGCGGCGCAACGCGGCCGGATCGAGGGCGCCGTCGGAGCGACGGGCACCGTACTCCGTGCTCACCCCGAGGCCCAGACGCGGCAGCGCAGCCACGCGCTCGACGAAGCCGACCATGCGCTCCAGTCGTACCGCCGCTGCGTCGAGACGTCAAAGGCCGTGGGATGTCAGAGCAGCGCGGCGTGGGCCGTGGGCAGCCACGGGCCGGCGAGCAGGGAGACCTCGAAGCGGCACAGGTCATCGCCGCGCCGCGTGCACGTCGGCTGAGACACGACCACGCGACAATCGACGGCGGCCATCGCCGCGATCACGATGCCCTCCTCCAGCGCGCAGTGATGCGGCGTGGTCTTCTCGAGCATCGCGCCGTGCTCGGTCATCGAGCGGACCGACCAGCCGCCGATGTCGCGGCCGCGGTTGGCGTGGCGATACATCGCATCGATGCCCTGGACGATGTGCATCCCGCAGGACAGTCGCGCCCGGACCTGATCGGCGTGGGAGAGCTCGAACAGAGCCCGGCCGACGCGCCGCAGGCCGAAGTCACCGAGGCGCGCGTCGAGCACGTCGGTCATCTCCAGCAACCACGCGACCGGATACCAGCCTGTTGGCTCGATGTGGTTCAGCCGTGCAAGGACCGAGCTGCCGAGGATCTGATCGAGCAGCGCGCGCGGACCCAGCCGCCCGAGCCGAGCGAGCGTTCCCAACGCGCGAGGGACCGCGAGAATGTCGGACCCCAGCGTCTCGTGGTCGTCGCTGGTCGACCGCGTCGCCATGCGCACCGGATCGTCGACCGCGGTGGCTCGAACCTGTGGCCCTCCCGCGCGCCTGTTTCGGGACAGCACGCCGGGCGCTCGCATGTCGGCGTGCTAGGCTCCCGCCGCCGACGATGCCCGACGCGGTGCCCCGAGTTTCCCGTTCGCGTCGCCCCCGTCGTCGGGCGCTGCTGCTGTTCGCGGCGCTGGCCTGCACGCGCGGCGCGCCCCCGGCCCGCGCCCCCGATCCGACGCTGCGCCGCGATCTCGCCCTGACGCCGACCCAGGCCCGCTACCTCGCCGAGCTCGCGGCCGCGGCCGACGCGGCGCCCGAGGACGGTGCGGCGCGGCGGGCCTCCGGCATCGCGCACATGCAGTTCACGCTCTCGGGCGTGCTGTCGCTGCGCGATCGGGCCGAGCGCGACCTCGAGGCCGCGCTGCGCCTGCGGCCCGACGATCGCGAGGTCGCCCGCGCGCTGGGTCGCTTCTACAACCTGCGCGCCGTCGAGCGCGACGCGACCAAGGCGTCGGCCCAGGTGGCGGCGTACCGCGCCTACCTCGGCGAGTTGTCGGTGCCGCAGATGAACTCGGCGCAGTTCGTCGGCTACGCGTTCTCGCAGCTCGGGCACATCCTCGAGCTGCGCGATGCGGGGCGGATGCTCGCGGCCTTCGCCGCGGTCCGCGATCTCGAGGGCCACCTGCGCGAGCGGACCGCCGCGCACCCCGACGATCTCGAGCTCTGGGCGGTCGCGGGCAACTTCGCGTTCTTCTTCGCCGGCAACATCCCCACCGGCAAGCGCGAGCGCGTCGAGACGGCGGTCCGCTACTTCACGCGGCTGCGCGAGCGCTGGGACGAGCTGCGCGCGGGCGCCCGCGATCCCGAGGAGTGCCCCAACACCTACGAGAACTTCATGTTCGAGCTCGCCGAGGGCCACGTGACGCTGGGCCAGCTCGACGCGGCGCGACCGATCTACCAGGCGCTCGTCGAGGTCCGCGCGCCGGTGACCCGGGCCAAGCAACAGATCGCGTACGTGTCGGCCGAGCGCCTGCGCAACCTCGATCGCTACGCCGGCAAGTTCGAGCTGATGCCGCCCTGGCCCAGCGACGTCGGCAACTGCGTCGTCTGCCACTCGTACACCAGCGACGTGCCGCTGACGACGCTGTACAGCCTCGAGCCGATGACGCTCGACGCCATGCCGCGCGGCACCGTGACCAAGCCGGTCGCCGACGCGGACGTGCCCGACGACGTCCGCGCGATCGTGGCGGCCGCGTGCCTGTCGTGCCACGTCGATGGCCCCGGGACGATCGCCCTCGACGACGACGCCGCATTGCTCGCCCACCGCGGCGCGATCGGCCAGGCGGTCGCGTCCCGGCAGATGCCCCCGCGCACGGCGTTGGGCGCGGCCGAGATCGACGCGTTGGTCGCCTGGGCGAACGCCCGTTGATTCGGCCACAGGCCGCTGGCCGCGCGCCGGCGGTCCGCTATGCTCGCCGTCGCGTGCTGCTCGTCGCGACCCTGAGCTTCGCCGCCAATTGTGCGCTCGGGCTCGCCGCGCAGCTCGCCCACCTGCGCTTCGGTTGGGTCCACCACGCCGCGTACGCGCTGGTCTTCGCCGCCGCGCTCGGCGGCCTCGTGTTCGCGTTCCATCCGGCGTTGGTGCTCGTGGTCGCGGCGCTCGCCGCGTTCCCGCGGGCGCGGCCGCACACCTGGCAGCACCCTGCGCTGGCGGGCGTCGGCGCCCTCGGCTACGCGCTCGCATGGACGTGCTGACCTCCGATGCCCGACACTCCCGTCGCCCCCTCCCGAGCTGCTCGACCCATGGAACTCCGCGATGCGATCCTGCGCCGTAGCACCACCAACGGCGCGCTGTCCCCCGAGCCGGTGTCGCTCGAGCACCAGCATCGCCTGATGGAGGCCGCCTCGCGCGCGCCGAGCCACTTCAACTCGCAGCCGTGGCGGTTCGTGCTGATCACCGATCCGTCGATCCGCGCGGCCATCTCGGCGATCGCCGGCCGCACGATGGAGGGTCTGATGAGCGGCGGGAAGTTCTTCACCCGCTACCGCCGCTACTTCCGCTTCTCCGCGGCCGAGATGGCCGAGCGCCGCGACGGCATCTTCATCGACCACCTCCCGGGGCCGCTGCGACCGTTCGTGCGCCACGTGTTCAGCGAGACCGGGCAGAAGGTCGTCAACACGCTCGGCGTCCCCAAGACCCTCGGCCGCGACAACGAGAAGCTCGTCGGCGGCAGCCCGCTGATGCTCGGCGCGATGCTGACGCGCGAGGAGTACGTCGACGGCGAGCTGAGCGGCCTGTACAGCCTGCTCGGGCTCGGCATGGCGATCGAGAACATCTGGCTCACCACCGTCGAGCTCGGCATGGGCATCCAGTTCATCTCGACGCCGATGGAATTCCCCGACGCGTGGGCGGAGCTCGAGGGTCTGCTGCGCGTGCCGCCCGAGCTGCGGCTCGTCGCGATGTATCGCCTCGGCTACCTGCCACCGCAGAAGGAACGCCCGCGGATCGACTGGACCAGCTCGCACCGCAAGCGGCTGTCGCAGTACGTGTTCCGCGATCGCTGCGACGCGCCCGAGCCCGACGCGCCCGAGCCCGGCGACGACATGGGCGGTGCGGGACGCCGACCATGACGTCGCGATCGACCCACGCACGCATCGCCGCGATCGCGACCGCGGTGCCCGAGCACCGCATCGGTCCGGCCGACGCCGCCGCGTTCGCGCGGCGTCGCTTCGCCGCGCTGCCCGGCCTCGAACGCCTCCTGCCCGCGTTCGACCACGCCGGCATCGACACGCGCCACCTCGTGCGGCCGCTCGCGTGGTTCGAGCAGCCCCACGGCTTCGCCGAGAAGAACGCGCTGTGGGCCGCCTCCGCGTTGGCCCTCGGGCGGCAGGCGGCCGAGGCCGCGCTCGCGCGGTGGACGGGATCACGCAGGGATCTCGGCGCGATCGTGTGGGTCACCAGCACGGGCATCGCGACGCCGAGCCTCGACGCGCGGCTCGTGCAGGACCTCGGCCTGCGCCTCGACACCGCGCGCACGCCGATCTGGGGCCTGGGCTGTGCCGGCGGCGCGGCTGGGCTCGCGCGTGCCGCCGCGCTGTGTCGCGGCCTCGAGCGACCGGTGCTGCTCGTCGCTGCGGAGATCTGCAGCGCCACCTTCGTCGGCGACGACTGCAGCACCGCGAACCTCGTCGCGTGTGCGCTGTTCGGCGACGGCGCGGCGGCGGTCGTCCTCACACCCGACGGCGACGGTCCGGTCGTGCTCGGCGGCCACGCCCAGCTGCTCCCCGACACGGAGGACGTGATGGGCTGGAACCTCCGCGACGACGGCCTGCAGGTCCGCTTCGCGCGGAGCATCCCCAACATCGTGCGCGAGGTGCTGCCCGGCTTCGTCGACGACGCGGCCGCGGCCGTCGGCATCCCGCGCGATGCGATCGAGCACTTCGTCGTGCACCCCGGCGGCGCCAAGGTGCTCGCGGCGTACGAGGCGTGCCTGGGCCTGCCGCCGTCGCGCCTGGCGAGCGCACATGCCGTGCTCCGCGACTTCGGCAACATGTCGAGCCCGACCGCGCTGTTCGTGCTCGACCACCACCTGCGGGGCGGCGCGGCGCCGGGGAGCCACGGCATCGTCGTCGGGCTCGGCCCGGGCTTCTGCGCCGAGGCGGCCGTGTTCCGGACCTGACGATGTCGCCGACGATGCTCGTCCTCGCGACCTTCGTCGCCCTCGTCGCGCAGCGCATGCTCGAGCTGCGCGTGGCCAAGCGCAACGCCGCACGGGCCCACGCCCGCGGCGCGCGGGAGTTCGGCGCGGGGCACTATCCGCTGTTCTTCGTCTTGCACGGCGGCTGGACGATTGGCTGGGTCGTCGAGGCGCTCGTGCGGGGGCCGGCGTTGTCGATGGCTTGGCCGCTGTGGTTGCTCGCGCTCGCGGCCGCCCAGGGCCTGCGCTACTGGGCGATCGCGAGCCTGGGCGATCGGTGGAACACGCGCGTGCTCGTGGTCGCGGGCGATCGGCCGCTGCGACGCGGTCCGTACCGATGGATCGCGCATCCGAACTACGTCGCGGTGGTGATCGAGCTGGCGTGTGTGCCGATGATCTTCGACGCGTGGATCACCGCGGTGGTCGCGAGTGTGGCGAACCTCGTGGTGTTGCTCGGCGTGCGGATCCCCTGCGAACGCGACGCGCTGGCCTGGGCGGCCGACGCGACCGCGGCACGCCGCGACGCGTGAGTGCGGCGCGGCGCAACGCCGTTCCTCCGTGGCCGATGGCCGGCCCACGGGCTGCACGCCGAACAGCATGCTAGCCTCGAAAGGACAGGTCATGGACCCCGAAGCCATCCAGCTGCTCCGTGAGATCCGGGACGAGACCCGACAGACCAATGCTCGCCTCGACCAGACGATTGACCGCCTCGATCAGACCGTCGGACGCCTCGATCAGACGATCGTCGGTGTCGAGGGTCTGAACGTCGGCCTCGAGCACGCCAACGCCCGTCTCGATCAGACCGTCGACCGCCTCGATCAGACGATCGTCGGCGTTCAGGGGCTCAGCCTCGGCCTCGAGCACGCCAACGACCGCCTCGATCAGACCGTCGACCGCCTCGACCAGACGATCGGCGGCGTCCAGGATCTCAGGGTCGGCCTCGAGCACGCCAACGACCGCCTCGATCAGACCGTCCTCGGCGTCCGGGGCCTGCAGGTCGGCCTCGAGCAGACCGTCGACCGCCTCGACCAGACGGTCCTCGGGGTCCAAGGTCTGAAGGTCGGCTTCGACCAGGCCAACTCCCGGCTCGAGGCGATCGAGACCGCGGTCCTCGAGTTCGCCGAGCAGCAGCGGTTCGTCGTGCGGTACCTGCGGACGCTGACGGAGCGCGATCGGGGGATCGACGAGGACGTCCTCGATCTGCGTCGGCGGGTCGAGCAGATCGAGGCGCGCCTCGGGCCTGGCTGATCGGACTCGCCGACGACCCCGCCGGGGCGCAGGTGACCAGGACGAAGACGATGGCCAAGCGCCGCAACGGTGCATCGTGCCCGGTCGGGCCGCGAGCGGCCCGATCTCCGCTATGTCTCTCCCATGCGCGCCGTCCGTTGTCATGAGCTCACCGGCCCCGCGGCCCTGCGCGTCGACGAGCTCGACGCCCCCGTCGCCGGCGAGGGCCAGGTCGTCGTCGACGTCCGCGCCGCGGGGGTCAACTTCCCCGACGTGCTGATCACCGCGGGCAAGTACCAGTTCGCGCCGGGCCTGCCGTTCGTGCCGGGCGGCGAGGCGGCGGGCGTGGTGCGGGAGGTCGGCGAAGGCGTCACCGGGATCGCCGTGGGCGATCGCGTCGCGGCGACCATGCTGTTCGGGGCCTTCGCCGAGCAGGTGTGCGTGCCGGCAAGCAACGTCTTCGCCCTGCCCGACGCGGTGCCCTTCGATGTTGGCGCCGCGGTGCTCGTCGCGTACGCGACGACGATGCACGCGTTGATCGATCGCGCGCAGCTCCGCGCCGGCGAGACGCTGCTGGTGCTCGGCGCCGCCGGTGGCGTGGGCCTGGCCGCGATCGAGCTCGGCAAGTGCCTCGGCGCGAGGGTCATCGCGGCCGCCTCGAGCGAGGCCAAGCTCGCGCTGTGTCGCTCGCGCGGCGCCGACGAGACCATCGACTACGGCCGCGAGGATCTGCGCGCGCGCCTGAAGGTGCTCGCGCCCAAGGGCGTCGACGTCGTCTACGATCCGGTCGGCGGCGACTTCACCGAACTCGCCGTGCGCTCGCTGGCGTGGGAGGGTCGCCTGCTCGTGGTCGGCTTCACGACCGGCACGATCCCGAAGATCCCGACCAACCTGCTGCTGCTCAAGAACTGCCAGGTGATGGGCGTGTTCTGGGGCGCATTCACCCAGCGCGAGCCGGCCCGCAACCGCGCCCACATCGATCAGCTGCTGCAGTGGATCGCCGAGGGCCGCGTGCGCCCGCACATCGACGCGGCGCTCCCGCTCGATCGCGCCGCCGAGGCGCTCGGGCGACTCGAGCGGCGCGAGGCCCAGGGCAAGCTCGTGCTGGTGCCGTGAACAAGACCATCGGTCGATTCACGGCGACGCGCTGTTCGTCGTTCGAGTCAGAGGACGTTCGGGTCGCAGTCGTGTCGCCCCACGCCCCCACGCCGCAGTTGGGCAGCGGTGGCGCATCGGCTGCTCATCATGCGCAATCCTCCGCGCCTCGCCGGGCGATCACTGGTGGCCCGGCGTTTGCTGGATCCGCTAGGCATGACCGCAACCACCCATATCGAAGCGCTCGAGCGCCACTACCCGGGCCGACTGCCCCCTAGGCTACGCACGTTCCTCGAGAGCGGCGAGCACGCTCGCTACGGCGCGATCGAGTTCTCGGGATACATTCGCGGGCCGTACGAGCTCTCGTTCGTCGCCGACGGGCTCGCCGACGTCGCAGAATTTGCCCTCGAGCAGGGCATCGACGACGCGGAGGACGTCGACTGGCACGGTGTCTATGGGCGCTACCTGCCATTCGCGGCGCTGCACCACGACGACGTCGCGCAGCCCAAGATGTTCTTGATGATCGACGGCGAGGGCGAGCACCCCGTGCTGCTGTTCGACTACGAGGGCTGGAAACTGTTCCCGCTGTCGACGAGCCTCGACGGGTTCCTCGCGGCGCTGCCCGGGGCCAAGACCGAGATCGCCGAGAGCTTCCGGCCCGACGGGGAGTAGCCCGTTCGTGGCACCCACGAACGGCGAGACGGTCTCGTCGAGCTCGCCGTGCTCGCTGGCCTGAGAGGTTCGCGCTCCCGCGACCCGCCCGTCGTCAGTGCGGCGCGAGCATCACCGGCGCGTCGCTCGACTCCTGCAGCGTCGCCGGCACGAACACCACGTGACGCGGCGCGACGAGGGTGCGGATCAGATCGACCAGCTCGTGGGCCCGCGCGGTCTCGTCGAAGAACTCGAGCACGACGGGCTTGCCTTCGACGGAGGTCATCTCGTCGGACAACATCGCGGTGGTGCCGAAGCCGGCGGAGGCTTCGAACACCGTGATGCCCCGCGCCTTGCCAGAGGCGGCGAGCCGGTGGAGCAGCGCCTTCAGCTTCGCGCGACGCTCCGTCAGGTACACCCGAACCAGGACCACGTCGCGCTTGTGCATGTCCGGGGCCATCGACCGCTCGAGGCCAGCGCTGGAGCGGGCCCCGAATCGGGCCATCGACTTTCTTCGGCCGCCGTCCGGGAAGACGCGGCGGCGCGGTGTCCTACCCGTAGCATGCGCTCCCCGAACCGACGGACCCCCCACGTTGCCCTCGCGGCCCTGGCCTGCGGCCTGCTCCCCGCGTGCGGGGCCGTGCCGGGGGCCGAGCGCACCGACGCCGGCGGTGGCGTCTCGCTGACCGCGGGCCCGGCCGACACGGGCGCGTCGACGGACCCCGCCGCGGACTCGGGCGCCACCGAGGCGCCCGGCAGCCAGGACGGCGGCTCGTCCATGGGCGGCGACGACGGCCTCAAGTTCGACATCGGCGACGACGGCTTCTGCCAGTCGAAGGGCGCGGGTCTGTTCTGCGACGGGCAGACCTCCGTGCAGTGCGACGGCGCCGGCGGCACGATCGATCAGACGGTGTGCACGCCCGAGACGTGCGTCGAGGGCGAGGGCTGCGTCGCGTGCCTGCCCGGCCAGTCCACGTGCAAGGGCCCGCGCGTCATGTCGTGCATCACCGACGGCGTGCCGTACTGGGAGGAGCTGCAGGTCTGCAACCCGGCGGCCGGCGAGTACTGCGACATCACCGTGCCGGGTTGCTCGCCGCTGGCCCCCATCGGCAACGTCGAGCCGACCGGCGAGTACTACCTCTACTCGACGTTCTCGCCGCTCGAAGAGGGCTTCGACACGATCTCGGACGTCGACAGCTACGGCGACCGGGTGTGGTTCGTCGCGTGGGCCGGCGGCCAGCTCACCGTCGCCGGCTATGACGTCGCGATCCTCGACACCGACGGCGACGGCGTGCTCGAGCCGCACCAGCACCCCGACTCGCCCGACGACACCGGCCCGATCGAGCAGCGCGTGTTCACGTTCATCCAGTCGTTCCCGATCAGCAACGACGGCGCGATCCCCCACCAGATGGAGCTGCACGCCACCGCGACGACGCTGGCGTGGGCCGGCCCCAACCAGATCACGCAGTACGATCTCGCCACCGGCGCGACCTCGCAGATCGCCCCGAAGTCGCCGTGGATCGGCACCCAGGTCTACGGCTACCTCGCGTTCCTCGGCTACGACGACGTCAACGACGTCTGGTACTCGGGCAACGAGTCGGCGCGACGCGTGTTCCAGTACGACGCCGAGACGATGACCTGGGGCTACGCCTTCGAGTTCCCGGTGCTCGCCGGCGATCACATGGACGGCATGGACGTCGTCACCGATCCGAGCACCGGGATCCCGTATGTCTACGTCTCGGACATGACCAGCAACTTCATCGGCCAGTACCGGCACGACCCCGAGCTCGGCTGGGTGCAACAGAACATGTTCTCCTACGCCGAGGCCAGCGGCGTGCCGGTCGAGGGCTTCGGCTTCGGCGCGCTGAGCCACTTCTGGGTCGGCGGCTGGAACCAGAACTCGTTCTACGAGATCGGCGGCGGCGACCTCACCGAGTTCCTGGATCCGGCGGGGTGAGCCACCGCCGATCGCGGCGTCAGTGCGTCCGATCGCGCGGGGCCCGGAGCTCGCGGTAGTGCTTGTGCAACACCACCCGCGCGATGCCCATGAGGAACCCGCGGAAGTTCATCTCGGCGGTGAGTCGCGCCCGGCCATCGACCGCGCGCAGGAACGTCTCGGCGATCAGATCGGCGGCCGCGTCGTCGACGGTGTCGAGACGATAGCGGAAGAACGCGGCGACCAAACCGAAGTACCGCTCGACGAGCACGTGCCCCGCCGCGTCATCGCCGTCCCGCCACTTCGCGAGCAGTACGATCTCGTCGTCCACGCCGTCCGCTCGTGAGTGACGCTCGGTGGTGGATCGATCCGGCGGCCAAGCGTGAGCTGACGATGCGTCGACGCGACGCGGGCGGTCAAGCCATGGATTCCTGGCCGAAGGGGCGCCGCCCCCTCGGACGGGGCAAGACCCCACGGAACGCTGTCAGCGGTGGGCGCCCCAGGCCGGGAGCGGTCGGCCCTCGATCACCGCGCCGATGTCCGGGGCCGCCCCGACGTAGCCGTCGGTGACGTTGGCGATCGGGGCGCCGGCGTTTTTCGGGCTCGTCCCAGCGGCCAGGGCCGGCGCCGCCGGCGTGGTCACCCGCGTGAGGTGATCGGCGCCGAGCATCACCGGCGTGGCGAAGGGGTCGGCGACCGTCACCACGTCGTCGGCGTGCCGCATCGTCGCGTCGCCGAACAACGGCGTCGTGGCGGGCTGGCCACCGCCCGCGATCGCCTCGCTCATCGTCCCGTACGACGCCCCTGATCCGGTCCACCAGACCGCACCGTCGGGGAACCATGCGTTGTGCGTGAAGTCGATCGGATCGCAGCCGCCGGACTCGATCGCGAGCAACGACCCGGAGCCCCCGCGATAGACGAGCAGGTTGTTGCGATACGACCAGTTGCGGAGCTCACCGTTGTTGAACTGCACCCAGCCCCACCCCGTCGAGCCCTCGGTGCGCACGATCGTGTTGTTGTAGAACAGGAACCCGCTGTTGGTGTTGTTGAGCTTGAACGGTCCGCGGAAGGTGTTGATCGCGACGTTGCGGAACGCGTACAGCGGCCCGGCATACAGCGGGTCGAGCGAGACGAACGTCGCAGAGTTCGTGATGAAGTTGTCGTAGAACCCGATGTTGCGCGTGGCGTAGTCGCCCTCGAACGCGTCGTCGCCGGTCATCGTCACGCGGTTGCGATAGAAGTACACCGCCGAGGAGTGGACGCCCGAGGTGACGGCGAAGGCGTCGCCGAAGCCGTCGAGGGTGTTCTCGAAGACCGCGTTGCCCTGGCCGGGCACGCGGATGCCGTCGTCGTTCCAGGTCAGGTTGGTGGACAGGAACGGCTCGGTCCACTCGTTGTTGCCCTGCAGGAGGTTGTCGTAGACGAGCAGCGAGCGCGTGTCGCCCCACGCGACCAGGCCCATGTCGACGCCGAGGATGTCGAGCCCGCGGATCGTCACGGCCTCCTGGACCGCGCCGTCCCAGAACGAGATGCCGCGGGCGTTGGCGTCGGTGCCCGAGTCGACGCCCGGCCCCTGGAGGGTGAGGTCCTCGAGCACCACGTGCGACGCGGCTTGGAGCTGCAGTACGGTGCCGCCGTCCTGCGCCTCGAGCACCACGTCCGACCGCGACACGCCGCGGATGTAGATCGGCGCATCCGCCGTGCCCGAGGCGTTCAGATAGAGCCCTGCCACCGGATAGGTCCCCGCGCCGAGCTCGAGCACCTCGCCCGGCGCGAGGCCGTCGAAGATCGCCTGCAGATCGTCGCCCGGCGCCGCGGTCACCGTCGGCGCACCGGCGGCCGGTGGCAGGGCCCGCGTCGTCACCTCGGCGCCCTGCGACTGCTCGTCCTCGCCCGGCACGACCAGCGTCAGCTCGACGACGTACGACAGACCGGGCTGCAGATCGAAGATCGTCCCCGCGAAGGCGTCGACGGGCGCGACTGGGGCATTGCCATCGGTCCACTCGGGGTGCACGCGCAACAGCGGATGCGCGTCGGCCCACGCATCGTCGGTGCTCGGTCGGTAGCGCACGCGCACCTGGGCGTCGGCGGCGATCGTGCCCTCGACGGCGGCATGGATCGCGATCTGCTCGGGGGTCGCGAGTTCGAACGTGACGTCGAGCCCCGCGATGTCGCCGCCGGTCGAGACGTCGCCCGCGGAGGTGTCGTCGGCGGTCGCGGTGGCGCTCGCGGTGGCGCTCACGCTCGCGTCGGTCGCCGTCGCGCCGGTGCTGTCGTCGACGCCGGTCGCGGGGCCGGTGGGGCCGTCGTCGGCCGTCGAGGCGCCCGATGATCCACCGGACTGGGAGTCGGAGGATGGATCGTCGCCGCAGGCGGGCGCGACGGTGGCCAGGGCGACGGCGGCGGCAAGTCGAAGGGACGTGGGCATGGGTCGCGGCGACCTGCTGCAATGGCCGGGCCGCGGTGTGACGCCTCGGATGAGTTGCGCAGATGCGATGCGTGGGGGTGCGCGCCCGCGAATGGTGGCGGGCACGACCCCGCCAGCTCGACGCGGTCCCCGCGAACGACGCGCTTGACCGCGCTCGAACCCGGCGATCCCGGTTCGAGGCCCTGATCCTCGAGCTCTCCCACTGCCCCGCTGGCAGGTCGAGGAGGACCCGAACCATCCATTCACGCGCGTCCGCCCCATCGATCGCTTCGCCGACGAGGCCTACGCGGTCCTGTACCCCGCTCCGAGCACCGCGCCCGCGACCGTGCACCATCACGCGTGCGGTGCGTCGCTGATCCCCACCGGCCTCTCCTACCTGCAGTGGTTGGAGCTCCTCCTGCGCTCGCGTGACGCGACGCGGTCTGTGGCGCGCACGCTCGAGCGAATGACGGCGAGACCGCTGAGGGAATCGCGACCCCGGTGAGGACTCGGTTGCCCAGCCTCGCCGACGCGATCCTCGGTCGCCGGCGGCTCGGCGCGCAACACGACGGTCGCAACTCGGCGCGCGCTGGTGCAGGATGCCCTTGGCTTCGTGGTGAGTACGCAGTCGAGGGGAGACGATCCGACGCTGGTGACGGGAGGTCCCCCGTGCGCGGATCCCGTACTGACCCGCGGCAGCACGGTCGGGCGCTACGTGGTGCTGGAGCCGATCGGACGCGGCGCCCACGGCACGGTGTTCCTCGCCGCGGATCCCGAGCTGGATCGACACGTCGCGCTGAAGATCCTCGTCGACGACGGCCGTGAGCCCGTGGCCGGCACCCTCGAAGCCCAGCTGCTCGCCAAGCTGTCCCACCCGAACATCGTGGCCGTGTACGACGTGGGTCGCGTCGACGACGTCACGTTCATCGCGATGGAGTACGTTCGCGGCTCGACGCTCCGACGGTGGCTCACCCAACGGGTGCGCAGCACGGACGAGATCCTCGAGGTCTTCGATGCGGCCGGTCGTGGGGTGGTCGCGGCCCACGACGCCGGCATCGTCCACCGCGACTTCAAACCCGACAACGTTCTGGTCGGCCAGGATGGCACGGTGCGCGTCGTCGACTTCGGCATCGCTCACCACGGTGCCAGCGCCGACGACACTTCGGGGAGACACGACTTCCGCGGCACCCCGGCGTAGATGGCCCCAGAGCAGCGACTCGGCCAGCCGGTCGGACCTGCGGCCGATCAATACGCCTTCTGCATCGCCTTGTGCGAGGCGATGGGCGGTGGACGTCCGACTCCGCCGCCGATGGCCGACCTGGTCGCTGGCGTGGAGATCACGTGGCCCAGCGACGCGCAGCGGATCCCCGCGACGCTGCGCCAGATCATGCGTCGTGGCACGCGCCGAGACCCGGCGCAGCGCTACCCGGAGATGCGGAGCTTGCTGCACGTGCTCCGCAGCGCGTCGCCGCGACGCCGACGCAAGCTCGTGCTCCTCGCTGGCACGGGCGCCGTGATCGCGGGCCTCGTGTGGGGCCTGGCGCGATGGACGGGCGCGCAGGATGCAGGCCCATGCGCCCGCATCGACGCCTTGCTGATCGACACTTGGGACGATTCGCGGCGCGCTGCGCTGTCGAGTGCCTTCGTTCGCATCGACCCCGAGTGGGGCGCGGACGCGGCGGCCTCGATGTCTACGCGGCTGGACGCGTGGGCGGAGCAGTGGCACGCCGAACAGGCGCGGGCGTGCGTCGCGACCTACGAATCGGGCGAGCAGAGCCAGTCCGAGCTCGCCGCCCACGTCACCTGCCTCGATGCCCAGCGTGCTCGGGTCGCTGGGATCGTCGCGCTGTTGGTCGACGGCGAACGCGAGCTCCTCGAGCAATCCGGCGACGCGAGCTGGAGCCTTCCCGACCCCGCGCTGTGTCGCAGCGCCCAGGCCGAGGGCGTGCTGCCACCCGACTCGCTCGAGGTCGCCGCGCAGGTGAACGCGCTGGCACCGGAGCTCCACCAGATCGAGCTGCTCTCACGCACGACCGCCGGGGTGACGTTGGTCGAACGGGCAGAGCGCGCGCTGGCGTCGGCCACCGCGACCGGGTACGCGCCGCTCGTCGCCCACGCCGAGCTGGCGCTCGCGCGTGCATCGGGCGACTCCGCCACCGCTCGCGACCGTGCGCTCGATGCCCTGCGTACGGCGTTGGCGGCCGGCGATCGCCGGATCGCCGCACGGGCCGCGAACTCGGTCGTGGAGGCGTGTTCGCGGGCGAGCGAGCACGCGGAGGCGCGGCGCTGGAGCATTCTCGCCGAGGGTCTGGCCGAGCAGCTCGGCGACGACGAGGTCCGCGGGGTCGTGCTGATCGATCGCGCGCAGATCGAGGTCGCCACCGGAGACTACGACGAGGGCCTCCGGCTCGCCGAGGCTGCCGTCGCGCTCGGGCGACGGACGTGGGACGCCGACGATCTGCACTGGACCTCGGTCTGGTACACACTTGCGATGGCGGCCCAGGCCGCGGGTGACCTCGAGCGCGCCATGACGGCGGCCGATGCCGCCTACGGGAGTTCCCTGCGGAACGTCGGGCGCGGTCACCCAAGGACGGTGAAGATGCGCAGTCTTCTTGCCGCAATCCACCTGCGCCGCGACGAGTTCGGCGCGGCGATCCCGGTCCTCCGCGAGATCGCCGACGCCCCGGTGCATGCGGAGCGCGACGTCGGGGTGCGGGTGAACGCGAAGTCCAACCTCGCCTACGCGCTGCTATCGACCGGGGATGCCGCCGCGGCCGCGGGTTTGTTCGAGTCGGTCGAGGCCGACGGCATCGCACGGGGCCGCCCACTCAAGGAAGTGGCGGAGGCGGCGGCCAACCGCGCGACTGCGGAGCTCGCCATGGGGGAGCTGGAGCGCGCCGCCGATTCGGCCGCGCGGGCGTCGAGCATGCTCGAGGCGGCGACTCCCGACTCGCCGCTGGCTGGCGTGGCGCTAGAGATCGAGGCCGAGGTCGCGCTGGCGCGAGGCAAGCCGGCGTTCGCCCGCGAGAGACTCGAACGCGCGCTCGCCCGCATGGTTGCCGCGTGGGGGCCCGAACACGAGCAGACCATCGAGGCCGAGGCCGCGCTCGCCCTCGCGGAGGCCCGCGACGGCGCGGTCGCGGCCGCGATCACCCGCGTCGAACGCATCGTACCGCTCCTCGACCGGATCGCGACGCGCCGGAACCGTGCTCGCGCGCTCGCGCATCTCATCCTCGCGATCGAGCGCGATCGGCCCGCGCTCGCCGAAGAACTGCGACGGCGCCACGAGACGTTGGCCGCGGAGCTCGGCGACGCTGGACCTCCGCTGCGGCGGCACCTCGAGCGATTGGGGCGGGCGCCGGCCCGCACCGAGCCGGCGACGCGCTCCGTCGAATGACGCGACTCTCGCCCGTCGAGCCGTGGACGCTCCTTGGGTCCAAGGGGTCGAACGCCTGGCGGAACGCCGCGCGGTTCGCCGGTACCCATCGAAATCCGCGCGGCGGATCCTGCCGCGTCGCGTCGAGAGCCCTACACCTATTCGACGCGCGCTCCGGCAGCACCGGAGCGCCGCGGTCGCGGGGGCCCATGACGCGCACGGTCGTTCATCTCTCGTTCAGCCTTTGGACCCCCATCGCCGCCTCCGGATGCTCGACGCCCGGGACGGCGCCGATCGTCGACGACGACGGAGGAACGTCGGGGGACTCCACCGGGCCGGTCGACGCGACGACCACGACGCAGCCGGACCCCTCGAACGACAGCGGAGGATCGGACGGCGCCGCGTCGTCGATCTCGAGTTCGGACTCCGGCACATCGACGAGCGATACGACGTCCGGATCCGGCAGCGGATCCGATGGCGCATCCGAGAGCGGATCCGACGGCGGGCTGATGTGCGTCGACTGGGGCGAGGGCGTGCTCGGCGACTGCCTCCTGGACAACGGCACCGGCAGCCTCGCCCCGTGCGAGGCCGGTGACAACCCGGCGCAGTGCATCGGCAACCCCTACGTCACCTCCGGCGTGTGCACCTTCGCCTGCAACTCGCTCTGCGACTGCCCGGCGCCGGCGCCCGGCTTCGAGTCGCAGCACTCCTGCGGCGACCTCACCGGCGACGGCATGGACGAGTGCTTCATCGCCTGCGATCCCGGCCACGGCTGCCCCGACGGGATGATCTGCTTCTTCAACACCGTGTGCCACTTCGGGGAGCCGCTGCCGACCTACGGCGATTGCGTCAACCAGCTCGGGATGCCCTGCGCGAACGGCCCGTGCCTCTACGACGATCCCAATTCACCGAGCCTGGGCGTGTGCGGCCAGGACTGCGCGAGCGTCGACGAGTGCCCGATGCCGACCTCCGGCGACGCGCCCGTCATGTGCACTGACATCGGGGTGGGCGCCACGCTGTGCCTGCTCGACTGCTCAGACGCGCAGCAATGCCCCGATGGCATGATCTGCGATCCCGACGGGAGCGGCGTCTGCCTGTGGGCCACGCCGTGAGCCCGGGCCGTCGAAGCGAAGGTCATCCGCGGTCGTTTACGGCCGCCGGCCGCGCGAGCCGCGCAGGAAGCGGAACTCGTTGCAAATCGTGCCTCGGTGATCACAGATTCTGCGTGCCGACGAGCCCGGAGCCGGCCCCACGCGTGCCGGAGAAAGGTCACCGGTCGGGAACCTCGGACCCCCGGTTTCGAACTAAACTCGCCACGGAAACGAGGAGTCTCATGGGTGCATTCTCGATGCGCACGGTGTTGCCGTGCCTTCTCGCCGGCTGCAGCCAGCCGGGGGCGAACGCGGACGACACGGTCGGCACCGTGTCCACCAGCGCAGACACCCAAGGTGCGAGCGACGTTTCCGCGTCGATGAGCGGCGGAAGTTCGGCGGCCGACGGCACCCACGGATCGACCACCACCGGCACCTCCGCCGATTCCCTCGGCGACAGCGCGAGTGACAGCACGGGGGGCGATCCCTCCGACACCGCTGCCTGCGAGACGATCGCGCAGGCCCAGTGCGATGTCATGGCCGCGACAGCCGAGGAAGTTCGTACTCGCGCACTCGAAGCGCAACCGGGGCAAACGGTGTGTGTCGCCGCCGGCGACCTCGGCAACATCGACCTGAAGGACGTCCTGCACGACGACTACGTCACCGTGCGAGGCGCCCCGGATCTGGGCACCACCCTGAGCGGGATCGAGGTCGACGGTTCGGCGTATCTGCGGGTCCATGGCTTTCACTTCGTGGGTGGTGGCGTCCAAGCCAACCGCGAGACCGTGACCCATCACATCGCGATCTCGTGCAACGAGATCGGGCCGGTCGAGGGGGGTCTGGATCTCTGCCTGAGCTGAAGTTTGAAGTGAATTCGGGACAGAGCCTGACCGTCAAGTTGCTGTCTACACACCCCTTCGGAGGATGTCCCGTGGCAGCGATCATGATCGAGGT
>JBIJCC010000166.1:0-16364 GCA_044344875.1 Nannocystaceae bacterium
CCAGCTGCTCTCGGGGTCTCGTTCATCTCGCTCTCGCTGCTCGCCCCCTACAGTAAATTGGTCGGGCTCGCTGGCTTCAAACTTCTTGGCACAGAGGGCGGGCGTGCTCCGGCGAGAGTCCCACCACCTCTTCCTGGACGTGGACATCCGAGAGACCACGACCTCGCCTCGCCAGCAGCGCCTCGACGTGGTCGCCGGCCTCCGCGATTGCGCTCGCCCCTCCAGGGACATCGCGCGCGAGGAGTCCGATGCGGTCGGCGTCGACCCGGATGAACTGTGGTCGGTTGAACGTGGTCAAGAGACCGAACTCCGAGGTACCCACCCGCTTGCCCAGCGTCTCCACGAGCTCGACCTTGGTCAGGGGCTCCCCGGCCTCCTGGAGCACCTTCTCGAGCGCGTCGTGGAGGAAGACGCGATTCTCGTCGGCTCCGCCCTCGAGTAGTGCGACGCGCTGACGGCCGAGGTAGCGCACCGCGCCCGACGCCTTGAGGAGCGACGCGAGACCGAACGCGGTGAGCCATTCGGGGATGTCGTAGATCTCTCGCAGCTCGTCCAAGAGTTCGCCGGCGTACCACTGGCGGTCGGGGCCGAGCTGCTCCATCAGCCGGACGGACGTCGGGACGAGACGCGCTTGCCAGCCATCGAAGTCGTGGAAGTGTTTGCGCAATCCGAGGTACCCACGACGGAAGTACAGCACCTCCTCGGGGATCCCGCCGAGCCGGCGTCCCATCGCGCGCTGGATCTCGTCGACGTGCATCGGCTCGTCCGCCGCCTGCAGGAGCGCGATGAGCTCGGCGTTTCGGCTGTCACCGAACGCGAGGACGTCACGACCGTCCTCGCCGATCTGCAGGCGCCCGCGCAGCTCCTCGAGGAGGTAGCTCGCGACGTGTGGGCCGAGCCCCTTCGCTCGCTCGGCCGCCAGGTCCTCGAAGGTCGAGAGGCTCGCGGGGAGCCGCACCTCCCGCGCTGCAGCGACCAGGGCGCCCAGCGCCTCCGAAATCACCGAGGCCTTCTGCCGCGACAGCCACGACGCCTCGTCGAGATCGATGACGTGCACGTCGTCCGCCAGGACGTGGCCGACGATGAATGCGACGACGGGAGGATTCTCCACCGCCGCGGTCCACCACGGGTCCTCGGCGAGGATCTCGAGGGGGACCGCGCCGACGGCCAGCGCCGCTTCCAATCGGCGGCGGGCCTCGACGACCCAGGGCTGCCGCGCGAGCTGTTCGCACGCCTTCGTCTCGAGCTGTCGGACGCGCTCGCGACTGACGCCGAACCCCTCGCCCAGCTCCTTCAGTGTCATGGGCTCGCCCACGAGGCCCGAGCGCCGGGTGACGATGCTCCGCAACGTCGGCTCGAGGGCCTCGACGACGGAGACGAAACACTCGAGCAGACCCAGACGCGCGAGCGACGACGCAGCAGCGAGCATCTCCATGTGCTCGTCGATGACCTTCGGCAGGTCGTCCACGGTTCCGCGGCCCATGTTCGGCGCGGCCATGAGACGGGCACGCGTGAACTTGGCCAGCTCCCCGAGTGTCTGCAGGCCTTCGCGGACGACGAACGTGCGCAGGCGCACCGGGAGGGACATCTGATCCAGGGCGATCGCCTTCTGCGCGTCGGTGAGGTGCTTGCGGTACACCTCCCAACCGTCGGCACCGTCGACGGGGGCATCGCCAGCGGCCAGGATCGACATCGGAGACGCGATCGCTCCCTCGATGAGGTCCTCCCACGGACATCCCGTGGCGCCCTCGACGATCGCCCGGACCTCCCGAACCGTCTTGCGGCCGAGGTTTCGCTCGGCCATCAGCGTTGCGGGCGAACGCGCCACGAGATCGCCCAGGGTCTTCAGACCCTCGCGGTTCGACCAGTTCCGCATCCGCGTGGGGAGGTCCACCTCCACGAGCGGCTGGGCGAGTGCCTCGGCAAGCCGGGCATCGGCAGCCGGGGCCGCCGCCGGAGTGGCCGAAGGCCCGTCGTCCGGCACCATCGGGATCGCCGTGCTCGAGATCCGCCGGGTCCTCGCCGGGAGCGTCGGAGCGAGCGCCGGATCCACCCCCTCGACGCGCCGCGTCGGCAGGGCCGCGAGGAACGGGCTCGGTGTCCCGCTGTAGAACACGTGCAGCGCATCGCGGGCCCGGCTTGCGGCGACGTACAGCAGCGATCGTTCGCGGAGCAGCGCCTGCGCGCTCATGACGGGATCGTCGGAGCGCAGCTCCGGCGTGGAGTACGGCACATCGTGCTTCGAGATCCCGACGAGCAACACCACCGCAAACTCGAGCCCCTTGGCGCGGTGCATCGTGGCGAGCCGAACCCCCGGGAGCCGGGGCTCCTCCTGCTCCAGCAGGACGGCCGTCATGCCGGCGCGCTCGAGTGCCGGGCCGAACCGGTCGCGCAGCGGCCATTGTGTCCTCGCGACGATGCAGATCGCCTCGAGCGGGACGCCCGCCTCCGCATAGGCCTTCACCATCGCGACGACACTGCGCTCCTCGTCCGTGGGAGAGGCACATCCGTGGACGTTGGGCGCGGGACCTTCCCGGAGCGACACGTAGCCCCGGCGGTCCGCCGCGCCGTCGTCGAGGTCGTCGACCGCCTCGTCCTTCAAGATCGCCAACGACCACCGACAGATCGAGCCCGTGGTCCGATAGTTCAGGCGTAGCGTCTGCGACCGACGGCCGCGGATCTGGATCCCGCACTTCGAGAGCGCGACCGGCCGGCCGTAGATGCGCTGGTGCGCATCGCCGACCAGGAACAAGTCGTCGGCGCGCTCGGGGCCCGCGATCGCACGCAGCAGGCGGAGCCCGTCCGCGGCGAAGTCCTGGGCCTCGTCGACGACGACCGAGCGATATCGCGGCGCCGCGGTCGAGGCCTCGAGGTCCTCGCGCGCGCGGCGGAGGATGTCGAGGGGCTCACTCAGCCCGGCGTGCTCGAGGTTCTCGCGGTAGGCCGCGAACACCGGCCAGAGCCGCCTGCGGTCGGCGCGGCCGAGCGGGATCCCCCGGCTCTTGCGCACCGCCCGGACGTAGTCGTCCTCGGTCCGCAGGCCCTGCTCTTGGATCACCTCGCGCCACTCCATGCGATAGAAGTCGAGCGCGACGTCGTCCTTGCCGTAGACCTCGTAGGCGGATTCGAAGTGCTGCGTCTGCTCCTTGTCGAAGGCCGGGCGGACCGAGACGCCGCGGCCCCGGAGGTACTGCGATGCCCACGAATCGAGGTTGACCACCTCGACCCGGGCGAGTTCGTCGGGCTCGAGCAGCTTGCCGAGCTGTGCCCGGAGGTCGTGCGCCAGGTTCACGCTGAACGTCGTGAACAGGATTCGATCGTCGGGCTTCGTGAAGACCTCGCGGACCAGGAACGCCGCGCGGTGCAGGGCCACGACCGTCTTGCCGGTGCCGGCACCGCCCAGTACCCGGGTCGGCCCCTTCGTGCGCGCCCGAGCAATACGACGCTGCCGGGGGTGGAGGAACACCCGCCAGACGTCGAGTGGGTGCTTCAGCGCAGCATCGAGGTCGAGCTCCCCGTCGAGCAGTCGGAACTGCCGCTGCGTCGTGTCGCGCGCGAGCGCGGCGGGCACGTCGTCGACGTCGATCGGCTCGGGCGTCGGCGCTGCGGCCGGCGTTGCAACGCGACCGAGGATCTCGTCGATCGCGTCGTCGAGGGAGATGCCGGCCGCGAGCGCCGTGAGCAGCTCGCCGGTCTCGGGCGGCAGGTGCGGCAGCAGGCGATCGAGGTCGTCTTCCGTCGACAGCGCGCGAACGCTCGGCAACAGCGGTCGAGGTACGCCTGCCTGGAAGAGCTGCTCGTCCGAGTGGCTGCCGAAGAGCTCGGCGGGCTGCTCCTCGTCCTCTGCGCCAGGCTCCGGCGATGGCGGTCTCGCCGGCGCCGGCTCGGGTTCGACCTCGGTGGTGAGCGCCTGGGCAGCGGCGGTGACGTCGAAGATCTGGAGGCTCCCCGTCGCGGGGTGCACGGCCGTCTGCTTGGTGATCGCCCAGCGGTACGCCGCGTCGTGCTGGTCCGCCCAGAGCACCAGGAACACGTCCCCGTGTTCGGGCGCGCGCAGGATGATCCGGTAATCGTCCCCGATGCGGGCCGAGCGGAGCTGGGCATCGACGGTGCGCTTGATGGGCTCGAGGTGGATCGCCGCGGCCGTCGAGTCGTGCTCGAACTTGCGGAGGAACTCGTCCGCCTTGCGCTGCGCCTTGCGGGGCAGCTGGGCGTATGCCGGAAAGTAGTCCTTGCTGATCGCGAGCCGTGCCATGTCCTAGCTCCCCTCCCCGACCCCGAGCGCCTGCTCGAGCGCGTCGATGGACAACCCGCGTTCGATCGCGAACACCGTCCAACCTGCGGCGCGAAGGGCGTCTGCCTCCGCGCCTTGGTGATCGAAGTACGCCGCGACCCTGCGGTCGGGCCAGCCGAACTCGACGTCGCCGCTCACGGCGTAGGCCGGCGCGCGCAGCTCGAGGGGGACGTCGGGCGCCGCGACGCCCCGGTGGCGAACCAGCAAGTCGGTGACCACGCGGACGGCGGCCTCGTCCCCGATCTCGTTGACGGCGGCCAGGCGCGCGTCGAGCTGCGTCGCGCTCGCGACCGCCGGCGCAGCACGGGGTGCCGGCGCCGCAGGCTCGTCCGGGAGCGCGGCCGGTTGCGTGGCGCTGCGGGTGGTGAAGACAGCACCCGGCAGGGCCTGCAGCAGGTTCCACGCCCGCAGCCACAGCCGCCAGCTGAGCTCGAACGTGGCGGCGTTGCGCGCGGCCAGATCGTCTTCGAGGCGAAGGGTCACCGACGCGGCGCCGGGCTCGTTGAGCAATGTGCCGAGCTTCGTCGCGTCGACCGACAGCAACAGGCGAGCGTGGGTGCCGAGTCCGAGCTGCGTCGTCACGGTGTCGCCCTCGCTCGACACGAGCGGGAGATCGTCGGCCACGTCGGACTCGCGCCACTGCGCGTGCGCACCGGCGACACGCGCGGATGGTTGTCGTTTCCCCGCGTGCTGCACGAGCGCGAAGGCGGCGAGCGACGCGAGCGTCGCGAGTCGGGTCGGTGCCTGGAGATACGCCACCAGCGCGCGCAGCGGATCACTGTCCAGGATGCGCAGCAGGGCGCCGAGCTTCTCCGCCTGGTTCGGCGTGTCGAGCTTGAAGGCCATCGACTGCAGACCCGTGAAGAAGCTCCCGTCCCCCACCCAGCGCGGCACGGCCGGGGACTCCGGCGAGACCACGTCCTTCCAGCTGAGCGACCACGACAGCAGCTCGCCACCCATCGAGACGCCCAGCCGCTTGCGAACGTCGTCGGCGAGCCGCGCGTGCGCCTGCCCCGGCATCACGTGGTACGCGAGGCCGTCGGTGAACACGGCCACCGGCCGCGCGTTCCGACCCGGCTGCTCGGGGTAGAGCATGAAGTCCGCGCGGCACGGCACGCGCACCTTGTCGGTCCCGAGTTCGACCTGGGCGCGGAGCAACCAGGTCCGCCCGCCGACGCTCAACCTCCACGCGCCATCGTCGATCCGCTCGAAGGCCCCATGGCTGGCGATGGCCTGACGCTCGAGCTCGCGGAGGAAGCGAACCTCGAGCTCGCTCTCGAGGATCGCGCTCTGGTTCATCGTGCCGACGCTGTCGACCTTGCCGAGCGCACCGAAGGCGTCCATGACGCGCTCGAGGATCGACAGCGCCTCCCCGCGGTCGAGCTTGGTGAAGTCCTCGCTCTCGCGGTAGGCGTACAGGCACTGGTAGCAGGCCTTCACCGCCGGCTCGCGGTGCTGGCACGGACAGCTGCGGAGCGTGTCGTGGGCCTGCTCGAGCGCCTCCTTCAGCTTGGCCCCCTTGTCCGTGCACAGCTCCGCGAGCAGCCCTGTGCCTCCGGGAACGCGGTCCATGATGACGAGGAACCGGCGCCGCCCTTCGCGGGCCGGCAACGGCTCGTCGTAGGCCTGGACCTCGAGGAAGTCCGGATCGCCGCCGTAGAAGCGACGGAGCCCCACGCGCAACGCGGCACGGAGATTGGCGATCGCCTTGGCGACGTCGTCCCCCTCGGCGAACGGCACCACCATGCGCAACGCCTCCGAGCGGAGCTCTCGCAGCAGGTGCAGCTCGCGTGACACCTGCTTGTCCAAGGGCTTCTTGCGCTCGGAGCACCACGCGCGATGACGGGGGTGCGCGCGCTTGTTCGAGCCGGGCGGTGGCGGCGGCTCCTGGGCCTGCCCGCAGACGCCACAGAGCACGAAGCGAACGTCGGGCACCGGCTGACCGGCGAGCTGCGTCATCGGGGCGCTGCGCCCGTCGTCCTTGCGGCCGAGGTTGAGCTGGCGCAGCACCATCTGCGGCTGCAGCTCGAAGCCGAACCCCGCCGTCTCGTTGGACCACGCGTCGCGGGCCTGCGTCGCCGCCTCGAACAGCGAGATCTTTTCGTAGTACTTCCGGTCCCGATCGTCACCATCGTCGCCCAGGACCGCGTCGCGGTGCTGCGCCACGGCGAACACCTGACCGAGCTCCAGCACCTCGCGGGCCTGACCGATGTCGCCCCAGCGACCGTCACCGCAGCTGGGGCACTGGTCCTCCGGGGCGTCTGCGGAGGAGAAGGGCCGGGCGTGGTGGCAGCTCTGACAGAAGCGCCACCGCGTCGGCGGGGCCTCCTTCTTGAGGTCGACGCCGTCGATCTCGACGCGGCGCGCGCTCGCATAGAACGTGTTGAACGGCGCCAGCTCGGTCAGCGCCGAGGCGGGCGATCGCACCCAGGTGTGGTGCTCCGGCTCCCGTCCGACGCCTTCGCGTCGGATGTACGCGTCCAGCTTCACGCCGCGCTCGGGGAACGCATAGTTGGGCAGCCGACTCTCCTCGCAGAGCCATCCCCAGATGTCCTGCTTCAGCAGGGCCATGAGCTGGTGGTAGACGAACGCGCGCTCGTCCTTGAGACCGCGCTTCTCGTCCTCGAGGTCCGGGATCTTCTTGGCCTCGACCTCGTCTTCGTCGAGCTGCTTGAGGCGCTTGTCGAGCCGCTGCACGAGCTCACGGAAGTCCTCCCGCGCCTTGCGGGTCTGATCGGTCGTCGCGAGCAGTCCGCGCTCGATCGCCGAGAGCCCATCGGCCCCCTGCTCGAACGCGGCGTGCATCGTCGTGCTCGCGGTCGCGGTCAGCTTGCCGCGGAACATCTCGAGGAAGGCGGCCTGCAGCTGCGCCCGCCTCGGCGCCACGAAGTCGAACAACGCCCTGGGGAACCGCTTGGACTCCTCCCCCTTCAGGATGTCGCCGACCTGGCCGCTGAGGTTTCCGCCGTGCTTGGCAAAGCCATCGAAGAGAAAGGCGAGGGCCTGGCGCTTGAGGACCTCGGGCGCGCTGAGGTAGCAGCCGGGCGGATGGATGCTCCCCGCCATCGCCTCCAGCGGCGCCTCGAAGAAGTAGAGGTCGTGGGCACGGGTGGACGCGAAGGCCAGGATGAGCGCGTTGCCCGTCCGGCGCCCCGCTCGGCCGACCCGCTGGGTGTAGTTCGCGGCGCTGGGCGGCACCGAGCACAGCAGCGTCGCGCTCAGATCGCCGATGTCGATCCCCATCTCGAGGGTGGGCGTGCACGACAGGAGGTTGGGCGAGTCGGGCCGAGGCCGCTGTTTGAACTCGAGCTCGAGCTCCTCGCGCGGCGCCCGTGCGAGCAGGCCGGTGTGCTCCTTCGACCAGAGCCGACCGAGCATCTCGCGCTCGTAGAAGCGACGATAGTAGTTCGCGACCGGCAACGATGACGACGGGCCGTCGTCGTCGTCGGCCTGCCTCGGGACGGCGCGTTGGAACCCGGAGCAGCGAAAGCGGACGCACGGGCGATCCCGCAGGTCGGTCACGCTGCCCGCGACCACCGAGAGCTCGCCGCCGCAGACATCGCAGCGCAGCGTCGCGTGGTCGCGGCTGACCTGCAGGGCGTCGGGCTCGAGCCCCCACGCCGTCGCCTTGCTGCCCTGGACACCGGCGCGCTCGTCGGTGGGCATCGCACGCAGCAGCCCGTGGCGAACGAGCGCGGGCAGCACGGCGGCGTAGAGGTCGGCGGCGAGGCCCGGATCCAGCGGCAGGCCGAGCGCACGGGCGACCCAGTCCACGGGCCAGGTCCCCGGTCGCGTGGCGCAGATCGAGTCGAACTGGTGGGGCTTGGGCGCGTTGCTGAGGAACGTCGGCCGACCCGTGCCCTGGGCGAACGGCGAGATGAGCGGGTTCTGCGTCTTGGTGAGCAAGAACGCGTTGCCCCCGGACTTCACGTACCCGTCGAGGAGCGGATCGCAGACACCACCGCGCAGGCGCAGCCGCGAGAGCAGGCCCGCGAGGAATCCCCCGAGCGCGGCCGGGCTGGGCACCTCGGCGAGGCCGACGCGCTCGCGCAGGGCCACGCGCGCGTCGTCGACCGCCGCGGCGAAGCGGCCCTCGTCGACGGTGACCGCGACGCAGCCGCTCTGCTCGAGGGTCCGCCCGATCCTCGCCGCGACGCCGAGCTCACGGGTGCACTCCCAGCGCAGGCGTGCCCGCACGTCGGCGACGAGCTTCGGGCTCGGGTCGGGCACCATCATCGGCGCCGGCTCGCCCGACTCCTCGGCGCGCTGGCGATCGCGGACGAGCTCGTCGAGCCGCTCGTGCCACTCCTCGACGCTGGCGAGCCAGTGCAGATCGATCGGCAAGACGAGCGCCGTGAGCTCGGCGACCGCCGAGGTGTGCCTATTGCCGAGCCGCTGCGTCCAGTGGTCCCACGTGGCCGTCGAGAGCGCCGCCAGGGGGATCCGCTCGCCGCCGCGGGGAACCGCCGCCAGGATGGCGGAGCGCAGGGCGAACCGATAGGTCCGTGCGCCGTAGAAGCCGGCCCGGTGGGCCGCGTCCTGGACGCTGTCGCTGAACGCCAGGAGCTTGCGGTCGGTGTTCAACGGCGTGGTGAAGAGGTGACCGACCGCGACGCTCGACAGCGTGGTGCTCCGCGCGGCGATCATGCGCAACGCGTCGTTGCCACACGCGGGGCACCGGACCTTGCCGGCCTCGGGTTCGTGGACGAACAGGTGCGGCGCGGTGACGGGCCCTGCACCGGCGGGCGCGTTGTCGAGCAGGCGTCGGGCCTTCACGTCGAGCCACGCCTCGCGCAGCGGCACCTTGTCGCTCGCCTGCTGCGCGGCGAGATCGTCGTCGTCGTGGAGCATGCGAAGGCTCGACGCAGCCTCGCCGTAGGCACGGGCGACCTCGGCGTAGACGAGCCCGAGGGCGTCGCCGGGCCCCGATTCGGTGAGCAGCCACCCGGTGTGCCCACAATCGCGGCAGACGTAGCGCGGCACCCAGATCTCGTCCTCGGGGGACGGAGAATCGTCGTGGAAGCGAAACGCCGGCGCGCCCCCGATGCGCGAGAGCAGCCGACGGACCTCGCGGACCCACAGCGTGCTCTGGACGTTCACGAGCGGGAGCACGTGCCCCGCGGACTCGCGCTGGGCGTACGAGAGCATGCTGAGCGCTGCGGCGAGCCAGCCGGCGCGGTGGGCCGGCGAGCCCGCCGCGAAGACCGGGAGCGCGCCCACGAGCTCGGCCTCGATCTCGGCCGCAGAAGCCGGGCGCCGGTGGGCAGCGACGAGCAGCGTGCGGACCAACGGGATCGTCCGTACCCACCGGCCGAGGGCGACGCGGTCGAGACGATCGGCGGCACCGTCGGCGCCCGCGGGCAGGACCTCGGCCTGCGCCTCGGGCCCGAGCCACGCCCGCGCGACGTGCCGCACGTGGGCCTCGGCCGACTCCCCCGGCGCGGGCCAGGGCCCAGGCGCCGTGGGGTAGCGCTCGGGTGCGGCGGCCTCGGGGAGGAGCTCGGCGGGCTCGAGCCGCGTCTCGCCGATGAAGGCCTCGGGTGGGAAGGTCTGATCGAAGAGCGTGCTGGCGAAGCGCAGCAGCTCGTCGCGCGTGTCGGCGCCACCGCCGACGGTGGCGCTGGTGCCGACGGGGCACAGGCCCTCGGCGCTGCCGAGGCGCTGACCGAGGCGCCGGATCAAACACGCGACGTCGGTGCCCTGCGCGCCGTCGTAGGTGTGCAGCTCGTCGAGCACGAGGTACCGCAGGGTGTCGGGCCCGTTGTGCTTCCACAGCGCGGCGTCCTTGGGCCGCTGCAGCAGGAGATCGAGCATGCGGTAGTTGGTGAGCAGCACATCGGGCGGGTCGGCCCGCAGGCGAGCGTTGTCGTCGACGACGTGGTCACGCCCCATCTCGCGGTGCTGTCCGGTGCCGCCGACGAACAGACCCACGCGCAGGCGACCGCGGAGGCGCTCGTCGTTGAAGATGGTCTCGGCGAAGCGCTGCGCCTGATCGGAGGCGAGCGCGTTCATCGGGTAGAGGATGATCGCCTTGATCCCGGCCTTGCCGGCGGCGTGCTCGCGCGCGGCGTGGTCGAGCACGGGGTAGAGAAAGCACTCGGTCTTGCCGCTGCCGGTACCGGTGGTGATGAGGGTGGCCTGCGGGGTCTGACCGCGGGAGGAGAGGCGCTGCCAGGCCTGGAGCTGGTGGAGGTGCGGCGGATACGGCGGGGAGATGTCGAGGGGGATCGGTGCGTGCTGCGGGGCGGTGGCGAAGGGCAGCCCGAGGCGGAGGTACGGGCCCTGGAAGAGGCCGTGGGCGCCGGCGAGGAAGGAGAAGAGCGCGGACTCGACGGCGGGATCGGAGATGGACCACGTGCTGCGCAGGTAGTCGAGCAGCGTGGCGCGGAGCTCTCGGGCGACGACCCAGGGGATCATGGCGTGCCACCGGTCTTGGCATCGGGCTTGGCATCGGGCGTGGTGATGCCGAGGGTACGGGCGAAGAACTCGTAGGCGTGGGTCATGTCTTCTTCGCGATCACGGCGCTCGAAGGGGGGCACGAGGTTCTTCGTGTCGAAGTCGTGGGGGAGCGGGGTGTGTCGCGCAGGTGGGCCTGCCAGAGCTCGAAGGACTTGCGATCGAGACCGACGCCGACGAGGCCTTTGCTCGCGGTGAAGGCGATGCGGCCGCGGGTGTCGAAGTAGGTGTCTTGCTCGTAGCCGCGGAGCACGGGGAATTGGGTGCGGTAGATCGTGCAGAGTTCGGTGATGGTGAGGCCGAGCTCGAGGGCGGCGAGGGCGTCGATTTCGACGAGGGCGTAGCGGCGCTCGAAGGGGTTGCGGACGGCGGATGCACGGGACCACGGAGCGGATGGGGAGGGCCAGGGGGAGAGGCGGGGGTCGATCAGGCTCCAGCCGGTGGTGTTGGTTTGGGGGTAGACTTCGAGCCAGAGATCGGCGTAGTGGGTGGTCAGGCAGTTCAGGCGGAGGGCTCGGGCGGCAAACACCGAGTTCGCAACCGTGGACGGTATCGGCATAACAGCGGCCGTATCCCCGCGAAGGTGCCCTTTGCCAGTTGACCGTACGAAAAAATCCAATGGCAACGAGCACCAGAAGGCATTAATCCCCGCCAATTCCTGTAAATCAGGGACGATCACGGAGTAAACCAAATCCGTATGACCTGGACCCGGGGGAACAATCGCCGCACAAACAGTCCTCTCACCCGTGATGGCGAGCATAAGCCTGTTGACCTGACGGTAAAAACCTGTCACCGGTCGCCCCTGAAATTTCGGACTGCGCGCGAGGTACGTCGCGGCATTGCAGGCCGGCACATAGTTCGTTCGCGGCAGGTAGTCATCGGGGATCGCCTCGAGATCGAGACTGTCGTAGGCGCGGTGAGTATCGCATACCTCCCGGGGGGTCTTGTTGAACGGCGTACCCACGTAGAAGTGCGGACCCGACAAGATCCACTCGCCCGCCCCCTTGGGGAACCGCGTCTCGCGGCGGATTGTGTCGTCTGCCTGCGCGTTCGTCTCATGCCACATCTCCGTCCCGTAGACCGCATCGCCAAGGTCCCCGAGGCGCCGGGGATGCTCCGCGAGCTTCCGCAGTACCTCGAGCGACTCGATGCTGTGCACCAGCGGAAGGCGTGCGCGACGACCCAGAGTGCCAGGCTCGTCGAACAGTGCCGCAAAAAGCACAAGCTCCTGCTCGGAGATATTCACGATGCGGCTACGGTGCCCGCGCGTCTCGAACTCCCCGTCTTCCGACTTTATCCCCGGCACCGCCCCCGCACCATCGTGCTGAACGCAGTCATCGATCGTGGCCGGCTGGAAAAGATTGCAGATTGTCCGGAACGTGCTGACCTGCCTCGCGCCGCCGAAGATCGACAGCAAGAATGGCCGCAAGTTTCCAACGTCGGGAAAGACCTGCAACTCGTTCTTGAAACGGAACACACATCGCAAGCGTGCATACGCGGCGGAACGCAGAGATCCTCCCCTTGGATCATCGAATACTCCGTCTTGATGGATCAGCGCCGTCACGCCCGCGGCCGCACCGATCTCCCACGCACGAACCAGAAAACACTTGTAGAGATTGGTCTGCACCCCCTCGAGCAACGCGTAGTTGCTCGGCGCGTTGAGGTAAGCCTGGCCGCCCTGGATGGCGCCGGCCTCCGTCAAATATTCTTGCACCCTCGCCGCAGTCGACAGCACGTCACCGCGCCCCTTCGCCGCATCGCTCGCGCTGACTCCGTCGAGCGCAAGGCGCGGCTCGAGTTCCTCGAGCAGCCCCTGTTCGTTCCACTGCAGCTTGAGCCACGGCGGATTTCCGATGATCAAGTCGAACCCGCCGCCGCGATGAAATACCTCCGGCGCCTCGAGTTCCCACGCGAGCGGCCTCAGCCGCGCGCCCGTTCCCCGCACGACCGCCCATAAATCCCCCGTCTGCGTAACGGCACCGTCGGTCTCCTCCCGCTCCGTGGTCGCTTCCGAGATCGCGAGCTGCCCGTCCCCCGCCACCCCGCTCGGCTCCAACCCCAACACCCCCTCCACCGCCGCCAACCACGCCCCCCGCGTCGGCATCACCCCCACCTCCGACAACGGCCACGCCCACAAGCACGCCCACAGATCCATCAACCGCCGCAGCTGCCCATACGCGCTCCCCTCCACCCGCGCGCTCGCGACCAACGCCTCGCGCTTCCCCACCGGCAGCCATCCGCCGTCCGGCTTCACCGGCGCCGCCTGCCCCCACACGTGCACCTGGCTCCGCGATCGCCCGAGCACCGCCGCACGATCCTCGATCACCCGCCGCAGCCGGGCATCGATCGTCTCGCTCAGCTCCTCCAGTCGCCGCCGCTCCGCCTCGCTCAGCTCGACCAGCACCTGCTTGCGCCACGCCTTCAGCGCCTCGATCGCCTCGGGCACCAGCCCCTTGATCGCCTTGTCGCCCTCGAAGTCGCTCATCGCCGGGTGGGGCAACAAGAAGTGATAGATCCCCCGCGCCGGTCGCTCCCCGTCCACGATCGCGCGCAGCGACAGCTGACGCGGCGGGCACCGCTGCCAGCGCGGGACCTTCAGCTTCCCCGCCTGCTTCTTCAGCAGCTTCTGCAGCGCCTCGGCGCGCAGCTTCGCCTGGGCACCATCATCCGCCGCGCTCTCCTCGCTCGCCTCGTCGTCCCCGTCGCCCTCGCCCTCGTCCCCGCCGACGATCAGATCCTCCAGCGCCGCGCGGACCTCCTTCACCCCGTCGGGTGCCTTCTCCTCCCACGCCGCCAGTACCCGCGAGAGCTCCCCCTCCAGCTCACCCGCCTCGGTCTTCTTCACCAAGGCCAAGAGCGCCTTCGCCAGCGCCTCGTCGGTGCGGAAGTCCTCGGGCAGGAACACCGCGAACCTCGCCCCGATCAGGCTGTTGCCCACGAACAATCGCGCCGTATAGCTCGGCGCCGGCTGCCCTTGGTGCATCGTGCCCAGCCACAGGCTCACCCCGGCGAGCTTGGTCGCCATGGGGTTCAAGTCCACGCCGTACGCCCGCTCCTCCGCGAGGTACGCCTTCACGCGCTGCTTCTCGAGCGTGTACTCCGTCGCGGCGATCCGCTCGCCGAGCTCCGCCTGCTTGCGCTCGAGGTACGCGTCGGCGAGCTGGTCGATCGCCTCGACCAGGAACGCGCCGCTGCCCATCGCCGGCTCGCAGATCGACAGCTTCAGGATCTCGTCGGCGGTCTTCCCCGGCAGCAGCTCCTTCAACGCGTACTTCACCAGGCACCGCGTCAGCACCTGGGGCGTGTAATAGCTCGCGCTCTGCTCGCGATCGCGGCCCGCCAACCGGAAGATGAACGTCCCCTGCGCATACCTGCGCCGCGCCGGAAGCCCATCGGGGCCCTTGAACGTCAGCTCCTCGTCCTTGTACTTCGCGAGCTCGCGCTCGGGCACGAAGTAGCTCTGCTGCGTCGCGTCCGAGGTGTCCGCGCCGATCTTGTGCACCTCGTACAGCGTCTCCTTGGCGAAGAAGCCGCTGTAGCTGAGCAGCCCCTCGTACACCGCCCCGAGCTCGCCGATCCCCAGCTGCGCGTAGCTGATCCGCCCGCGTCCCCAGGCCTTGCCCCCGCCTCGGCGCCCTTCGGGCGACAGCGACAGCAGGCGGATCACCTGCTGCAACGTCTCGTTGCGCAGCTTCACCCTCGAGATCCGTGGGGTGCTCTTCGGCGAGAAGAGCGTGCTCTGCAGCCCCTTCAGCGTGAACCCACGATCGAGCAAGTCACCCGTTCGCTGCGCCTCCGGCAACAACTCGCGCTGCAGCGGCTCGAAGCCCTCGTTCACCAGCGCGAACAGCTTCTGCAGGCTCTCGTGGAAGAAGTACCCGTCGCGTGCCTCGGGGGTCGACAGCGGGACCTGCTCCAGCTCGCGCAGCACCTCGAGGCTGTACCCGCGGGCGTACTCCTCGGCCTTCATCGGTAGCCCTTGCAGCTCGCCCGCCCGTGCCTCGGCATAGAACAGGAACAACAGCCGGAACAGGTAGACGAGGCACTCCTCGGTCAGCTCGGTGGCCGCCTGCTCGCCGTACAGCGCCTTCTTCGCCGTGGTCCGCATGTAGTGGACCACCTCGTTGCCGAGCAGCTCCACCGCTTCGCGGGCCGCGAACTTCAGATCCGCGCTCACCCCCACCGCGTGCTGGTGGGAGCTCTCCATCAGCGACTCGGACAGGGGCCGCCCCGCGTGGGGCGCCAGCAGCTCGCGGGACAGCAGCGCGGCCGTGATCCGCAGGGCCGCAGTGTCGCGTCGTCGCAGCAGCGTCTCGAGATCGAAGCGCAGGAACTGCCCGCGCCCCCAGCGGCCTCGCTCCGCGAGCACCACGTCGCGCCCGCCGATCACCACGATCCAACGCGGCGGCGCCTTGCCGCCGAAGATCACCCCGACCGTCTCGTCCACCGTGAGGGCGTTTGGCGTCAGCGCATCCGGGAGCGACAGCCCGGCGTCGATCGCCTCGTCCGGCAGGCGCGCCACGGCACCGATCGGCTGCTCGAGCAGGGTCTGCTCGCCATGCGGGAGGCCGCCCTCGACCATGTACACGTAGGGCGCCCCTCCCTGCGACAGCTCCGCGAGCACGGGTACCGCCTGGTTCGCGGACTCCGTGCGCTCCAGCGCCACGTACCCGTCGCTGCGCGCGTACCCCAACGCCTCGAGGGTCCGCACCGCGAGGTCGTGGACCGCCTCGGCCCGCCCGGCGCTCGACGCCGCGCCGAGATCCGACACCGTACGGAACAGCAGCGTCCCGAGCTCGCGCAGACGTCGGACGCGCTCATCGAGCACCGTCTGGGTCGCCGCGTCCTGGCCCTTGATCTCGTCGGCCAGCCGTTCTTGGAGGTAGTGCGCGCTGAAGAACTCGCCCGCGTTCTCGATTCCTGTGAGGTCAGCCATCACTCGGCGTCCTTTCGCGTGCGCGACTTCCGTGGGGCCTTGCGCGGGGACGGTACGGCTTCGACGCTGCCGACGTCACGTCCGTGGTCCGAGTCAGCGCGCTGGCCAATCCGTTCCCGGGCGACGAAGAGTGCGCGATGCAGTCGCTCGCGCAGCAGCTCCCGTGGCGGCAACTCCGTGAGGTACTCGGCCACGTGGATGCCGCGCCCGTCCAGGCCCAGGATCTCGACGGTCTCCCGCTTCTTGCCCGCGCACAGGATCATCCCCAGCGGCGCTGCCTCATGAGGTTGACGTTCGTGGCGGTCGAGCCAACGAAGGTACAGCTCCACCTGGCCTGCGTCCGCGGGCTTGAAGTCGCCGAGCTTGAGCTCGACGGCCACGAGCCGGCGCATCCGACGATGGAAGAACAGCAGATCGATGTAGTAGTCGTCACCGTCCAGGACGATGCGTTTCTGCCGTTCGACGAACGCGAATCCGGCACCGAGTTCGAGCAAGAAGCGCTCGATCTCCCGGAGCAGCGCCGACTCGAGATCCTTCTCGCTGAAGGAGTCCTGTTGACGCCGGCGAGGAAGCGCGTGAATTCGCCGGCGAGAGTCGGACGAGGGGCCGCGGGGGTCACCGAGGCTTGGGTGAGCGGCGTTGGTCGCGGCGGAGCTTGGCGCGGAGTTCGGCCTCCTT
>JBIJCC010000217.1:0-4610 GCA_044344875.1 Nannocystaceae bacterium
TCTGCATCTCCGCGCGTTGGCACAGAGCGACCGTTGGGACGACGGCATCATCGCGACCCTCAAGCCACTGCGAAAGCGGATCCAATGTGCCGCGTGATCAGACAGAGAACCAGACCCGTCGCAGCCGGCGCGTCGGATCACTCGGGAGTCCCATGGTCTACGGAATGCCGTTCAGTGACGGTCCGGCGTAGAGAATTTTTCGTGTCCTAACCTACGTACGCGCATCACGGCCCGCCGAACACCCAGAGATACCCCAACGGCGCCGCCGCCCCGATCAACCCCAGCACCGCGCCCCGGCCGATCAGCCCCTTCTTCCCCGGGATCATGAACAGCCCCGAGACCGCGAGCACCACCAAGGCAATCGCGTACCCGTCCGCGAACCACGTCCACGCCTGCTTCCCGCGGTTCAAGTGCAGCCAGTTCGCGACCCGCAGGAACACGCGCGGGGACTCGCCCTCCTCGAAGACGCGGCCGGTCTGCGGGTTCGCGTGGAGCGTGCGTCGCTCGAAGGCGATCTCGAGCTCCTCGTCGCTCACGCGGTACACGTCGATCGGCTCGTCCGTGATCCCGGCCGCCGCCATCACGGCCGCGGCCGCCTCCGCGTCGTCCTCGGGCAGCGGCGCGGGCACGTCGTACTCGCGCTCGACCTGGGTGAAGTTCGGGTTCCAGTCGGCGATGTGGTTCACCGCCAAGCCCGACAGCGCGTAGACCATCGTCAGGCCCACGGCGAGGTAGCCGAGGTCGCGGTGCATCGCCCGCAGCCACGGGCGCAGCTTGAACTTCCGGGCGCGCGCGCCAGCCGTCGGCGTCGCCTCGGGCGGCGAGGGCAGGCCGTCAGCCATACCGCTCCTCTTTCCACGGATCCGCGTGGTTGTGATAGCCGCGCGTCTCCCAGAACCCCGGCTCGTCGCGGCGCACGAACTTGATCCCCGTCAGCCATTTCGAGCTCTTCCAGAAGTAGAGGTCCGGCACCAGCGCCCGCACCGGCGCGCCGTGGGGCCGCGCGAGGCGCTTGCCGTTCAGCTCCCACGTCACCATCACGTCGTCGGCGAGGGCCTCGTCGCGGCGCACGTTCGAGGTGTAGCCGTGCGCGGCCTCGAAGATCACGTGGCGCGCCGAGTCCTTCACGCCCGCCTTCGCGGCGAGGTCCTTCACGCGCACGCCCTTCCACAGGCCGCCGAGCAGCGTCCACCCGGTCACGCAGTGGACGTCGAGCGACTGCTCGACCGCACCGAGGGCGACGAGCTCCGCGAACGTGAGCTCGAAGGGGCTCTCGACCTCGCCGTGCACGCGGAGGCGGAACGCAGACGCGGCCGGATCGCCCGGCTCTCCGCCCATCGGCTTCAGCGCCTCGATCACGCGCTGCCCGGGCGGCACGCGCGGGCGGCCGTCGGCGCGGTCCTCGGCCTGGGCCTCGCGGCCCGAGAGGAAGTAGAGCCCGCCCGCCATCGCGGTGATGACGGTGCCGGCGGAGGCGCGCAGCAGGAACTCGCGGCGGGCGATCGACTGTCGGAGGTCGGCGTCGGTCATGGTGGCTCGTGGCGCGGGGGCAGGCCCGGACCCGCTTGGGGTCTGCGGCAGGACCCGCGGTCTGTCCAGGGTATGCGACCCACGGCCCGCGGGTTACCGCGCCGCGACGGTCGCCTCGGCGGTACGCGGCCGGCGGCCGACGCGGATCGCCCGCGCGATCGCGGCCGCAGGCGGTCGCCGCCCCGTGCCGAACCCCCCGAGCCCACGCGCCCGGCCCGCCCCGCCCGGGTGCCGGTGGCCCTGATAAGGTCCGCCCAATGACTCGGCCCTACAACCTCTCGGCGGGCCCCGCGATCCTGCCGCCTGCGGTCCTCTCCCGCACCGCCGCCGCCATCGGTGAGCTCGCGATCCCCGGCGACGACTCGCTCGAGTCGCGGCTGTCCATCCTCGAGATCAGCCACCGCAGCAAGAGCTTCGACGGGATCCACCACGCCGCGATGGACCTCTGCCACGACGTGCTCGGGATCCCCCGCACCCACAAGGTGCTGTTCCTGCAAGGCGGCGCGAGCACGCAGTTCGCGATGGTGCCGATGAACCTGCGCCAGGCCGACAAGGCCGCGTGCTACGTCGACACCGGCGTGTGGGCGGCGAAGGCGATCAGCGAGAGCAAGCTGTTCGGTGAGACCAAGGTCATCGCCAGCTCGGGCCCCAAGCACGATCACATCCCCGCGCTGCCGAGCGCCGACGCGTACGCGGGCGCCAGCTACGTCCACCTCACCAGCAACAACACGATCTTCGGCACCGAGTGGGAGCAGCTGCCCGCGCTCGAGGGCGACGTGCCGCTGGTCGTCGATCTGTCGTCGAACATCGGCAGCCGGCCGATGGGCATCGAGAACGTCGCGCTCGGCTACGCCGGCGCGCAGAAGAACCTCGGGCCGTCGGGTGTCACCGTGGTGTTCATCCGCGAGGACCTCGTCGAGCGCCGCGGCGTCGGCCCCGTGCCGACGATGCTGCGCTACGCGACGCACGCCGCCGAGGACAGCCTCTACAACACGCCCAACACGTTCGGCATCCTCGTGCTGCACCACGTGCTCGAGTGGATGCGGGACAACGGCGGTGTCGCCGGCATCGCGGCCGTCAACGCGCGCAAGGCCGCCGCGTTGTACGAGCTGCTCGATGCGAGCGCGCTGTACCGACCGCACGCCAAGCCGGGCAGCCGCTCGCGCATGAACGTCACCTGGACGTTGGGCGGCGCCACCGATGCCGAGGCTGCGACCAAGCGGTTCCTGTCGTCGGCCGAGAAGGCCGGGTTCTCGGGGCTGAAGGGCCACCGCCTGGTCGGGGGCTGCCGCGCGTCGATCTACAACGCGTTCCCCGAGGCGGGCGTCACTGCGCTCGCCGAGTTCATGCGCGAGTTCGAACGGACCGCGTGACGATGGCCTCGGACGACTATCCGATCGCGGCGCCGGGCTGGGCGTCGCTCGACCAGGCCTGCGCGATCGTCCACCCCGACGCGCTGCCGCACCAGTTCACCAGCGCGACGCCGTACGATCTCGACAGCCGCAACCCGCTGCCGGCGGTGTGCGTCTGGGAGACGCGCGACGGGCAATGGCACTACGTCACGTATGGCCTGTCGGAGCTGTTCGAGAAGTCGTCGCCGCAGCCCGACATCTCGGGCTTCGGCTTCGAGCTCGGGCTGCGACTGCGGCGCGAGCCCGGGGCCGATCGCCCGCCCGTGTGGCCGTTGGCGCTGCTGCAGGGCATCGGGCACTATGTGATGTCGGGCCACGGCGAGCTCGACAGCGGCCACATCGTGGCGCTCGACAGCCCGATCACCGGCGCCTCGGGGGTCGCGACCGCGCTCGAGGGTGTGGTGTGCGTGCCCGATCCGCAGGTCGGCAAGATCGACACCGTGCACGGCAGCGTGCTGTTCCTGCTGCTCGTGGGCCTCGCGGCCGACGAGCTCGCGGCGATGAACGACTGGGATCTGGCGCGCAAGGTCGGGCTGGTCAACGAGCTCGCACCCGATGGCGTCACCGACGTGGGCCGTCGCAGCTGGCGGACCGACCCCCGCCGCAGCGCGACCTTCCGCCGCTACGAGCTGAAGGTCCTGCTCTGACACCCGCCACCCGCGTGCCGGGATTGCGGAGCGCACCGGGGATCGGTCTATACTGATCTCGTGGGCGCTCCACGTCTCGCCGCCTCGGCCTTCGCCGCCCTCGCCCTGGGTTGTGCGACCGCCCTGGGTTGCGCGACGGGTGGCGAATCCGGCGGGGGCGACGACGCCGCGAGCTTCGGGCCCGGCATGACGACCGCCCCGACCGGCGCTTCGGGTGGCACGGACATCGGCGATACCTCGGCGGGCTCGCTGTCGGCCACCGGGGACTCGAACAGCGCGGGATCGTCGGCCGACTCGGCCCCGGATCCCGACTGCGAGGACGAGGACGGCGATGGCTACGGGGTCAACTGCAACGCGGGCGAGGACTGCGACGACGACGATCCCGATCGCAACCCCGGCGCGGCCGAGACGTGCGACGGCACCGACGAGAACTGCGACGAGATGATCGACAACGGCTGCGAGTGCCCCGACGACGGGGTCAGCGGCAACTGCAACATGCCGACCGACATCGGCATGCTCGTCGCGGGCGACAACAAGCTCGGCGTGGTCGGCAACCTCCCGACCGACAACGCGTTCGACTGGTACGTCGTGCGCTACCCGACGATGGCGCGCCCCGGCGAGGGCACGCCGACGATCCAGTTCGCGATCAACGAGGGCGACGCGTTCGTGTTCGACGTGGTCACCGGGCAGTGCGACGCGGCCGGGGCGACGTGCACGTCGGGCGGCAACGCCGGCGTCGCGCTGGGCCTGACGAGCTGGAGCTTCGTCGACGACGACGCGGGCTGCTGCACGCCGCCGATGGACTCGCTGGTCGCGTGGCCCAACGAGCTGTTCCTGCGGGTGTATCGCACGAACGGTGGATCGAGCTGCGCGGCGTATCAGCTGCAGTTTTCGCGCTAGTCACCCGGATCAGGGTTTTCTACCAAAAAGATCACGCGTCCCCGTGCACCGCGAGGGTGCGGTCGCCGAACTCGCGGAGCTTGTCGAGGATCTCGTCGGCGGTCTTGGTCCAGACGAAGGG
>JBIJCC010000074.1:0-47252 GCA_044344875.1 Nannocystaceae bacterium
CGACGATGACGATCCCCCGGTAGCATCGGCGTCCGTCCGCACCGTCACGCGGCGCGTGGTTGCCGCGGCGCGTGGTTGCCGCCCGGCGTGGTTGCCGCGCCGCGATCGACCCTTTCACCACAGGCTGATAAGGTGCGGCGACTCGGCCCGGTGTCGCGCAGTTCGACGGATGAGGGTTCACACGACCGCCCGGGGGCGAAGGACCGGCGTCACTCGGTGCCGAGCAGGCGGCGCACGCTGACGTCGAGTTGGCTGTGGACGACCCGCAGCAGGCTCTGCATCTCGGCGGGGCTGCCCCCGACCTCCGCGACGAGGTGCGCGATGGTTCCATCGCCGAGGGCCTGTCGGGCGGAGGCGACCCACCGCGCCGCCGTCGAGCGGTGGATGCCGTAGAGATTCGCGAGGGCGTCGATGCCGAGCCCGTCGATGAAGGACTGCCGCAGGAGGTTGCGCTCGCGCGTCGATAGGGCGGCGAGGGCCGCCGCGAACGCGCGGCCGAACGCCTCGCGATAGTGGCTGCGCATCACCTCGAGGTCGGGATCGGGCTCGGACAGGGCCACCGCGTCGCGCAGTGCGTCGTCGTCGTCGATGCGCGCGGTTCCACGGGCCTCTCGCGCCGCCATGCGCACCGCGATCGTGCGAAACCACTTCCGCAGGACGCCGACCCCGCCGTAGCGCGAGAGCCCGGAGCCACGCTCGGGTCGGGCCACGACGATCTCGTCGATGACCTGCTGACGAATGTCCTCGATCGCGGTGGACTCGAGCCCGAACGCGCGCAGCGCTGCGTCGACGTCCCCGAAGCACTCCCCGTGGAGATGGGCGATGGCCACCGCGTTGCCGTGTACGCAGGCGCAGGCGAGGTAGAGGTCGTCGGTGCACAGCGAGGCGAACGCCCCCGCACCCGCCGAATCGGTGCCACTGCGCGCCCCCACCCACGCGGCGAACACCGTCGGTTCGAGTTCGATGGCCGGCCAGCGCTCCGAGGCCCGGTCGAACGCGTCGCGCAGGTGTCCGTCGAGCACCTCGTGGGGTCGATCGGCGGCCGCGGGACATGCCGCGATGAACGCCTCGGCCAGGGGATGGGACGACACTGGCCGAGCATCGTAGCAGCTCTGCGCGCGCGACGAAGCGCCGTGCGCGGACGCACTCTGCCGAGCGTGCGACACGATGCGGCTCCGCACCACCGGGAAGGGAGAGCCACCATGACCCACGATCGCTGCATCGCCACGCTCGCCCTGCTGTTCGCCGTCGTGCCCGGCGGATGCACGAAGTCCGCGAGCAACCCCCCCGTCGAAGGGCCGACGTGCTCCACCGAAGCGGTGCGTTGCCCGGACGGCAGTCTGGGCGGTCGCGCGGGTCCGGAGTGCCTCGTGCGGTGTCCGCCGATGCCGGCTCCGCAACCGCCCGCCACGCCGTCCGAGTAGCGCGACGCGATCAACCGCTGCGCAGCTCGGCCCAGATCTCGTCGACGATCTCGCCGGTGGTGCCGACCCAATTGTCGCTGCGCTGCAGCCGGGCCATCACCTCCGGCCCCGGGTACACCTGCGGATCGCTGGCGTGCGCGACGAGCCCGCGATCGAGCGCGGCTTGGTTGGGCGTGGCGAAGAACAACGTGTTGGCGTTGTCGGCCGCGACCTCGGGCTCGAGCAGGTACTCGATGAACCGCATCGCCAGGTCGACCGACGTGCTGGCCGCCGCCACCGCCATGTAGTCGGTCCACAGCGCGGCGCCTTCGCTCGGGATGACGTAGCGCAGGCTCGGTCGCTCGGCCGCAGCGCGCATGAGATCGCCGCTGTCGATCTGCGCGATCCAGGTCTCGCCGGCCACGAGCGCCCGCGCGGGGTTGCTGTCGTAGGCCCGCAGCAGCGCCTTCTGCTCGAAGAGCATGTCGTGGACCTGGGTGCGGATGCGCTCCTTGTCGATGCTGTTGATGCCGAGGCCCGCCGCGAGCAGGGCCTGATCCATCACGTCGCCCTTGCTGTCGATGACGCTGATGCGCCCCTCGTAGCGCGGGTCGAACAGCGCGTTCCAGCTGGTCGGCGGATCGACCTTCTCGCTGTCGTAGCCGATGCCCGTGGTCCCCCACAGGTACGGGATCGCGTAGACGACGTCGGCCTTGTCGACCCACGGCTGGAACGCCGGCGCGAGGTTGCGGACGCCGGGGAGCTGCAGGACGTCGAGCGGCCGGATCGACTTGTCGCGCACGAGTTGATCGAGCAGGTAGTCGATCGGGAACGCGACGTCGTAGGCCGCCCGCGTCCGCAGCTTCGCCACCATCTCGGCCTCGGAGAGGTACACGTCCTCCGTGATCTCGAGCGGTCGGCCGGCCGCCACCTCGCGGGCGACGAAGCCGTCGAGGACCGTGCGCGCCACGTAGTCGCCCCAGTTGTAGAGCGACAGCCGGGACTTGTTGCCGCCGCACGACCACAGTGCGAACGGGGCCGCAGCGAGGGACGCGAGGGCAGAGCGTCGCGAGAGGCGGGTCATGATGGTTGCCGCCGGAGGCTGGCATGGGGTCTGGAACCCCGCAACCCGGCGCGGCGAGCCCCCGTGTCATCCGGGCTCGGTCGGTTCACGGAATTCTTCCGAGCGTTTTGCGTGGGGGTACATCCGGCAATTCCGCGCCGACGCGGTGTCGTACTCGGCGTGGGTGCCAAAGAGCAACGGCCGCTGGGTTTCGCCGCCGAGGCGATCGTGCAACGGGCCACGCGACTGCACCGCGAGGGGCGGCACTTCGCGGCGGCGCTCGAGTGGCAGGCGGCCGTTCGGCTGGTGCCCACCGACGCGACGCTGGCGTTGCGCTGGGCCGACGCGTGCGTGCGCGCCGGGCAGACTGGCCGCGCGGCCGAGGCCTACCTCGCGGCCGCGTGCGCGCGGGCGGCGGCCGGGCAGCGCGGACCCGCGATGGTCCTCGCGCGGCGCGCGATGGAGATCGATGCGGGCGCCGTGGTCCGCGAGCGCGTCGAGCTCGTGGTGCGCCGCTGCGGCGCCCCGGCCGAGGCGCTGTGCGAGGCGGCGGCGCGCGGGCACGTGGCGGCCGGTCGATTCGACGCCGCCGTGCGCCTGCGGGAGCTCTTGGTCGAGTGCGATCCCGGCAGCGTGACCAAGACGATCCGCGCCGCCGAGATCGGCCTCGAGCACGGCGATCCCGGCCGCGCGACCGAGACCCTCGTCGAGACCGCGTCGCGGATGCACGCCAGCGGCCGCACCGGTGAGTTCATCCGCGTGGCCGAGGCCATGCGCGCCAGCGGCTGGGAGGACCCCGACACCCTGCTCGAGCTCGGCCGCGTGTACTTCGGCCGCGGCGAGGTGCGCGAGGCGACCGCGAGGTTGGAGGCCCTGCGATCGTTGGCCCCGGAGCGCCTCGAGGGGATCGAGTTGCTGGTCCGGTGCTACGCGGGGCTCGGCGAGACGGCGCGGGGGATCGCGGTGTTGGAAGACACCGCGCGCGCTGCCAAGGGCGAGACGCAGCGGCGCGACGTCGAGCGATTGCTTGCGCGCGCCGAGGGGTTCGACGGGCGAGACGCGGGGTTCCGCGGCGCCGTGCGACGGCTGCGGGAGCGCGGCGTGGGCGGCCCGCCACCGATGCCGATGTGGGCGCGCGAGCGGTCGCGGAGGATCGTGCTCGATCGGTCGGTCAGCGAGAGCAGCAGCGCGTAGGCCCCCCCGATCACCCCGCCGGCGGCAAGAAGCACTCGATCGACGTCTCGATGCGAAAGTGCGAGCCGTCGTGCCGGCGCTCCGCGTGGAAGATGTCCCTCGCGTAGACCTCCCCCTCGGTGAGCCCGAGCGTGTCGAGATCGACGGTGCCCTCGACCTCGCCGTGGAGCCCACCGAGATCGATCACGAGCGCGCCGTCGATGAACACCCAGAGGTCGTCGTCGCCGATGAAGCCGTAGACCTGGCCCGGCTCGTACACGAAGCTGGTGTGGATCTCGGTCGTGAAGTGGAAGTTGTGCGGCTCGCCGAGGCTGTCGGGGAAGGTCTCGTTGTTCGGGCCCGGGGCCCCGTTCCACCCCGCGTCATCGATCGGGAAGAACGTCGGATCGTCGTACACGAAGATCCCGGATCCCGGCTCGGTCTCCGTCAGCTCGATCTCGAGATCGACGGCGAGGTTGATCCCGGCGACGTCGTGGTACCAGTCCGAGAAGCTCTGCGCCGACGTGATCTGCACCGGCGAGCTCCCCGGCGGTGGAAACGGGGGCACGGGGTTGTACTGCGGCGTGCCGTCGTCACCGAGCGAGGGCAGGACCAGCCCCGTGGTCTCGACGCTGCCCCAGAACTCCTCGAAGTCGACGTGCGAGCTCGCGAAGTCCCGGATCGTCGCGTGGAGCACCGACGTGCCGCCGGTGCACATCTCGCGGCCGGTCCCGCCGGACTCTTCGCCGGTGCCGACATCGAAGATCACCGGCGGCGCGTCGGAGGTGCTCGACGAGTCCGCGGCCGTGGTCGCCGGCCCGGTCGATCCTCCGCTGCTGCCGTCGTCGGACGAGCTCTCGGCGCCGGTCCCGGTGTCCGTCGGTGCGGTCGTGGCCGAATCGTCGGTCGTCTGCGTCGTCGCGGCCTGCGTCGTGCCCTCGCCCGTCTCGGCCGACGCAGCGTCCTGGCACCCGACGATCGCGACCGCACAGAGCCCCGCGAGCCCCCTTCGAATCGCATCTTTGGTCATCATGGCGCCGCTTGTTCGTAGACGACCATCAGGGCCGACATCAGCATCGTCGGGGGAGTGTGATTGCCACCGTCGTACTCGCAGCCCGTCCCCAGCGCGCACCCGGTGCACACCGGCGCATCGGGCCGGCACGTGTTCTCGTAGCCCTGCGTATCGTAGCGGACCGAGACGCTCGCACCCGCGGACACCATCGTCGTGACGTCCTCGACCCACGGCTGCACGAGGTCGCCGGGGCACCAGCCGGCGCGCGACAGCTGCCACGTCCCCTGCTGATTGCTGATGGGATTGTCGCCGCAGTCATCGCGCCAGATCGTGCGCTGCACACCGGTGCCCCCGACCTCGTAGCCGTGCGCGAGGGCGCAGAACTCGGCGCAGTTGTCCGCGTTGCCCTGACCGTGCCCGGTGATGACGCTGCGGAGCTCGACGCGCGACGCGTCGGCGGGGATCATCACCTCCGCCGCGGCGATCTGGTCGGCGATGGGCACCATCGGATCGCCGACGCCGATCTCGACGAGCGGGAACAGCGGAAGCACGGCGATCGGACGCTCGCTCGGGATTCCGCCGACGAGATCGAAGCGCGCGTCGACCAACCAACCGTTGCCGTTGGCGTGACCCGGACCGACCCACGTGTCGATGTACACCCGCAGCGTTCGCGGGCCCGACAGCAGCGGCCGCAGTGCGGTGACGTCGAGCTGCCACGCGCCGCCGACACGGTACGGCGTCACGAAGCGCGCGATCTCGAGGACGCGTTCGGCATCCGTACCCGCGTCCTCGACGATGCCGATGCTGCCCTTGCGATCCCACCAGTCGCAGGCGTCGTCGGGGCACGAGAGGGCGAACTGCAGCGTGGCCTCGGTGTAGGCCAGCGCGGCGTCGGGGAACTCGACCTCGACGTCGACCTCTCGGCGATTCTGGCCCTCGTCCCAGCCCAGCCAGAACACGGGCTCGCCCTCGAAGGCGACGACCGAGGTGTCGGGTCCCGGCTCGAGCACGGGGCCGCCACCGCTCGACTCCGCACCCGACGTTCCCTCACCGCTCGAGGTCGCCGCGGTCGTCACGGACGTGACGGTCGCCGCGGCCGTGCCCTCGCCGGTGTCGCTGGATCCTGCGGCGCCACCCGTGGTGGTCGCGCCGTCGCCGGTCGTCGCCGGGTCAGCTTGCGCGCAGGCGGCGACGAGCCACGGGAGGAGGACGGCGAGCCTGCGCAGGGCACGGGTCTCGTCGGGCGATCGGCATGGTCGGGGCAAGGCCCTACCGGGTAACCGCAGCCCCGCGACCGGTTCCCGCCACGCGAACTTTTTTCCTGCGCCGGTCCCCTCACTCCTCCCAGCAACCGCAGCTCTCCGTCTCCCCGTCGATATACGTGCACCCGCGCGAGTAGGTCCCCTCCGGGCACGTCACCTCGTCGCAGTCGTACGCCTCCCAGACCCCGCCGACGCAGTCCTGCGCGGTGTCACCGTCCACGCAGCGGCGCGCACCCTCCGTGCATCCCACGGAGTTGCAGAAGCACGTCGCGCTCCCGTTGTCGCTCGGACCGCACGAGTCGGCCCCGAGGTAGCCGGCGTCGACGCACACGCTGTCGCAATCCAGCGGCTCCCAGAACCCGCCGGTGCACGAGAGGATGTTGCCGCCGTCGCACTCGTAGACGCCCTCGGTGTCGCACTCGGCCTTCGGGTTGAGACAGAAGCACGTCTCTTGGCCGCCCGGCGTGGTCTGGCAGCCGTTGTGCGCGGTGCCCTGGCCGCACCAGCCGGTGCACGCGGCGGTGTAGAGCTTGCCGTCCTCGGCGCACAATCGCAGCACGTCGTCGTCGAGGCACTGCGTCTCGCTGGGCTCGCACTGCGTGCGGACGTCGTCGTCGTCGGCCGACGCGGACGAATCGGCGGCGCCGCTGCTCCCGTCGCCGCTGGCGTCGCTGGTCGAGGTCGTGGCGGGCTCGGCCGGGCCGCCGCAGACGTGCTCGACGCACAGCTGGGTGCCGCCGCACTCGGTGTCCGTGTTGCACGGCAGCCCGAGGGTGCGGTCGCCGGTGTACAGGCAACCGCTCGCGAACAGCACGACGCCGAAGATGGATGACTTCATGGTCTAGAACCTCACCGTGAGGGTGACGCTGCCGGTGCGCCGGCCCGCGGCCGGTACGATCGCGACCCGTGGTGCGTCGGCGCGGCGTCGCTTCACGCCGAGGCCGACCAGCACGGCGCCGGCGAGCACGGCGACACCACCGGTCACCGCGCCGGCCACCGCCATCGCGTTGCCCGTGGTGCCGCGTTCGATCTGCCCACGGCGCGCGGCCGGGGTCTGCACGTCGGGGAAGGACTCGGCCGCCCGCGCGCGCGCCATGCCGGCGGCCATGACCCCGAGCGCCGCCGCGCCGACGCCGAGCGCGACGGCCCCGGCGGCGATCATCCCCGTCCCCCGTCGCGGCCCGTCCGGGGCGGCGTCCGGCTGTGCCTCGGGATCGACCTCGTCGTTCTGGCGGCCACGCGGCCGCGGATCGTCGCGACGCCGATACCACGCGAGGTCCTCGATCCGCGGCGCCCAGGTCGAGACGACGACGCCGCCGTATTCGCCGCGCACGCTGCGATCGAGCTGGGTGTCGACGTCGCCGTGCTCACCGGAGATCCGCGCCTGCTCGCCCTCGATCTCCGCGCGACGGGCCTCGACGAGCTCCGCCTTCGCGGCGCGATCCTCCGCGTCGGTCGCGATCGCGTCGAGACGCGAGGCATACGCGGCGAGGATCTCCAGCTCGCGATCGAGCTCGGCCGCCTCGCCGCGTAGCCCGTAGCGCGCGCCGTGGCAGCGCACGATCCACATCGCGACGGATCCGTGGCTGCGGGCGTACGGCGCCGCGTCGGGCAGCAGGCGCAGCGCATCGCCGAAGTCGACCAGCGCGCGGTCGAAGTCGTTGGCCTCGAACGCCCGCTTGCCCCGCATGTACGCGGCGTAGGCCGCCTCCTCCCCGCGCACGAGGGCGTCGGGATCGAGCCCCGTGGGCCCGCGCAGGGGATCGTCCTGCATCGTCGGGCTCGCGGCGCTCGGCTGCGCCTGGGCGGGACGCAGCGGCCCGAGGACCAGCAGCGGCGCCAGGACGAGCGCGCAGCACGGGTGGAATCGACGCGGCGGGGTCACGGGCCAGGAGTGTGGCCCGCCCGCATTTCGATCCATGCGCGCGGTCGGGATCGAAATGTCGCCTGCGCGCACCTCCTGACCGTGCGCCACCCCATCCTCCTCGTCCCGGCCCTGCTCACCGCCGCGTGTGTGCCGGACGCCCCCGCGGACGCCTGCTACGTCGACGCCCACTGCCCGCCGGGGCTCGCGTGCGTCGAGGGCCGCTGCGGCATGGCGATCGAGTCCAGCGGATCCGCCGACGACGCGACGACGCTCCCCGACGATCTCAAGCTCGATGCCGGCGGCGGCGCGGCCGAGATCCCGTCGACCTGCACGGCCGCCCTCGGCGTGCGGACCAACACCGGCTGCGAGTTCTGGGCGGCCGATCTCCCCAACGCCTGGCACGCCAGCGAGCCGTTCGGCCTCGACATCGCCGCCGATCAGCAGTTCGCGGTGGTCGTCGCCAACGTCTCCGACACGCAGAGCGCCGCCGTCGAGGTCCGCATCGGCGGCGACGACGAGCCCGTGCTGCAGGTGACGGTCGGGCCCCTCGACGTCGAGACGCTCGAGCTACCGGCGTGCAGCCTCGATCCGACGCGCAACGACACGGGCGTCGCGTATCGCATCACGAGCGACGTCCCGATCACCGCCTACCAGTTCCAGCCGCTCGACAACCTCGTCCCCGTCTACTCGAACGACGCGTCGGCGCTCCTGCCCGCGCACGTCCTCGAGGACGACTACCTCGCGGTCACCTCCGATGCCCTGAACATCGCGATGTACCCGCCCGAGTCCTGGGAGCAGACCTCGTACAGCGCGGGCGCGTCCGTCACCGCCATCGCCACCGCCGACGACACCCACGTGACGTTCTATCCGACCGCCGGTCTCGCGCCGGGATCGATCGACGATGTGGTCCTCGATCGCGGCGAGACCTTCACGATCCTGTCGAGCACCGAGAACCTGACGGGGGATCCGTACGGCAACCTGTCGGGCACGCGCGTGCTCGCCGATCGCCCGATCGCGGTGTTCTCCGGCAACGTGATCGCCGGCGAGCCCCGGGACAGCACGGCCTGCTGCGCCGACCACGTCGAGCACCAGATGCTGCCGCTGGTGGCCTGGGGCGCGAGCTACGTCGCCGTGCCACCGCCGATGCCCGGCGACGCGACCGACGACGCGCCCGCGGCGTATCGGATCACCGCGGCGTTCGACGGGACCGAGCTCGAGTACGCCGGCGCCCGCCCCGACGGCGCGCCGACGAGCCTGTCGGCCAACGAGACCGCCGTGTTCACCACGGACGAACCGTTGCTCGTGCGCTCCGACGCCGAGCACCCCTTCGCGGTCACCCAATTCCTGCTGTCGAGCGGTGCGAACCCCGGCGGCGGCGACGTCGGCGATCCAGCGATGATCGCCCAGCCCTCGGTCTCGCAGCTGCAGTCGCGCTACGTGTTCCTCACGCCCGGCGGTTACGGCGAGGGCGTCGTCGCGGTGTACGCCCCCGAGGGCGCCCACGTCGAGCTCGACGGCCAGGCGATCGAGAGCTGGCGCCCGCTCGGCACGCTCGGCGACATCGCCTGGACGGGCGCGCGCGTGCGGGTCCAGCCCGGCGCGCACGTGTTGATCGCGGATCAGCCCGCCGGCATCGACGTGTACGGCTACGACGACTATGTCAGCTACGCGTACGCGGGCGGCAGCGCGGTGGAGCAGATCAGCGAGGCGCCACCGATCCCGTGAGGCCGAGCTCGCGCACGCGTCGGCGACGTCGCGCCGCGGTGACACCTCCGCGCGAGCAGGGGCAAACCCGCGCGCCGCGGCCACGAGGACGCCGTGGTCCACGGTCGAGGTTTGCGATACCGTCGAGCGATGCGATCGCTTGGTCTGATCTCCGCGCGCAGCGCACTTCTGTTCGGCATCGCCCTGTCGGCGTGCAACGACGACGTCAGCACCAGCGTCGACACCGACGACGGCTCGAGCACCGCCGCGACGGATACGGACGCGCCGACCAGCGCCGACTCCAGCAGCAGCGCCGGCCCGAGCACGACCGCGGACACCACCGCCGGATCGAGCTCCACCGCGGACTCGAGCAGCGGGGGTTCATCGAGCAGCAGCGAGGCGTCGTCGAGCACGACCGATCCCTCGACCAGCAGCTCCACCGATCCGTCGACCAGCAGCAGCTCGTCGACCGACCCCGGCAGCAGCAGCGACAGCACCACCGGCGGGCCCGAGCCGACGTGTGGCGACGGACTGGTCGACGTGGGCGAGGACTGCGACGACGCCGGGGAATCGGCGACGTGCGACGCCGACTGTACCGGGGCGCAGTGCGGCGACGCGACGCCGAACGCGGCCGCCGGCGAGCCTGCGACGACGGCGAGGAGAGCCTCACGTGCGACGCCGATTGCACCGTCGCCCTGTGCGGCGACGGGGTGGCGAACGCAGCGGCGGCGGAGGACTGCGACGGCGGCGGCGAGACGGCGGCCTGCGATGCGGACTGCACCGCGGCCGAGTGCGGCGACGGGGACACGAACGCGACCGCCGGCGAGACGTGCGACGACGCGGGTGAGAGCGCGTCGTGTGACGCGGACTGTTCGGCGGCGCTGTGCGGCGACGGTGTGGCCAACGCGACCGCGGGCGAGGGCTGCGACGAGGGCGGCGCCTCGCCGACCTGCAACGCCGACTGCACGCCGTCGTCGTGCGGCGACGGCATCGTCAATCCCACCGCGGGCGAGGACTGCGACGACGCCGGGGCATCCGTGACCTGCAACGCCGACTGCACCCTGGCGGAGTGCGGCGACGGGGTCACCAACCCCGCTGCGGGCGAGACCTGCGACGACGCGGGCGAGAGCGCGACGTGCGACGCCGATTGCACAACGCCGATCTGCGGCGACCTCGTCGCGAACACGCAGGCGGGCGAGAGCTGCGACACCGGCGGCAACACCCTCGACTGCGACGACGACTGCACGCTCCCCGTGTGCGGCGATGCGATCACCAACGACGCGGCCGGCGAGAGCTGCGACGATGCGGGCGCCTCGGCGACCTGCGACGTCGACTGCACCGCTGTGGCATGCGGCGACGGCACGACCAACCTGCTCGCCGGCGAGGACTGCGACGACGTCGGGCCCTCGGCGACCTGCGACGCCGATTGCACCGACGCCACCTGCGGCGACGGCACGACCAACGCGGCCGCGGGCGAGTCCTGCGACGACGCCGGCGCCTCGCCGACCTGCGACGCCGACTGCACGCCGGCGCTGTGCGGCGATGGGGTGACCAACGCGGCCGCGGGCGAGGGCTGCGACGACGCGGGTCAATCCGCGACCTGCGACGCCGATTGCTCGGCGGCGACCTGCGGCGACGGCACGATCAACCCCGACGCCGGTGAGCTGTGCGACGACGCCGGCCCCTCGGCGACCTGCGACGCCGATTGCACGCTGCCGGCCTGCGGCGACGGGGTGGTCAACGCCGTGCTCGGCGAGGTCTGCGACGACGCCGGCGAGAGCGCGAGCTGTGACGCCGACTGCACCGCGGCAGCCTGCGGCGACGGGATCACCAACGCGAGCGCCGGCGAGCTGTGCGACGACGGCACGACCACCGCGAGCTGCGACGGCGATTGCACCGCGGTCAGCTGTGGCGACGGGACCGTCAACGCCACCGCGGGCGAGGCCTGCGACACCGCGGGCGCCTCGGCGACGTGCGACGCCGACTGCACCGCACCGCTGTGCAGCGACACCGTGGTCAACGCGGCCGCGGGCGAGACGTGCGACGACGGCAACCTGGTCGCCAACGACGGCTGCTCGAGCGGGTGCGCCTCGCAGCAGGTCGTGCAGGTCAGCTCGGGGACCGGGCACACCTGTGTGCTGCTCGACACCGGCGCGGTGCGCTGCTGGGGCACGGGTGGCAGCGGGCGGCTCGGCTACGGCAACATCGCCAACATCGGCGACGACGAGCTGCCCTCGGCCGCGGGCGACGTGAACGTCGGCGGCACGGTGATCCAGATCTCGTCGGGGTTCCTCCACACCTGCGCGCTGCTGCAGGGCGGCACCGTGCGCTGCTGGGGCGCGGCGAGCAACGGGCGGCTCGGTTACGGCAACCTCAACAACATCGGCGACGACGAGACGCCGGCGTCTGCGGGTGACGTGAACGTCGGCGGCGTGGTCACGCAGCTCGCGGCATCGGGCAGCCACACCTGCGCGCTGCTGCAGGGCGGCGCGGTGCGGTGCTGGGGCAACGGCGCGAACGGGCGGCTCGGCTACGGCAACACGACCACCATCGGCGACAACGAGACCCCGGCGTCGGCGGGAGACGTCTCGGTGGGCGGCACCGCCCTGCAGATCACCGCGGGCAACCAGCACATCTGCGCGCTGCTCGACACCGGCAACGTGCGCTGCTGGGGGAGCGCCGGCGACGGCCGCCTCGGCTACGGCAACCTCCTCGCGATCGGCGACGACGAGCTGCCCTCGACCGCGGGCGACGTGAACGTCGGCGGCCCGGTGGCGGCGATCGACGCGGCGGACACCTTCACCTGCGCCCGGCTGGTCGCGGGCACCGTGCGGTGTTGGGGCAACGGCGCGAGCGGGCGGATCGGCTATGGCAACACCAGCAACATCGGTGACGACGAGCTGCCCTCGACCGCGGGTGACGTGAACGTCGGCGGCGCGGTCAGCCAGGTCTCCGTCGGCGGCTCGCATTCCTGCGTGCTGCTCGTCGGCGGCGCGCTGCGGTGCTGGGGCCTGGGCAACAACGGCCGCCTCGGCTACGGCAACACCACCGTCATCGGCGACAACGAGACCCCGGCCAGCGCCGGCGACGTCACCGTGGGCGTCCCCGTCGCCTTCGTCGACGCCGGCGGCTCGCACACCTGCATCCGCAGCAACAGCGGCGGCGTGCGCTGCTGGGGCCTCGCCACCGCGGGCGTGCTCGGCTACGGCAACACGAACGACATCGGCGACAACGAGACGCCGAGCGCGGCCGGCTGGGTGCAGGTGTTCTGACGTCAGGCCGCGTGGCGTCGCCCCGCCGCAGCCGTCGGCCGTCGGCGACGTCCGAGGGCGAGCACCACGAGCCACCATGCCGAGCCCGTGCGATCGTCCGCGATCGTGCACCCGCCCTCGTCCGACGTCCGCGTGTCGAGGCAGTCGCACGTATTGCATGTCCGATCGGACAGCCGCGCATCGGTCTGCGAATCGAGCCAGCACAGGGCCGGGTATGGGGTGCCGTACCAACCACCGTTGCCGCACGGCTCCGGGCCACGCGAGGTGATGCCGGCGAGGCGCAGCGCGCCGTCGTCGAGCCGCACGTAGACCGGCCCGCCGGAGTCGCCACCGCAGGTGTCCTGGCCCGCTTTGCCCGCGTAGAACTCGAGGCCGCGCTCGCTGAAGCGGGTGATCGTCGTCGTCACCACGCGCTTGGTGCCATCGTCGGCGGCATCCTCGGCCGTAGCGCCGAAGCCGACGAGCACCACCTCCCGCCCCTCGAGCATCGCTTCGTCCCACTCGTCCTGCGTCGTGATCGGCGGGACGAACCCGCCGGGCACGTCGATGTCGGTGCCGAGCTCGACGAAGCCATAGTCGAAGATGTCCTCCTGCGTGGGGTCGCCCGTGTAGTCCGGATGCGCGCCGAACCGGACCACCTCGACGGGGGGATGCTCGCCCTCGAACGCGCCGTGATACACGCGCAGCGGGTCTGCACCGCGCAGATCGTCGACACAATGCGCGGCCGTCAGGACGACGCGCGGCGCGACGACGACCCCCGAACAAGATCCGCCCGGCAGAACGATCCGCACCACGTCCTCGAACGCGCCCGCCTCGGTCGGTGTGCCGCCGACGATCGGATCGCGCGGCGTCGGACCGACCAGCTGCGGTCCCGCCAGCGCGACCACCGTGCTCCAAGCTGCGACGAGGGGGTGCATCCGTGCATCACCAGCGTGGCACGGGTCGGTGGCGGGAACCAGACAGTCGCGGCACACAGATTCGCGGCCGGCCGGCCACCAACGCCAGCGATGCGTCGCTCCACCCCCTCGAGCCGTCCCCTGTCCCTCGCTCCCCTGCTCCTCGCCGCCGTCGCGATGGAGGGCGCGGCGGGGTGCGGCGGGACGACCCCGCCGAGTGGCGCGACCGAGACCACGGGCGGGGAGCCGGCGGACTCGACGGCAGATCCGACGATCGCGACCGACTCGAGCGGCGCGGTGGATCCCTCGAGCACGGCCTCGACGGATGGTCACGGGAACGCCTCCGAATCGAGCGGGGATACGACCGACGGCGATCCGCCCGCGGGGCCGAGCGACTGCAACGAACCGCTGGCCCTCCCCGCGACGATGCACGTCAGCCCCCGCGGCGACGACGGCTCCGGAGATGGGTCCGAGGCGTCGCCGTGGCGAAGCCTCGGCTGGGCGATCGCACAGATGCAGGCCGGCGACGTGCTGGTCCTCGACGACGGCGTCTACGACGATCAGGCGATCGCAGACGTGCCGCCGGGCGACGACGGGTTCACGGTGATCATGGCGCGCCATCCGATGCAGGTCCGTGTCACGGGTGGTTCGGGTCTCCTGCACCTGACCGACCGCGTCCACGTCGACGGCATCATCTTCGACGGCGGTCCCGGCGGCGAGTCCGTCGGCGTGATCGAGGGCGCGCACAACCGCGTCACGCGGTCGATGTTCCGCCGCCACGGCGAGTCGGGCGAGCAGGGATCGCTACTCGCGATCTACGGCGATGACAACCTGGTCGAGGACGTCGCGGGCGTCGGCTCGTGCCGCGCGTGCTTCATCCAGGGCGGACCCGACGCGCACACCCAGCGCAACATCTGGCGACGCGTGGTCGTGCGCATGGACTACACGAGCTCGCCGCTCCCGAAGTCGGCCTTCAACACGTACGGCAACAACGACGACGACTCGGTCCGCGACCACCTCTACCAGAACGTGATCGCGATCGACGGCGCCGCCCCCGACACCGGCGGCGAGGGCAAGTACGGCGGGATCTACGTCGCGAAGAACGCCAGCGGGATCCGATTGCAGGGCGTGCTCGTGCTCGACGAGCAGGTCACGCACGCCGGCATCTTCGGCACCGAGTGGGGCGACGACAACGTGGTCGAGCACTCGGTGGTGTGGGGCATCAGCGACGGCGCCGTGGGCGTGCGCGCGAGCGCGGCGCACCACGTCACGATCGGGGGCTTCGCCGGGACGGCCGCGGCGCTCGACGCCGGTGACCCACTCGACTCGTCGCTGGACCAGGAGCTCACCCTTCTGCTCGACAACACGCCGGGCGCGCGGCTGCTCGAGCGCTACGGCGCGAGCGGGTCGCACTGGGGCGAGCCCGGCTTCGATCAACCGACGGGCGAACCGCTGTGGCCGTGGCCGTGCGAGGCCGAGATCGCGGCCCTGTTCGCCGAGCCCAACGATCCACCGCCCGGCAACGCCCCGGTCCTGAACCCCACGGCCCGCGGCTTCGCGGCCGGCGGAATCGGGCTGTACGGCGGACCGGTGACGCTCACCTCGCACGTGTGGGAGCGCCTCGGGACGCCGTGCCCGACGGACATCTGTCCGCGGTGACCCGGAGTCATCGCCTCGTCGAAGGCTCGAGGTAGAACACGAGCGCGGTCGCGGTCACGCGTCGTGCTGCGCCAACCAACCGTCGATGCGCTCGAGCGCTCCGCGTGCGGGATCCCCCAGGCGCAACAGAGCATCGCGCGACTCCCGTGCGAGACTGGCGGCGCGGGCACGGTCCCCGCCTGCGTCCCACAGCGCGGCGGCCAGGGCAGCGCGGGCCTCGGCCAGGAACGCCGCGTCTTCGCCGACATGGATCTCGAGCGCTCGCTCCAGCTGCACGACGGCCTCGCGCGATCGCCCCTGACCGATCAGCGCGCGGCCCAGCCGATGCAGGACGAAGCTCAGCTCGGGATTGTCGTCGCCGTGCTTGGCCGACCAGATCGCCATCGACCGCCGCGAGGTGGCCTCGGCCTCCCGGTATCGCCCTGCGCCGAGCTGGACCTCGGCGACCCGACCGAGCGCGGCGGCGAACGCCGGATGGTCGGATCCGTGCGCGCTCTCGAGGATCACGGCGCCGCGCTCGGCGTGGGTCAGCGCAGCGTCGACGTCGCCGCCGTGCAACAGCGCGAGGGCCAAGGTGCTGTGGGCGTGCCCCGTCTTGGGATGGTCGGGCCCGAGCTGGGAATCGAAGATCGCGAGCGCGCGCTCGAAGTGACGCCGGGCGGTCGTGTAGTCCAACCGCTCGAGGTAGTCGTACGCCAGGTTCACGCAGGTCTCGCCCACGCCGGTCGCGTCGGGTCCAATCGCGTTCTCTTGGATCCGCAGCGACCGCAGGTGGAGCTCGATCGCCTCGCCACCGCGACCGAGGCGGTTGTAGACATTGCCGAGGTTCTCGATCGCCGCGACGTTCGCCGGGTGATCCGGGCCATAGATCGCCTCGCCCAGCTCGACCGCGCGCTCGAGCACGGCCTGCGCCTCGACCCAGCGACCGGTCGCGCCGTAGATGCCACCGAGGTTATTCAGCGCGTCGGCCACCTGCGGTGAGCGTTCACCCTTCACCCGCGCTGCGAAGTCGCGCGCCTGCTCGTAGGCGGCGAGCGCCGCTTCGACGTCTCCGCGGTGGAAGTGCACGCCCCCGAGGGCGCCGGCCAGGCGTGCCCGGTCGTCGTCATCACCCGCCAGATCGATCTCGGACGCGGCGTGCCCGGCCCACAGCAGCGCTGGATCCGATCGCTCGAGCCGCGTGCCGAGGACGTGGACCAGCCCGATCGCGGCGTCGATCCGCACCTCGTCGAGCCGGGCCCGGCGCGCGCCGTGGAAGGCGGCCTCGAGCGCCGCGACGGCCGGCTCGAACTCGTCGAGGTCGTCGTGCAGATGGCCGATGCGGGCCTGCGTGGCCACGCGCAGCGGCAGATCGTCGAGCGCTTGCGCGGCCGCCTCGACGCCCTTCGCCACACTCATCGACTCCCGGTAGCGCCCGGCGTCGGCCAGCGCCTTCGATCGCGCGAGCTCGCGGCGCTGCGCCTCGACCTCCGCGGCCACGGCGGGATCCTCGGGCGGCGCGACCTGGGCCGTCACGTAGGTCGCGTCGTCGCAGCGATCGATCGACGGCAGCCGAGAGACCACCGTGGGCGCACGATCGACCACGCCCGCGTCGGCGCCCTCGAGCGTCTCCCCCACGGCGCGCAGCTGATCGAGGCGGCCCTCCAGACACCGCATGCGCGCGTCCATCAGCGACGTCGACTGCTCGCCGCGGACCTGCGTCGCCTGACACGCCTCGGCGTACGACGTCGACCAGCGATCGGCGTAGGCGTCGAGCGACTCGACCACGCGCTCGGACGCGTCGACGGCGTACGGCTTGTCCACCGCGGCGAAGGCCTGCGTGACCGCCTGGCGCGTCGAGGGATCCCACGCGGTCGCCAGTCGAGCGGCCGCCCCCGTGCAGAGCTCGGCGCGCGCGGCCGTCGCTCGGACCGTGACCAGCGTCGCGAGGCCGACGACCGACACGGCGACGACCCCCGCGGCCCAGCGTCGACGTCGACGCGGATCGTCGTGGACGAGGGCGGCGAGCAGCGCATCCATGTCGGGATGACGATCCTCCGGCTTCGCTGCGAGTCCCCGGACCACCGCGCGGTGCAGCCACGCGGGCACGTCGTGCCCCTCCGGCACGTCGATGGCGCCGTCCAGCTTGGCCTGCAGCAGGGTCCGACCGGGGGTCGCCGCGAACGGACGCCGGCGATACAGCGCCTCGAACAGCGCGACGCACAGCGAGAACTGATCACCACGACCGTCGTACTCGCCGGCATGGGCCTCTGGCGCCATGTATGGCGGCGTCCCCATCACCAGACCCGCGTGCGTGAGCGGGTGGGACGCGGCGGCGCTGAACCCCGACATGCTGCTGTGCGCGGTCGACATCGCTGCGTCGGGTTCGGGCTCGCCTTCGGCCCGCGCGAGGCCGAAGTCCATCACGCGCGCCCGGCCGTCCGTGCCGACCATCACATTGCTCGGCTTGAAGTCGCGATGGACCAGCCCGGCGGCGTGCGCGGCGGCCAGCCCCTTCCCTGCGTCGCGGAACACGTCGACGATGGCGCGCCACGGCCTCGGCGACTCGAGCCACCGCTGCAGCGTCTCGCCCGCGACGTACTCCATCGTGATGAACACCGCGCCGTCGACATCTTCGACGTCGTAGATCGGGACCACGTTGGGATGGCTGAGTCGCGCCATCGCCTGGGCCTCGCGAACCATCCGCGCCATCCCACCGTCGCCGTTGCTCGGGCGCAGCGACTTGAGCGCGACCTCGCGTCGCAACTTTGGATCGTAGGCGCGATAGACCCGCCCCATCCCGCCGAGTCCGGCCTGCTCGACGATCACGTAGCGACCGAGCAGGTGCCCCTGCGGGTGCGGGACGTCGGCCTGCGCGTGCGCACCGGTCTCGAGGTCCGGCCGCGGCGGCGCCATCACGTGGACGGTGTCGATGTCAGACGAGGAGTCGAGACTGACGTTGTCCATGGGATCGATCCTACGCTGCGCGGCAGGAGCAACCGATGGGGTCGCCGCGGATTTCATCGTCACGCAGCGAACAGATCTGAAACATGGGCCTCGATTCGAGCGCGGAACCGTGACCGCGCCTGGGAGGGCATGCGGCATGACGTGCACAGAGGTGCGATGCCGATGTCCGGCCCGTGCCGCGCGGAGTCGAACGCGATCGTCACGGTGTCGTGCGTGGCCGCGATGCCTCGGCGTGGTAGGAGAGCACGCGCCGCGATGCCTCGCGTCGTCGACCCGCGATCACACGACCCATCGCGCCTGCGGCATCCAGCGCGGTCACACCGACGACGACGCCGGCGCTTGCCCACCGCGAGCCGGACAGCGCTCGCGGATCCCCGCGCAGCGTCCAGCGGGCGCGCGAGGCCATGGTCGCGGCGAGGCTGTAGCGCAGACGGCCGCCGAGCACCGCGAGCGGGAGCGCCGGGCCGAGTCGTCGGATCCACGCCGGGTGCACGCCGGCCGCCTCGGCGATCGCGGGTGCCATCTCGGTGGTGTCGCCGCCCCGGAGCCATCGCAGCGCCGCGAGCTCGCGCCACGAATCCGGGAATCGATGCACGGTGTGCGCGTCGGGGGCGAAGTGCAAGGGCACCGACTCGGCGTGCAGCGCCATGCCGAGGGCCTGACACGGACCGCGGTAGATCTCCGGCACGACTCGGTAGCGCCGCGACGCGAACACCTCGCGGCGGAACGCGACGTTGTTCGCGTAGAAGTTGCGCCGGCACCGAGGACCGTGGTCGCTCGGGAAGTACATGAAGTCGATCGCACTCAGCCCCCGGCCGAGCACGCCATCGCGGTAGCTCGTGCGGCCCGCGACCACGCCCACGCCCGCGTCGGGGTCGAGGAGCGGCGCGACGAGGGCCGCGAGCCACTGCGGCTCGGGCACGCAGTCGGAGTCGGCGAACACGACGACGTCCGCGTCCGTCGCATCGAAGCCGGCGTTCTTGGCCCCGTAGTAGTCGACGTCGGCGGCGTGCGCGACCAGCCGGACCGCGCGTCCGAGGGCGTGCTCGATCGTCGCGCGGTGTTCGTCGAGCCAGCCGTCGTGGGTGATCACGACCTCGCGGAGGTCCGCGACGTCATGGGTCTGCGCGCGCAACGAGTCGAGCACCCGGCGCAGCGAGGTGAGCGCGAGGCGATCGGCCTGACCGCCGCCGAGGTTGTTGGTCTCGAGGACGAGGGCGATGGAGGGCGATGGCTGGGTGTTCGTCATGGGGGGTCCTGGGTTCGGGGTTCGCACGTGCTCGGTCGACGAGCTGCAAGAAGGTCTCGGTCCAGCGCGCCGCGTTGGCGCGCGCGACCGCGATCGGATCCGGCCGAGCGATGGGCTCGGCGCGCAGCGACGTCGTCGCGGCGGCGAGACGCGCATGCAGGTCGTCGCCGAGTTCGACGATGCGCACGTGGGGCAAGCCGCGGATCTGCTCGGCGTTGGCGCGCTGCTCGGGCTGGTCCGACAGCAGCACGATCGTGGGCACTGCGAACGCCCGCGCCATCCCGATCCCGCCCATGCCGGCGCCGGTGACGAAGACGGCGGCCCGCGCGACGTGATCGACCAGGTGGGGATCGACGGCGCGCCATCCGGGCCGCGCCGCGAAGCCCTCGGCGACGCCGTACAGATCGGGGCCGAGCGCGGCCTCGATCGCCGCAGCGATGCGCCCGTCCTCGAAGTGGGGGTTGAGGTACGCGACGGGTCGCTCGTCGCCCGCGAGCCCGCGCGGCGTCGGCAGGATCGGCGTCGGCAGGATCGGCGGCAGGCGGATCACCCGGTCGTCGGTCGGCTCGTCACCGAGGCGATGCTCGACGCGCGCGAGGGCCCGATCGATCGCGCGCGCGAGCACGCGGGCGCCGAGCGGCGCGAGCGGCCCCAGCCCCGCGAGCTCGGTCTGCGTGGCGCCGAGGATGTTCTCGCCGTAGACCTGCACCACCCGCAGCGACGGCGGCGCGAACAACAGCGCGGGGTGCAGCGAATCGCTCACGACGAACGCGGCATCGTGCGCCCGCGCGACGAGCCACGCCCGATCCGCGCGCATGCCCGAGGGCCGCGCGAGGTACCGCAGCAGCGCCGTGGTCGTCGCGCGCCGCCGCAGGTTGTGGGCCCCGTCGAACACCAGGCTCGCACCGCCCGGCAGCACCACGGCGGGCGTCCCGAGGGCGGCGAGGAACCGCTGCCCGGCGCTCGACGTCGTCACGACCTCGACCGCGATCCCGTGCGACCCCAACCGCTCGCGCAGCAGGTGAGCCCGCATGAGGTGCCCGCGCGCCTCGGCGAGGGCGACATAGACGATCCGGTCACGCATCCGTCTGCGGAGCATGGATCCCGGCGGTCAACCGGAGATCGACCGCGCGTGAATCGGCGGTGAAAACACCCTCGGCGAGCGCCGGTTGCCACGGACACTTGCCCGCGACAGCATGTCTTTCATGCCCTCCCGCGCCGTTCGTTGGCTCCTTCCCCTGACGCTCGCCGTCGCCGCGCCCGCCTGCGGCCTGCTCTCCGAGCCCACGCCCGACGTCGCGGCGAAGCAGGTGTACGACGCCAACGGCCTGCGGTTCGACTACCCCGGCAACTGGAAGCACGAGGCCGAGGTCACCGCGACCGACGGGATCGAGACCGTGCTCGTCACCATCGAGAGCACGGGCTCCGCGATCGCGATGGTGCAGCAGTTCAAGCCCGCGATCGCGATCGATCCCGACGAGATGCTCGGTCTGCTCACCACCGAGCTCCGCAAGGCCGCCGGCGAGCAGCTCGCGGGCGCCCTGGACTACGCGCAGGGCGGCACGCGCAGCACGACGCGTACCATGCTCGGCGCCGAACGCCCGGTCCGCGCCTCCAGCTTCGAGGTCGCCCTGGTCGGCCAGAAGGTGCCCCACACCTTCGAGGTCATCGTCGCCGAGCTCGACGACCGCTCGATCATGGTGTTCACGCAGGCCCCTGACGAGGACCTCGCGACGGTGCGCGCGGGGTTCGACCAGATCGTCGGGTCGCTGACGGCCCGGTGATCGCACGCACGATCAGAACCGTCCCGCCAGCGCCACTCCGACGAACGATCGACCCAGCAACGGTGCACACGGGCCCGTGCGCCGGCGCAGGCGCTGCCCACGGACCGCCCCGTAGATCCCGGCGATCAGGGCCCCGACGCCGATCGCCCCGGGCACCGCGAAGCTCGCGATCATCGCGTCGCGCGGGTGTCGGAGCTCGCCGAACGTCCGCCCCTGCGCCACGCCGTCGCGCAGCGCGAGCGCGTAGTGGGTGCCGAGCCCGCCGGCCAACGCGAGCATCGCGGCGCCGGTGCCCACGAGGATCGGCGCAATGACGCGCGCAGGATCCCGCTGCGGCTCGATGCGCCACAGCGCCGGCTCGCTCGGCGCCTTGATCGGTGGGTTCCGCACGAAGATGTGTCGATGCGACGGCGTTCTTGGATCCATCCGCAGCATGGCGCGGTAGCGCGCGCCCGGGAACAGCTCGAACGTCTTCGCCAAGGACGCGTCGGGGACCCGGGCGGTGACGGTGTAGTGGCCGGGCCCGAGATCCGCGAACCGGTACAACCCGCGGTCGTCGCTCCGCACGACGCCGGGCTCGGCGAGGCAGGGACACTCGAGCGTGACCTCGACGCCGGGCAGCGGGGTGTGGGAGGCCACATCGAGGACGGCCCCCACGATCAACCCTCGATCCGCCGTCGTCGGGTCCACCCCCCTCGGAATCGCTTCCCTCGGCTCCGCCGCCGTCGCGACCGACCCCGGGCCGAGGACCACGGCGAGCGCCACGGCAACACGGCAGGGGACGCGGGCTCGCGACGGCGGCATCTCGACGGAGGCAACGGCGGCCGGGGCCCTGGCTTACTCCGCGGTCGATCAGACCGGACCGCCGCGGCGGAGCGACGACGCCGAGCCCACCGCGAAGGGCAGCTCGTCGTCGTCCTCCCACCGCAGCCCGACCGCATCGTCGACCGCGGCGCGCACCTCGAGTGGTGCGTGCAGCGACACGCGCTGCGATCCGATCGCGACCACGATCTCCGCGAGCTCGCCGAGCACCGCCCGCGACACCACGCGCCCATGGGCCCGCGGCTGCACCTCGGTGATCCGCAGCCGCTCGCACCGCAGCGATCGCGCCTCGGCGCCCGGCACCGCGCTCAGACCCCCGAGCAGCCGCGCCGTCGCGGCGTCGGGCGGCCGGGTGTACAGCGCCTCGGGATCGCCCTGGGCGAGCACGACCCCGCGATCGAGCACCACGAGGTGATCGGCCAGCGCCAGCGCCTCGGCGGGATCGTGGGTCACGTGCACGAACAGCCCGCCGCGCTCGCGCTGCAGCGATCGCAATCGATCGCGCAGACCCGCGCGCTGCGGGCGATCGATGGCGGTCAGCGGCTCGTCGAGCATCAGCACCGCGGGATCGCCCGCGAGCGCCCGCGCCAGGGCGACGCGCTGCCGCTCGCCGCCCGACAGCCCCTCGATCGTGCGCCCGGCGAACGCCGCGGGCAGCTCGACCAATGCGAGCAACCGCGTCACCTCGCGCGTCAGCGCCTCGCCGCGCACCCCCGCGAGCGCCAGCGCGAAGCCGACGTTCGCCCCGACGTCGAGGTGGGGGAACAACGCGCCGTGCTGGAACACCAGCCGCAGCGGCCGACGCTCGGCCGGCACGTCGTCGAGCACGTGACCGTCCCACGCGATCGATCCACCATCGGCCGCGACGAGCCCGGCGAGGATCCGCAGCAGCGTGGTCTTGCCACAGCCCGACGGCCCCATGATGCACACGTAGCCCGCCGCAGGCAGCTCGAGCTCGATGCCCTGCAGCGCCGCGGTCTCGCCGTGGCGCTTGGTGATGCCACGGATGCTCAGGCCCATCCTCGCGTCGCTCGGGTGCACGGCGAAGGCGAGCGTGAACGCGTTCGGCGTCCGAGCCAAGCGCATCGGTGGGACACGCCCGAAGGAACCTGGGCGCCGATGCCGCGGCGTCCGAGCGCGATCGTTGCCCCTGAACGGCCGCGCTGCGTCGCCCGCCTCGTCGGAGCACGCCGCCCTCCGACGCGCTATCGTGGTCGGGTGTCGTCCGCGAAGAACGTCCTTCATGACGGCCTGCAGCTCCCACCGGGGGAGCGCGCCGGCGTAGCGCTCGAACTGATCGCGAGCCTCGACGGAGCCCCGGAGGAAGGAGTCGAAGAGGCGTGGTTGGCCGAGGCCGAGCGGCGGCAACGGGAGACCACCGACGATCCCTCGGCATTCGAGCCGTGGGATGAGCTCCGCGCCCGCATCCTCGAGCGACTTCGTGCAGCACGTCCGTGAAGCTGCAGATCCATCGTGAAGCGGGTACCGAGCTCGAAGCGGCGGTCGCCTGGTACGAACACGAGCGCGAGGGGCTCGGCTACGAGCTTCTCGAGGAGGTGCAACGCGGCCTCGCCACCATTCTCGCGTCCCCCACGACGTGGCCGTCGACGCGCCGTGGAGATGGCCTCCGACGCTTCATGCTCGCTCGGTTCCCCTATACGATTCTCTACGCGGAGTCGCAGGAGTGGGTCCGCGTCTTCGCGATTGCCCACCACAAACGACGCCCCGGCTACTGGCGGAAGCGCCGATTCGAGTGACCCGCACTCGCCTCCCGATCGCCCCCCTCACCGCCGACCCCAGAGCCGCGTCGCCCCCACCACCGCCGCGATCGTGAACCCGATCTGCACCCACGCCCAGCGCGCCGCCGCGTGGGCATCGGCGCCGCGGGCCGCCAGCGTCATCGCGACCGCGACCGTGCCGTCGCCGGGACCCGAGGTGAACGGGGCGATCATCGCGTCCGACCAGCACCACGCGACGACGAGCAGCGCCGCGGCGGCCCACGCCGCGCCCATGCGTGGCAGCCACACCCGACGCGCGCGCATCCACGGGCCGGCGCCGAGGTTCGCGGCGGCCTCGATCAACGCCGGTGGCACGCGTGGCCTCGCGATCATCGTCGCGACGAACACCAACGCGATGCCGACCGGCACCGTGCCGAGCACCGTGAACACCGGGCCGGGCGCGACGCCCGACCACCGCGCGATGTCGAGGGCGGCCAAGCCGTAGACCACGGGCGGGATCACCAGCGGCAGCAGGATCGCGCCGCCGATCATCGCCGCGGTCCGTCCGGCGCGCGGGGCCCCGATCGCCGCGGCGGCGCCGACGGGCAGCGCGATCGCGAGGACAGCCGCCGCGACGCCGAGGGATCGATCGATCCGCGACGCGATCGATGCGTCGCTGGGCGACCACAGCGACGCGGCCTGCGGCAGCACGGCGAGCAGGGGCAACGCGGCCACGACGACGACGATCGCGACGACCAACCCGCGCCCCACCGCGCTCGGCGCGATCGGGCGCGGCGACGACTCGGCCGCGAGCACCAGATCCGGCAGGCGCCGCGCGACCCAGAGCGTCACCGGGGCCGCGGTGACGACGAGCCCGAGCAGCAGCACGGCCGTGAGCGCGGGTGCGTCGTCGACCAAGGCCGCGTCGCGCAGCAGCAACGCGGCCGAGTAGACCTTGCCGCCGCCGGCGATCTCCGCGGTCGCCGTGTCGCCGCTGCTCTGCAGTGCGATCCACAGCGCGCCGAAGCCCAACGTGCCGCGGGCCTGCGGCCACTCGATCCGCCACCACCGCTGCCACGGCCCCGCGCCGAGGTTCCGCGCCGCGTCGAGCAACCCGGCGTCGATCGATCGCAACCGCAGCTGCAGCAGCAACGCGATCCACGGCACACCACCCGCGACACCCGCGAGCACGATCGCGATCGACCCCGGCGGCAGCCCCAGCGCCAGCACCCCGAGGGCGCGCGGCAGCGGACCCACCATCGCCCACGCGAGGAGCAGCAGCGGCGGCATCGCCCGCGCGACCGGCCACGCGAGCAACGAGGAGATCGCCGCGACCGCGACGGCCAGCGCGCCGCCGCGCAGCAGCGCGCGGCCGGCGATGCGCGCGTCGTTCAGCGAAAGCGATGTGCCCGACCACCGCAACGACGGTGCGAGAGCGATCACCACGGCCACGATCACCGCGACGACGACCGCGGCGCGGATGGGGACCGACGGCCTCATCGCGGCCCGTCGCGCCTCCTGGAGCACGCAGCGCCGCGAATCCGGCGCTGCGGAACCATCAGGGCCCCGATGGCACCCCGAAGGCGAGGGCCCCGCCGACGTGTCGGACGGTGTGCCGTCATCGCCGGCATCTTCGCTCAACTCGCACGGGCGATGGTCGAACCACGCCGTGAAAAGCCGATCGGAATCCGCCCCGTGGCCCTTCCCAAACCGAACCCGGCCCGCGTACTCTGTGAGCTGGCGCTCGTGGGGACGGGCGTACGAGCGACAGGGATGCGAACCGCCGGCCCACACCGTGCGCGACTCGACCGAGGGTTCATCCCGGCGGCGATGCGATCCGTGCGTGCGGGCGTGGTGCTCGCGGTGACCCTGGGTGGGGCCGCGACGGCAAAGGCCGAGGATCCGCCGGTGGACGGTGCGACCTTGGTCCGCAGTACGACGACGGACCCGGCCTTCGTGTTACGGCCGTGGCGCGGCCTCGAGGCCCGCATGGGCCGCGACCTGACCTGGGCCCGGTGGATGATGGCCGGCGACGGGGCCACGCCCGATCTCGGCCAGGGCCCCAACGTCGACACCCACGCCGCGGCGCCGTGGCTCAACCTGGCGAACTTCCGCGACGAGGCCGCGCTCATGCGACCGCACGCCGGCGAGTCCGCGGTCTCGGCGATCGGCTCGATGGTCACCGCGGGTCTGCCAGTGCTCGCGGTGTGGCGCGGTGGTCGGCTCCGCGCTCGGCACGTGCTGCGCGGCTACTTCCGCAACCGTGGCCTCGCCCTGGCGTGGCGCATCGAGTTTTGATCCCGGTCCGGATTCGGGCCGCGAGCTCCTCTCGCTGTAGTCCCGCGCGGCTGCGGACGATGCCCCACGCGTGCGCGTCGACTCCGTGATCCCGTGCGTCCTCGCCACGCTCTGCACCCTCGCGAGCGCGTGCGCCGGCGGTCGCGCCGACGCCGGCGACACCGCGACGATTCCCCCGGGCAGCTTCACCATGGGCTCGTCCCTGCACGCCCGCGCGCAGGCCCTCGACGACGCGGTGCGCCACGGCGGCGACGCGCGCACGGCCGCGGCGCGCCTGCACGACGAGCTCCCCGAGCGCCGCCGCGAGCTGCCGCGCTACGCGATCATGCTCCACCCGGTGACGCAGGCGGACTACGCCGCGTACGTCTATTCCGAGGGCGTGCCCGAGCCGTGGGTCGACGCGCGCACGTGGTCGCGCACGCCCCATCGCGCCGGCGAAGATCCGCAGCGCGTCGCGTGGAAGGACGGCCGGCCCCGCGAAGAGCGGCTCGATCATCCCGCGGTGCTCGTCAGCCACGCCGAGGCGGAGGCCTACTGCACGTGGTGGGGCGAGCAGCACGATCGCATCGGCATGCTCCCCACCGAGGCGCAGTGGGAACGCGCGGCGCGGGGCGACGACGGCCGAGCGTATCCGTGGGGCGACAGCTTCGCGGCGGGCCGCGGCAACACCCGCGAGTCGGGCTTCGGCGACACGATCGCAGTCGCGACGCTGGGCGCGAGCCCGCACGGCGTGCATGACGTCGGCGGCAACGTGGCCGAGTGGACGCGTGGCGTCGTCGACGGCGAGGCGATCGTCAAGGGCGCCTCATGGAGCGACGACCTCGTCGCCGCCCGGCCCGCGGCGCGGCGTCGCTTCGCGGCGGGCCTGCGTCACGTCGCGATCGGCTTTCGCTGCGTCCTCGAGCCTGCGGCCCGCGAGTGACCCGGGCCACAGGGGTGCGCTGGCGCAAACCGATCGCGGCTGAAGTCGGACACCGGCGATCGCGTCGGTCGTGATCGAGAGCCGCGTGCTCGGCCGCATCCGACCTGATAGGTTCTCACGCCCCCATGCCCACACGGCCCAAGCTCCTCGTCGCGTCGATGTTGTTGTTGGCCGGCTCGATCATCGCGCCGGCGTGCAAGCCCGATCGCGCCGGCGTCGGGGAGCCCACCGCCAAGCGGGCCCACCACCGGGTCGAGCGCGAGCCCCCACGGCCGCGCAACATGCCGCGACCGCTGCCCCTGCCCGCCAAGCCCAAGTTCGCCGCCCACGTCGCGGCGCCGGGTCAGGTGCTCGCGACGATCGGCGAGCTCGTCGGTCAAGGTCCCGATCCCCGCAAGGTGCTGCGCACCCTCACCTCCGAAGCGCCGGGCTTCACCGGCTTCGCCGACATCGCCGACTTCGATCGCCCGTGGAGCGCCGCGCTCGTCGAGGGCCAGCTGGTGGTCCGGGTCGCGCTGCGCAGGGATCAGGTCGTGCAAGCCAAGCGGCTGCTCGCCGGCAAGACCGCCGTCGGCGACTTCGGGGCGGTCGAGCTCGTGCGCCCCGGCGAGGGCATGCCGGTCGATCCACCGCCGCCGCGGCTGGCGTGGCTCGACGATCGCGACGCGACGATCACCTTTGCCGGTGACGAACGGGGCCTCGCCACCGGTCGCGAGCTCGCCGGCGCCTACGGCAAGCACGGCCTGTTCCTCACGCTCGACGGCGCCGAGATCCGCAGGGCGCTGCCGGAGTTCCCGTTCGATCGCGTCGGCCTCGAGGGCAAGAGCGTCGCCGACTTCCACGTCGCCGCCGACGGTGACGGCAAGGTCCAGGGCCTCGATCAGATCACCGAGGGCGCGCTGACGGGCGTGCTCGATTCGCCCGAGCTCGTCGCTGGCGCGAGCAGTCGCTACGCGAAGTACGAATCGGTGGTCAAGTCGATGATCTCCGAGGCGACGCGCACCGTGGACAAGCAGAACTTCCTCGTCCGCGGCGTGCTCGAGGATCTGCTCAAGCACTACAAGGCCGTGCTGCGCAGCTGGAACGGCCGCGTGATGGTCGGCGTCGGGCCGAAGGGCCACGTCGTCGCGGCGCTCGGCGCCGACAACCCCAAGCAGGGCGCGGCCGCGGCCACCAGCCTCATCGCCGCGGTGCTCGACAACCTCGATCTCGCGCGGACCTTCGGCGTCTCGGTGCCGCGCATCCGCTTCAAGCGCAACCGCATGGTCGCCGCGGGCGTGTCGATCCACGTCGTCACCCTCGAGAACGCGCGCAAGAGCATCCCGCCCGAGTTCGCGGGCCTGCTCGACGGCGAGGGCGATCTGCGGATCGCCTTCGGCGGCTCCGACAACGCCGGCGCGGTGATGCTCGCCGTCGGCCCGAGCGCCACCGAGTCGCTCGCGCGCTGGATCGAGTCGACCAAGGACGCGACGCCCGGGCACAAGACGAAGGACCACCTCGCCGCCGCGTCGTTCGCCATCGATCCCGGTGGCGTCCCCGGCTTCACCCAGGGCGAGCCTTCGCTCGGCGCGCTCCTGGGCCTGTCGCCCGAGCGCGCCCCGACGCTGGTCACCGCGACGCGCAAGGAGACCGCGTTCGACGTGCACGTCACCGGGCCGCTGCCCAAGGTGAAGATCGAGCCAGCCCGCGCGACGGCTCCCCGCGCAGCGGCTCCCCGCGCAGCGGCTCCCCGCGCAGCGGCGAGGTAGCACCGATTCCATCGGCTGTAGCGGAGCCGCCGCGGCGCGGCTACAACCGATCGGGAGGATGCTGGGTTCTTCGACGCTCGTGCTGTCGGTGACGATCGGCGCCGCGGGCCTCGATCTCCGGTGGACCGCCCCACCCTCGTGTCCGAGCGCGACCGAGGTTCGCGACGCGATCGAACGGCTCGGTCCGGCGGCGGACGCAGGCGTGGGCGAGTTCGTCGTCGACGCGACGATCCGCCCGATCGACGCGGGCTTCGAGCTCGAGCTCGTGGTCGTGGTCGACGGCGACCGCAGCGAGCGTCGACTGCAGGCCGCCGACTGCGGGGACCTCGCGCGAGCGACCGCCCTGGTGGCGGCGACGATGTTCGATCCGCTCGCCATCGCGCACCGCGTCGCCCTGCTCGAGCAGGCCGAGCTCGCCTCCGCGGTGGCGGTGCCCGATCCAGCCCCCGATCCCATGCTCGATCCTGTGCTCGATCCTGTGCCCGGTCCCGCACCGACCGCCCCGTCCGACGATCGCGGGGCGCCGCCGCGGACCGACCCACGGCGACGCCCACGCCCCGCCGCGAGCCTCCGCGTCGAGGGCCTCGCCGGGGTCGCGGCGCTGCCTCGGCTGGACGCGGGCCTGTCGCTGGCCGCCGGCGTCGCGCTGCGTCGGCTCCGGGTGGAGGTCGGTGCGATCCACCTGTTCGCGCAGACCCGCGAGCACCCGCGCGTGCCCGACGTCGCCCTGCGCGCGCGTGCCACCGCGGCCGTCGTGCGGGCCTGCGCCGTGCCCCGCGTCGGCGACTGGGAGTTCCCGGTGTGCGGGGGCGGTGAGGTCGGCGTGATGTCGGCGCAGGGCCAGGGTGCCGCGGTGACCGATGCCGTCCGCGTGCGACGGCCCTGGGCCGCGGCACTCGTCGAGGCCCACGCGGCCTGGCGGGTGACGCCCCGTTTCGCGGTGTGGATCGGGGTGCAGGGCCTCGTAGCCCTCGCGCGACCGCGTTTCACGGTCGCCGCCCTCGAGCCCTTCGTGCGGACCCCGGCGGGCGGTGGCCGCGCCAAGCTCGGGGTCGAGGTGCGATTTCCATGATCCCCCACGAAACCCCGGGGCGCCGGACACTGCGTTGGGAGACCCCGTGAACCCGCCGCGTTTCTACGAGGACCACTTCGCGTTCGTGTGGTCGTGCCTGCGTCGGATGGGCGTGCCCCCGTCCGACCTCGAGGACGCGGCCCACGACGTCTTCGTCGCCGCGCACCGTCACCGCGGCGAGATCGCGGCGACGAGCGCACGCAGCTGGTTGTTCGGCGCAGTGCGGCGCATCGCTGCCAACCATCGCCGCCGCGCATGGCGGCACCAACGTCGGGTGTCGGCCGCGCAGGACGTGCTGCCGACCACGACCTCGATCGATCGCGACCTCGCGCGCTCCGATGCCTCGCAGATCGTCGCGCGATTCCTCGACGGCCTCGGCGATGCGCACCGCGAGGCGTTCATGCTGTTCGAGCTGCAGGAGTTCACCGCACGGGAGGTCGCCCAGATCCTCGGCATCAACATCAACACCGCGTCGGCCCGACTGCGGGTGGCGCGATCGGCCTTCGAGCAGTTCGCGGCGCGCCTCCGCGAGGAGAACGCCTTCGACGGCGATGCGGCGCTGGCCCAGTGTCGCGTGCACGATCGACCGCAACCCGCGGCACAGGCCCGCGTCGGCGCGGCGCTGGCCGTGGTCCTCCACGGCAAGGGTGCGACGGGCGGCCTCGCGGCATGGATGACCGCGGCAGCGCTCGGTGCCGCGGTCTCGGCGACGACGGTGGGTGCGATCGCGGCCGCGAGCCCGACGATCGACGATCGCAGCCGCCTCGCCGTGGTGCGCGATGGGGCGGGCGAGGCGACCGCGGCGGGTGAGACACAGGGGCAGAGCATCGCGCAGGGTCCGGCGACGGGCGCACCGTCCGTCGCGCAGCTGCCGGTCATCGATCGACTGCCCGTGTCGGTCGCGATCCCGCCGCGTCCCTCGGCGCGGTCGACCGCCGCGCGACCTGCCCCTGCGCCGACCCACCTCGACGACGCCCTCGCCGTCCACAACGACTGGCTGGAGCGGGCCCGTGACGCGTCGAGCCGCGGTGACCACCGCGAGGCGGTGCGGCTCGGCGCCGCCTATCGCGAGCGGTTCCCCGCGGGGGTGTTCGTCGCCGAGCTCGGCCTGCTCGAGGTCCGCGCCCGCTGTGCCGACGGCGACGATGCCGGGGCGCGTCGCGTCGGTGAGCAGCTCGTGCGCGTCGTCGGTGGCGCGGCCCATGGCGCGTTGCTCGATCGCACGTGCGCGGCGACCTCGGTGTCGAGATCCACGAAAACCACGTCGACTGGAAACTGATCCCTTCGATGACACGCAATCGAATCCTCCGATGCCTCGCGACGGCCGCGCTCTGCGAAGCCTGTGTGCTCCCGCCTGCCTCGAGCGGCGATCTCGATCCAGGCGGCTCTGCCGACGACGGCGGCGGCGCCAGCTCGGGTGCGGTCGGCGATGACGGAGCGACGTCGACCCCGGGTGACGCCGACAGCACGGGCGATGCCGTGGTGCCGGAGCCCGAGCAGTGGTCGCGGGAGGTCGTCGTGCCCGCCCCGGATGCAGTGCCCTGCGGCGTCGCGATCGATGGCACGGGGCGCGTCGCGGTGTCGTGGATCGGTGGTGACAACGTGACCGCCACCTTCTGGACCCGCAGCGGCGTCCGAGTGTTCGCGCCCGACGGGACCGAAGAGAGCTCGCTGACACAGGAATCGCAGATCTTCGAGTCGCTCGCGTTCGCGAGCGACGGCACGCTGCGGATCCGCGGGGCGGCCATCGACGGCCCCGATCACGCCGTGGAGTGGACGCGGGCGTACGACGGCGATCTCGAGCAGACGTGGTCGCAGGAGTACTACGGGCACGCGAGCTGGACGCAGTGCATGAACTCGACGCGCGGCATCACCGTCGACGCGAGCGATCACATCGCGACCTATGAGTACGTCTGCGAGCAGATCCAGGGGCCGTGTGGGCTGAGCGTCGTCCGTCGACACGCCCCGGATGGATCGCTGTTGTGGGCACAGGAAACGCCAGGCAACAGTGGCTTCAACGGCGTGGCCCTCGCGAGCGGCGACGACGGCGCGGTGTTCTCCGGCGCCGTGCGCTCGTGGGACGCCTCCGACGAGGTCGAGATCCGCAAGCACGACGCCGCGGGCAACGAGCTGTGGATGGCGCTGTTGCCCGGCATGCCCGGCCGTGTGTGGGCCACACCAGACGGCGGAGCGTTCGTCACGACGCGCGACGAATACGACGAGGACGTGCCGGACCGGCGCCACCGCCTCGACGCCGACGGCGAGGTGGTCGAGGTGATCGACGTCGATGTCTTCACGCTGCTCGGGCCCACCGAGGACGCCTCCGACTTCTTCCGCTTCGTCGCGCCCGCCTCGATCCAGCGCCTGAGCGGCGAGCCCCTCGGCCAGTGGGACGCGCCCGCCTCGATCCAGCTCGTGCCGAGCCTCTCGGCAGTGCAAGGCGACCGCCGGTTCGCGACCGCCGGCGCATCCGTGACCGATGGCCTGCAACCCGAGCTGTCGACCCTCTGGGTCGGCACGCTCACGCTGCCGTGATCAGGGCGGCGGCTACTCCGGCTTGTCGGGCTTGGGCTGGGTCAGCCCGCCGCCGGAGGCCGGCGAGAGCCGCCGATTCCCCTTGGTCTTCGCCGCGAGGGACTTGGCTTCGCTCGCCGTCTTCGCGCGGACCTGCGTCTCGGTGCCGTCGCGGAACCGGACGCGGAACACGCCCCGCGCCGCGGTGTGGCTGACGTACTCGACCAGGTCGTCGGGATTGAACTTCACCGCGCGAACATACAGGCACGCGACGGCGACGCTCGTATCGGGTGCGTGCGGCAGCGCCCGGTCGACTCGCGTGGGGGCCGGTGTGGCCCGTCCACGGGCCGGTGTGGCCCGACCACGGGCCGGTGTGGCCCGACCACGGGCCAGTCGTGGCCACGTCGATCCGCGACGACGTCACGATCCTACGCGCGCCGACAGGCACGGATCCTGCTCTCGCGGCGGCACCATGTCTGTCCCGCGATTCACCGGGTTCCCCGCCGAGACCTTCGCCTTCCTCGGGGCGCTCGCGCGCCACAACGATCGCGACTGGTTCGAAGCGCATCGCGACGAGTACGACGAGGCCTGCGTCGCGCCGGCGCTCGCGTTCGTGGCGGCCGTCGGCCCGCGGGTGAAGGCACTCGGGCCCGGCATCCGCTTCGAGGCGACGCTCGGGGGATCGCTGCTCCGCATCCATCGCGATCGGCGGTTCGTCCGCGACGCGAAGCCCTACAAGGACTATCTGGACGTGTGGTTCTGGCGCGGCGAGAACAAGGGCCGCGACGCGCCGAGCTTCGGCGTGCGTCTGCACGCCGATCGCGTCGTGGTCGGCGCGGGCATCCGCCAGCTCGAGGGCGAGCGGCTCGCCCTGTTCCGCGAGGCCGTCCACGACGAACGGCGCGGCCGGAGGCTGGCGACAGTGCTCTCGACGCTCTGCGCCCGCGGTCGCTACGAGCTCGCGGGCAAGCAGCTCACGCGTGTGCCGGCGGCCTTCGACGCCGAGCACCCGCGCGCCGATCTCCTGCGGCGCACCGGCCTGTTCGTGTGCCGCGCCGGTCCGGTCCCGCGCAGCGCGAGCACGGCCCGCTTCGCCGACGAATGCATGGAGCACTTCGCGACCATGGCCCCGGTGTGCAAGTGGCTGGCGGCAGTGGAGTGAAAGTGCGAAGGAAGGTGCGGGCGAATCGACGACGAATGCCCGGGCGAGGGCCCCGGGCATTCGTCCTCCATCCGGTGCCGCCCGGCCGAGCCGGGCACACCTCATGCGGCCGCGATCAGCTCGGCCACATGCAGAGCAGGCCGAACTGGCAGGCCATGCCGTCGGGGCAGGTCTCGCCGAGCTCGCAGCTGAGGTAGCAGTCACCGTCGCCGTCACCGACGAGGTCGGCGCAGGCCACCGGCGCGGTGCCCGTCGCCGGTGCAGCGGCGCACTCGGACGCGTCGGCACACGTGACGTCGCCGCACACGCCGTTGGCGCCGCCGTCGTTGATGCACACCTCGTCCATCGTGCAGGCGTCGACCTCGGGGAAGGCCGCCCCGGCTGCTCGGGCACGAGGACCTCGTCGTCGTACTCGGTGCTCACGATGATGAAGCGCACCGCGACGCTGCCCGGCTGCGCAGGGCAGCTGGCCTGGAACTGGATCTCGACGCCGTTGCGCGGAACCGGCCCGCCCTCGTCGTTGCTGTACTCCACCGAGAACGACGGCAACGGCGTCGGATCCTCGGTGATCTCGAGCGAGATCCAGCCGAGCAGGCCGCTCAGCATGTAGCCCTCGGCGTCGAACGCGATCGTGCCAGTGCGATCGGCGAAGTCGAACGGCTGGCGGATGCGGTACGAGTTCTGGCCGTAGTTCTGCGCGCCGACGGCCACGAGCAGGTGTGGGCTCGCGATGTCTGCGTTCGCGTCGCACACCAGCGTGTCCTCGTTGGGGAATACCTGCGCGGGAAGGTCCGCCCGACACGCGCCGATCGTCGCGGGGCCGACCCCGATCGCGCGTCCGTTGCCGGTCGCGAGCTGCGGGTTGGTCCGCGCCGCGCTCCACTTCGTGCGATCGAGATCGCCGGCGCGGCCGCGCAGCGCCGACGGAGCATCGAACGTCTCGCAGAACGCCGCGGACTCGAACCCGCACCCGGGCGCGCCGGGGACGTGACCGGTGTCGTCCCCGCCGGAGTCGGATCCATCGACCGCGCCGTCGGAGCCCGCCGGGTCCGCGACCGTGGTCGACTCCGCGCCCGGTGTCGTGCCACTGCCCCCGGTGCCCGGGCCCACCGGGCCGGTCGTGCCGGTCCCCCCGGTGCCCTCGGCCCCCGGCGCCGCGCCGCCGCACGCCGCCACCCCGATCGCGAGGACGAGCAGGCGCGCGCGCGATCGATTCCTTCGGAGTTCGCCCACGGCCCGTCGTCCTCGCGGTGACCATGCACCGTGGCCGACCGACCCGTGTACGAATCGACCGAGCCTGCGATCACGCGGGAATCGCTGCGTGCATCCAGAGCACTACCCCGTGGACGACCCCGCCAGCGGAGGATGGGATGGCACGGAGGACACGCAGGACACGCAGGGCGGCCCTCGCCGCAGGCCTCGGAGCGGCCGTGATCGACCTGGCCCCGACGCGCGGCGATCGATGTACAGCTCGATGTGATCGACCTCGTGCTGGAGGATCCGCGCCGGCCAGCCGGTGGTTGTGCTCTCGCCGCCGCGCGCGTGATCCCCGGCACGCCACCAGCGCGAGCACCAGCGATGTCCCGGCGCGGGACGTCACCGACATAGCGTCGCGCGGCCGAGACAACCGCGGTAGCCGCGTACCGTCGCGACGTGTGGCAGTCTCGTCGTGGGTGAACATGACGACGATCCGATCGGGACGGCTTGGGCGGTGGTGTGTCGCCGGCATGGGTGTGCTGGCTGCGTGCGGGTTCGACTCGTCGGGCCAAGCGACCTCTGGCGGCGTGTCGGTGTCCTCAGCGACCGAGGAGACCTCGGCGACCGATACGAACACGGTGACCGACGCGGCGACGGAGACCGAAGCAACCACGGTGACCGACGCGACGACGACCCCAACGACGGCCGACGCGACGACCGCGACCGATACGAACACGACGACCGATACGAACACGGCGACCGACACGACCACGCCGAGCACCGGGGCCGACGACAGCTCGGGCGACAGCGCTGCGGTCTGCGGTGACGGCACCCCCGAGCTCGACGAGGAGTGCGACGATGCCGACGACGACGAGACCGACGGCTGCCTGAGCACGTGTGTGGTCGCCCGCAGCTGCGCCCAGGTCTTGGCCGAGTTCCCCGGTGGGGGGATCGACGACGGCATCTATCGCATCGAGCTCCCCGAGGGCCCGCTCGACGTCTACTGCGACATGGCCACCGATGGCGGAGGCTGGATGCTCATCGCAAAGGTCAACCCCACCGACCAGGACACCAACCCACGCAGCGAACCCGTCGGGTGGTTCGGCATGACGCTCGGCACCGAGGACCTCGCGTCCCCCGATCTCGAGCTCAACGGACAGTTGGCGTCGCTGGGCGCGTCGGTCGTCCTGCCGCTGGTCGACGAGGGGACGCTGGCGCGCTTCGAGCTCATCGCCGCCGACAACTACGGTGTGCGCGCGAGTTGGTACAAGCAGGCGGTCGCCGGAAGCTTCGTCACGTGGTTCGACTTCGGCGACACACCGACGATGGTCTGCTCCGATCTCGCAATGACCGAGAATTGCGTCGAGGAGACGATCGCTCCGTCCGGGGGAGCCAACTCACCGACCCTGCTGAGGGGCATGGACCTCGGCCACTTCGGGTATCCCGGCGGGTACCCGATCCACATGCGTCTGAGCGACGACCCCGCCAGCCCGTGGTTCAGCGGCGTCTGCAGCAGCACCGCTGACGCCAACTCGAACATGTGGCCGGACAGCTACGCGGCGCAGTGGGGCAATGCCCTGCGCATCTGGCTGCGGTGAGTCGGCCGGCGATCCGATCGATTCACGCGCGGCCTGCCGCCTCGCGCTGCGCTTCTGATCGCATCTCGATCCGCGATCACAACCCGAGCGCGCGCCGGATCTCGGCGATCGGCTGGCCCGCGAAGCGCTCGCGGGCGTGATCGGCCGTCGAGAACGATCGCGTCAGCATGCGATCGATGTACAGCGTCCCGTCGATGTGATCGACCTCGTGCTGGAGGATCCGCGCCGGCCAGCCGCGCACGCGCCAGGTCTGCGGCGTGCCGTGCTCGTCGAGCCCGCGCACCTCGACCTCGAGGTGGCGCTCGACCAGCCCCGCGAAGCCGTCGACGCTGAGGCAGCCCTCGAAGAAGATCGCCGTCTCGTCGCCGATCGGGGTGAGCACCGGGTTCACGAGCACGCGCGGGCCGAACGGCACGCGCTCGCGCTCGGTCCGCTCGGTGTCGGTGAGGCGCGAGATCAGCTCGTCGCGATCCTCGAGCACGATCACCCGCAAGGGCACGCCGATCTGCGGGGCCGCGAGCCCGACACCCGGGGCCTCGCGCATGGTCTCGATCATCCGGGCGACGAGCGCGGCGAACTCCGGCGCGGCGAGTTCCTCGGGCGTCACCTCACGGGCGCGCGCACGCAGCACGGGCGCGCCGGTCTGCACGATGCCCGGCGCTTCGCTCGCCGGCTCCGGGGTCGTCGTGGTCTCGGGGGTGGGTGGGTTCATCGGTGGGGCTCCGGCGGGCCGCGGCGCGCACGCCAACAGCAGAGACGAGACGAGAAAAAGATCACGCGGGGTCATGGCGACGCACGAATCATGCGCTGCGATCCCGTTCGACGTCACGCGCACGCAGCGACCCGCGGCGACGCGGCTCGGACAGTGACGGATTCGGCGATCGACCCCCACCCACCGGCCGAACCATGACCACTCGCTTGCTGCCGTTCGCACTGCCCTTCGCCCTCACCACCCTCGCCGCGTGCCCCGCCGACGAGCTCCCGCAATCCGACACCGACGCGGGCTCGAGCGAGGGCGGCCCCGTCGATCCCGACACCGGTGACGACACCACCACCGCCGCGCCGATCGCCTGCCCCGAGCCCACGCAGGGCCCGACGCACCACGACGAGGACATCGTCGGCCACGAGGTGTGGACCGCCGAGGGCAGCCCGCACCTCGTCGACTGGACGGTCGACGTCCGCGGGGGCGCGACCCTCGAGATCGAGCCGTGCGCGGTCGTGCAGTTCGCGGCGGGCCACGGCATGAACGTCGCGTACCCCGGCACGCCGACCACCGGCACGCTCATCGCCGAGGGCACCGCCGAGCAGCCGATCCGCTTCGAGGGCCAAGACGGCGCGCGCTGGGGTCACCTGTTCGTGAACAGCCCCGGCACCGCACGGCTCGCGCACCTGACGATCGAAGGCGGCGGCGGAATGGACGTGCAGGGCGCGAGCCTCGTCGCCACCGGCGAGGGCACCTGGCCGACGCAGGAGTCGGTGTTCGTCGATCACGTCACCGTCCGCGACTCGCTCGGAGCGGGCGTCGTCGTCCGCCGACTCGCGGCATTCGCCGAGGGCTCGACCGATCTGATCGTGACCGGCGGCGGCGACGATGCGCACCCCTGGCCGATGATCGTCGACGAGCACGCGCTCGACTCGCTGCCACGCGGCGACTACACCGGCAACCTGGTCGACAAGATCCTCGTCGAGCCCCAGCAGAGCCTGCGGGAGGACTCGGTCATGCGCGAGCTCGGGGTGCCCTACCTCGTCGGCAATGGCAACGATCTGGTGGTGGGCTCGGGCGACGACACCGCGCCGGCGACCCTGACGATCGAGCCGGGCGTGACGATCGAGTTCGCCGCGGGCTCGGCCTTCGAGGTCGAACACTACACCGGCGAATTCATGGCCTCGGGCATCGTCGTCGCCCGCGGCACCGCCGACGCGCCGATCACCTTCACGTCGGCCGCGGCCGATCCGCAGCCCGGCGACTGGATCGGGCTGTGGTTCGGCGGCATCGTGCAGCCGGCGACCCGCCTCGAGCACGTCCGCATCGAGTACACCGGGGCCGATTGCGGCTGCATCCTGCTCACCTGCAGTGACATCGACCAGTTCGAGGGCGCGGTCATCGTGTCCCAGCCGCCGCCGAGCGAGCCCTTCATCACCGACTCGGTGATCGCCCACGGCGGCGCGCACGGCATCGTCCTCGGCTACGACGGCGGCGCGGTCGACTTCCGCAGCGCCAACACGTTCGAGGACATGGCCGGCTGCCCGATGACGCAGCCGCGCGACGGCGCGTGCCCAGATCCGCGGCCGTCGTGCATGGAGTAGGCTCGTCGATTGACGCGGCTCGGCGTGCACCCGCACCATCGTGGGCATGCACGCCTGCCCGTCCCTGTCACGCCACGGTCTGCTGCGCTGGGTGACCACCGCATGCCTCGCGACCGCGGCGTGCGGCGACGAGGGCGACGACGGCTCGGGCACCGCGACGACACAGGCGGCCACGACGTCGCTGCCGTCGACCAGCTCGGGCAGCGACGCCTCCGAGGGCACGGCCGTGGACAGCAGCAGCACGGGTGGCGGCGGCTCGACGACGTCCCCAGGTGACACCACCGCAGCGTCCACCACCGGCGAACCGTCGTCGGCCTGCGACCCCGTGATGGCGCCCTTCCTCGCCCACGACGGCGCGCTGCCCCAGGCGGCGATCCTCCTCGACTTCGACGGCGCGAGCTGTGCCGCGGCGAGCGAGGCCGGCGACGCCCCGCAGGTCGTGCTCGATGTGAAGGCCTCGGGCCTCGTCGACGCCACGCTGTTCGGGCTCGAAATCGTCTCGGTCTCCTCGGGCCAGCCCTTCGACGACCCGCCGACCGGCGACTCCGAGGTCATCGATCTGATCCCGGACCTCGCGATCACCTTCGAGGCCACGCGCGTCGGCGACGGCACGCCGGTGACGATCTCGTTCGAGATCTTCTCGACCGGACCCACGCTGCTGGACGCGAGCGTCGAGTTCGGGTGACGCGGCCGTTCAGGCGCCCGCGGCCCGCTCGTCGTCCTCGTCACGCACCACGGTGAGCTGCCGCGCCGCCTGGGCGCCGCCGCTGACCGCCAGCACCGCGCGCTCGATCAGCATCAGGCGCTCCTGCTGCAGATCCGGCAGGCGGATCGCCAGCGCCAACCGCAGCTCGCCACCGTCTTCGCCCGGCAGCGGCAGGCCGAGGTGGGCCCACGCGTCCTTGGGATCGCCGGTGCCGACCACCACCTGGTCGTGGCGGCGGATCTGGAACGCGGGGATGCCGAGGCGGCCGAGCACCAGCGCGATGTCGGGGGCGACCCGGCGCCAGCGCTCTTCGCCGCGATCGTTGCCCGACTGGCGCACGGCCTCGATCGCGTCGAGGATCTCCATCACCTCGCGTCGACGATCGCGCCAACCGAGGAAGCGCTCGCCGGTGAACGCGGGCAGGCGCGACAGCATGCGGTGGTAGCCGAGCAACACCGCGCCGAGCAGCATGGCCACGAACGTGCCGAGCAGCGTCCACCAGCCGCCGACGCCGACGACGTTGAGGTACGTCAGCACCGCGAACATCAGCGTCGTCAGCCACAGCACCGTGACCGCGCGACCGTGGGAGAAGCCCGCGGCCATCAGCCGGTGGTGCACGTGGTCCGAGTCGCCGCTGAAGATCGGCTGGCCGCGCAGCGACCGGCGCAGGATCGCCAGCGACATGTCGAACAGCGGGACCGTCAGCGGAAGGATCGCGATCGACAGCTGGATCTCCGGCACGCGCCAGCGCACCGGCTCGACCTGCAGCAGCAGCGCGGGCAGCAGGAACCCGAGCAGGTAGCTGCCGGCGTCGCCCATGAACACCTTCGCAGGGTGGCGGTTGTGCAGCAGGAAGCCGCCGGTCGCCCCGAGGGCGCACGCCGCCGCCCACCCGACCGCCAGGGCGCTGGGCACCACGTACGGGTCGGCGAAGATCGACGCGACCACCGTGCCGAAGCCGATGAGGCAGATGCCGCCGGCGAGCCCATCGAGCCCGTCCATCATGTTGACCGCGTTCACCGACGCGACCAGGAAACCGATCGTGAGCAGGGTGGCGAGCCAGTTGTACTGCCAGCCCACGAGCAGCTCGAGCGCGGGCCAGTGCAGGCCGTAGATCACCGCGAGCGTCGCGGCGACGATCTGCAGCAGGAGCTTGGTCCGGGGCCGCAGCCCGACGAGGTCGTCGTAGGCGCCCGTGAGGCCGACGATGAGCGCGCCGATCAGCGCGCCGGTGAGCGGCGACACCGAGAACAGCTCGTGGGTCGCGGACAGCGAGGTGACGCCGGCCAGGCCCGCGACCAGCATCACGCCGAAGCCGACCAGGATGACGAGGCCGCCGGCACGGGGGATCTGGCCGGCGTGGACCTTGCGGAGGCTGACCTCGTCGTCGCGGCGGCCGAGGGCCCGCCACGCCCGCAGGACCAGCGGCATGAGCCCCACAACCAGGGCGAACGCGGCCAGGGCCCCGAGCCACAGGGTGCCCAGCGCGGCGTTCACGGCCGACCTCCCACGGGTCCCACCGGGGTCGGGCCCAACTCGGCCCGCCAATGTGTAGACGCGATCACGACTCGAGCCATAGCATGACATGGAGTCTATCGATGGACACATCCGAAGTGGTGCACGACGTCTGTGTGTTGGGTCTTGGCTACGTCGGTCTGCCGACCGCGGCGGTGCTCGCGACGCGCGGACAAAAAATCGCAGGGGTCGACACACGGAACGAGGTGGTCTCGACCATCAACTCGGGGAAGATCCACATCGTCGAGCCCGAGCTCGATGCGCTCGTCCGCGCCGCGGTGTCGGCCGGTCGGCTGCAGGCGTTCAGCGAGCCGCAGCCCGCGTCGGCGTTCCTCATCTGCGTGCCGACGCCCTTCGGCCCCGGGCACCAGCCCGACCTCAGCTACGTCGAGGCCGCCAGCCGTGCGCTGCTCCCCGCGCTGCGGCCCGGCAACCTCGTGGTGCTCGAGTCGACGAGCCCGCCGGGGACGACCCGCGAGATGGTCGCGCGCATCCTCGAAGAGGGCGGGTTCGTCGCCGGCCGTGACGTGTTCGTGGCCCACGCCCCCGAGCGCGTCCTGCCGGGCGCGGTGATCCGCGAGGTCGTCGAGAACGACCGCGTCGTCGGTGGCGTCACGCCCGCCTGCACCGAGATCGCCGCGGCGTTCTACGAGCGCTTCGTCACCGGCGAGGTGCTGCGCTGCACGGCCGACACCGCCGAGCTGGTGAAGCTGTCCGAGAACGCGTTCCGCGACGTCAACATCGCCTTCGCGAACGAGCTCTCGAACGTGTGCGAGCAGCTCGACCTCGACGTGTGGGAGGTGATCAAGCTGGCGAACCGCCACCCCCGCGTGAACATCCTGCGCCCGGGCCCCGGCGTCGGCGGGCACTGCATCGCGGTCGATCCGTGGTTCATCGTCGCGGCCGCCCCCGAGCGCACGCCGCTGCTCCAGGCGGCGCGCCGGGTCAACGACGCGCGGCCGCACCAGGTCGTCGCCACGGTGCGCACGCTCTCCGAGCGCTTCAAGCGGCCGAAGATCGCGTGCATGGGCATCACGTACAAGCCCGACATCGACGACATCCGCGAGAGCCCGGCGCTCGAGGTGGTCCGCGAGCTGCTCGCCGCGGACTTCGGCAGCGTCGTCGTCGTCGAACCGCACCTGGCCAAGTGCCCGATCGACGGCGTGCCGCTCGAGTCCGCCGAGGAGGCGCTGCGCACCGCCGACATCGTGGTGATCCTCGTGGCCCACCGCGCGTTCGGTCGGTTGCGCCGCGAACTGTTCCACCGCCCGAGCGTGGTGGACACGGTCGGCCTGCTCACGCGGTGAAGCTCGACGTGCACGCGAGCACGAGGCCCCTCCCGTCGGGCGGGCCCGCCGGAGCCTCCCCCACCCTCATCTCCTCGCTCCCGGGCTTCGTCGCGGGTGAACGCTCTGCGTTCATCCGCAGCTCAGTCGTGGCATCGGTGCTAGATTGGCCCGCGGATGAGCCGCGCACTGCAGAAGGCCGTTCGACCCGCGACGCTCGCCGACCTGCTCGCGATCCCCGAGCCCGAGAGATTCCACGAGCTGATCGAGGGGGTGCTCGTCGACAAGGACGCAGCCTCGGGCAAGCACGGCGAGGCTCAGCTCAGCCTCGCCATCCTGCTGCGGCCGTTTCGGCGCGGAGGTGCAGGCGGGGGCCCCGGCGGGTGGATCTTCGCGACCGAGGTCGAGGTGCGGTTCGACGCGGAGAACGTGTTGCGCCCCGACGTGGTCGGCTGGCGGCGCGAGCGGCTGCCGGAGCTCCCGGCGGAGGTACCGATCACCGTGATCCCCGACTGGATCTGCGAGGTCCTCTCGACCAATCGTGCGAACGATCTGGTCCCCAAGAAGCGGATCTATCACCGGCACCAGGTTGCGAACTATTGGGTGATCGACCCTGATGCCGAGATGCTCACCGTGTATCGCCACGCGCCGGAGGGCTACCTCGAGGCGCTGGTGGCCGTGCGCGGGGAGACCGTGCGGGCGGAGCCGTTCGAGGCGCGCGAGCTGGCGGTGGGCGTGCTGTTCGGCGATGACGAGCCGGCGTAGCGTGGGGTCGGCGCATGAGGCGTTAGGGGGCGACACCGCAGGTGCCCAGCAGCATGCGCGGGCGCGCTGGCGTTCGCCATCGGCTGCGGTGAGCCCCCGGCCGTGCCCGCCGTCGCGCCGCGCCGGGGGCGTGCCGACTGGGATCACAGCCGGATTGCGAGGCCGCGGTCACGGACGGTTCCCGTGGGCGATGAGAAGGCAGTTGCTCTTTGCTGCTGGCCAACCGCAGCGCCACGAGATCGGCGGCGCTACGGTCCTCGACCCGATCACGGCGTGGACAGCACCACCGTCACGAGATCCGCGTTCGTGGTCGCCACGAGATCGGGGATCGCGTCCGCGTTCGCGAGCCCCGAGGCCAGGGCGTTCACCGGGCCCGCCAGCGGGATCGTCAGCGGCTCGCCGAGGCCGCCCGCGCCGTCGCCCGCGTAGATCCACAGCGACGCCCCCTCGACGTGGCCCACGACGACGTCGAGCACGCCGTCGCCGGTGACGTCCTGCACCAGCGTGTGCGCGGGCTCGACATCGGTGGGCACGCCGGTCGCGTCGGCGAAGCCGCCCGCGCCGTTGCCGAGGTGGATGTAGAGCATCCCGAGCGCGGCGTCGACGTACGCGATGTCGCCATCGCCGTCGCCGTCGAAGTCACCGCCCGCGACACCGCGGGGCATGGCGCCGTCGACGTCGACCATCACCTGCGAGCCGAAGGTGCCGTCGCCGTCACCGAGCCGCACGAACAGCTCCTGGTTGCCGTAGGCCTCGCGCACGTAGATGAGATCGGGATCGCCGTCGCCGTCGTACTCGCCGAGCCCGAGCGACAGCACCGGGCCGGTGACCCCGAAACCGAAGCCGGGCTGCGGTGAACCATCGCCGTCGCTGCGGAACACCTCGACCGCCGAGTCGGTGCCAACGATCACCTCGTCACCCGCGTTGTCGTCGAGATCGGCGAGCCGGATCAGGACCGGCGCGGCCGAGGTCGCGATCGGTGGCACCTGCAGCGCGAAGCCGCCGACACCGTCGCCCAACGCGATCTCGAGGGTGTTGTCGTAGACATTGATCATCGCCAGATCGACGCGGCCGTCGCCGTCCACGTCGCCCACGTCGGCGGCCTGCTCGAACACCGTCTCGCCGTAGAGCGCCGGGCCGAACGCGCCCTCGCCGGTGCCGAGGTGCGTCACGATCTGATCGCCGATGAGGTAGACCACGTCGACATCGCCGTCGCTGTCGACGTCGGTCAGGCGCGCGTCGAAGACGACGTCCGTGGGCTCGATGAGGACCAGCTCGTCGAAGCACAGCTCACCCGGACTCGCGATGCCGTCGCCGCACATCGCCGCGGGCTCGCCCGTGCTGGTGTCGCTCGAGCTGCTGTCCCCGGAATCACCCGTGGACGCATCGGTGCTGCTGCCGTCGACGGGCGCGGTCGTGGGGCCGTCGCTCGAGCCCGCGTCGTCGCTCGATCCCGGCGTGGTGCCGGGCCCCGCGTCCGCGCCCGTGCTCGAGTCCCCGCCGGTCGAGCCCGTCGCGGCCTGGGGCTCGGCGCCGTCGGGGTTGAAGCATCCGGTCAGCGCCGCGAGGAACAAGCAGAGGGGACGTCGTCGCATTGCAGGACAGAGTCGGGTCGCGCCCGACGTGACGCGCCCGCGATCCGACGCCGTGGGGCGTCCGGTTTCGCGCGTGGTAGGGTCCGCCGATGCGCGCCGTCCCCCTGCCCCTGTTGCTGCTGCTCGCGTGCCGCCCGACCCCCGCGACCGTCGCCGCGCCCGAGCCCACGTCGAGCCCCGCGACGACGCCGGCGCCCGCCGCCACGATGTCGTGGACCGGCCTGGTCGACGAGGCGACCTTCAAGGCGATGCACGAGCTGCGCAACGACGCCGCCCCGGCCCTGCACGGGATCGAGATCGACCTGGCCGGCACCCGCGCGTACCTCTCGTTGCCCGAGGGCGCGAGCGCGCCGCTGCCTGCGATCGTGGTGATCCACGAGTGGTGGGGCCTCAACGATCACATGCGCCACTGGACCGATCGACTGGCCGCCGACGGCTACGCCGCGCTCGCGGTCGATCTCTACGGCGGCAAGGCGGCGACCACCCCCGACGAGGCGATGGCACTCATGAAGTCGGTCGACGAGGCCAAGGCCAAGGCCGTGCTCGCCGCGGCCCATCGATTCCTGCGCGAGGATCCGCGGATCGCCGCGCCCAAGCGCGGCGTCATCGGTTGGTGTTTCGGCGGCGGCTGGGCGCTGCAGGCCGCGATCGCCGAGTCCGACCTCGACGCGGCGGTGATCTACTACGGCCGTCTGACCACCGACTCCACCGCGCTGGCGAAGATCCATACGCCGGTGCTCGGCATCTTCGGCGACCGCGACCAGGGCATCCCGCCGGCGGCCGTCGAGGACTTCGCGAAGGCCATGCGCGCCGCGGGCAAGTCGATCGAGATCCGGCGGTACGACGCGGATCATGCCTTCGCGAATCCCTCGGGCGCGCGCTACGACACCGCGGCGGCCGCCGACGCGTGGGAGCACGTGCGGGGGTTCTTCGCGGCCCGCCTGCGCGGGTGACGTTGCGCCGCGCAGTCGCGTGTGATGTAGTCCGCGGCGTCGTCGATGTCGCATGGATCGGATCCTCGGGCGGCGCCCCAGAGCGGTGGCGGAAGGACATCCGCGCAGGACGACAAGGAGACGCGCACGGCAAACGTGCCCGGCTCGGCCGAGGATGCATCCCTTCGCGTTGGTGAACGCGATCCGATCACGCCGGGGCAGCGCATCGGTCGGTACACCGTCCTCGGCCTGATCGGCGTGGGCGGCATGGGGCAGGTCTGCTCTGCGTATGACCCGAAGCTCGATCGTCGCGTCGCGTTGAAGTTGCTGCACACGCAGGGCTCCGCGGTGGAGCGGGATCGACTGCGGCGCGAGGCCAGGGCGCTGGCTCGACTCTCGCATCCGAATGTCGTCACGGTCCACGAGGTGGACGAGCACGACGGCCAGCTCCTCGTCGCCATGGAGCAGGTCGATGGCGACACCCTGAAGGGGTGGTCGCAGGCACATCCGCGCGACGGCGGCACAGATCGATTGCGGGCCGCGCTGGATCTGCTGCTCCAGGCGGGCCGCGGTCTGGCCGCGGCCCACGCGAGCGGCCTGGTGCACCGGGACTTCAAGCCGGCGAACGTGCTGGTGGGCCGAGACGGCCGGGTCAGGGTGGTCGACTTCGGGTTGGCGCGCGCGATGCCGGCCTCGGAGGACCCGGCGATGTTGGAGAGCTCGCAGGACATCGACGAGATGCTCTCGTCGCAGCGATCGGGCCCCGAGGACGCGCTGACGAAGACCGGCATGGTCGCCGGCACGCCGGCATACATGGCACCCGAGCAGTTCGCCGGGAAACATGCCGACGGAAAGTCCGATCAATTCAGCTTCTGCGTCGCGGCGTGGGAGGTGCTGCTCGGCGAGCGACCATTTGCGGGCGGGGATCAAGCGACCGTGCTCGCCGCCATTCGGAGCGGGCGGCTGCGGCGGCCGGAATCCGCGGAGGTGCCCCCCGTCGTCGAGGCGGCGCTGCGCAAGGGGCTGTCGCTGCGCGCGAAGCATCGCCACGCCAGCATGGAGGTCCTGCTGGCGCAGCTCGAGGCCGCCACGGCGGTCCTCGCCGGGAATCGTGCGCCGAAGAAGACGTCGACTGGGTGGAAGATCGCGGGCGGGACATTGGTGGTGCTCGGCGTGGGGGTCGGAGCGCAGCGACTCCATGTCGCGCGCTCGGAGAATGCGTGCCGCGCCGAGGGAGATGCGATCGACGGCGTTTGGAATGCGTCCTCCCGCGAGGCCGTGCGCGATGGCTTGACCGCGACGGGACTCGGTTACGCGCCGACCGTCGCGGAGAAGGTCGTCCCCTGGCTCGACGACCAGGCCGACGCATGGCGGGTGGCCGCGACCGACGCGTGCATGAATGCGAACGTGCGCGGCAAGTGGGATGCGCTGCAGCTCGACAAGGCGCAATGGTGCCTGGAGCAGCGGAGGCTCGAGTTGTCGGCACTGGTGGGCGAGCTGGCGGAGGCGGATCGCGACGTCGTGCAGAATGCGGTGGAGGCTGCGTCGACTCTGGCGCGTGTCGACGAGTGCGTTCTGGAGAGCTCCGTGGCGACCATGGTGGATCCGCCGAGCGTAGAGCTGCGGCCACAGGCTGCCGAGGTCATCGCGCAGCTATCGCGCGCAAGCTCTCTCGAGATCAGGGCGATTGCATCTAATTCGCATGGGCCGCGAGCACTTTCATGAGGAACTCTTCGCTCCATCCAGCCTCGAGCCGGCGGCCCTTGATACCGACCTTCGAGCCCTTGACGCTGCGTAGGAGGTTG
>JBIJCC010000087.1:0-43287 GCA_044344875.1 Nannocystaceae bacterium
CCCTTCGTCTGGACCAAGACCGCCGACGAGATCCTCGACAAGCTCCGCGAGTTCGGCGACCGCACCCTCGCGGTGCACGGGGACGCGTGATCTTTTTGGTAGAAAACCCTGATCCGGGTGACTAGCAGCCCCCTCGCAAGGTGTCGGCGATCGGCGTTCTACGGTGGACAGATCGGCCGGTCGTCGCGCAACCTCGGCGCCGCTCCACCGTCCGAAGGCTGCCCCATGCGTCCGCTCTGCATGCCCGTCCTCCTCCTCGCGCTCGTCGCGGGCTGCCGCGATGCATCGTCCGACGCCGCCGCAGCGACCGGCGAAACCTCAGGCGCGTCGCCGACCGACCCCACCGCGGACGATCCCGACACCGGCGCCGCGGATACCGTGCCCGGCGAGACCGCGGCGGACTCGCAGGGCGACGACGGCGATCCGCCGCCGGATGACTTCCCCACCGACGGCTTCCTCGGCGGGTTCTTCCCGATCGGCGTGTTCGGACAGCCGGCCTACGCCCTCGAGAGTTGGGCAGGCGTCGGCTGCAACACGATGCTCGGCACGCCGCAGGGCGAGAACCTCGCGGCGTGGGACGAGGAGGCCCAGCGCCTCGGCCTCGCGATGATCCGCCCGCCCATCGGCGCACCGTCGCAGGACGAAGGCCGCACCGACCTACTGGCGTGGCTGCTGCCCGACGAGCCCGACGTCGAGGCCAACAACGGCCCGTGCGGGGGCAACTGCGTCTCGCTCGTCGAGTCGATGTCGGCGCAGTGGCGCGCCGCCGATCCCGAGCGGAAGATCTTCGTCAACGTCGCCGGCCCCAACGTGCTCTTCTCGTCGGCGTGCGACTACTGCAACGGCCCCGGCGACGAGCCGCCGGTGCCCGAGTGCCACCCCGACAACGACCAGTGCTACCCGCGGATCTTCGCCGCGGCGGACTGGCTGAGCCACGACCTGTACCCCGTCACCGGTTGGCTGCCGTCCGAGGATCTCCGCGACGACATCACCATCGTCGGCGATGCGCTCGATCGCATCCGCGGCTGGAGCGACAAGCCGCTGTTCGTGATCCTCGAGATCAGCGATCAGCGCCTGGGCTTCGATGGCACCGGCAGCCGCGGGCCCACGCCCGACGAGTACCGGGCCCAGGTGTGGCACTCCATCATCCACGGGGCGCGCGGGATCTTCTACTTCCCCCAGGCGTTCAACCCGTTCGAGTTCGAGAACGTCGAGCCCGACGTCCTCGACGAAATGATCGTGCAGCACGAACTCATCGGTGAGATCGGCCCGTTGCTGCAGTCGAGCGCGGACCCGGACGGGATCGCGGTCGACGTCGACGCGCCGCTCGAGGTGACGTGGCGACAGACCGAGGCCAACGCGTGGGTCTTCGTGCTCAACACCGCCAACGCGCCCGGCACTGCGGAGATCCGCATCGACGGGGTCGACGGGGACGCGACGGTGTACGGCGAGGATCGGACGGTGTCGTTCGCCGCCGGGGCGATCACCGACGACTTCGCGCCGTACGCCCTGCACGTGTATGTGTTGCCGCGCGGCTGAGCGCGGCGACGACGGTCACACCTCGTCGATCGTGCACCCCGTGGTCGACCAGGCCTCGTTGCTGGCGATGGCGACGCCGTACCAGCCCGCGCCGCTCGCATCGATCAGGAAGCTCACGTTGTCCGCGTGGCGTCCCGTGTGATCGACGCTGAACGAGGTCGTGGGGGCGCCCTCGGACGTGATCGTGAGCTCGCCGGCCTGGTCGTCGAATTTGACGCGACACACCGCGAGGTAGTCGTGCCCCGCGTTCGCCTTGACCCACAGGTGGAGATCGACGTGGACCTGCTGGCCCTCGTCGTCGCAGCCGATGCCGGCCAGCGCGCAGGCGAGCGCTGCGAAGGCGTCCTGCTGCGGGGGAGGAGTGTTGCCGCCGGGGGAGCTGGCACTCCACTGTGCCCAGCCGCTGCGGGCGTCGACGAACTTCGGGTCCACGAAGGCGAGCGCGGCGCGGTCACCGGCATCGATCGGGTAGGGGCCCCCGTCGGCGCGCGTCGTCGACAGCGGGCGCCGGACCGACACCGTGGCCCACGGGACCTCGGCCGCCGTCACCTCGGGGGCCGCGCGCTCGCGTTCCACCCGAGACGGGGTGGTTGCTTCCCACTTGCTGATCCCACGGGGTCGCTTGATGCGCTCGACCTTGATCGGCTTGGCCTGCGTCATGGGGGTCTTCGCGCTGCTCGACCCGGCCACCGGCGCCGCGGATGCGGACGGGGCCACCCCGCCCACGGCGAGGCTGACGAAGAGGCAGAGCGACGCGACGCGACCAAGATGGGGGGCACTGCGGGTCATGCAAGGGTGGAGACCGCTCGCACGACGTGTGACGCGGCGATCGACGTCGCGCTCGATCCCGCCCCTCAGCGCCCCAGCGTCGCGTCGAGGAACGCGAACACGTCGGTCGCCTGCTCCGCCGCTTGCAGGCGGCTGTCGGCGCCGCCGTGCCCCGCGTTGCGCTCGACCCGGAGCAGCGCCGGGGTGCCGGTGGCCTGCATCGCGGCGACGTACTTGCGCGCGTGCATCGGATCGACCCGATCGTCGCTGTCCGCCGACAGCATGAGCAAGGGCGGGTACGTCGCGCCCTGCCGCACGCGGTGGTAGGGCGAGTAGGCGAACAACGTGCGGAAGTCCTCGGCGACCTCGGGCGATCCGTACTCGGAGATCCACGTCGGGCCGGCGCCGAAGCGGTGGTAGCGGACCATGTCGAGCAGCGGCACCGCGCAGACGACCGCGCCGAATAGCTCGGGCCGCTGGGTCGACACGGCGCCGACCAGCAGGCCGCCGTTGCTGCCGCCGCGGATCGCCAGCTTGCCCGGCCGCGTGTAGCCGTGATCGACGAGCCACTGTGCGCTCGCGATGAAGTCGTCGAACACGTTCTGCTTGTTGTGGCGTCGACCGGCCTCGTGCCAGTCCTCGCCGTACTCGCCGCCGCCGCGCAGGTTGGGCATCGCCCACACGCCGCCCTGCTCGAGCCACAGCACCGCCTGGCTCGAGAACGCGGGCGTGAGGCTGACGCCGAAGCCGCCGTAGCCGGTGAGGAGCGCGCGGTTGTTGCCGTCCAGCGCGATGTCGTCGCGGTGCAGGACGAACATCGACACCGGCGTGCCGTCCTTCGAGCGGACCTCGACCTGCTCGGTGACGAAGCGCGAGGTGTCGGCGGGCACCGTGACCTCGTGCCACAGGGTGGTCTCGCCGGTGGCGACGTTGGTGCGGTGGATCTGCAAGGGGATCGTGAACGACGAGACGCCGAAGTAGGCCTCGTCGTGGTCGGCCTCGCCGAGCAGACCGCCCGAGGTGCCGAGGCCCGGCAACGGCAGATCGCGGACGTGGACGCCGGCGAGCGTGCGCAGCTCGATCCGGGTGCTCGCGCGCTGCAGCCACACGAGCTCGAGCAGGCCGCCGATGACGTCGATGCCCTGCAGCGTGGCGGCGCCCTCGGGCACGACCTCGCGCCACCGGTCGCGCTCGGGGGTCGCAGGGTCGACGAGCATCACGCGGAATCGCGGCGCGCCGTCGTTGGTGTGCACGTAGAAGCGGCCGTCGTGCACGACCACCGAGGCGTGGTACGGCCGGCCCTCGGTGAGCGTCTCGAAGCGGAGAGCGGGGAGCTCGAGGTCTGCGACGGCGCGGAGATCGGCGAAGTACACGTCCTGCGCCGAGAACCCCCGCGACACCGTCACCACCAGGTAGCGGCCGTCGTGCGAGAGCTGGGCGCCGACGAAGCGCGTCGGGTCACCGGTGGCGGGGAACACCAGCGCGTCCTCGCTGGCGTCGGTGCCGAGGCGGTGGAACTTCACCGCGGCGTGGCCGGGCAGCTCGGGCGCGGGGATGCTCGGGTCGGTCGGCAGCGCGGTGTAGTAGAAACCGCGGCCGTCGGGCGTCCAGCTCGGGCTCGCGTAGCGGGCCCCGTCGATGACCTCGTCGTCATGCGGCGCGTCGGGGTCGAGGATGCGCAGGCTCGCGGCGTCGGCGTTGTTGCGGCTGTACTTGTAGGCGACGACGCGGCCGTCGTGGCTGGGGAACACGCCGAGGATCGACGTGAGGCCGTCGGACGCCAGGCGGTTGGGATCGAGCAGCACGCGCTCGCGACCATCGGGCTCGCGGACCCAGTACACCGCCTTGTCCTGTCCGGCGCGCTGCGAGGTCCAGAACAGGCGCTCACCGAAGCGTCGTGGCGCCGAGCGGGTGTCGAAGTACGTCAGCTCGAGCATGCGCTCGCGCAGCGCGTCGCGACCCGGCAGCGCCGCGAGCTCGCGCCGCGCGTAGCGATCCTGCGCTTGGGTCCACGCGGCGACCTCGGGATCGTCGATGCGCTCGAGCCAGCGGTAAGGATCGGCGACTGCGGTGCCGTGGAGCTCCTCGACGATGGACTCGCGGCGCGTCGCCGGGGGTCCGTCGTCGTGTCGCGCGTCCTCGGCCTCCGCCTTCGCCTCGGCCTCGGCGCGCGGACCGTGCGGCGTGCAGGCGACGACGGCGACGGCGACGACGGCGGCGGTACGGCGCGGGGACGTGCGGGCCAAGCGATCATCGTACTACGCCCGCGCGTGGATCGGCGACGACCTCGCGTGCGCCGCTACAGCGCGCAGTAGTCGGGGAACCCCGCCGGCAAACCATCGACATACGGCGACGGCTTCGTGCCCCACGGATGATCGTAGAAGAACTGCCACACGCTGGACTGCGCGTCGCCCTGCGGGATCGTGTGGCCCATGCCGTGGTCGCAGATGAAGCCGAAGCGATCGGCGGACCCGAGCGCCTGGAGGTAGCGCTCGCTCGCCTCCTGGAAGCTGATGAACACGACGTCGTCGGCGCCGCCGTGGAAGATCATCGCGGCCAGGGGATTGCTCGGGTCGGCGTCCGCGGGCGCCGAACCGAGGAATCCGCCGGAGTAGGTGACGGCGCTGGCGAGGTAGTTCGAGCGGCGCCAGCTGAACTGCGAGGTCTGCAGGCCGCCCGCGCTCATGCCGATGGTGTGGATGCGTCGCGCGTCGATGCCGAGCTGCTCGGCCGTGCACGCGACGACCTCGTCGGCGACGACGAGATCGTCCTGCTCCGTGCTGAGCACGAGGAACCAGGGGAACTGCCCGGCCGCGGGATCGGAGCTCGGCGCGGCGACGATGCCACCCTGCGCGACCACCTGATCGATGAAGTTTGCGCCGAGCCCATACGTGGCCTCGAGCGGCTGGCTGCCCGTGCCGTGCCAGTAGAACACCAGCGGTCCGTCCTGCTCGATCGCCGCGTCGGACATCCACAGCCGCACGCTGCGCGGCGCGATGCCGGCGGGCGCGAACATCACCTCGCCGTCGACGAGCTCGGGGCACGTGCCGGTCGGTGTCGGCAGCGTCGGCGGCGGGACCTCGGGCACGTCGCCGGTGGTGTCTTCGGCGGTGCCCGTGGTCGCGGGCGCGCCGGTCGTCGTCGTGGGATCGGCGTCGGTGGTCGCGGTCGTCGTCGACGGATCGCTCGACGAGCTCGTCGCGCCGTCGCTCGCATCGGAGGAGCCCTCGGACGCGCACGCGGGGCCCAGGACGGCCGCGATCGCGACGCAACGGAGGGAGGTGGCAGGACGGAGCACGACCGCAGGCTACCGCGGGCGCCCGCGAGCGGCTACGGGCTCGACGCGTCTGCCGACGGGCGCCATGCTATGGAACCGATGCCCGACCCGATCTTCGAATCGGTCACCACGATGGACCAGCCCGAGTTCGCGCGGTGGGTCGCGTCGCGGGAAGCCCGTGACGACGCGCGCTACGAGCTGCTCAACGGGCGGTTGGTCATGAATCCGCCGGCGGGTTGGCCCCACGACGAGGTCGAGGCTCGGCTCGTGCGACGGCTCGGCAACGCGGTCGAGCCGCTGGGCCTCGGTCGGATCCTCGGCTCGAGCCAGGGCTTCGAGCTGCCCAGCGGCGACACGCTCGAGCCCGACGCGAGCTTCGTCTCGACCGCGCGCTGGGAGGCCTCGCCGCCGAGCCACGGTCGCTTCCTGCGGGTCGTGCCGGATCTGGTGGCGGAGATCCTGTCGCCGTCGACGGCGGGGAGGGATCGGGGGGAGAAGAAGGGTGCGTATGCGCGGGCCGGGGTGAGGGAGTACTGGCTGGTGGATCCGCGCGCGCGGATGGTCACGGTGTTCGGGTCGCTCGGCGACCGCTTCGATCGCGGGCGGGTGTACGAAGACGGGGACACGGTCGAGAGCGTCGTGGTGACGGGGCTTCGGATCGCCGTGTCCGAGCTGTTCTGACGGGCGGCGTGCTACGGTTGGAAGGTGAGGCTCGGAGCCATCGGATGGCCGCTGTTCGCCGCGCTCGGGTGTGGGCCGGCGGGCACGGGCACCGGGTCGGGTGACGCGATGGCGACCTCGTTCGATGTCACCTCGGGTGCCGCGGACGAGGCGACGGGCGTGCCGCCGCCGACGACGAGTGCGACGAGCGACACGACGACCTCGACCGCCGGCGAGGAGGACGAAACCGTGGGGTTCATCCGCGACCCCGACGTCCCTCCGCCGGAGTGCAACCTCTGGGAGCAGGACTGCCCGCGCGGTGAGAAGTGCATGCCGTGGGACGACGCCGGCGGCAGCTCGTGGAATTCCGTGCGGTGCTCGCCCGTCGCCGACGATCCGAACGCGGTCGGCGAGCCGTGCACGGTGGTCGGCTCCGCGGTCAGTGGCATCGATGATTGTGTCCTCGGTGCGATGTGTTGGGATGTGAATCCGGAGACGAACGTCGGCGAGTGCGTGGCGCTGTGCACGGGCAGCGAGGTCGATCCGACCTGCGCAAACCCCTGCGAGCTCTGCACCATCAGCGGCGATGGCACGCTCATCCTCTGCTTGCCGAACTGCGACCCGCTGGCGCAAGACTGCGGGGTTGGCGAGGGCTGTTACCCGGTCGACGGCATCTTCATGTGCGTGCCCGAGCTCGCGCGGGACGCCGGTCTCGCCGGGGATCCGTGCGAGTTCCTCAACGTCTGCGTCGCCGGGAACGTCTGTGCGGGCTCCGATCTCGTCCCGGGCTGCGTGGACGCGACGGGCTGCTGCACGCCGTTCTGCGATGCCGGTGCTCCGGATGACTGCGACGCGCTGCTCCCGGGCACGAGCTGTGTGCCGTGGTTCGAGGAGGGGCAGCAGCCGGAGCAGTGCGTGAGTACCGGGATCATCGGCGCGTGCATGGTGGTCCCGTGAAGGGCGACCTCATGCCGCGGCCCCCTCACCCCGCGTAGAACCGTCGGAAGAACGCCCGCGTCGCCTCCGTCCCGATCGACGGCCATACGTGGTCCGCGGGGTGCGAGCAGAACGTCACCGGCGTCTCGGCACCGCAGCCGTCGTAATCCACGCAGCCCTCGGGCGTGCCGGGCATCGAGGTGTCGGCGCATCCCGCCAGGTCGCGGAAGAAGTCGCGGTAGGCCTCGCGATCCCCAGTCAGCTCGCCGTCGCCGATCGTGATCCATGCCGCGGGCGTCGAGACGCACTCCGCCGGATCGAAGTAGATGACGCTGCCGCCGACGGCGATCGCACGGATGTACTCGCGGCGACAGCCGAGGACGCCGGAGAAGGAGCCGCCGCCGCTGAAGCCCATCGAGAACACGTTGGATTCGTCGATGCAGAGCTGCTCGCGCGCGGTCTGGTAGATCGTGTCGAAGTAGTTCAGCTCGAGCTCGATGCCGGCGGGCCATGTCTCGGGCGCGGCGTCGTAGTCGCGCCACGCGTTGTTGATCGCCTCGGGGATCAGGATCACGGCCTCGTCGGCGAACGCGGTCCGGATGTCGCGATCGCCCCCCATGCCGTCCCAGTAGCCAGGGTTGCCGCCGTTGCCGTGCAGCGCGAAGATGAGTGGCCACGGCTTGTCGGTCGAGTAGTTCTGCGGCAGGCGGACGATGTAGCGCCGATCGAACCCGTCGAGCATGAACGTCTGCTCGCCCTCGGCGAGGCTCTGCGCCGCGGTGCAGCCGGGGCTGCCGATGGGGCCCTCGCCGGTGCTGCTCGAGCCGTCGCTGCTGTCGGCGCCCGTCTCGGCGGTGCCGGTCGTGCTGGTCGTGCCGTCGCTGGTCTCGCTGCTCGCGGTGGTGCCCGGCGCCGTGGTGCCGGGCGACGTCGTCGCGCTGCTCGCCGAACCGCTGGTCGTGCCCGCGGAGGTCTCGCTCGAGCCGCCGCTCGGATCGGCGTCCGGATCCGCCGCGCAACCGGTGACCAGGACGAGCAGGGCGACGCGTCGAGCGAGCATGCGTCGACGCTACCACGGGCGAGCGCAGCGGCCGTTCGTCATTCCGGTAGCGCGCGACACCCCGTCGGCGTGACACGGTTGCACAGAACTCGGGCATCGCGCCTGCGTGCTACCGTCCTCGCCCGCGTGAACCGAATCTGTCGATCGCTCGCCCTCGTCTTCGTCGTCGCGACCGCCGGCTGCCGCACGGCCAAGACCTCGACCCCGCCCGCCGCGACCGCGGTCGACACTGCCGCGATCCTCGCATCGTCGGATCTGCCCGCGCTGCAGCCCGAGCCGCTCGCCGGCGATCCGCTCGGCGTCACCGTGCATCGGCTGAGCAACGGCATGACGGTGTACCTGTCGACGGTCCGCGACGAGCCGCGCGTGCAGGGCTGGATCGCCGTGCGCGCGGGCGGGCGCCACGATCCGGCGCACGCGACCGGGCTCGCGCACTACCTCGAGCACATGCTGTTGTTCAAGGGCACCGACGAGCTCGGCACCGTCGATCACGCCGCCGAGCTCCCGCACCTCGAGCGCACGCGTGTGCTCTACCGCGAGCTCGCGACGGCCAAGTCCCCCGTCGATCGCGAGCGCATCCACACCGAGATCGACACCGCGACGCTCGCGGTCGCGCGCACGTCGATCAAGAACGAGCTGTTCCGCCTGTACGATCGCCTCGGGTTCACGTCGATCGACGCGCGCACCTACGCGGAGAAGACCTACTACCACGCGCAGCTGCCGGCGAATCGCATCGACGCCTGGGCGACGATCGCGAGCGAGCAGCTCGCCGACCCGGTGTTCCGGCTGTTCTACCCGGAGCTCGAGGCGGTGTACGAGGAGAAGAACCGCAACCTCGATTCCCCCGAGGCGCGCATGTACGACGCGATGATGCGGGGGCTGTTCTCGGAGCACCCGTACGGCACGCAGAATGTGCTCGGCGAGCCCGAGCACCTCAAGACCCCGGCGTTCGACGAGATGGTCGCGTTCTTCGAGCGCTGGTACGTGCCGAACAACATGGCGATCATCCTCGTGGGTGACGTCGATGCGTCGGTGCTGCCGCTGCTCGAGCAGCGCTTCGGACGGCTGCAGGCGCGGACGCTCGAGCCCGTCACGCCCGGCGTCATCACGCCGCTCGATCGGCGGATCGAGACGGAGGTCCGCGCGCCCGGCGAGCCGTCGGTGATGATCGCGTGGCAGGCCCCCGCGATCGACCACCCCGACTCGGTCGCGCTCGAGCTCGCGCGCGCACTGCTGCAGGATCCGCGGGTGAGCCCGCTCGACGACGGCCTCGTGCGCCCCGGCAAGGCCGCGTGGACGAACGCGTGGGGCGAGCCTCGGCGCGAGGCGGGCTACCTCGTCGTCGAGGCGCCCGTGCGCGACGACACCGATCACGTGGCGATCGAGGCCGAACTGCGTGCGGCGGTGGGGCGCCTGCGCGGACTGCCGCCCGCGACGATCGAGGCGATCAAGCTCCGCGCGGCGATGGAGCGCGCGTACGGGGCCGAGCGGACCGAGCCCCGCGCGAACCGCATCCTCGCCGCGTTCACGCTCGGACTCGACTGGTCCGAGATGGTCGAGCGCGACGGGCGGTTCGATGCGTTGACCGCCGCCGATCTCGCGGCCGCCGTCGATCGTTGGCTCGGGGCGCCTTCGCTCGTGGTGCGCCGAGTGGCGGGCGGTGCGGAGCCGCTGACGCTCGCGAAGCCGAAGATCACGCCGCTCGTGTTCGCCGACGCCGAGCAGAGCGCGTTCGCGAAGCGCGTCGCCGCGATGCCGGCCGCGCCAATCGAGCCCGCGTTCGTGACCGCCGAAAGATCGTTCACGATCGTGCCCCGCCCATCCGGGGAGGTGATCGCGACCAAGAACACACGCAACGATCTGTTCGCGCTCACCTTCGAGATCGAGCGGGGCCACCGCGCCGCGCCGCTTCTGTGCCATGCGCTCGACGTGTGGCAGCGCAGCGGCACCGCACAGCTCGACGCGGCGGCGCTGCAGCAGCGGTTGTTCGAGCTCGGCGCCTACGTCGAGACGAGCTGCGATGCGGATCGCGTGCGGATCGAGCTCGGCGGTGTCGATCGCAACCTCGAGCCCGCGTTCGCCGTGCTGGAGGGCTGGCTCGACGCGCCCGTGCTCGGCGAAGCGCTCGTGCGCGAGGCGGCGAAGACGGTGCTGAGCGAGCGAAAGGCCGCGCTCGACGACGACGATGCGATCACCGCGGCTCTGCGGGATCACGTGTACTTCGGATCGGACAGTGCCACGCGCGCGTTGCCGTCGAACCGGGCGATCGACACGGCGACCAGCAAGCAGCTGCGCGCGCTCGTGGTGGGATTGACGAGCTTCCGCCAGCGCGTGCTGTACTTCGGTCCTCGATCGGCCGACGAGATCGCCGCGCTCGCGGTGCTCGGCGCCGGCAACCGCAGTCCCGAGCCGCGTCGCCCGCGGACGTATGGACGCCACGACGGCGTGCAGATCCACCTCGTGCATCGGCCATCGGCCAAGGCGACCGTCGAGGTGCTGCTCACCGGGCCGCCGAGCGCTACGGGGGCGCACACCGTACCCGGCGTCGTCGGTTGGGAGCTCGCGCGCGAGTCGTGGAACGACATCCGCGGTGCACGGGCGCTCGCGTACAGCGTGCGCGCCGGGATCGATCTCGGTCGCGCGGGCGACGAGGTCTCGCTGTTCGGGTGGCTGCAGGCGCAGCCGGACAAGGTCGCGCAGGCGGTGCCGGCGATGCTCGCGGTGCTCGGCGTCGATGCGCTCGGCGAGGCCGCGCTGGATCGTGCGAAGTCGGCGTGGCGCGAGACCCTTCGCACGGGCCGCACGGATCCCCGCGGCATCCCGGCCTACGTCGCCGCGTGGCGGGACCGCGGGCTCGACCACGATCCGCGCGAGATGTCGTGGGCCGGGCTCGACGCCGTGTCCGTCGAGGCGACCGCGGCCCTCCTCGAGGTGCTGCACGGACGGCCGGCGATCATCACGATCGTCGGTGACACCTCGCGCATCGACACCGAGGCGCTCACGGAGCTCGGCGCGGTGCAGCTGCACCAGCCGGCGGACCTGTTCGCGTTCGACCGCTGAGGTCGGGCCGGCCTCGGACGGGTTCTGCGGCGCCGCGCATGAGGCCCGGGCTCCGGTGCCAACCACGCCCGGCGGCCGATTCCGCCGCGTGCTAGGATCGCCCCACCATGGTCGAGGGCTTGCCGAGCGGACTGGTGACCGAGGCCGAGTTCCTCGCGCTGCCCGAGTCCATGGATCGCATCGAGCTCATCGACGGAGAGGTGATCTTGCCCCCTTCACCGACCGCCAGGCACCAGCTCGTGCTCGGGCGCCTGTTCCGAGCGCTCGCCGACTGGGGCGACGCGCATCCGCCGACCTTCGTGGGGCTCGCGCCACTGGATGTCCGGCTCTCGCCCGGGCGGATCGTGCAACCCGATCTGTTCGTGATGCGTGGTGGCTGGGACGGCTCCGAGACGCCGATCGATCGGATCCCCGAGCTCGTGATCGAGGTGCTCTCCGCGCGACGCGGGTACGATCGCATCACCAAACGCCTGCTCTACGCGGAGGCCGGTGTCGCGGAGTATTGGATCGTCGACGCCACCGCGAACACCGTCGAGGTGTGCGCAGGCATCGAGCCCGTCGGGCTCGAGCGCGTGCGAGTGGTCAGTCGCGCGATCGAGGGGCTGGCGGTGGAGCTCGAGCACCTGTGGCGGTGAGGCGCGACCGCCCCCTCAGAGCCCGTCGAGCACCGTGTAGATCTCGCTGACCGAGAGCGAGACCGAGGGATGCTCCCGCGCGACGACGTCGCCCGCGCGGTGCTCCGCCGTACTCCACGCCTCGCCGTCGCGGCGCACGACGGTCACGCGCGGCTCCGCATGCGACACGATCAGCACCACCTGCAGGCTCGCGATCCGGCGGTAGTGCTCGAGCTTGTCGCCGCGATCGTAGTCCTGTGTGGACGGGCTGGTGATCTCGACGAGGAGCAGCGGATTCGTGACGGCGTTGGGATCCCGAGGGTCGCGCTGCAACGGCCCGCAGACGATCGAGAGGTCGGGGTAGGTCGTGAGCCCGGTCGCCACGATCGCGACCTTCATGTCGGAGCTCGCCAACCGACACTCGCGGTCGAGCTGCGCAGACAGCAGCGCGCCGACACGGCCCGCCAGGATCGCGTGCTCCGGCGTGCCGCCGGCCATCGCATAGATCTCGCCGTCGAGGTACTCGTGGCGCACGTCGCTGCGCGCCTCGACCTCGAGGTACTCCGCGTAAGTGTGGTGCAGCCCCCGCGCGAAGGTCACGGATTCACGGTAGCACGCGCCGCAGCCCGCCGATCCACCCCACGCGTGCGCTACGCTCGCTCCCCGTGACCGATCCCGCCGCGTTGCCGCCCTCGATCGCGCTGTTGATCCACGCCCGCGCCCGCGACCTCGGCGGGATGCCCGTCGGTCGGGTCCTGCCCGCGCCGCAGCGGCGGTTCGTCGGGCCGTTCGTGTTCCTCGATCACATGGGGCCCGTCGAGATCGCGCCGGGGCGCGGCGTCGACGTGCCACCGCATCCGCACATCGGGCTCGCGACGGTGACGTACCTCTACGACGGCGAGATGGTGCACCGCGACAGCCTCGGGAGCGTGCAGACGATCCGGCCGCACGAGGTCAACTGGATGTCGGCGGGCCGCGGCATCGTGCACTCCGAGCGTACGTCGCCCGAGGTGCGGCAACGGGGCCAGCGCGTGCACGGCTTGCAGGCCTGGGTCGCGCTGCCGCCCGAGCACGAGGACGACGCGCCGAGCTTCGCCCACTGGGACGCGGACGCGGTGCCCGTCGTCGAGCGCGACGGCGCGACCGTCCGCGTCATTGCCGGCGCCGCGTTCGGCCTGCACTCGCCGGTGGAGGTCGCGTCACCGACGGTGTACGTCGACGTGCAGCTGCGCGCCGATTCCGATCTCACACTCGACGTCGACGCGGTCGAGCGGGCGATCTACGTCGCGTCGGGGGAGCTGTCGTGCGATGGCCTGTCACTGCCGACCGGCACGCTCGCGGTGCTGCATCCCGCGAGCACCCCGATCTTGCGCGGCGAGGCCCGCATCGCCGTGCTCGGCGGCGCGCCGCTCGCCGGTCCGCACCACATCTGGTGGAACTTCGTCGCGAGCACGACGGAGCGCATCGAGGCGGCGAAGCTGGCGTGGCACGAGCGGCGCTTCGCGACCGTGCCCGAGGACGAGATCGAGTTCGTGCCGGCGCCCCGGTGATTTGCTCTCGATGGCGGTGCCCGTGCCCAACTTGGGCACGGATCGCGTCACAAAGTTCCGCGAGAATGCAGGAGAATTCGCGGCACGGTGCTTGCTCAGGCCCGGGTCATGGACCCCCTCGAAACCAAGCGAAACGGATACTCCCTCGCCGACTGCGCGGAGATCATGAACCGGATGAGCGTGCTCAAGACGGAGCACGGCGAGCCGGGCTACCGCGCGCCCTTCCAGCAGTTCCTGCGATCGAAGGGGCTCACCGAGAACGCCTGGGCGACGGTCTACAACGACTGGTACCAGATCATGCAGAACGACCCGCAGCTCGCGGCGAAGTTCCACACGTACCTGGCCCAGGTGCAGCAGCGCCAGATGATGGCGAACCAGCCCAACGTGTCGGGCGAGAAGATGGAGGGCGTGTCGCTCGAGTCGTTCGCGAAGATCAGCGCGCAGATCCAGACCGGCGCTGCGGTCGAGGGCCTGGTCGCAGGTGAGGGCCTGACGATGGACCAGTGGATGCGCGGTCAGGCCGCGTGGGGCCAGAAGATGGGAACCATCAGCCCGACCGATCCGATCATGATCCAGTTCTCCCAGCTCTACCAGAAGTGGTCGCCGAACCACCAGGCGATGATGGAGGCCTCGACGGCGGCGATCCTCGAGGACGCAGCCAATCGCGAGGGTCGCGGCGGCGGCATGTCGAAGGCGCTCGACATGGACAACGCGCTGGAGTTCTTCGACAACGCCGACGTCCGCATCCGTGCCCGCGGCGTGCGCGAGATGATCCGCATCTGGGAGCTGAACTCGACGCGGCGTGACGGCCGGATGCGCCAGCTGACGCAGCGCGCGTACGACGAGGCGATCAAGATCCTCACGCACGGCGCGGGCCAGGATCGCCCGGGGATCATGGCGCTCGACCGGCCCGCGGACGCGATGGAGATCCACGCGTGGTCGGCGATCGCCGATCAGGAGGAGGCACAGCAGGGCACCTCGGATCTCGTGCTCCGGCCGCTCAAGGACCTCGCCGCCGAGGAGTTCATGTCGCCGCAGCAGAACGAGGCCGCACGCGCGGCGGTGCAGCAGGCGATCGCCCGGCTGCAGCCGCGCGCGCAGCGGGTCGAGCAGGCGTTCTCGTCGACCCGCGACGAGCTCAAGCGCACCCAGCTGCGCTCGCTCGTCGACGGCTACCGCGAGACGCTGAACGACCTGCAGGAGGCGCTCGGCGACTGGGACTACAAGGGCCCGGAGGGCGCGGCGCCGGTGGTGGCGAGCCCGTCGTTCGGGCAGCCCTCGTTCAGCCCCGGCGCGCCGGTGGCGATGGCCAGGGTGTCGGAGCCCTCGTCCGGATTCATGGCGGTCCTCAAGTCGCTGCCGATCATCGGGCCCCTGCTCCGCATGCTCGGGCTGTGATCCGCGACGGGGAAGGGACCGTCGGGTCCCTTCCCCGAGAGCGTGGCGTCAGAGCACCCAGCGCTCGAGCGTGACGACGCCCACTCCGCCTTCGGCGTCGCTCAGCACATACACGCCACCGACGCCGTCATCCGCGGCGAAGCGTGGCGTGCCGTCGCTCGTGCCGCGCCAGCGCTCTTGCTCGTCGGTCCCCATGAAGAACAGCGAGGTGCCCTCGCCCGTGATGACGCCGTCGGCTGCGGTCGCGAGGAGCTCGCTCGTCCCGATCCGCGGTTCCGCCGTGTCGAGGTGGCCGAGCGAATCGATGCGGATGCGCTCCGCGGAGGTCCAGATCCACAGGCCGACCGCATCGCCGGCCGCGGACACGCGTCCGGGCGCCCGCGCACCGATCCGGTCGACGGACCACGAGGTCGGTGCGGTCGGGGGCACGCCGGCGTACAGCGTGACGTCCCCCTCGTCGGTGGTGGTGAGCAGCATGAACTGGCCGCGCATGAAGATGCGGCGACCTTGGATCGGACGATCGCCGACCTCGGTGGGGACGGCATGGGCCGCACTCGGTCCACCCGCGTCGGGAATCTCGAGCAGGGTGTGGCTGCCGGTATCGCCGTCGCGGCGGAGCATCAGCACGCGGTCGTTGAACCAGGACGTACCGTGGGACGTCGCGCCGTCGTCGAGCGCCTGCGTCCACTCGACGCCCTGCGCGAGGTCGACGCGCGCGAGGCCGCGACCGTCGGTGCTGGGATAGCCGAGCAGCGCGTCGCCGTCCGCGGTGATCGCCAGCGGCTGACGGGCGATGTCGAGGTCAGCGAACCCGGTGTCGTCGACGAACTCGCCGACCGTCTGGCCGAGGGCGTCGACCCGTTGCAGGGTGGTGCCCGTCGGCAGGAGGCCCTCGTAGCGCTGCACCACCAGCACCGCGAAGCCGTCGTGGACCTCGAGCGCGACGGCCAGCGCGTCTTGGCCGGGCGTCACTTCGACCGACCACGCCCGGGTGCCGCTCGACTCGCACGCGTGGCTGCAGCCGTCGGCGTCGACGGCGTTGCCGTCATCACAGGCCTCGAACGGATCGAGCACACCATCACCGCATACCCCGACAGCGCCGGTGGTGCTGGTGTCGGCCCCGGTGCCTGCATCCTCCGGCGTCGACGTCCCGGTCCCGGAATCCTCGGCCGCACCGCTGCCCCCACCGCTCGCGCCAGGCTCGACGGCCTGCGGCCCACACGCGACAAGGACCGAGACCAGGGGGATGGAGTGCCATTGCGCTTGCATTTCGCTCACTCGAACAGCGCGTCGACGACGTCCGGGACCTCGCCGAGGGCCTCGTCGACACCGACCGCCTTCAACGCGGTGTTGAGCACGGCGGTGGGGTGCACGCCCTGGGCGCGGATGTGCCGACCCGGGGAGAGCGTGTGCAGGCCGCCGGCGTGGCCGCCCACGAGCATGACCATGTTCTCGGTCGAGTGCGGGCTGAACTCGTTGCCGCTCTCGAGGTCGAAGCCCCAGCCGCCCTCGAACGCGAGCACCAGCGCGGTGTCGTCGAGCAGCGACGTTCCGTCGAGAGACTCGGTGTCGCGCAGCTTCTGGACCAGGCGGGCGAAGTGCTTGACGTGCCACGCCGCGCAGTCGGCCAGCGCGTCCTGCATCTGGCCCTCGTCGTCGCCGATGCTGCCGTGGGTGACCTCGTGGAGGTCGCTGGGCATGTCGAGCAACGTGTACATGTTCATGAAGCACTGCGCGTAGGTCAGCATGAACGACGCGACGCGCGACAGATCGCAGGTGAACGCCATGTGGATGAGATCGGTCATCACCGTGGCGCGCAGCTCCTCGTTGGAGTAGCCGTTCGCGTTCATGTAGTACGCGTTGTAGTCGCCGCCGCCCGACGGGTCGATGCCGTCGCCGATCGCCGGGTCGTCCCCGGGGTGGCGGAACATCGAGCACGCGGGCGAGTCGGGTGGCTCGATCGCGTCGAGCTGACCCTCGAGCGCGCGCAGCTCGTCGAAGTGCCGCTGCATGCGGAGCTTGTCCTCCGCCCCGAGCCGCGCGATGAGGGCGCTCGCGTCGTCAGCGACCAGATCGACCACGCTCTTGCGCATCCGCAGCATGCGCTTCGCCGCGAGCGCGAGCCCGGGATCGGGCGGCACGAAGCTGGCAAACAGGCTCTCGAACGCCAGCCGCGGGCTCGTCACGGGCGGGACCTGCTCGAGCATCCCGGCCGCGTTGATCCGCGCCGAGATCACCCCGTCGGTCCCGCCGTCGGAGTTCACGCGATAGAACGACGGCTGGGCGCGGTAGGTCAGGACCGGGAACGCGGTGTCGCCTGCGATCGCATCGGCGGCGACCCAGTCCGACGACGGCCCCGGCAGCTCACCGTACATGGACTCGTCGAAGCGCTGGCCGGTCGCGAGCACCTGGTGACTCGTCGAGTGGAACGGGGTCGGCCGGCCCGCCGTCGGCGGCGTGGCGCCGACCGGGATCTCGAGGCCCGACACGAGCGACACGACATCCGACACGCCGAGGTCGACCAACGGCTGCAGCGCGCGGGTGACCGTGCCGTTCCACGGGCCCTCGGTGGCGGGGGCGATCCGATCGTTGCCGTACGAGCCGATCGAGAAGCCCGCGAACATGAACGCATAGCGCTTGGGTGTGGCCACGCCGTGGGCGTGCGCCGGTCCGAAGATCTCGAGGAACGGCAGCGCCAGCGTGCTGTGGCCGAGGCCGCGGAGGAAGCGGCGGCGCGGGAGCTTGGTCGCGCTCATGGGCCCTCCTCCCGGCGGTAGCGGAACGCATCCGAGGCGACGTACTGCTCGACGAACCCGAGCATGTCGAAGGCCCCGGCGCCGCCGGCCTCGCCGACCAGCCGCTCGAGCAGCGCCTCGTCGTGCTCGTCGAGCTCGGTGCGACCGACGGCGAAGCGATACAGCTGCTTGGCCACGCAGGCCTCGACCAAGCCCGAGTCGACGGCGATCCGCGCGAGCTCGGCGGGGCCGTTGAAGGTCGCGTCGCCCGAGGCGAGGCCGACGAACTCGCCGTCCCCGGCGATGGTGCACTCGGGGCGCCCGAGCTCGGTCTGACGGATCGCACCGCTGGCGTCGTAGGCCTCGAGCCCGAAGCCGATCGGATCCATCAGCGCGTGGCACGACTTGCACGCCGGCTCGCGCGACATGTAGTAGCGATCGGACTTGCACGCGTCGGGGTCGGCGCCCGCCGGTGGCTCGTCGATGTCCACCATCAGATCCGGCGGTGGCTTGGGGATCTCCTGGCAGAACAGGAACGCGCGGACCAACAGGCCGCGCTGCGTCGGGCTGGTGTCCCCGAACTTGGCGCCGACCGACAGGAAGCTGCCGTGGGACAGCAGTCCCATGCGCCCCGAATCGCCGTAGGGCACCCAGCCCGCGGCGCCCGCGGGGGCGGGTAGGCCGTAGTGCTCCGCGAGCTCGGGCGTCAACCACGTCTCGGTCGACTCGAGCACGTCGGTCCACGCGCCGCGCTCGTCGAACACGACGCGCTCGACGAGGGCATCGGACTCGTCGCGCATCTGGCCGTAGATGCCCTCGCCGCTCAGCTGCTCGTACTTCAGCCACAGCGCGTGGAAGCGATCGATGCGCGCGCGGGCCCGTGCGTCGCCGAGCAGCATCTGCGCCGCGTCGCGGACCCCCTCTCCATCGGCGAGGCCACCGGCCTCGGCGGTGTCGAGCAACCAGTCGGGTGGCGTCGTGCCGACGAGGAAGTACGACAGGCGGGCCGAGAGCTCGAAGTCGCCGAGTCGTCGCAGCTCGGGCTCGTCGGGGACGGGCTCGCCGATCTCGACCCGGTAGACGAACTCGGGGTGCTGTAGGAACAGCCGCAAGCCGGCTTGGACACCGAACCAGAAGTCGTCGGCCTCGACCGCGTAGTCGAGCAACGCGCCGTAGGTGTCGAGCTCCGCGTCGCTCAGGGGTCGTCGCAGCGCGCGGCGCCCGAAGCTGCGCAGGAACTCGCGGAAGCACACCGCGTCGTCGGGGCCCGAGGGCGCGCAGGGCACGACGGCGGCGCGCAGCGCCTCGGTCTCGACGACGGTCGCCGCGAGATCGCCGGCGAGCAGCTCCATGCCCTTGATCAGCGGCTCGGAGGCCGTCTGCAGCGTGAAGTCGTTGTCGAACGGCGTCAGCGTGTCCTGGGGTAGCAGCTCCTTCGCCGAGGGGACGTCGATCCCGAGGAGATCGGCGATCGTCTGCTGGTACTCGACGATCGAGAGCCGACGCAGGCCCGACACACCGACCTCGAAGCCGGCGTCCGGCGGCAGCGCGTCGCCCGTCGTGGCGCCGCCGCCGTCGGCTGCGTCGGTGGTCGTCGTGCCGGTGGCAACGGAATCATCCGCGCCCGCGGGCGCGCCGGAGTAGCAGGCGCCGAGTCCGACGAGCAGGGCCGAAGCGAACGCACCTCGGGTCGCGGTTGGAGCTGCCACACCGTGACGGTCGCCCGGATCGTCGGCCGCCGACAAGGACGATCGGCGAGGCGGTACGGACGTGCGCGGTTGGTCGCGGCCGCTACACGACAGGCCTGGAACGCGGCGACGAGAACTCGGGGCTCGGCATCGCCGAGGAGATGGAGACGAACGGCTGCGCCACCGCGGAGATCAACTCGAGCAACGTCTCACGCCGTGCGTCGAGCTTCATGAACGCGTTCTGATCTCGGTCGGGATCGCGCTCCTCGAGGACGCGCGCGCGTTCACGGCGATGGCCGGGTCGGGCAGGCGACTCGATCCGCGGAGGCGAAAATTCGCTTTGCCAGGAATCTCGAGCGTGGCATGTTTGGAATGTGATGTATAGGGCGGTGACATGGGTACTCGTCGGGGTGGCGGGGTGCGGGCCGGTGACGGCCTCGCCGTCGGGCGGCTCGACCTCGGGCACCACGGACGGGAGCACGGGCGCAGACGCGAGCGCGAGCGCCGAGGGCGGGATGTCGGGCGCTCCGATGCCGATGACGACGGGCGCGATGACGGGCAACGGCGTGGACACGGGCGCGGACGAGGACGACGCGGGAGTTCCGTTCGTCGGCAGGTTCGACGTCGTCGAGCCCCCTGGTCCCTGCGACCTCTGGGCCCCGGACTGCCCGCCGGGCGAGAAGTGCATGCCGTGGGCCAACAAAGTCGGCACAACGTGGAATGACACGCGCTGCACCCCGATCGCCGCCGACCCGCGGGAGGTCGGCGAGCCGTGCACCGTGGTCGACTCGCCGACGAGCGGCATCGACGACTGTGTCCTCGGGGCGATGTGCTGGAACGTCGACGTCGAGACCAACGTCGGCGAGTGCGTGGCGATGTGCCAGGGCAGCGAGGCGAACCCGACCTGCGAGGCCGCCTGCGACACGTGCCCGATCGGCGGCGACACCGTGCTCATCCTGTGCCTGCCGCAGTGCGATCCGATCGCCCAGGACTGCGCGCCGGGACAGGCCTGTCATCCGTACAACGGGAGCTTCGTCTGTCTCCCGGACGGCTCCGAAGGCCAGGGCCTGGTCGGCGATCCGTGCCAGTACATCAACGTCTGCGCACCGGGGAACTTCTGCGCGGGCCCAGACGTGGTGCCGGGCTGTGAAGGCGCGAGTGGCTGCTGCGCGCCGTTCTGCGACGCGGCGGTGGACACCTGCGATGCGCTGCTGCCGGGCACGACGTGCGTGCCGTGGTACGAGGACGGAGAGCAGCCGGCGGCGTGCATCGGCACGTCGATCATCGGATTCTGCGCGGTGCCGCCATGAGGCGCGCGCTCGTCGGCGCGCTGCTGATCGGATGCGGTCCGGCGGTCGATCCTCCCTCGGACGCCACGGGCACGACGGCATCCAGCGCATCGATCACCGGCAGCGAGACGACACGTTCGACTGTGTGCCGGACGTGTCGGGCGACGCCGGGGCGATCGGCGAGCCGTGCGAGTTCATCAATGTCTGCGATGCCGGCCTGTTCTGCGCGATGGACGGATCGGTGCCGGGGTGCGAGGGCCCCGGGTGCTGCGCGCCGTTCTGCGACGCGGCCGGTCCGGATACGTGCGAGGCGCTGCTGCCCGGGACGGTGTGCACGCCGTGGTTCGAGGGGGGCATGGAGCCCGGCGCGTGCGGGAGCACGGCGATCGTCGGGGCGTGCCGATCACCGGCATGACGCGACGATGGCGCGCTCGGGTAGCATCGCCCGTCGCCGACCCGTCTCCCCACCAGCCCATGACCGAGCTTCCCCCCGGACAGCGTGAGCGCCCCGACTTCCCCCGCTTCGGGCTCACACCGTTCGCCGAGCGGTTCCCCGCGTCGACCGACGCGGCGCGGCTGCGCATCTCGGGCGACGTCGCGACGCCGCTCGAGCTCGACGACGCGATGGCGGGCCTCGAGCGGGTGACGCAGGTGTCGGACTTCCACTGCGTGACGACGTGGACGCGGCGCGGGCTCGAGTGGAGCGGCGTTCGCTTCGCGGAGTTCTACCGCCGCATCGTCGTGCCGCAGGCGGGTCCGGCAAAGGACGCGACGTTCGTCGTGCTGCGCGCCCAGGACGGCGCGCGCACCAGCCTGCCGCTCGAGGATCTGCTCGCCGACGACGTGCTCCTCGCCGATTGCCTCGACGGCGCGCCGCTGCCGATCGAACACGGGGCGCCGCTGCGCCTCGTGGCGCCGCGGCACTACGGCTACAAGAGCGTGAAGCACCTCGATCGGATCGAGTTCTGGCGCAGCGACGCGGCGTATCGGCCGTTCGGCCTGAAGTTCATGGTCCATCCGCGGGCGCGCGTCGCCCTCGAGGAGCGCGGGCAGTGGGTGCCGGGCTGGGTGCTGCGGCGGTTGTATCGACCGCTGATCGCGTCGACGGTGGCGCGGTTCGAGCGGGCGATGATGCGGCGCCGGGCAGCGGGATCCGGGCCGTAGCGCCTCTGGTCGCGCTATCGTCGTCCCCATGCGGATCGCCCTCGTCCAGCAGCACTGCGGGTTCTCGCGGGAGGACAACCTTCGGCGCGCGCTCGTTGCGGCCGAGCGCGCGGCCGATGCCGGCGCCGAGCTCGTCGCGTTCGCCGAGCTCGGCTTCGAGCGGTTCCATCCCCAGCACGCGTGTCCGCAGGGTCCGCCGCGCGAGCTCGCGGAGCCGATCACGGGTCCGACGATCACCGCCCTGGTGCGGTTCGCCGAGCGCCGACGCGTGGTGGTGTTGCCGAACCTCTACGAGCGCGACGGCGACGCGACCTACGACACGACGGTGGCGATCGACGCCGACGGCACGATCCTCGGCGTCACCCGCATGCTGCACATCACCCACTACGACGGCTTCCACGAGACCGACTACTACGCGCCGGGGGATCGCGGTGCGCCGGTGTTCGCCACCGCGGTTGGCCGCGTCGGCGTCGCGATCTGCTACGACCGCCACTACCCCGAGGTGATGCGGAGCCTCGCGCTGCAGGGCGCCGAGCTCGTCGTCGTGCCGCAGGCCGGCACGATCGGCGAGTGGCCGGAGGGCCTCTACGAGGCCGAGATGCGGGTCGCCGCGTTCCAGAACGGCTACTTCACGGCGCTGGTGAATCGCGTCGGCCGCGAGGACGATCTGCACTTCGCCGGCGAGTCGTTCGTGTGCGACCCGAGCGGCGTCGTGCTCGCCCGCGCGGGCGCGGGGACCGACGAGACGCTGCTGTGCGATCTGGATCTGCAGGCGGTGGAGCGGTCGGTGGGGCGGCGGTTGTTCCTGCGGGATCGCCGGCCGGAGATCGTCGGCGCGCTGCTCGGCGTGCGCGGGTGAGGGGCGGCCAACCGCGCGTCAGAATGATGAGTAAAGAGATGCGTCGACGTTGCCGTTCTGTTCGTTTTCGCGTGCGCGCCATGTTCTCCCGGGGCATTCCATGTTTCCTCCTGACAATTGGATGCTCTCGGGCCGAGAACGGCGAGACCTCCGGTGCGGATGCCCTCACGACAGAAACTAGCGCCGGAGACACTTCCACGGGCGGCGAGGGTTCGATCAGCGCAGGAACGAGTCCTTCGTCGTCCACCGGAGTCACTTCGGGCGATGGCAGCGAGACGAGTGCCGCAGCCAGCGACGACACCTCATCGAGTGGGGGTGATGTCTGTGGGTCGGATCCTCGTTCGACCTGTACCAGTCGAGTAGACTGCTCGATAGAGGCTTTCGGCTGCGGCGAGATCGCGTCCTGGTGGGACTCCGAAGGGTGTCTTCGCGCGGAATGCTCTGAGAAGGGTGAATGTCCGACAGGGTATAGTTGTTGGCGGTCGTGGGAGTGCGACGAATGCATGCCTCCCATCACGACATGTATGGAATCGATGGCTGGAGGATGCGCGTGCGACGGCGACGGTACGTGTTCGTCGGCGATCTGCATTCCCGAAGATCTCCTCGCGGGCGGAGACTGCCCCCGCGGATAGGTTGGTCAGAATCGCTGGGAGAGTTCCGGCACTCGCCCGGCGGACTCCTCGGGCCGGAGATCGTCGGCGCGCTGCTCGGCGTGCCGCGGGTGATGTTCGGCCACCCGCCCGTCAGTGACTGTACGTCTTGTCGTGCTGCGTGGCCTGGTTCGCCGCATCGCCGAAGAACTGGAGCTTCACCTTCCAGGTGTTCGTCTGGCTCGGCAGGAGCACCGTGGCGAAGCCGTTCGTCGTCGTGTAGTCCTTGATCGCCTCGGTCGGCAGGCCTTCGTTGATCGTCACCTTGAACGTCTTGGTGAGCGCCGCGTCGTCCGAGTCGCGGCGCAGCGCGATCAGCAGCGTGCCGAAGTGCGGTCCGCCGTGGGCGTCGAGGGCACCGTAGTTGTAGGCGACGTCGAACGTCGTCATCGCCTTGAAGATCGCGAAGTTCGCCTCGTCCGACGCCGAGCGCGTGTCGTCGTCCCCGGCGAACGTCGCCGCCAGCGTGTACCCGGCCTGCGCGAGCTCGGGGACCTCCCACTCGAGCGTCGCCTTGCCCTGGGCGTTCGTCACGGCGGTCCCGAGGATGATGCCGACGTTCGGTCCTCCGGCCTTGCCCCGGATCTTGAAGCGGACCGTCTTGCCGGCGAGCGGACTCTGGCCCGAGGTCAGCGTCGCCTCGACGTTGCGGCGCTCGCCCGGCACGGCGGCGCCGTTCTTCGCCTCGAGCTTGGCGATCCGCTTGATCGCGGCCGGCTTGGTCGGCTCGACCTCCGGCAGATTCGTCGGCGCCACCTGGGGCGGCGGCTGCGTTGGCACCCTGCGGCGCGAGGACGAGGCCGGTGGTCAAGCTGGCGACGAGGCCGAGGACGGGGACGATGGCACGCATGGTGGGCTTCCTCTGGGGACGCCTTGGCGGCGCCCAAGACGTCAGAGAACGGTCGCCCGGGATGTGACGGCGAGGTGCCTCACGGTCCGGTGGGCACACCGAAGACGACGTAGGTCCGGCCCGACTGGACGCCGTTGGGGCTCGCGCGACGGGCACCGATGACGACGTCGGAGATGCCGTCACCGTCGACGTCGCCGGCACCGCCGACGGCATCGCCCGCGAGGTCGCCCGCAGCTTCGCCATCGAGTTGGAAGCCGACCGTGGCGTCGATCGCGTCCAACTCGATGGTGCCCGCGTCCGGCTTGCCGAACACGACGTAGACCGAACCCGAGTCGACGCCGCTCGCATCGGCTCGAGATGCGCCGACGACGATGTCGGCCAGGCCATCCCCGCTGATGTCTCCCGCCCCACTGACCGCCATCCCCAAGTGCTCGTCGCCGCTCGCACCGACGATGGCGAAGCCGCCGCCGCCGAGCGCTCCGAGATCCACGACGCCGCTGTCAGCCTTGCCGAACACGGCGTAGATCTGGCCGAGGCTGGGGTTCTGGGGGTCGTACCCCGGGGCGCCGACCACGAGATCGTCGAGCCCGTCGCCGTTGATGTCGCCGCCGCCCGCGACCGACCACCCACAGAGCGCGGTCGCGTGGGCGCCATCGATGACGAACCCCGCGGACCCCAGCGTCGCGAGGTCGACGTCGGCGCTGTCGGCCTTGCCGAAGACGACGTAGCTGCGCCCCGCGTTCGACCCGTTGTAGTCGGCGTCGAGCGCCCCGACGATCAGGTCATCCCGACCGTCGCCATTCACATCGCCCGCGCCGTCCACACCGCGGCCCAGCGCATCGGCGGCGGCTTCGGGGTGGATCGCGAACCCCCGGAGGCCGAGGGAACCAAGGGCGAGGTCGCCAGGATTGGGGTCGCCGAAGACCACGTAGACGGGACCGTGGAGTCCGCCGATGACGACGTCGGCGAGGCCATCGCCATCGACGTCGCCTGCTCCCCGTACGGCCCAACCGGCGAGGTCGCCCGGCGATCCGGCCGCGGAAACGCCCGCAGAGCCCAACGACCCCAGCGACACCGCGGCCGTGTCGGCGGTTCCGAACACGACGAATGCCTGCCCGGTGTACTCGGAGTCGACCCGTGCCTGGTGCGCCCCGATGATGACGTCCGCGAGACCATCACCATCGAAGTCGCCCGCTCCGTCCACCGAGTTGCCGGTCGCCACGGCGGGTCCGACTTCGCCGCTGTCGAGCGCAAAGCCGCCGAGCCCGAGCGACGAGAGCATCACGGACGTCGTGTCGCCCTTGCCGAACACGACGTAGCCGCGTCCGGCTCCGATGCCACTGAACCCCGAGTTGCGCGCGCCGATGATGACGTCGTCGAGCCCGTCGCCGTTGACGTCCCCCGCGCCACCGACACCGATGCCGGCGTCGTCCTGGTCCATCTCGCCGTCGATCGCGAAGCCGCCGTTGCCGTCGGCGACCTCGGCGAGCGCGATGTTGACCGGCGCAACGAACACGGTCGCCGTGGCGGAGGCGGTGGTCCCGGTCGCGTCTCGAACCGTGTACTCGAAGCTGTCGGGGCCCCAGAATCCCGCGGGCGGGGTGTACGTCGTCGCGCCATCGTCCGCCACCGCCACTGCGCCGCCGTGGGTCGAGCTCGCGTCGGCAGAGACGAGGACGAGCGGCCCCATGGGTGTGGTGTCGTTGACGAACACGCCACCCGCGGCATCGGTCGCGAGTGGTTGATCCTGCCGGGTGTGCAGCGCGTCGTCGTGGGCGACGAGCGTATCGCCCGACGTCGTGTCCGCGCCCGCAGTGCTGTCCGGGCCGACGGTGTCATCCTCGCCGGTCGTGCTGCCCGGGGAGGGTTCGGTGCCAGCACTCGTGGCAGCGGCCGTGGCGGCGCCCGTGGCTCCGGACTCGGCGGTGGCTGCGGACGCCCCGCCGGCTTCGGTCCCTTCCGCACCCGGGAGCGCACTCGAATCGCCGCACCCGGCGAGCCACACCACGAAGCCGGCCACGCGGGCGGGAGTCGACAGGGCATGAGGTCTCATCCCCGGTGGACACTGGGCGTCGGGTCGATTTGCAGGCGATTGCCACAAATCCCCCACGCTCGGGGCCGCGGGCTCATCCGGCCGGGACGAACTCGTCGCACGCCAGGTCGATGAGTCCCACCGCGTCCTCGAAGAACACGTTGTAGTTGGGCTCGCACACGCTGCCGCGGATGTGGTTGGGGAACATCTCGACGACGGTGCGCAGGTTGACCGCGTCCTCGGCCTCGGCCGGGCACACCGGCGCTGGTTGGTCGCGGTCGTTGATGAGGCCGAGCATCACGATCGCCGAAGCATCGCCCGCCTTCGACGCGACGATGTTCGCGTACCAGCCCTCGGGCACGCCGTTGGAGTTGCCGTCCTCCTCGTCGGTGATGAGCGTGACCACCAAGATCGCGTCCTTGCGGATGAACCCCTCGTTGCACCCGCCAGGCGCGGCGTGTTCTTCGGACAGCGCGGCGACCATCGCGGCCATCGCGGTCTCGGTGCCGTCGCCGTCGCTGCCCACCTTCGCGGCGCACTGGAACGCCGCCGAGATGTCGGGCTCGGTGGTGTCGATGTAGCGGGCGCCGTTGGCGAAGTTGCACCGGCGATCGCTCGAGTCGCTGCCGATGGGGTAGACCACGCCCGCGCCCAGGGTGCCGTCGCACGCCGAGGGCGCGCCGGTGCCACACGGATAGTCGGGGATCGAGGCGCAGAAGCCGAAGAGCCCGCACTGCAGCGGGCAGTCGCCACCCCACGCCGCGTCGGTGTCGGTGACCATGATGTGGTAGTCCTGGGCATCCGTCAGCGTGGTCTGGATGGTCTGGATGAAGCCGGGGAAGCTGGCGATGAGCGCATCTTGCTCGTCACCCATCGAGCCCGAGTTGTCGATCACGAACAGGAAGTCGACCTTCTTGCAGCCGGCCGCCTCGTCGCCGGCGGCCTGATCGCCACCCTCGGCGCCGACGTCGAGCACCGCGTCGTCATCGTCATCCGGTGCGTCGTCGAGCGTGCTGCCGCCCTCGTCATCCCCTGGAGACCCGAGCGTGAGGGGCACGATGCCGCCGCCGTCGCCGCGGGGGCTCTCGACATCGCCGCAGCCGCCGAGGGCGGTCGCGCAGACCACGATCATCACCGGCGACCACGGGGTTTGGATGGGTGTGTGGCGTGCCATGAGCGGTCGACACGCGGCGCGGGACACATTTGCAGGCCTTCGGCGAGAAACCGTACTAGCTCGGCGGCGTCACGCAGATCGAGCCAACCTCGGGCACGCAGACCAGGCCCGGTGGGCACATCGAACCGCCGCTGCAGTCGAGGGCGCACACGCTGTGGGTGCCCATGAACTGATCCATGATGTCGATGCAGATCGGTGTCGCGGTGCCGACCTGCGGCGGTGAACAGTCGACGTTCGCGTTCGAGCAGTGGGGGTTGCTGCAGAAGCCGCCGTGGATCTCGCCGTTGATGCTCACGACGATGCACGCGCCCGACGAGCAGTCGGTGTCGGTCTGACACAACTCCCACAGATCGGCCGGTGGTGCGCCGCCACCGTCGCTCGAGCCCTCACTCGATTCGGTGGAACCGTCGTCTGCGTCCGCGCTGCCACTGTCGCTGCTGTCCCCGGGGTTGTCGCCTTCGGAGGCGCTTCCCATCGAGGAGGCGGAATCGGGATCCAGCCCGTCCGTGGCGTCGTCGTCGCCCGTCCCCGCAGAGGTGAGGTCACCGCCGTCCGCGACCGAGCTGGCCCCGGGGGAACCATTGCCGCCTGGGCCCGCTTTGGCGCACCCGAGGGTGCCCAGGACGATGAGCCAGCGCAGCTGCCCGAGCGCGCGTCGCGAGGAGGGGTGCGTGGGTGCCATGGCCGGTCGACACGACGCGGCCGCCCGATTTGCATCCTCGGGCGAAACTTCGTCTCGGCGTCTCGGCGGTCGGGCCCAGCTACGACGACAACAAGCTGCGGAGGTTGCCGTGGAATCGGCTCTGCACCAACAGGACGAGCTCCGCCACGGCCCGCGCGTCGCCGAGCTCTGCGCTGGCCCGAGCGGTGAACGCGGTCGCGAGCGCGTCGCGGGCGGCGGTCAGCCAGCGCGACGCCGTCGACACGTGGACCTGATAGGCCCGCGCGAGCGACTCGAGCGGGAGATCATCGAGGTGACGAAGCCGGAGCAGGTTGCGGGCGCGACTCGAGAGGTCGCCGAATGCCGCACGGAACGCCCGCGCGAACACCTCTTGGTGCTCGCGGTGGACCTGCGCCAGCTCGGGGGTCGACGCGAGCAGGCGCAGCTGCAGCTCGTCGGGTGCCTCGACGAGGCCACCGGGACCCCGGCGCTCGTTGAGCGCGGTGCGAGTCGCCACCGTGCGGACCCACCCCGCCAACGAGCCGCGGCCGCGGTACTGACCGATCCGCGGCGTCGCCCCTGGCCCGGCGACGAGCAGGCGCACTCGCACGCACTGGCGCAGCTCGTCGAAATCGTCGCGCGGCAGGGCGAACCGGCGGAGCACGCGGTCGACCTCGGGGATGAGCAGGCGCTCGAACGCTTCGATCGCGGCTGGCTCTCCGGCCGCAGCCGCGGCCGCGAGCCAGAGATCGGCGGCCGGCAGCGTGGCCAGCTTGTCCGTGTACGACGTCGACGGCTCGGCCTCGAGGGCACACGCGAGCACATGAGCCCACGTCCCCGCGTCCAACTCCACCGTCGGATGGGACGCGCGCGCCTCGGCGTCCATGCGCGCGAGCACCTGCTCGAGCGTGGTGTCTGGTTCGAGCCGCGGGAGCAGGCCCCGCATGACGGCGATGACCTCCGAGGAATCCAAACAGATTTTGGTACCATGGAAAATGAAGGGGTGTCCACTGACTCGACCGTGCCCCAACGACAGTCAGCTGCTCGCGTTCGCCTCGGGCGAGCTCGGCGCGGACGATCTCGCGGGTCTCGAACAGCACCTCGATGGTTGTTCGGCGTGTCGGGCCATCGTCGGGGCGGCGGCGCTGCGCACGGGGGTCGACGATGCGGCGTCGACGTTGGTCGGCGGCGAGTGGTCGGCTCGTCGCGTGGGGCAGACGATCGACCGCTACCGCGTGGTCTCCATGCTCGGGTCGGGCGCGATGGGCGTGGTGGTTCGCGCGACGGATCCGGCGTTGGGCCGCGACGTCGCACTCAAGCTGTTGCACCCCACCTGCGACGACCCCGGCCTCGAGCGGCGGCTGACCAAGGAGGCGCAGGCGCTGGCTCGGCTGTCGCATCCCAATGTCGTGCAGGTCTATGACGTCGGGCATACGCACGGTCGAGTCTTCCTCGCGATGGAGCTCGTCGAGGGCACGACCCTGCGCGCGTGGTTGCACGAGCAGCCGCGCCGCGTGCCGGAGATCCTCGAGGTGTTCATCGCGGCCGCGAACGGGCTCGCGGCGGCGCACGCCGAGGGCATCGTCCATCGCGACTTCAAGCCCGAGAACGTGCTCGTCGGTCGCGACGGCCGCGTTCGCGTGTCCGACTTCGGACTGGCGTACGCCGCTGCGGAGCTGCGGTCGCCGCCGGGTCAGTCGACCGATCCCCCCTCGAGCGGCGACTCGTCGTTCCGCTCGACTCGGACCGGGATGACGATCGGCACGCCGGCGTACATGGCACCCGAGCAGTACGCGGGGGAGGAGATCTCGGCCGCGACCGATCAGTTCGCCGTGTGCGTGGCGTTGTACGAGGCGCTGTATGGCGAGCGGCCGTTCGGTGGCCGCTCGTACGAGGAGTTGGCGGCCGCGGTGCTGCGAGGCGCGCTCCGGATCCCTCGCCGGCGCGACGTCCCGCGGTCGGTGGCGCTGGCGATCGCCCGCGGGTTGTCGGTCGATCCGCTGCGGCGCTTCCCGTCGATCAGCGCCTTGGCGACGGTGTTGCGCGGCCGAGATCGGAGTCGGCGATCGCTCGCGGTGGCCAGCGGGTTGGTCGCAGCGGTGGTGGTGGGGGCCGGCTTCGCCATCGCGGACGAGCGCGTCCCCAGCTGCGAGGGCGTCGCCGCCGAGATCGCCCCGGCGTGGTCGAACGCGGCGGGCGAGCGCGTGCACGCGGCCTTCGTCGCGACCGGCGAGGCCTACGCGCAGGACGCCGCCGGGCGCACGGTCCGCGAGCTCGACGCGTACGCGCAGCGCTGGGTCGTGGCGCGGCAGTCGACCTGCGACGAAGCGAGAACCGGCGCGCGCGACGAGGCCTCGAGCGCCGCCGCACTCGCCTGCCTCGACTCCGCCGCGCGGGTCCTTGCGACGACCGTCCGTGTCCTCGAGGCGGGCGAGGGCTCCGTCGTCGAAACCGCCAGCTCGTTGGTGAGCGAGCTCGAGGATCCCGACGCGTGCCTCGTCGTCCGCGAGCCGCTCGATGTGCGGCTCGCGGGCGACCCCGAGTACCAGCGCCTGCGCGCCGTGGTCGAGGAGGCGCTGGTCCTGCGCCGCGCCGGGCGACTCGACGACGCCCGCGCGCTGCACGAGCGTCACCACGCCGCGCTCGACGCCCTCGAGCCGAGTCCGCTGCGGGTGCGAGCGCTGTTGTCCCGCGGGCTCATCGCGAGCGACCGCCGCGAGACCGCGGAGGCGATCGACATGCTCACGCAGGCCCACTGGCTCGCGGTCGCCCAAGCACTCCCCAAGGAGGCGGCCTCGACGGCGCTGCGCCTCGCCTTCGTGCACAACTCGGCGTCCGTCGACCGCGAGCAAGCGTACCGATGGCTCCGCGAGGGCCAGGTCGCCGCCCGGCAGGCGGACGACCCGAGGTTGACCTCCGCCGCATTGGGCACCGAGGCGGCGCTCCTGCGCGCCGACGGTGAGTACCGGCAGGCACGCGCGCGGTATGGGGAGGCGTTGGCGATCCTGACCCGCGAGGGCGAGGACGATCCCCTCGTCATCGCCAGTGACTGGCACATGCTCGGCGCCGTGTCACGTCAGCTGGGCGAGTACGACCGGGCCGAGGTCGAGATCCGCGAGGCCCTCGCGATCGGCCGGGATGGGCTCGGTCCCGAGCACCCCTTCGTCGCGCGGGTCCATGTCTCGCTCGCCGACACGGCGAGGGCGCGCGGAGACTGGGACTCGGCCCACGCCTCGCTCGACGCGGCCATCGCCATCTTCCGCGGCGGGCGTACGCTGACCTTGCCCATGGCGCTCCACCAGCGCGGCCTCCTCGAGCAGGAGCACGGAGAGCACGCTCGGGCCATCCGGACGCTGGAGGAGGCGGTGGCGCTGTTCGAGCAGTTGGGCGCGGAGCTGGAGCGCGGCCACGCGTGGACCGTGATGGGCATCTCGCGCCTCGCGCTCGGACAGCTCGAGGCCGCCCACGCCGATCTCTCGCGGGCGCTGCAGCTCGAGCACAGTCGCGGCCGGCCCGCCCGCGCCGATGAGGCGTGGGTGCAGTTCGGTCTCGGTGAGGTCGAGAGCGAGATGGGAAGGATCGACGACGCGCGTCGGCGGTACACGGCGGCGATCGAGCTGTGGGAGGCGTCGGCCGGCGTCGACGCGGCGCTCCTCGGTCCACCGTTGACCGGTCTCGCGGAGCTCGAGCTCGCCCAGGGCAACGTCTCGGTCGCACGCGCGTTGCTCGAGCGCGCGCTGCCGCTGTGCAGCCCGTTGCTCGCCGAGCGCGACGAGCTGGGGGAGACCTCCTTCGCCCTGGCGCGCGCGCTGTGGGCCGATCGCGGGGCGACCGCTGAGGATCGACGACGGGCCATCGCGCTCGGGCGGGCGGCGGCCACGGCCTTTACCGAGGCGGGGCCCCACGAGGCTGCGCGGCGCGACGAGGCGCAGCGGTGGGTCGACGCGAAGGCGGGAGAGCTCGCGGCGGAGTGAACGTGCCTGCCGACCTGCGATCCGAATCGGGCAACAGCGAGCGCGCCGGCATCACAGTTCTGGGCTGAACTCGACGCCGAGGCGCACGAGCGCGTCCTTCAACGCCTTGCGGGCACGCGCGAGTCGGCTGCGCACGGTGTTGGGCTCGATGCCGAGGACCTCGGCGATCTCCGGTCCGCTGAGTTGCTGGCGGTAGGCCATCTCGAGTGCGATCTGCTGATCCAGGGGGAGCTCGGTGAGCGCCACATCGAGGGTGTGCTCGCGCTGATCGCGGGCGACCGCCGCGCTCGGCGTGGTGCCAAGCGCCCGTAGCGACATGTTCGACAGATCGACGAGCTCGGGTCTGCGCAGCTGGACGCGGAGGTGATCCAACAGCTCGTGGCGGGCGATCACGAACAGATAGGTGCGGAAGGTCGACTGCCGGCGGAATCGATCGCGGTGCTCGATGCAACCGAGCATGGTCTTCTGGATCAGGTCGTCGGCGTGGTCGGCGGACTTGTTCGAGAAGAAGCGGTACAGCGCGTCGAAGTGGCGGCGGAACAGCTCGTCGCCGGCCTGGACGTCGCCGGCCTGCCAGCGGTCGAGCAGCTCGAAATCCCCGGCCGGCGACGTCGCGGACAACCGGGTGACTCTAGACACCCTCGTGCGATAGCTCAAGTCTCATCGCGGATCAGTCGCGTCGGGTCCGTCGCCTGCCGCGTCATGCACCGACCAACGACCCTCTTTGCAGCACTTCTTCTCGTCGCCGCGGCGTGCGACGCGAGCGCACCCACCGATGCGACGCCCGCCGCGGCGAGCCCTCCCAAGTCGGGGACGCCGATCGACGACGCGGCGACGCGCGGGGTCGCGTCGCCAGCCGTGGGCACCGCCGCACCGTCCGTCGCACCCGCACCGGTGCTCGCCGAGCTGCCGGCTCCGCTGGGTCCGACGGCGGCGGGCAACGTGGCGGCCGACGTGGCGGCCGCGATGTCGGCGAAGGACTGCACGATCGTCGACGGCAAGCTCGCGGATTGCCCGGCGAACGAGGCGTATCGCGCCGAGCACAGCAACTTCGTGAAGGCCAAGGCGAAGGCTCACGCGGACACGATGTTCAACCTGCTCGGCGCGGCCGAGCCATCCGTGCGGCTGCTCGTGCTCGATCAGCACCCCGTCGGGTACGTCTCCAGCTACGACGCGGAGAGCGTCGACGACCCGAAGCGCTACGAGCCGCTCCTCGCGGCGGCGCTCCGGGAGACCGAGCCGGCGGTGCGCCGCCACTTCGCCTGGGCGGTCGCGGACATCCCGGTCTACGGCGCGCACCGGCGGCTGGTCCCGTACCTCGGCGCGATCGGGGAGATGTACGGCGCCGCGCAGGATGGCGATCGCATCGTCCAAGCGCTCTCCGAGCTCCCCGGCGATTGCAACGAGTGCCGTGATGCGCTCGTCGGCATCGCGCATCGCAACCCCGACGCCGAGGTGCGCGTCGCGGCGCTCCGGACACTCAATCGCGAGGATGTCCCGACCGAGATCCTATGCAGCGCGGCCGAGCGCAACCTCGATGTCACGGACGAGGAGCTCGCGAGCGAGGTGATCTCCACGTTCACCGCAGAGTCGTCGAAGTGCGGCGCGCGGTACGATGCGTGGCTCGGCCAGTTCGTCGCCAAGGCGAAGGCCCGGGCGCTGCCGAGCGCGTGGGTCCGGGGCGCGGCGAGCCTCGTCACGAGTGAGCACGCGCAGGCCCACGCCACGCGCCTGCGCAAGCTCGGCAAGGAGCTGCAAGCGATCGTGCCGGAGGACGACGAGCTGCGCGGCCCCGTGGACGACCTCGCCGCGGAGTCGTGAGCGCCGATGCCGGACGGTTCGCCCGAGGTGCCGCGATCGCGTTATCGTCTCCCGGCCACGATGCAGGACGATGAAGCGGCGTGGGCCGATCTGTTCGGAGCGGACGGCACGCCCACGCGCGACCCCGCCGCGGCCGCCACCTTCGCGAGGCTGCGGGGCGAGCTCTTCGCCGCGCCGACGGAGCCGACCCGCCTCGGGCGACTCGTCGTGCTCGAGCGGATCGGTCGCGGCGGCATGGGCGTCGTGTACGCGGCGTACGATCCCGAACTCGATCGCAAGGTCGCGGTCAAGGTGCTCCACGCACGGAGCGCGCGCGCGGCCGAGCGCACGCTCCGTGAGGGCCGTGCGCTCGCCAAGATCTCCCATCCGAATGTCGTCGTGGTCCACGACGTGGAGGTCGTCGAGGAGCGCGTCCACATCGTCATGGAGTACGTCGGCGGCGGCACGCTCCGGGCGTGGCTTCGCGGCCCGCGGACGTGGGGCGAGATCGTCGGGCGTTTCGCCGAGGCCGGACGCGGACTCGAAGCGGTCCATGACAACGGGCTCGTGCACGGCGACTTCAAGCCGGACAACGTGCTGATGGGGCCGGACGGTCGGCGCGCCCGCGTCGCCGACTTCGGCCTGGCCACGCTCGCGGCGGACTTCGAATTCGACGGGTCCACCACGACGGTGACCGATGCCACGCGTGGTTCGACCGCACCCATCGGAGGCACGGCCGGGTATGCCGCCCCCGAGCAGGTGCGCGGCGAAGCGATCGACGCACGGGCGGATCAATTCGCGTTCTGCGTCTCGCTGTACGAGGCGCTGTTCGGCGTCCGGCCGTTCTCGCCGGTGGCGATCGCCGCGGGCGAGCTCGGAGCACCCGCCGCGGCGCGGCCGGACATGCCGAGCGGGCCGAGGGCGCTGCGGCAGCTGCTCCTGCGCGGGCTCTCGGCCCAGCGAGTCGACCGGTTCGAGTCGATCGGCGGCCTCGTCGATCGACTCGAGGCCCTCGTGCGGCCGCGATTGTGGCGCTTGCGCGCTCCGCTCGCAGGCGCCGGTGGGCTCGCGATCGGTCTCGTGCTGGCGGCGCGTTCGACCGGTCGCGACTGCGAGGCCGCGCCGGCGATGCTCGACCAGCTGTGGCAGGACCGTCGTGCGGCGGTGCTCGGTGCGATCGCGGCGGTCTCGCGCGACGCGGGTGCGGCCACCGACGAGAAGATCGACGCCGCGCTGGACGCGTACGTCCGGCAGTGGTCGTCGACCTATCGGCAGACCTGCACGACGACGCAGGGCGACACCACCGGGGCGACGGCCGTGCGGTGGCAGTGCCTCGAGCAGGGCCGTCGTCGCTTCGACGCGTTGACCAGCGTGCTCACGACCGTCGCGCAGCAAGAGCTGCCGCAGGTCGTGACGGCGGTCGCCGATCTCGAGGACCCGGCGCGCTGTCTGTCGCGCGCGACCGTGCTCGCCCCCGCGCCGCCGCCCGGGCACGAAGCGGACGCCGCGCGGCTCCGCGGCGTCCTCGCCCGCACCATCGTCGCCGAGGAGCTCGGCCGCTTCGATGACGCGCTCCGCGACGCGCAAGCGGTGATCGACGAGGCCGAGCAGATCGAGGACGCCGTGCTCGTCGCAGACTCGATGTACCAGCGCGCGATGGCGCAGGAGCAGCTCGGTCGCGGGGTCGCAGCCCGCGAGAGTCAGGAAGCGGCCCTGTGGCAGGCCTATCGCGCGGGTCACCACCTGATCGTGGCCAAGGCGGCGATCCGACTCGCGTACCTGCGTGGGTACATCGATGCGGACCAAGGCGAAGGGACGCACTGGCTGCGACTCGCCGAGGAAGCCGTGGGCATCGCCGATCCCGGCGGCGAGGCCGAGGCCATGCTGGAGCGCGTCCGCGCCGCTCTCGCCCTGCGCCGTGGCAAGCCCGGTGACGCTCGGGACGCATTGAACCGGGCGATGCGGATCTTGGGCGAGACGATTGGACCTCGTCACTACGGGGTCGCCTCGGCGATGCAGAACCTGGCGGTCGTCCAAGCCATGACGGGCGACGATCTCGGCGCGCTCGCGGGGCTCGAGGAGGCGACCGGGATCTTCGAGGAGGCGCTCGGACGGGGGCATCCCTTCACGGCATCGGTGCTGAAGAGCAAGGGCGAAGTCCTCAGGAGACTCGGGCGGTTCGACGAGGCGACAGCGACACTGCGCGACGCCATCGATCGGCTCACGGTGACGCTCGGCGGTGACCACTCGCTGCTCGCCGACAACTGGGGCGTGCTGGGCTCCGCGCTCCTCCAGGCCGGCGACATCGCGGGGGCCGAGGACGCGACTCGACGTGCGCTGGCGATCCAGATCGCCTCGTTTCCGGACGGGTCGGTCGAACTCGCGATCGAGCACAACAACCTCGCGCTCGTGCTCCAACGGCTCGGTCGCGACGGGGAGGCGGAACACCACATGCGCGAGTCCCTGGCGATCAAGGAGCGGCTGCTCGGTCCCGCCGATTTCCAGCTCGCGCCGACGTTGACCAACATCGGCGAGCTCTTGGAGCGTGTCGGGCGGGCCGACGAGGCCGCGCCGATGTTCGATCGCGCGGTCGCGATCCTCGGGGCGATCGAGCCCATCGAGCCGGCGGAGACGCTGTCGATGCGCACGCGGGCGGCCGCGTTCCTGCGCCGTCGCGGCGAGGCCGTGCGCGCGCGCGCGTTGCTGGACCTCGCGCTGACCGAGGCGGACGTCGCACCGGCGCGCACGATCGTCGCACACCTCGAGCTCGCACGGGCGTGGCTGGATCTCGGCGATCCGCGGGCCGCCGCATCGACGCTCGAGACGGTGCGGCTCGCGGTGAACGACCCGATGGTGCCGACGGCCGAGCGTGAGGCGTTCGCAACGGTGGACGCGGATGTTCGCGCCGCACTGAACCGCTGACGACGTTCCCCGGGGTTCGGTCGCGCCCATCGGATCGACGTCGTCGCTCAGACCCCGAACCCCACCTTGCGTTCCCAGCCCTTCTTGATCCCCTCCGCGATCATCTCGTCCGCGATCGTCATCGCGGCCGTGCGGCTCGCCGCCAGCCTCACCTCGCGCTGCAGGGGATCCTTGCGGCCCGCGCTGAAGTCCGTGAACTGCACGACGTACGCCGGGTAGCCGAGCTCGCGGCCGGCCTCGTGCTTGTGCGTCTCCCAGACCACGAGCTTGCGGACGGCGACGTCGCCCTTGGCGGCCTTGGTGTAGACCTCGCGGCGGATGATCTCGCTCTTCGGCAGGACCACCGCATCGGCGTGGCGGTCGATGCCGGGCACCACGCACCGCTCGGTCACCTGGGCCACGCGGACGTCGGTCGCATCGACGCGCTTGTCGTCGCGCACGCGCAGGAACACCGGGTGCAGGATGCTCACGCCCGGGAGCTCGCGGACGCGCCGCCACGCGCCGTCCTGCCACTCGAGGATCATGCGCTCGATCGGATCGCCGCCCGAGTCCTCGCTCTGGATGTCGGTGACCTTGAACTCGACGACGATCTCCGGGCGCACGAAGCGATACAGCGCGCCGCGGTTGTTGGCGTGGCGGTAGTTCGACTCGGCGTGCATCGCCGAGAGCACGGGCATGAACGCCAGGCGCTGCTCGGTCGGCATGTTGCCGCACGAGCCGATCAGCTGCATCTGCCCGTCCTCGCGCACGAGCCCGAGCAGCAGCGAGCCGACCCGATCCGCGCCCTCGGAGGACTCGGTGTAGCCGATGACGGCGGCGTCGATCGAGATCGTCGGCTTGGCCTTGTAGACGAGCTCGTCGCTGCCGCGGATGACCAGGCCCTCGCCCTTGCCGCCCTCGACCCACTCGGCGAACAGCGCCGCGACGGCCTCGCCGCCCGTGACGACCTCGGTCTTCACCGCGCGCACCCGCTTGCCGCCCTCGAACAGGCGGCCGAGCGACGCGATGCGCTCGGCGTAGATCGGCGTGCGCTCGGGGCCGTCCTTCGCGCCGCCCTGCAGGGTGTCGAAGGCGGCGAACGCCATGCGCTCGACCGCGGCCTTGTCCTCGCCGCCCATCGCGTTGGCCAGATCGCCGACGCGCGGGCGCCCGCTGCTGCGCGCGGCGTACAGCTCACCGGCGACGATCGTGCGGCTGTGCGCGCGCGATGCCGCGGCGCGGGCCTCCGTCAACACCGGCACGTCGCCCGACACCACGCGGCCCGACGGCGCGGCGAGGAACACGTCGTCGCCGTCGTACACGAGGAACCACAGCTCGCCGTCGACCTTGGGCGACACCTGCAGCGGCCCGGGCGGCAGCGACGTCAGCAGCTCGTCCTTGACGAGCGCGCGGTAGCGGCTCGCGACGCCGCGCTTGTAGCCGCGCAGCATCGTGAGCAGCTCGGCATCGACGACGCTGCCCGCGGGCGATTGCAGGCCCTGGCCCAGGGGCCGCGCGCCTTCGGTGGTGAACAGGCTCATGTCGGCACCTTCAGCTCGAGGTTGGAGAGGTGCAGCAGCAGCTGGTAGCGCGGCCCGTCCACGCGGCCCTCGAGGAAGCCGCGGTACGGCGTGCCGTTCTCCTGGAACACCAGCGGATCGCGGCCCTTGGCGCCCGCGCCGAGCATCGCGAGCACGCCCTCGTCCGCGAGCTGCTTCGCCATCGCGTGCAGGAAGTCGTAGGTGAGGCCGTCGACGTGGCGGATCGCGACCGTGCGGCGGAAGGCGAACTTGGTGATCGCCTCGGACTTCGCGATCTTCTTGCCGACCACGCGCACCGCATCGACCTCGTTGACGTTGCCGGGCGTGTCGGCGGCCGGCTTGCGATCGCGCTCGGTACCGTCGGCGCCGATGAGCACGTCGACGAGCGTCGGCGAGACGTGCAGCACCCCGCCGTCCGCCGACAGGTACACCGGCGTGGTGTCGCCGATGAGCCGGCCGACCTGCTCGAGGTCGATCTCGGGATCGCCGTCGACGAGGGCCTGGGCGAGGTGCTCGCCGTGGGCCGCGAGCAGCGGCGCGTGCAGGCCGGCCTCGGTCGACGCGAGGTAGCGGTGGAACACGACGGTCTTGCCCGGCACGCCCAGCTTGGGGCTCGGCGCCTCGGGGATCGACTCCATCGCGATGGTGGCATCGCGACTGGTCTCGTTCATCAGGTGGATCTTGCGCATGGTGGGCCCCGCGATCAGAACATCTCGAAGTCGAGCTCGTCGTCGTCCTCGGTCGCGTCGAAGCTCGCGGGGGCGGGCAGCTCGAGCGAGGCCCACGTCGGCGTCGTCACCCGGCCCACCAGCGCGAAGAACCCGCTGTCGTTCGCGACGAGGATCCCGGTCTCGGCCTGGTAGTCGGCGCGGTAGTTGAACGCGAAGCGGAACGCGGCGCCGCCCTTCAGCTGCTCGGCGAGCGCCGGATCGAGCTGGTCGGGCTCGAGGATGTAGACCGTGCGCACCGCGAGGTCGAGGACCTCCTCGGGGGCGATCGGGCCCTCGAGCGCCTGCGCCACGCCCAGCGTCGAGGGCACCTGCGGCAGCGGTTTGCCCTCGCGATCGAGGCCGACCAGATCGCGGTTGGGGATCCACGCCCCGGCGTCGTCGAAGTAGCCCTGCGCCGTCATGCCTGCGCGCACGAGCAGCGCGCCGTCCCGCGTGAGCTCGGCGCGCTCGCAACGCCGACCCTCGGGATCGAGGGGACGCCGCTCGCGGCGGCCGTAGAGCTTGGCGCGATCGAGCTTCTCGAGCCCGAAGCTCGACTCCACCCCACCCATGGTCACCACGATCGACTTGGCCACGTCGGCCCATCTTCGGCCGGGGTCGACGGGGGGGTCAAGGGTTCGGGGTCAAGGGCCCCGGGCGTCGCGATTGTGCGGCTGCGGGGTGACGGAGTCGGGGCCCGGCCGACAACCCAAGGCGTGGCAGAATCGTGCCAGGTGACCGTGCTCGAACGACCGGCGCTGATCCTCGCGCCACCCGCCGCGCTCGACGTGGCCGCCGCGTTCCGCGAGCACTACCCGTTCGTGTTGCGCGCGCTGGTCGGCCTCGGGGTCACGCCGATCGACGCCGACGACATCGCCCAGGAGGTGTTCGTCGTGGCCCATCGGCGGCGCGGCGAGTTCGATCCGACGCGGCCCGCGCGCGCATGGCTCTACGGCATCGCGCGGGGTCTCGCCCGCAACCGCCGACGCGTGCGCCGCGACGAGTCGCTCGACGTGCTCTCGGTCGGCGTGAGCACCGAGGATCCCGAGCGCGCCGCGGCCCAGAGCGAGGCGCTGTCCCTGGCGCTGCGCTGTCTCGACGCGCTGTCGACCAAGCTGCGCGAGGTGTTCGTGTTGACCGAGTTCGAGGGCTTGACGGCGCCCGAGGTCGCGGAGCTGTTGGAGCTGCCGGTCAACACCGTCTATTCGCGCATGCGGCTCGGCCGCGAGCGCTTCGATGGGGCGCTCGCCAAGATGCGGGCGCTCCGAGGGGGGAAGGGTCCGTGAACGTCGAACAGGATCGTGAGCAGTTGATCCGCCAGGCCCGCGCCGCGCTGGAGATCCGTCCCCTCGACCTCGACGAGGCGGCCCGTCGCTTCGCCGCGCGGCTCGACGCCGACGCCGAGCGCGGCGGATGGCGGGGTTCGACCGAGTTCGTGCCGCTGGTGCGGACCTGGGGCCGGGTTCTCGTGCTCGGCGCGATCGGCATCGCGCTGATCGCCCTGTCCATGGCGCGGTGCCCCCTGTACGAGCGCGCCATCGCGCCACCGGCGCCCGCGGAGTCCGAGGGCTGACGTGGCCGCACCTGGTCGCACACCGGGGCCCGCCGAACAAAGTTCGATCGGGCTGTAATGGGCCCCGCGGCTGTGCATCTCGGGGCTGAGGACACGCCACGATGTTCACCCGCTCCCTGACCCTGTCTTTGATCACTTCCCTCAGCCTCGTCACCTTCGGTTGCGACAACTCCGGCGACGAGCCGGTGGTCACCGACCGCGACGGCGACGGCATCGAGGACGCGGAAGACGCCGATGACGACAACGACGGCGTCGACGACGACGAGGACTCGGACGACGACAACGACGGCGTCGACGACGACGCGGACTCCGAGGACGCGGACGACGTCGATGACGACGGCATCGACGACGACGAGGACTCGGACGACGACAACGACGACGCGGGCGACGCCGAGGACGACGACGACGACAACGACGGCATCCCGGACGACGAGGACGAGGGCGACGCGGACGACGTCGATGACGACGGCGTCGACGACGACGAGGACTCGGACGACGACAACGACGGCACCCCGGACGCCGAGGACGAGGACGAGGACGACGGTGCCGACGAGCCCGACGACGGTGCCGAGGGCGGCGACGAGCCGGACGACGGCGGCGACGAGCCGGACGGTGGCTGAGATCGACCCGGTGTGGACCTGTCTGTAGCTTTCCCTGACCCCTGACTCGAACCCCGACCCCGCCACGGAGCTGACCGTGGCGGGGTCTTTTCGTGGGCACGCCTCGGGATCGCGGTGCGGCTCGACCTGCCCGGGGAAATCTCGGAGCCTGCGTCCGTGCGCCGGACCATGCAGCGCGTGGGGCTCGTCGCCGTGGTGGGTGTCGGCGGGTGCACGTTCATCGGCGATCTCGGCCAGGACGGGGCGTCGGCGGGCGGGACTGCGGGCGCGAGCGACGGGAGCGAGGGGAGCGGCGCGGGCGACGGGTCGGGCACCGGCGATGTCGACACCGATCTGCCGCCGCTGCCGGAGCTGACCAACGTCCGCGTGCGGATCGTCGGCGATGCCGCGAACCTCACGTTCGATCCGGTCGACGAGGCGCTGGACTACCGGGTGTATCCGCTGCCGGCGGACGGGGATCTCGTGATCGGCGAGGACGGGAGCATCGTCGTGACCGACGCGATCTACCGCTGCGCGGGGGATCGCGCGGCGCTGTACATGCTCGAGGACGTCGTCAGCCCGGATCCGGGGTGGAACGACAACGCCGCGGGCGGGACGTCGATCCTCGCGCGGCCCATCGTGGGCTACACGCGCGCGCCGGCCGACGCGGAGCTCGGCTTCGTGTACCTCACGGGCGCGGAGGATCGCGTGCCGGTGTATGCGCTGGGCGATCCGGATCCGGTGCACGAGGGCGCGGCCGAGTGCGGGCGGCCGGTGTTCACGGCGACGCGGACGAAGCGGTACGTCACGGATGTTGCGACGCGGGACGCGTTGATCGCGGAGCACTGGCGCGACGACGGGATCGCGTTCTGGATCCCGCGGGAGGCGAGCGCGGCGACGCGGCCGGTGTACGAGGGCACGTTCGTCGACGACACGCTGCTGCGGTGGATCGACGGGCCCGAGGCGGTCGCGCGCGGCCCGGGCGCGACGGTGTTCGAGGTGTTGCGCGAGGCCGCGCCGGGGACGACGCCGCTGTTGCGCGTGCACGTGCAGCCGTACTGCGGTCGCGCGCACGACGAGCTGGTGGCCGGGGAGGCGCGGCACCGGAAGGCGCGGCGGCAGGGGGATCAACCGCTGGCGGCGCTGCGGTGGTCGGGGATCACGGGGCCGGTCACGCTGGTGGCGGAGGCGTTGGACGGCGGGTGTCCGTACCAGGGGCTGCTGTCACCGGTGGCGGAGCCGGCGTTCGAGGAGGCTGGGATCGCGCACGAGCCGTGGGTGACGATCGAGCAGATGCGGGCGGCGTCGCCGACGGGCGAGGTGTTCGTCGACGGGCAGCACGATGGGGTGGGGGCGCCGCGGGCGATCGCGCGGAGCTTCGTGCGGGTCGAGCCCGAGGTGCCGGAGCTGGATTTCTACGCGACGTTTCCGGAGGCGGAGGATCTGCGGGCGGAGTTCGGCGAGGCGACGGGGAACGTGTATGCGCAGCACTTCGAGTCGCCGCGGTTCTCGCTGTCGTCGTACTCGAAGTCGCGGGTGGAGTTCGGGTCGATGCTCGGCGAGATGTGGTTGGTGTACAACGACATCGCCGCGGGGGTGAACGGGATGGTGCGGTTCACGGCGCGGCCGCCGGCGGGGGCGGAGGCGCGGGTCGAGGAGGGCGGGTATCTGTATGTCAGTACCGAGTTCGATGTGGTGACGACGGCGCGGCGATTCCCGCAGGTGTTCGTGAGCGATCAGCCCGCGCCGCTGCAGGACAACCTCGCGGCGGGGACGACGTTGATCATTGGGCCGACCGGGTATGCGCCGAGCTTCGTGGAGCTGCAGGTCTGCGATCAGGTGACGTGGGATCTGGGGTACGAGTGCCCGCGGCTGCCGACGTTTGCGCCGGAGTTCGCGCCGCAGGTGCGGCCGCCGGGGGACATGGCAGGGAGTGACACGGCGGTGCATCTGGAGGTGTATCTGTCGCCGGAGCGGGTGTATTTGTTGGTGGATGGGGAGCCGTATTCGTGTACGGATCTGCCGGGGGTTGCGGAAGATGGGGTGGTGCGTGGGGGGCCGGTGGGGGCGGTGACGGTGTCTTGGGGGGATGTGTTGGCGCATTCGGAGATTGATTTCAGCACTGGTGGTGGGGCGATTGGGGTGGCGGATAGTTATGGGTTTCATCGGAGGCATATGCCGGTGAGTACTAGGAGGCATTTTGATAATTTGGGGTTTGTGAGTGG
>JBIJCC010000221.1:0-3916 GCA_044344875.1 Nannocystaceae bacterium
GCGGCCCCGACCGCGGGGGTGAGGGCGAGGCGGGGCACGTCGTCGACGGCTGCCGCAGCAGAGGTGCTGGGATAAGGGCATCCCTGATGGTGCCAGGCCGGACGGGTGCAGGGGTCGTGGATGAGCAGACCGGTGAACGGTGCGAGTCTTGGCGTTCCTGGCCGATTGGCCACGAAGCTCAGACTCGCTCCCCGAGGCGAACGCGGCAAGCCTGGCAATTCGCACTTCGGGCCTCGTGGGAGGCGTAGCGATCCAATGGCCGCGGGGACGGCCGCCGCGGTGCCGAGGCACGAGACGGCCGGGATCCCGAGGACCCACGGGGTCCATCCACGAGGGACCCGAGGAGCAGCCGACGGCCGGTTCGTCAGCCGTAGCCCACCAGCCAGCTGCCAGCTCAACGTTATCCGTCGCGCTATCCAGCAGGCTTGCGGGATAACGCGGGCCCTGCCAAGATGAACCGAGTTCCAACCGGCCGGGATCACTCCGGCCTCAAGCCACCCACCGACTTGGCACGCCGCCGAACACTGGTCCGCCTTTCCGGGAGATCCGGTGCTATCCAACCCGTCGAATTGAGCGTCGGGACTTGAGAGACGCGGGGTTACCGCACGCCACTCCTCAGACACTACTGAGACGCCCCAGCACGCCGGCAGGCCGCATCCCGGCCGCGACGGCGAGGCTGGGAGGCAGCAGGGTCCACGAGCCGGGCGAGCCGTCCAGCTTTCGCCGCGGCCTCAAGGGCGGTAATCTGGCGCTGTGCAGGAAGTCAGCCCCAGGCAGCCCGATCGCGGCGAAGCCTCCGGAAGGCTTGGCTACGTCATGCTTGCCTTGGCCGTGCTCGGCGTGGCGGTGCCACTGGTTCTGTGGTGGCTAGATAGGCATCGAGCCGAGCTAACGATTTCGTTTGAGGAGAGAATCTCAATCGGCCAACTCGGGCGCGCTGCGCAAGCTCCTCTTGCTTTCACAGCAAACGACACGACTGTGTCCGATCCGACGATCGCAATCATCAAGCTCACGAACTCCGGAGCGACGCCCGTCACCTCGCAAGATGTCGAAGTACCGCTGAGGATCACATTCGAAAACCGAGTCGTAGCGACCGCGACAGAATACCGAAGTCCCGCGGACCTTAACGCCACATGCACGGCGGATCAGCAAGCAGTGGTGTGGAATCACGGCCTGTTGAATCCCGGTGACAGTGCAACCTGCGTTGCCGTTCTTGAAGGCGAAGTGAGCGACCCCGTGGTATCGGGCAGGATTCTCGGCGTTCGCGACTTCGTGTTCAAAGATGCTGCAGCACCAGGGGTGGCGACTCGCCTTGCGATCGCTCTCTCTGAGCCCACACGCGTGACATTGGCAGTAATCGGTGCCATGGGCGGCGCGCTGACGCTACTGATCTCCATGTTCTACCTTCTTGTCGAGGCTGTGCCGATGTCCCGTCGGCGACGCTTGACAGCGGAAGAGATTGACCAGGCTCTGTCAAAGGATAGGCTAGTCGAGACATGCCGGCGGTTGGCGATTCGGGGGAACGAAGGGGACGTGCTGGCGGTAACTTTGACGGGGCGATGCCGCGGTGATTGGCTTTTCTCCAGGTCACTCTTCGAGCAGGGCATTCGCTCGCTAGATCCGAAGCGCGACGGGATCACTCAGTACCTGCCGCAACCCGACTCGGTCGAACTCAAGACTCTTGTTGATGACACGTACGATCGAATGCTTCGCGCCGTTCCTGACGCACTTCAGAACTTAGGATGCGCCGCCTTTTCACCCCTGAATCTCTCGCAGATAATGATCTACATTCGACGAATGGAAGACATCAAGGGTCACTGGCAAGGGGACCCCGAAGCGATTCGTGATGCGCTGGACTCCGCCGTGCGCGCGCTGGATTTCTCGGCAAATCATGTCGGTCGGATGAGACTCATGCTTGAGGGAACCTGGATCTTCGGCATCCTCGCGGTCTTCGGAATCATATTCGGTTTGGTAGAAATTGTAGCAGCGATACTTCTCATCGGGAGCACTTAGAGAGGTTGCATGGGAGCGCCTCCGGATTCAGTTCGACGAGTTCCGCGCCTCGCTAGAGATGTAGGCAAAGGGGCCGTCCAACGAGCCGTTGCAACGGAAGATTTCGATCGCTACGCTCTTGAACTTGCCGCTGGATGCCTAATCATTAGCCGGCGTCGCCGAAGGCCGTCATTGACCGTGCACCAACGAGACGAGTGGAGAGTGTTCGAACGCGGGCTGCTCGAGCGCGTTCGCTATGACCTTGAACCTCGCGGGTTTCGCGTCGAGGGGACGACGGAGGCGGGCCAGCACCGCGTGCCTGGCCGACACAGCGAGATTCCCCGACAACTTGACGTGGCGATCTACCACGACGGCGCGGACAGACCCTTCTTCGTCGCCGACGCAAAATGGCACGATCGACCTTTGGATGTCGCGGACGTCGACGCCTTCGTTGGCCTCATGGGCGACGTCGGTGCGACGGCCGGGCTGCTCGCGGCACCCCACGGGTTCTCCGACGGCGCGCGGCGACGTGCCGCCGCCGCGGACGTTACCGTGGTGGTGATGTCCTTCGAGGAAGCGTTGCGCTACCGCTGGATGCCAACGGCTTGGGAGATCTACCGATGGGACGCGGCGTCTCACCACGACATCGCGAGGGCGATCCAGGCGATCGTCGACGTCGACCTTCCATGGTCAGTCGAAGATGCCCTGGAAACCGTCGCGTTCGAGGAGTGGGATGCCTTCTTCAACTACATGATGGAGCGACGACGCGAGTCCGCCGCGACCATCCTCGAGTGCATTGCGACGAGCCACGACGACGACGGCTGGGTGTTCAACGCGGCACGAATTCTCGACGAGCACGGCTCGCTCAGCGGGCCGCTTCGCCGCCGTCTCCTGCATAGGGGCGACCCGGACCTCTGCGGACTTCTCGGCGAAGACGACCGGGAGGCGGAAGGAGAGTCGGGCGAATATCCCGTCGAATAACGCGACGACCGACCGCACAACTACAGCCTGACGAGTGACGGCCAGACTCTGGCGAGAATGAACAACGTGCCCCAGCTCAGCTGGTCGAAGGGAGACCATCGTGGACGGTGCCAAGATCGCGGAACTCCGAGAGAGGTGTCAAATTCTAAAGTCTTCTCACGAGACACCCCGAGCGTCGGAATCAAACTACTTGGGCATCATTGCACCACTCCTCGAGCACGAGGGATACACGATCGAATCGATGCGTAGCCAACGAGACAGGGGGCTCGACCTCGTAGCGCGGCGAAGCATCGGGCAGCGCGAGGAGGTCGTTGGGGCAGAGTTCACGCACCGCCGCGAGCAGCGGCCGGTCACCGGGGAGATACTCAAGCGAGCCATCGCCCTAGGCAACAACGAGAACCTTGATCAGCTCATGCTAGTCGCGAATCGCTCATTCTCGTCTGCCGTGATCGACAGCGCCGGAAGAGAAGCGCCCGTCAAGATTAAGCTCCTTGACCTCGACGCACTGCTGGAGTGGATCGAGCGGGTCGCCGCTACCGTACCGGACGCAGCGCACGGAATTCTTGACCTGACGAAGGATTTCCTGATTCGGGCGGTGAGAGAGCTTGCGAAGGACCCAACCGAAGCGCGCCACCTAGAATGGCGGATGGTGGAGCACCTACTCGGAGAGGTGTTTGGCGGCCTAGGGTTCGAGGTATCCGTCACTCCCGCGACCGGAGATGGTGGGAAGGACACGATTCTCCACGCAAGGCTTGCAAGCGAAGATCTGAGCTACTTCGTGGAACTGAAACACTGGTTCAGCAAAAAGGTCGGTCCCGGAGCCTGTCCGATTTTTTGTGTAGGCGTCCGGCTCGGCGTCAGACGGGGAGTCGCCCTTCGAAGTGGATCGCGAACTGGTGGAGGGCGCGGCCCCAGTCTTTGATGGGCATGGCCCAGTTCTTCT
>JBIJCC010000167.1:0-16053 GCA_044344875.1 Nannocystaceae bacterium
ACCGCCTCACCGTCACCATCGCCGCAGATGGTCGCGCTCAGCACGAAATCTCGCGCGCCCTCGACCAGCTACTCGCCGCGTGATCCGTCACGCGAGAGCCACCTCGGTATGCAACGCTGGAGTGTACGCCGGGCCAGATCGACATGGATTCGAATTGTGCGAACTGCGGCGGCGGCTCGCGCTCGCGGACCTGCAACGCAATGTGTGGCTGGGGAGCGTACGGGGATTGCTCGGGGGGCACGCAGTGTAATTTCCCGCAGGTGTGTGTTTGCGACGGGTTCTGCGGGTCAGAGGGCTCATTCTGTCCGTAGCCAGCCCCCGGGCTCGTGGCACGGTTTCTGCCAGGGGCCCACAGCCGGCGTGCGCCTCGCTCACAGCCCGGGCAGGCCGCCGGTGCCATCGTCGAGGTTGCCGAATGTGTCGACGTCCACACCCAGGAGGTTGAGGATCGACACCAACAGCCGATTGCTCGCGACATTTTCTTCGAAATGCAGGAAACGGCCGGTCTCGAGCCCGGTGTTGCGACCACCCGCGAGCACCATGGGAATCCGCGTGTGGCTGTGGGCTCTGCCGTTGCCCAACTCGTTGCCCCACAGAATGATGGTGTTGTCGAGCATGCTGCCGTCGCCCTCGGGGATCGCCGCCATCGCGTCGAGCAGATAGGCCACCTCGCCCGCGTACCAAGCATTGATCTTGGAGAGCTTCGCCTGGGCCTCGACGTTGTCGTCGCCCTCGTGGCTGAGCGTGTGGTGGCGATCCGGAACGTCGATCCACGAGAAGGTCTGCCCGCTGGTCGAACCGCTCCACATCAACGTCGAGGCGCGGGTCAGATCGCAGGCGAACGCCATGACCATCAGATCGATCTGCAGCCTCGAGATGATGGGGTAGTTGTCGGCCGCCATCGGGTCGAGCGGTTCACCGATTGTCGGCGACACGCATGACTCGCCGAACTCGTTGCCCAGCGCGAGTCGGTCCTCGATGCCCCGCACGCCGTCCAAGTGGGCTTCGATCTTGATGCGATCGGCTGCGGCGACCTCGGCGTGCAGCTGGTCGAGCTGCGACTTCACCACGTCAATGACGGAGGTGCGCTCGAGTTTGCGCTGCTCGATCTCTGCAGCCGAGGCTCCGAACTCGGAGAACAGGCGGTCGAACATGGCGTACGGGTCGTTCTCGGGCGCGAGCGGCTGGTTGGCATCCGCGTACGACAAACGGGTGCGGGGGTTCGCCTCGCCGACGCGGACGCCGAACTCGAGCGAGGTGAACGCCGTGTCCTGTCCGGCAAAGGCCGCGTACTCCTGGTCGATCGATCTGCCCGAGCCCCAGCCGATGTTGCCGCCGAACTCGTTGCTCGGCAGCAGGCCCGAGCCACAACTGAACTTGCTGGGCCCGGTCGCGTGGCTGACGCCCGGGCCGCCCGGGAGGTAGCGCACTCCGTCGATGACCACGAGGTCGTCGCGATGGGCCTCGAGCGGGGCGAGGATTGGCCCGAGCGTGAAGTCATCGACCCCGCCCTGCGGCACCCAATCCCCATGCACGGTGCCGTTGGGCGAGAACAACAGCACCAGACGCAGCGGCGGCCCGTCGGCGGCGCGCGACTCGAGCAGCGGCACGAACGGCGTCGCGGCCAGGGTGATGCCGGCGCTGGTGAAGAAACTGCGGCGCGAGAAACCGGGGTTGAATCGTCGCCGGTGCGCCATGACTACTTGCCCTCCCCGTCGAGTCGACGCATCGTGAACGCCCGACTTTCGACCAACGCCACCAACAGCTCTCGCACATTGAATCCGGACGCTTCGAAGCGCTGGTAGAGCGCGTCGGTGGAGCACTGGTCGCCGGCCGAAGGCACCCGGCCCAGCGCGAAGTTGAACCACTGCTGCGCGACGCACCGGCGCACGTCGGAGCTGTTGGCCAGCCGCGCGGCGAGGTCGATGGCCCCGACGAACGCGCCGTCGGCGTCAGCGGTCGACACGATGTTGCCGCTGGCGTCCACCGGCAGATCGCTGTCGGTCACGCGCCACGCGCCGACGGCGTCGTAGTGCTCGAAGCCGAAGCCGATCCCGTCGATGAGCTCGTGGCACGCCTTGCACGACGGATTCGCCGTATGCTCGGCGAATCGCTCGCGCGTGGTTGCGCCCGGCGTCGGTTCAGGCGGGACATCGTCGACGTCGTCGGGCACCTGCGGCAGTAGCTGGCAGAGCAGGTTCTCGCGCACGAACGCACCACGGTGCACGGGCGAGCTCTGATTGCTGTGGGCGTTGACCGAGAGCACACTCGCGTGCGTGAGCAGGCCCGCGCGCTGGGTGGGATCGAGATCCACCAGCTCGCCGGCGACATGGTCCTCGGGCAGCGTGACGCCGTAGACCTCCGCGAGCCGCTCGTCGATGATCGTAAAGGGAGCGGTGAACAGCGTCTCGAGCGAGCCGTCGCCCTCGCGTACGACCCAGTCCGCGAAGTCTGCGGTCTCGTCGCGCATCGCCTGCCTGCGCGCCTCGTCGAAGTCGGGGAAGAGCTCGGCGTCTTTCTCGACGAGCGTCATGTCGTGGACGCCGAACCACTGCAGGTGGAACGAGGCGATCGCCTGCTTGGCCCTCGGATCGTCCAGCATCCGCAGCGCGTGATCCCGCAGGACGCCGCGCTCCCCGAGCGAGCCGTCCTCGGCGGCGTCGAGCAGCGTGGGGTCCGGCACCGAGTCCCACAGGAAGAACGACAGGCGCGATGCGACCTCGAAGTCGGTCAACGCGGCGAAACCGTCGCCGTCCAGGTCGGGCTCGCCGATCTCGACCTGGTAGAGGAAGTACGGCGACTGCAAGAACGCCTGTACGACCAGTCGCACCCCCGCCGAAGAGCCCCCCGCCGAGGACGCCGTGGCAAAGAGATCGCGCATCTGATCGAACTCGGTCTCCCGCAGCGGACGCCGCCAAGCTCGGCGCCCGAAGTCGGCGATGAAGGAATCGACGCATGCGTCGCCGTGCACCGTGATGTCGCAGTCGAGCAGGACGTCGAGGTCGGCGACGGCCTCCAGCGCAATCGACTCGGCCGCGTCCATGTACTTGCCGACGTCGAGATCGCTCACCGGCGCGACGCCATTGCTGTAGAACGCGCCGATCTTCTCGTCCGAGGAGAACCCGAGTGCGGCGTCGGACTCGACACCCAGGAGGTCACGCACGGCGTGCGTGTACTGGGTGCGCGTCAGCCGACGCAGCGGGCCGTGCGCGACTGGATCGACACACGTCGGCTGCGAGAGTTCGCCGCCATCGTCGGCCGTGCCGTCGCCGGCATCGTCGCCGCCGGCATCGTCGTCGTCGCTGTCGCCGTCGTCGGCCGCCGGTGCAGCGCCCGCATCACCGGAACCGTCCAGCCCCCGGTAACAACCGTTGACCATCAGACACCCCACCGCGATCCATGTCGGACCGTGTCGTCGGCTCGTCATGCGTGCGCCCTTCGGACAACTCCGCATGTGGCCCCGCGGGGGGACGGAGGTGAGGGTGATGGGGCCAGGGGGTTGGCGAGCATCGACGCGCCATGCCCGAAGGGCCGAGCATCCGTCAGGTTTTCTGCCGGGGGCGCAGCCTGTAAGTCAGCTCGCGCGATCGTCACGGTGGAGCTTCGGCGAACCGAGATCCTTGCCGAGCGGAGTCGGACGGCAATGGCGCGGACCCCGAAGAGCGTCCCGTTCCGCCGAGGTCGGCGTGACTCGCCGGTGACGAACGGAGATCACAGATCAGCGCCGGGCCCGGACGATGCTCGAACGGCGATTCGCCGCGCTGTCCTTCGTGCGGCGTCGGCCGACGACGATCCACCGGACAACGCCGCCCACGAGCACCGCCGCGCCGACCGACATCAGCGCGATGCCGGCGGTGTGCAACGCGTCAGAGCGCCGGACCCCGCGGTCGAAGTCGCCGAAGTCGGTCGCGTCGTTGGCCCGCTCGCGCACTGCGAACGAGCCGCCGAACACGCCGATGCCCGCCGCGGCGATCGTCGCCCCGGCGATTGTCAGCGACAGCGCGGCCGCGTCGGGTCGCTTCGTCCGGGGCTGGGTCGCGGGCTCTTCGACGCTCGTCGCGGGGATGTCGGTGCGCGGTGCGGGCTCGGGGGCGGGCTCGAGGGGCGCCGCGACCCCGGTGCCCTGGCAGCGCTCGAGGTTGACGCGCGTGTCCGCGGCCGCGGCCTCGGGCGGATCGGTGGCCAAGTACGCCAGGAAGTGTCGACGCGCCCGCGTGCAGTCACCCTGCAGTCGCGCGAGCTGACCGAGGGAGTACAGCAGCACCGGCGCGGTGTCGCGATCGTACGCGGCCTGCAGCTCGCGCTCGGCGGTGGGGTAGTCCTCGTCGAGCCACGCGCGCATGCCCGCGGCGAAGTGCTCGCGCGCCGCGGTGTCGGTGATCTCGGCGGGGATCTCCGGCGCCCGCGTCTGCACTGGCGCATGCGCCAACCAGGTCACGGCGAGCAGGAAGAGGCGCGTCATCGCGGATCTTCGTTGCGGTCAGCCGCCCGGGAGCAGGCCGTCGACGCCGCGCACGACCTTCTCGGGCTTGCTCGGCGTCGCGGCGGCAGGTGGCGATCGCCGGGTCCGCGCGGGCCGACGCCGCGGCGCGTCCTTGGGGCTCGAGGTCACCTCGGCGAGGGCGGGCGCCGGGGGGCTGGCGATCGTCGGGCTGGCGATCGTCGGGCTGGCGATCGTCGGGAGCGACGGACTTGCCGCGGGCGCTGTGATCGCCGTCGGTGTCGCGTCGTCGACGGTCGTGTCGTCGACGGTCGTCGTGTCGATCGCTGCCCCCGGGGACGCGTGTGAGCTGGAGAGCGCGACCCCGGCCGCCCCCGCAATCGCACCCGTCGCGAGGGCGAAGACCACTCCGAGTCGTCGGTACAGCGGCGTCGCGGTGGGCGTCGCCGGCGTCGCAGGCACCACCAACGTATGCCCCGAACGATCCGCGAACTCGTCGGTCGGCTCGACCGACGGGGCCTCGCGCTCGCCACAGCACTCGCACAGGTGGCGGCCGAGCGCGGTCGCCGACGGCAGCAGACCTGCGGAGGACGCGAACGCCTCGAGCGCGTCGTGCAGCGCCATTGCGGTCTGGAAGCGCGCGGCCGGATCGCGGTGCAGCGCCCGCAGTAGGATCTGCGCGAACTCCTCGGGCAGCTCGGGCGCGAACTGCCTGGGCGACGGCGCATCGACCGTCGTGATCTGGTTCATGATCGCGAACTCGTTGTCGCCGCGGAACAACCGCCGACCGCAGCTCAGCTCCCACAGCACGACGCCCAGCGCGAAGAGATCGCTGCGGCGATCGACCTCGGCGCCGACGCACTGCTCGGGCGACATGTACGCGACCTTGCCCTTGCGCGTCGGGCCCATGGTGATCGACGTGCGGCTGGTCGCCTTGGCGATACCGAAGTCGAGCAGCTTCACGCCGCCTTCGTAGGTGATGAACACATTGCCCGGCGACAGGTCGCGGTGGACGATGTCGAGCGGGCGACCGTCGACCGCCCGGCGCTCGTGGGCGCAGTGCAGGCCCGCGGCGATCCCCAGGGCGATCGTGATCACGTGCCCGAGGGCGAGGCGCGTGCCCGCGGTCGCGTGGGCGTTGAGCAGCCGGCCCAGCGACTCGCCGTGCAGGTACTCCATCACCATGAAGAAGCTGCCGCCCTCGTCGACCAGGTCGTACGTGCGCACGACGTTGGGGTGATCGAGCGTCGCCGCCAACCTCGCCTCATTGAGAAACATCGACACGAACGCCGGGTCCGACGCGTACTCGGAGCGGATGCGCTTGATCGCGACCAGCTTCTCGACGCCGCCGGCCCCCGAGGCGCGCGCGAGCAACAGCTCGCCCATCCCGCCGATCGCGAGGCGCCGCAGCAGGGTGTATCGCCGCGTCGGCGTGGGCGACGGATTCACGGCGACGTCAGGATACCATGGGCGCCATGGTCGTAGTCGCGCGCGCAGGCGTCGCTCCACGCGGGGCGCTCAGGGTCCTCGGGCTCGGGCTCGGGCTCGGGCTCGGCGCGGCCTGTCTGGCGCCGCCGGTGTTCGACTGCCGCAGCGATGGCGACTGCGCCGAGGTGGCCGAGGACTCGCGCTGCGAGGCCGAACGGTACTGCAGCGTGCCCGATGCGAGCTGCGACTCGGGCCGACGCTTCCACGAGTACGCCGGGGACGGGCTCGCGGACGCGTGCACCGACCTGCGGTGCGGCGACGGCGTCGTCGACGGCGAGGAGGTCTGCGACGACGGCAACGATCGCGACGGCGACGGCTGCAACCGCGACTGCCGGCCCTCGGGCCAGGAGATCTGGACGCAGGGTTACGCGAGCCCCGGCTTCGTCGAGGACCGCGCGTACTCCCTGGCGATCGACAGCGGCGGCAACATCGCGGTCATCGGCCACGTGACCGTGCAGGGCGAGGGCGCGAACCTGTGGATCCGCCGGTTCTCGAGCGCGGGCGAGATCGACTGGACATGGGTGAAGGACGGCGGCGCGATGCTCGACGAGGAGGGCTGGTCGATCCTCGTCGACGGCAACGACGACTTCGTGGTCGCCGGCTACGTGCGCACGCCGGACGCCGACGCCAACGGGTGGCTCGGGAAGATCGGCAAGGACGGTCTGCTGATCTGGGACGAAGACGTCGACGGCGGCGTCGCGCTCGTCGACCAGATCCGCGGCATCGCGTTCGCGCAGGGCGGTGACATCGTGGCGCTCGGCTACGCGACGCCCGCGCTCACCACCGACACCGAGCTGTGGTTCCAGCGCCGCAGCCCCGACGGCGCGGTCGTGCGCTGGACGCAGCTGCGCGACGGCCTGCCCCCCGGCAAGCCCGATCGCGGCCACGGGATCTTCGCGCTCGAGGACGACTTCATCGGCGTCGGCTATCGCCAGGACGCCGACGATCGCCAGCACTACTGGCTTGCGCGCTTCGACGGCGACGGCAACGACGTGTGGAGCGAGGCCGGCGATCCCGCGGGACCCCAGGGCGTGTGGACGGCGGTGGGCGGGCTCGGCAACGGCGACCTCGTGCTGGTCGGCTGGCGCGAGGCCACCGCGGGCGACTCGGATCTGTGGCTGCAGCGCCGCGACCCCGCGGGCGCCCTGCTGTGGGAGGAGATCATCGCCAGCCCCAGTGGCGCCGACGATCGCGGCAACGTCGTGACGCCTGCCCCCGATGGCGGCTTCGTCGTGGGCGGTGAGATGGGGGCGGGCGCCGGCACCACCGACGCATGGCTGCGCCGCTACACCGCCGACAACCGCGAGGCGTGGACCGACAAGATCAGCGGCCCCGCCGGGCAGCGCGACACGGTCTGGGGCCTGGGCTTCGGCCCCGACGGCAACCTCGTCGCGTGCGGTTACGTCTCCTCGCCGGCCACGAGTTGGGACATCTGGGTGCGCAAGTACACGCCGTAGCGCGACACTCCCGCGCGCATGAGCGACACTCTCGCCGCGCATGAGCGACGCCCCGCCCTCCGACGCGGCCCTCCTCGAAGCGTGGGAACGCGGCGATCAGCACGCCGCCGCCCAGCTCGTCGACCGCTACTACCACAGCGTGCTGCGGTTCTTCGATCTGGGGGTCGGGGCCCAGGCCGAGGATCTCACCCAGCGCACCTTCCTCGCCTGCGTCGAGAGCCGCGCGCGCCTGCGCCAGGCCGATAGCTTCCGGCCGTTTCTCTTCGGCATCGCGCGGCGACTGCTGCTCAATCACATCCGCTCGCGCACCGTCGAGGACAACGTCTTCGAGACCGGCGACGTCTCCGGCGCCATCGATCCCGGGCCGACCGCGAGCCGCATCGTCGCGACCTACGAGCAGCAGACCCTGCTGCTGCGCGCGATCCAGTGCCTCGATGTCGAGGCCCAGATGCTGCTGGTGCTCTACTACTGGGAGGGGCTGCGCACCGCGGAGATCGGCGAGGTCCTCGGCGCGCCGGCCAGCACGATCACGACCCGGCTGGCCCGCACCCGCAAGGCGCTGCACGACACGATCGCCCGGCTACCCGCGGTCGCGGCCCACCGCGAGTCGCTGCTCGGAGATCTCGACGCGTGGCTGTCGTCGATGCGCGCGCTGGATGTCGGCGGCGGTCGCTGAATGCTCGCGGGATCCCGCACCGCCACAGCGTCGATCGCACGCTCGAGCGTCGAGTGCGCCCGATCGGCACGAGCACGGGGCGTGAGCCGCTTTCGGGCGCTCGCGCGACCCACCGAGCATGCGCCCACGTGACCTCCGTCCCCCGCGCGCCAGCAACGTCCTGTCGCGGCGCGGCCTCCTGCGGGCCGGGTCGACCGCGATCCTCACCAGCGGCTGTGCAAGGCCGGGGGGCGAGGGTGGGCCCGCCGCTACGGCCGACACGACCGACCCCGGCACGACCCGTGGGGAGAGCTCCGGCGAAGCGACGAGCGCCGCCGAGGTCGACGGCAGCACGCAGGCGATGGGCGAGTCGACCGACGACACGATGGCCGATACCACGGGCGCCGACGGGCCGCCGATCGACATCATGGGCGATGCGTGGTGTCCCCATGTCGACGACGAAGGCCAGGTCTTGCCCTCCGACATCGCGCAGCTGCCCCTGAACCGATGGCTGTTCGTCAAGACCAACACCGTCGGGGAGGTCGTCGGTCCTGAAGCGTACCCGACGTCGGTCAGCGGCGCCGATGGCCGCCACAGCATCATGAGCGCCTGGTGCGGGGCGGCCCACGACTACGTGCGAGGCATCATGTACGTGTCCGGTGGTGGGCATGCCGATTCGCACCTGTGCGAAAACGGTGTCTATGCGTTCGACTCGAGAACCATGCGGTGGTCCGAGGCCATGCCCCGAAGTGCCCGGCGAGCCCAGCAGAAGTACTATCCCGGGCAGGGATACGTCTCGTTGCCCGAGGGTGATCCCCGTGCGGAGAGCGGGAACTGTCCGATGGCCGACGGCGCGCCACCGGCGACCCATACGTTCGACGCAATGTGGTGGTTTCCGGACGAACTCGTGGGCAACCAGCGCGGGGCACTGCTGATGTTCGCGGGTCCCATCCACGTGCTCGATCTCGACACCCAAACGTACGACGTCGCGCACCACGACGTCGACACCGTGGACGTCGACCTCTCCTACAAGATCATGTGGGCCGACGGATGGAACGTCGTGCATGCGCGCGCGTCGTTCTACTATCGATTGTGGGACGTGGCGCCGACCACCCGGGAGCCGACCACCTGGAGCGAACACATCGGGCAGCCCGACAGCCGCGGCACGTTCGTCAAGTCGTTCGATGCCGGGACGATGTTCCCCTACAACCACAAGATGATGTGCAAGATGCCAAGACGTCGCGAGGTCGTGGTCATCGGTGTCGATGGTACGGTCGGTGGCGTCATCGCACGCCGCGTCCGCTACGGAGACGCGTTCGATGCCGGAAACACCGAGAGCTGGGGCGAGTTCTCGGACCCCATCGCCTTGACCTCGAACGACGGTTCTTCGGACGAATTCACCGCCCCCTCGATGATGGACCAGGACCTCGATTCGGCGCTCTACGCCGCCGGGATGGCCCACGACGCCACCGGCAATCGTATCTGGGTGGTGAGCAACCTCGAGGGCGGTTCGACCTACGAGATCACCGGCCTCGACGGTTCGCGGTGGACCGTGCGTCGTCTCGAAGATCCGGCGAATCTCACCTCGTCCAGCAACGGGACGTTCGAACGCGTCCAGTGCATCGATCATTCGGGCCATACCCTGCTGATCCGAGCGACGCAGGTCGATGGATTCACCGAAGTCATGCGGGTCACCTAGTCCCCTGTACTTCGTGAGCTGATCGAGTGGCTTCGACAACACCAAGCCAACGGGTCCGATCGCAGCGGCTGAACCCTGGTGCCTCAGCGCATCATCACCGTGAGCTCGAACGGCCCGAACGCTTCGGCGCTCCAGCCGTCGGCGACCACGTAGTACGTGGTGCCGGCGGTGACCTCGACCTCGAGGACCTCGTCGTGGTGCGGCTCATTGGGGAAGTCCGCGCAGCCGAGCTCGGTGTCGACGTCGCCGCAATCGGTGCGGACGTGCAGGAGCGCGTCGACCGAGAACCCCCAGCCGGGATCGAGGGTGATCTGCAGGGTGCCATCGGCGTCGGGCGTGACCGCGTACACGATCTCGCGTGAGCCGACGTCACCGCAGCTCGACTCGACGCTCGCGGGGGCGGTCGTGGTGTCACCCGAGACCGTCGCGCCGACCGCGATCGCGATCGCGTCGGCGCAGGAGTCACCGTCGGCCGGCGTCGGCGCCACGCGACAGATCCCGAGGCCCGGCATGCCGAAGAGGAACTCGAAGTCGCCGCGATCGCAGTACGAGCCCGCGGCGCAGTCGGCGTCGGCGCAGCACATCTCCGAGCACGACGCCGGCAGCCCCGACGGCCCGTTGCAGAGGAAGCCCGCCGGGCAGTTGCCGACGCACGCACCGCAGGTCGCGTCGAGGTCGGCGTCGGGTGCATAGCACTGCACGACCGGGTCGCCGCCGAAGACGAAGTCGAAGGCGCAGATCTCGGTGGCGGCGCAACCCTCGTTGGTGAACGGATCGCACGGGAACCCCTCGGGGACCACGCAGCTCTCCGCCGGCGTGTCGGTGCACACCGCGTCACTCAGCCCACACTCGAGCCGGCACGCGTCGTACATGCACGAGCGCGCCGTGTCGGCGGTGGCGAGCTGCGTCGCGTCGCAGGCGGCCTCGGGGTCGAACAGGCAATCCATGCACGTGTCGTCGCCCTCGCACGCGCCGAGCTCGGCGCAACACGACGTCTGTACGCACGTGGCGCAGTCAGCGGCCAAGTACGTCAGCTCGGAGCAGGTCGCGCCCGCGGTCGTGCCGTCGTCCGAGGAGGAGGATGATGATGATGATGATGACGACGACGACGACGACGACGACGACGACGACGACGCGCCGCTCGGATCGTCGCCGCTCGACGACGACTCGCCGGTGCCCACGCCCGTCGACTCCCCGGGGCCTGCGGTCGTGGACGTCGGACCGTCGGCGCTGGTGCTGCTGCTCTCCGTGCCGGTGGAGCCGGGGGTCGTGTCGTCGCCGTCGGCGCCGCAAGCGTTGAGCGCCATGGGGACGAGCGCGGTGGCGAGGACGAGCGCGCGGGGATCGAGGCGGGTTCGCGTCAGGTGGAGGAGCGTCATGGCTACCCCCACAAACCGGCATTCGCCGATCCGTGCATGGATGGTGTCGAGAAATAGAATCAGGTCGGCGGCGGCGTCAGCAGCGAGCGGAGGCTCACGCTCAGGTCCGACTGCACGTCGCGGATGAGGGACTCGAGTGTGTCGCCCGACACCCCGTGTTCGGTGCGTAACGTCCGACGCGTCGCGTCCGCGAGGCGGTGCTCGGCCTGGGCGATCCACCGTGCGACCGTGGTGCGATGGGTCTGGTACACGCGCGCGATCGACGTCGGCGTGAGGCCCTCGAGGTAGCGCAGGCGCAGCAGCGTCGCCTCGCGCGGCTCGAGCTCGTGCCAGGCGCGCGCGAGGGCCCCGCGCAGATCGGTCGCGAAGGCGCTGCGGAGCTCGAGCCCCGCCGCGACGCCGCCGACCCCGAAGGCCCCCTCGCCGGACGGGACCGGGACCAAGCGCTCGCGCTGCTTGGTGATGCGCGTCGCCTCGCGCCGCGCGGCCAGGGCGACGAGGCCGGCGAGGCGTCCGCGGCCGGCGTAGCCGGCGATCTTCGGCGGTTGGCCGTCCACCGCGACGAACAGGCGCGCCGCGAGCCGCTGACGGATCTCGTCGACGAGGGCGGCTGCGTCGGGGTGCCCGCGCACCGCCGATCGGATGGCCGGGGCGTAGCGATCCTCGAACGCTCGGATGGCGCGTGCGTCGCCACGGCTGCACGCACACGCGACGAAGCACTCGGCGGCGTCGATGGTCTCCGCGGTGAGATCGTCGGCGTCACGCAGGACTCGCTCGACGAACGCGACGAACTCCGCGCGCCCGAGCTCGAGCTGCGGCCACTGGGCCCGCGCGGCGTCCCACCAGGCCTGCTCGCGATCCGCGGTCACCACCGTGGACTTCTCGACACGACGGCCACGGTAACACGCGAAGATCCTGCGCGGCCGAGTCGGGTCCGTCCGCGTGTTAGGATGCCGCGGTGGTGCGACGCCCCGATCCGGCTGGAGCGCCGGCGATCGCGTCGCCCAGCGACGACGCGTGCCCGGAGATCTCCGCCCTCGACGCGTTCGCGTGCGGCCGCGTGGGTCCGACGGAGCTGGCGGCGATGGAGCGACACCTGGCGAGCTGCACCGCGTGCGCCTCGGCGATCGCCGACGCCGTGCGCGACGCGGCGCCGGACGACGACCGCGGTGCGCCCGAGCGCATCGGGCGGTACGTCCTGCTCGAGCGGCTGGGGCGCGGTGCGACTGCCGAGGTCCATGCCGCCTACGATCCGCGGTTGCGTCGTCGCGTCGCGCTGAAGGTACTCGCCACCGGCGCGCCGCTCGATGGGATCGGTCGCGAGCGGACGCTGCGCGAGGCCCAGGCGCTGGCCCGCGTCGAGCACCCGAACGTCCTCACCGTCTACGACGTCAGCCCCGTCGATCACGATCCGATGTACATCGCGATGGAGCTGATCGAGGGCGAGAGCCTGCGCGGCTGGTCGGCGCGCGCCGATCGGCCCTGGCGCGAGGTGCTGCGGGTGCTGGTCGATGCCGCCCACGGCCTCGCCGCGCTGCACGCCGCCGGAATCATCCACCGCGACGTGAAGCCCGACAACATCCTCGTCGGCGAGGACAGCCGCGTGTGCATCGCCGATCTCGGACTCGCGATGGCGCAGGACGGCGGGATGGTGACGCAGGAGCGCAGCGGGGATCCGGACGCGGAGTCGCTCGACGTGACGCTGACGCGGACCGGCACGGTACTCGGCACGCCGCGGTACATGTCGCCCGAGCACTTCGCCGGCACCGAGCTCGACGCGCGCTCGGATCAGTTCGGGTTCTGCGTGGCCGCGGCCGAGGCGTTGTTCGGGGTCCGCGTGTTCGCGGGCTCGAGCTTCGCCGAGCTGCGCGACGCCGTCGCGCGCGGGCCGTCGCCCACGCCCCCGTCGACGCGGGCCCCGGCGGCGCTGTGGCGGGTGCTCCGGCGGGGACTCGCGGCGGATCCGAGTGCTCGATTCGCGAGCATGTCGGCAGTGATCGCCGCGCTCGCGGGCGTCGCCCACCGACGTCGTCGACTGGTGGCGACGGCTGCGGGACTCGTCGGCATCGCGGCGTTCGGTGTCGCGGCCGCCGGGCCGCCCGCGCGCTGCACCGAGCGCCTGGTGTTCGCGGAGCACTGGACGGCCGGGCGCGCGCTGGTGGTGGAGCAGGCGTTCGCGGCCACCGTGCCGCGCCACGGCCCCGACGCTGCGGCCACGGTGACCGGTGAGCTCGAGCAGTGGAGCGAGCGGTGGAACGGGGCGTGGCTCGCCCGATGCACGGCGTCGGTGCACGGGCAGGTCGATGTCGCGGACGATCCCCAGCTGCGCTGCCTCGATCGCCAGCGCGTCGAGTTCCTCGCGAGCCTCGGCGCCCTCGACCCCGCGCTCGGCGAGTCGACCGCCAGCGATCGGATCGTGACCATGGTCCGCGGCCTGCCGTCGCCGCGCGGATGCGACGATCCGCGCGGCGACGCGGCGGTCGCCGGCTCGGACGTCGAGCGCGACGTCGAGCAGGGGCTCGCGGCGGTGCTCGCCGCATCTCGGCTCGCCCACCACGTCGAGGCCAAGCGTGGGCTGGGCGATCTGCGTCGCCGCGTCGACGAGGTGCGCCCGGGGTTGCAGGCGCAGATCCACCTCGCGGCCGCAGCGGTCCTGTCCGACCACGACGCCGAAGCAAGCGCCGCGGCTGCCGAGGATGCCCTGCTGGCCGCGATCCGGGCCGACGACCCCTCGTTGATGGGCCGGGCCCTGGTCGCCCGCGCGCAGGCCCTGATCGAGCTCGGTCGGCTCGACGCCGGGATCGCGGCCGCCGAGCTCGGGGTGCTCACGCTGGGCGAGCTCGATCGCGGCAGCCCCCACCTCGTCGCGGCGCGGCTCGCCGAGGCCCTCGCGTTGCAGCGGCAGGGGCAGATCGACCCCGCGATCGCGGTGCTCGAGCCGCTCGCCCCGGCGCTCGAGCCGGGCACCGTGCCGTGGGCGCTCTACCAGCAGGGCCTCGCGGAGCTGCTCGGGCAGCGCGGCGACGATGCGCGCGCGCTCGAGTCGTTCGAGGCCGCCCGTGCGGTGTTCGTCGAGCACTATGGGCCGCACACCGACAACACCGTCCGCGTCGGCATCGCCATCGTCGAGTTCGCGCGCGAGCACCAGCGGCTCGAGCTGGCGGCGCGGTCGATGCCGCAGGCCTGCGTCGATGCGTCCATGCGCGCGACCCTCGACACGGCGACGATCGCCGACTGCCTGGTGGCGCAGGGCCTGCTCGACCTCCACGGCGGGGCGCTCGAGCTGGCGCACGAGCGGCTCACGCAGGCCGCCGAAGGACGCGAGCAGGTCTTCGGCCCCGACGCACCGCCGACGCTGGCGGTGCTCGACATCCTCGCCACGGTCCAGTCGCAGCAGGGCGATCTCGCGGCGGCCGAGGCCACGTTTCGGCGGCTGGTCGACGCGCACACCCGCACGGGGAACCTCGCTGGCGTCGCGCTGGTGTCGGGCAACCTCGCGGTCGCGCTCGAGATGGGCGGGCGCAGCCGCGAGGCCGTCGCGGCGTACGAGCGCTCGCTCGCCGCAGCGAACACCACTCGCCTGCGCGCGCGCGCCCTGTCGGGGCTCGCCGCGCTGCAGCTCGACCTCGGCGAGCGCGTCGCGTCGCTGGCCACCCTCGAGCGCGCGCTCCTCGAGTGCGAGCGCGGCGGCGTGCCCACGCTCGTCGAGATGGACATCCGCTGGGCGCTCGCGCGTCAGCTCCCGGACGAGCCCTCGGCGGTGGCGCGGGCGCAGCAGCTCGCCGGCCAGGCGCGGGCCCTGGCGGAGCTCGCGGGCGACGGGGCGACGCGCGACGCGATCGCGGCGTGGTCGGCGGAGCACGCTGCGCGTTGAGGACGTCGCGGTGGGTCGCCGCCCGAGGTTCGCGCGATCAGAACGCGCACTCGACGACGATGTCCTCGGTCGCGATCGCGACCGCGCCGTCGACGTCGAGCACCACCTCGAAGCTGTACTCGGCGCCGCAGTCGAGCGTGTCGCAGCCCTCCGCGGGCATCAGCGAGTTCATCGTCTTGTCCCACGGGACCGACTCGTAGGCACCGGCGTCGACCGGGCCGAGGTCCGAGGGCGTGAGCTCGAAGCTCGCCGCCTCGACGCCGCCGGAGAGCAGGCGCGCGGACGTGACGGTGACGGCCGCGACATCAGCCCCGGCGTTGTCGAGGTCGATCCAGCCCGACGCGACGAGCGGATCGGGCGGCACGATCGGCTTGCAGTTCATGTAGAAGGTGACGTCGACGAGGGCGGCCTGGAGCTCGGCGGGCTCACCCGTGGTGACGCCACCGTCGCTCGACGAGCCGCTGGTGCCGTCGGAGGTCGTGCCGTCCGTCGTCGTGGTCGAGTCCGCGGAGCTGGTGCCGCTCGAATCGGCGGAGGTGGTGGGCCCGGAGGTGGGCTCCGAGGTCGTGGGCTCCGTGGTGGTGACGGTCGGGTCGGTGGTCGTCGGATCGGTGGCCGTGGGCGCCGTCGTCGTCGCGTCGGTGGTCGTCGCGTCGGTTCCGGTCGCGCCGTCGTCCCCACCGCATGCCATCGCGATCATCCCCAAGGTCAAGGCAGTCTGTCGGATCATGAGCGCGATGGTGGGGCACGCCGGCGGGCGCTGACAAGGGCGCGCTCGTTCGAACATCGTAGCTTCCGGCTCGAGCAGCCGTGTTCTCACCGCACACGAGTGACTGCTGCCCGTGCGTCGGACTCGAGCCGCTCGAGTGATCCTAGCGCGTGCGCACGCAACGGCTCGACCTTCGAGTACAGTGCGCGCGCCGTGGCGATGGCGGCTAGTGTCCTGGAAACGAAAAAGCTAGCAAAAGTTCGACGGGTGTGATCTACCGTTGAGGTGCAGCAGCGAACAGGACGCCCATCGAGCGCGGTCGTGTTGTTGGAGGACGAGCGCGAAGAGCTA
>JBIJCC010000075.1:0-46657 GCA_044344875.1 Nannocystaceae bacterium
TCACCATCGCCGCAGATGGTCGCGCTCAGCACGAAATCTCGCGCGCCCTCGACCAGCTACTCGCCGCGTGATCCGTCACGCGAGAGCCACCTCGGTATGCAACGCTGGAGGTTACTGTCAGCTAGAAACGGAACTGCGCTGTGTGGATCGCTCTTGTCGTTGCAGCTGCCCTCTCTGCCCACTAGAGGTGTTGAGTGCCCCTTCTCCATTGGTTTGCCGGTGCGGATGAGCACTGTCCGTGAGAAAACAAAAGCCGCGTCTTTGTTTTCCTCCGCGCTATAAGACATTGTCTTCGGATTGAAGACACCGAGGCTAGCATGAAGAGAAGTGGTGTCTTCTGTGTCCGACTTGTTGCATGCAAGATCTCGGTTGCAAGGAGCCGGAAGCGCGCTCCGTTGGACGTGGCATCCGAAAATGATGCTCGTGATGACAAGCCGTTCCATGTGTCGCATGACGGTACCTTAGGTGGCGGGTTGGCTCGGTCCCCCGAAAATTTGGAATGGCGGCTTTCGATCTGCGGTCCACTGTCCGCGTCAACATCGGGAGCTCTTGGGGTTGGACTTCGCAGAGAGTTCGTTGCGCGACCTGAGCACGGGCCCATCGACGTTGTTGGCAGCTCAACGGGAAGAACTGGCTCTGCGGAAGGGACTTCATGCGACACCGCTCGATGTCCAGGCCATCCTTGAACTCTACTACGACGAGCAGTGCAGCGCGTCGGAAATCGGTAGGTTCATCGACATCCAAACTTGGCGCGCTCGGGGGCCTGTCGATGGACGCAGTAGCTCCCTGAGCGTTGGTGGACAGCCACGCGGCAGGGTGGGTAATCGGTCGCGAACCAGCGAGGGTGTTTTCAAACCCTGCGCCGCGTGCCGAGTCGGACTTGCGCGGGTTGTTTCGGGACTGGCCGATCGGACAACACCTTGCGAACCTTCGTTCGCCGACCCTTGGCGGAGCAAAGTCGGGATGCTTGCAGGCAGGGGACGGGATCCGCGCGCGAAGTCTCCTCTCGCACCTTGTCCAAGGTCCCGTCTGAAGAACCCCTTGTTGCCGGTGCACTCGCGCCAGCTCTCCTCGCGGCGAGGAGCCACGGCTCTACGGGCTGCGGCCCGACGGCGTACACGATGAGGCACCCCCCTTTGGCGCAGTATCGCCGCGACGCCGCGCGCGATCGCGATCGCTTTCGCCTTCGGGCTGGTCATGGTGCGGTCTCTCCTTTCATGCTGGGGGTGAGGCGGTGCTTCACAACCTGAGTGGCCCGTCGGGGCCCACCCGTCACGTGGATCGAGTCAGTTTGTCCAAGATTCGTCGTCTGCCCAAGGCGCGTCAAGGCCAGGGCCACCAGGGCCAGCACGGCCCGGACCGCGAACTTGACGAGCATCCCAATGCGGCGCCGTTGGGGGTCGCCGCCCCGCGGCCGAGGGGCACCCCGAGCGCGCGTCTGCGTGAGGCGACCGGAGATCCGCTGTTGGCCCGCGCCGGCCGGCGCCTGGTCCCGACCCCGCGCGCGCTCGCGCTGCGCGACCGCGTCGGTGCGCTCGTGCAGGACGCCGAGTCGGTGCTGCGACCGATCGCGGCGATCGACCTCGCGACGCTCGAGCGGACATTCGCGGTGCGCACGAGCGAGGGGTTCGTCGAGACGTTCGGTCCGGCCCTCCTCGCGCGCGTGCAGGCCGAGGCACCCGGCGTTCGGCTGCGCTTCGTGCAGAAGCTCGACCGGGACAGCGGTGCGCTGCGCGAGGGTGCCGTCGATCTCGAGACCGGCGTCGTCGGCCGATCGCTGGGACCGGAGGTGCGATCGCAGGCGCTGTTCCGCGATCGCTTCGTCGGGGTCGTGCGCGCGGGCCATCCGTTGGCGAAGGGGCGGATGACCTCGGCGCGCTACGCCGCCGCGCTGCACGTCGGCGTGTCACGGCGCGGCACCGAGACCGGGCCGATCGACGACGCGCTCGCGCCATCGGGCCTGCGTCGCACGTTCGTGGTGACCGTGGGCGGCTTCTCCACGGCGATCGCGTTGGCGCGCGGCTCGGAGGTCGTCGCGACGGTGCCCGAGCGGCACACCCTGGGCTTGCGCGACGGGACGCATGCGTTCGCGCTGCCGTTCGACGCGCCGAAGGTGACGGTGGCGTTGCTCTGGCATCCGCGCATGGAGGCGGATCCGGGGCACCGGTGGTTGCGACGGTGCGTGCGGGAGACGTGCGCAGCGTCCGTCGGTCGCGCGCCGACGTGAGCCCGTGACACCGAGGCACGCGGCGGAGGGTGACCCCGTGAGGGGTCTCGCACCTACGCGCCCGTCACCCCGCGTCGATCACCGCGCGCAGCAGCGGTGAACGACCGCTCGCCGCACCCCGCATCGCCGCCCGCTCGTCCGCCGCCCGCCCGGTCGCGCGGAGCTCCTCCCACCGCGCCCGCAGATCCAGCTCCGGATCCACCGGCGCCGTGGTGCCCATCGTCCGCACGGTCGCCAACGCCTCGTCCGCCCGCGCCCGGTCCCCCGCGTCGATGGCCGCGGCCGCGACCGCCACCCATGCGCGGCGCACCGCGAGCGGGTGCGTCGACGGTCGTGCCTGCGCGGTCGCCAGCGCCTGCTGGGCGCGCGACGCCGCGGTGGCCCGCGCGCCGACCAAGCGCGCCGTGTCGCTCGCGACGGCCAGCGCTTCGACGTAGCTGCGCGCGTGCGTGCGGCCGTGCACCTCGAGCCAGATCACGGCGGCGTTCGCCGCGGTCTCGCCCCGCGCGAGGTCCCCCCGCGCGATCGCCAGCTCGGCGCCGACGAGCATCGCGATCGCCTCGGACTCGTCCTCGGAATCGGCGTGGGCGAAGCCCTCGGCGATCTCGGCGAGCAAGCGCTCGGCGTCGTCGTGGTGGCCGGTGAGCACGGCCGACTGCGCGACGTCGACCAGGGCGCTGGTGAACGCGAATGCACCGCCCTCGTGATCCGCGTGCGAGCCGCGGATCTCCGCCTCGCATCGCTGCGCCATGCGCCATGCGTCCTCGGATCGCCCCGCCGCCTGGAGCACCCGCGCTCGCTCGCACGACAGGCCAGAGGCGAAGTAGCTGGCCTCGAGATCGGCGACGAGCGCAGCGTGGGCCTCGGCGAACGCCGCGTCCGCCTCGTCCCATCGCCCCTCGCCGGCCAGCGCGCCGGCGAGGGACACCTGCGCCCAGAGCACGCCAGCGTCGCCGGGACCGTATTCGGCGAGCAGGGCCTGCGCGCGGGCGACGACGCCGTCGCGCAGGCCGGCCTCGAGGCGCGCCGCGATCTCGCTGCCCTCGAGGTCGAGGGTGTTCGGGTGGCGCGGGCCGTAGGTCTCGCGCGAGGCGACGACCAGCGCGCCGTACGTCTGCAGCGCGGCACCGTAGTCGCCGCGCAGCGTCGCGACGCGGGCGGCGTCGCTGCGTGCGCGCAGCGTGATCACGTGTGTGTCCCCGAGCCGCGTGCGCGCCAGCGACTCGGCCTCGGCCGCCAGCTCGGCGCCGCGCTGGAGCTCGTGCTGGGTCACCGCGATCAACGAACCGGTGCGCAGGGCCTGGACCGCGACGGCCGCCCCGAGCGTCACGCGCTCGCCCGCTGCGGTCGCGACCCTCCACCACGCGCCCGCGGCCTCGCTGGAACCGCCGGTGAGCACCAGCTCTGCGGCGAGATCGGCGGCGAGCTGGGCGAACAGCTCGTCGCGACCCGACGACATCGCCAGCGCTGCGGCCTCGTCGAGATCGGCGACCGCGGCGTCGGGCCGGCCCTGCACCCGCGCGACCATCGACAGTCCGCGCAGCGCCAGCGCCCGCAGCCCCGGATCGGCGAGCTCCTCGACCGCCGCCTCGAGCGTCGGCGCCAACGCCAGGGCGGTCGCATGATCGGCGACGTCGATCGCCGCCTCGAGTTGGGCGAGCTGGGTCCGCAGCACCCCGGCCTGCGCATCGTCGGGCCGCGCCTCCGGGTTGGCGGCGCGCAGTCGACCGACGTCGGCGCAGCGATCGAGCGCGGGGAGATTCGCGACCGCGTCGGTGGCCCGCGCGATGCTCTCGCCCTCGGCGTGGGCGAGGCGCTCGACGAGCGCGTCGAAGCGGTGCAGCGCGTCACCGTGACACGCGATCTGCAGCGCGGCCTGCTCGCCCGAGACGCCGTCGCCGGCGGCCGTGCACGCGTCGGTGGCCGAGGCGGTCCATGCCCGTGCGTAGGCGTCGAGCGCCGGCTCCACGCGCGACCACGCATCGGTCGCGAACCCGCGTCCGACCGCGGCGAAGGCGGCTGCCAGGGCTCCGCGGCGCGCGTCCGTCCACACCGCGGCGATGCGCTCGGCCGGCGCGGCGCAGCGGTCGATCGCCGGACTCGCGCTCGGCCACGCCGCCGCGGCGACGATGCCGAGCGTAGCGACCCCCGCGGCGGCGAAGAGCCGCGCGGGTCGGGCCTGGGCCCGCGCGAGCGCCTCGAGCAGCGCGGGCATCGACGGCCAGCGCTGCTCGGGATCCACCGCGAGGCCGCGCCGCACGATCGCGAGCACCCGCTTCGACACGCGCCCCCCGGCCGGAGGTGATCGGACCGCGCCCGTGGTCACCGATTGCGCGAGCGTCAGCGTCGAGGTCCGATCGAACGGGTGCTCGCCGACCAGCGCCTCCCACAGCGCGACGCAGAAGTTGAACTGATCGGAGCGCGCGTCGACGGCGAGCCCGCGCCACTGCTCGGGCGACATGTACGCCGGCGTGCCGAGCAACGCACCGCCCTCGGTCGCGCGGGGATCGAGCCCCGTCGCGGCCGCGGCCTCGAACGTGGCGAGCACCGGCGCGCGCGCCAACCCGAAGTCGAGCACGACCACCCGTCGGTCGCGGGCGACCACGATGTTGCTGGGCTTCACGTCGCGGTGCACGAGCCCCGCGGCGTGGGCCGCGGCGAGGCCCCGACCCGCGGGCTCGAACAGCGCCAGCACCTCGCGCCACGATCGCGGCGTCGCGAGGGCGTGATCGAGGGTCTCGCCCTCGACGAACTCCATCGCGATGTACAGCGCCTCGTCCTGGGTGCCGACGTCGTAGACGGCGACGACGTTCGGGTGCGTGAGCCGGGCCAGGGCCCGCGCCTCGCGGAGCATGCGGTCGGCGGCGCGCGCCCCGTGCGTGCCTTCCCCCGCGGCAGCGATGAGCTTGATCGCGACCTTGCGGTCGAGCTGCGGATCGTAGGCCGACCACACCACGCCCATGCCGCCACGGCCCACGCAGGCGATCGGCACGAACCGGCCGATGCGGGCCGGCACTGCGGGCGTGGCGTCGCCGTCGCTCGGGGTGACCTCCGCGGCGGGGGCCGAGTCGAGCGGCGCGGGGTCGGCCGCGATGGTCTCGCGCTGCGACGCCTCGTCGGATCCGCGGTCCACCTCCGCAATCGTCGGGGAAACTCCGGTTCGGGGCAACCGGCGGCCCGGCGGTTTGACCCCCGGTCGATCGACGCACTACCCTTGCCGACGTGGACGACGAGGATGATCGTTCGTTGCTCGAGCGCTGGCGCGCCGGCGACCGCACCGCGGGCAATCGGCTGTTCGATCGTCACGTGCGTCCGTTGATGCGGTTCTTCCGCAACAAGGTCGACCGCGGCATCGAGGACCTCATGCAGGACACGATGCTCGCGTGCGTCCGCGGCCGCGATCGGTTGCGCGACGACGGCAGCTTCCGCGCGTACCTGTTCCAGACCGCGCGGTTCGTCCTGTACGAGCACGTGCGTCGCCGTCGCGACGGCGGGTTCGATCCCGAGGAGGTCGCGCTCGCGGATCTCGGCCCGGGACCGAGCACGGCCTACGCCAAGCACCGCGAGCAGCAGATCCTCCTGCAGGCGCTGCAAAAGCTCCCGCTCGAGTACCAGGTCACGCTCGAGCTCTACTTCCTCGAGGGCCTGAGCGGCCCCGAGCTCGCGGCCGCCCTCGGCGTGCCCGAGGCCACCGTGCGCAGCCGCATCCGCCGCGGCAGCGAGAAACTCCGCGCCCACATCGAGACCCTCAACGAGTCGCCCGAGCTGCGCGCGTCGACCATGACCAACCTCGAGGACTGGTTGATCCGGCTGCGCGCGGGGCCCCAGGGACCGTCGTAGCCGCTCGTTGCCGCCCGGCGTGACGGACGGCCCCGGGCACGGGCAATGCGGGTCATGACCATGTCGATGCAGCGGGTTTCTGGGTGCAGTTGGGTGATCGCCGCGACGCTGGGCCTCGGGGCCTGTGCCGACAAGGGCTCGCTCGGCGGCTACGACGGCGGGACCGACTCGGACGGCGGGACCGACTCGAACGGCGGGACCGACTCGAACGGCGGGACCGACTCGAACGGCGGGACCGACTCGAACGGCGGGACCGAGGAAAGCACGGCGACGGGCAGCAGCGCGACGGGGAGCACCGCGGGCATGTCGAGCTGCGAGCAGCCCGGCAACTGCGAGATGTTCCCCGCCCCGTGCGGCGATGCGTGCGGCACGGTCGAGTCGAACTTCGACGACGACGGCTGTCTCCGCGCGGGCTGCCAGCAGGACGAAGAGTGCGGTGCCGACGAGCGCTGCTTCCGCGGCGTGGACTTCGGCCTGTGCGAGGCGAGCGGCTTCTTCTGTCAGGACGACCTCGAATCGATGCTCTGCGGCTGCAGCTCCGATCCCGAGTGCGGCGGCGGTCACTGCGTGCCCGCAGAGCTGTACCCGCCGACGATCGAGGATCAAGACTTCACCGCACCGTTGCTGTCGAACGACTGCGGCCCCGACGACGGCCCGCTGCTGGTGTTCGTGATGTACGGCGACGGTGCGGTCAGCGACTGCGTCATCACCGACGGCATCGAGGAGCTGCGCCTGGAGTTCGACGGCGTGCTCGAGGTCGGCGAGTACGAATTCTCCTTCGGCTCGGGCGGCTCGGGCGTCCATCGCAACGACGCGGGCGACCTCGAGGAGGTGCAGTACGGTCAGCTGGTCATCGACAGCACCGACGGCGTCACCTACAGCGGCTCGTACCGCGCCGTGGTCGGCGGCGCCGGGGCGCTGCAGGTCCTCGAGGGCACGCTGCAGGGCGAGGACTACTGCCCGCAGCCGGTCGTCTGCGGCTGAACGCGGCGCACCCGTCGACGATCGCCTGCTTTTGCCGCTCGGAGACCGCTCGGCCGGCTATCGTTCGACGCGGTGGTCGAGCCCGAACCGGCGTCCCAGGTCGCGGTGCACCTGCCCGACGATCGCTACGTGCCGATCCGGCCCGGCGATCTGGTCGCGGCGATGCTCCGCGATCCGTCGCTGGCCGCGATCGCCGATGGCCTCCCTGGCCTGCACGCGGCGCTCGAGCGCATCATCCACGCCGAGTCCAACGCGTTGGCGCGGCAGATCGAGCGCGCCTATGCGGCGTGCAACCCCGATCGCGACACAGTGCTCTCGGGCGGGCTCGGCGACGATCGCCGCGCGCTCGCGGCGGTGCTGCACTACACCTTCGACAAGGCGAACTACGATCGACTCGAGGACGCGCAGGTCCGCGCCGCGATCGACTCGGCCAACGTCCACGGCATGCGCGTGCGCGTCGATCCGGACAAGCTCGAGGAGCTGGAGCTGTTCGTGCGCGGTCGGGCCCAGGAGACCCGACTGGTCCGCACGGTCCGGCGCCCGATCCACGGCGAGATGCGCGAGGTCGATCTGTACCGACGGCTCGCGGTGGTGTTCCGCACCCACGGATCCTCCGAGGTGAGCATCAAGCTCTTCCGCGAGATCCCGGTCGCCGACCTCGAGGCGCTGCTACCCCACGCCGAGGCCGGCATGAGCACGTTCGATCGGATCAAGATCCTCGGCGGCGGCATCGGAGCGCTCGGCGGCGCGACGTGGCAGGCGATCTCGCTGCTCGTGCAGGGATCGATGCTCGCCGGTCAGTACGTCGGCGCGCTGCTGCTCGGCCTCGCGGGGCTGTCGGTGCGGTCGATCCTCGGCTATCGCCGGGCCAAGCTGCGCCGCACCTCGCAGCGGACGCACCACCTCTATTACCAGAACATCGCCAACAACGCGGCCGTGCTCGACCTGCTCGTGACCAGCATCTGCCACGAGGAGATCAAGGAGACGTTGCTCGCGTATGCGTTGCTCGCCGCCGAGGCGGGACGTCCGCGTGACGTCGAGGCGCTGTCACGTGAGGTCGAGGCGTGGATCCATCGCAACTTCCACGTCGCGGTCGACTTCGACGTCGCCGATGCGCTCGAGAGCCTCGATCGACTGGGTCTGTGGGCCGACCGCGGTGCGATGCGAGCGTTGGCGCCCGATGCGGCGACCGCCGCGCTCGAGCAGCGCTGGCACGATCGATCGACCGAGGACTACCACGCGCGGTGCATCGCCCGGCGCGGCACCGGGGATTCGGCCCCCGCCGTCATGACCAATCGATGACCTTGCCGCTCCCCCGACTTCGCATAGCTTTGGCCGCGAACATGCGATCCATTCAGCTCATCCCCTCCCTCGCCCTCGGTCTCGTGCTCGGCCTCACTTCCGCCGTCGGTTGCGACAGCAAGACCGACGACAAGAAGGGCGCCGACGCCAAGAAGGATGGCAAGGACGCCAAGGACGCCAAGGACGCGAAGAAGCCGGACGCCAAGGGCCCCGAGGCGAAGGCCGCCGACGCGAAGGCGCCGGACACCAAGGTCGCCGACGCCGGTGACGCGAAGGCCGCGGACGCGAAGGCGGGCGAGCCGGCCCCGGCCGATGCCGGCGCGCCGAAGAACATCGTCGAGACCGCGGTGGCCGCGGGCAACTTCAAGACCCTCGCGACCGCGCTGGAGAAGGCCGACCTGATCAAGACCCTGAGCGGCGAGGGTCCGTTCACGGTGTTCGCCCCCACCGACGAGGCGTTCGCGAAGGTCCCCAAGGAGGCGCTCGACGCCCTGCTGGCCAAGCCGGAGGACCTGAAGGCCGTGCTCCTCATGCACGTCGTCGCGGGCAAGGTCATGGCGGCCGACGCTGCGAAGCTCAAGGAGGCCGAGACGGTCGGCGGCACCAAGCAGCCGATCGACGCGACCGACGGCGTGAAGTTCGGTGGCGCGAAGGTGGTCACCGCCGACATCGCCGCGAGCAACGGTGTGATCCACGTGATCGACACCGTGATCCTGCCCGCCGCGCCCGCTGCGAAGTGAAGCGCTAACTCGGACGCCACGCCGCGGCGTGGACGACGTCGGTGCCTGCGACACGATCGTGCAGGCACCGACGCGCGCGTCCGACGATGAACGCGGGGTCGATCGCCTGGACGGCGTAGCCGAGGTTGACGAGCAGCATCAGGAAGAACGGGTGGAACTCGATCTCGGACGCGAGCAGTGGCCACGCCACTTCGAGCACGAGGCTGGTCGCGACGAAGGGCAGGATGAACAGCCACGAGCGCAGCAGCACGCCGCGCGCGAACCCAGGCAGGCTGCCGCCGGGTCGCACGATCCGCAGGCCGAGCATTCGCTTGCCGACGCTCTGGCCGGTCCGGGCGATCAGGATGGCCTGCACCAGCCCATAGGCCACGGCCCCGCCGCCGTTGCCGAGGATGAACCACAGAGGTTCGGCGTCGAAGATCGCGACCGCGACGAACGATGCTGCGAACAGGGGAAGCGACAGCGCAGCGTAGAGCACGACGTCGAGGAGCGTCGCCGCGAGGCGGAAGCTCCGGGAGGCGCGGACGAGGGGCGTGGGTTCGCGGTGGCGCATCGTCACGCAGGGCGTAGTCGTTCGCGCGGCGCGGCATTCCCGGACGCGCGGGCCCGCGGTGGGCAAACGGTCCCAAAGCACCGTGTCGTCCACGGCCGCTGCCGACGCGGCTACGCTTTCGCTCCATGGCCAAGCGCTACTTCGAGTTCGTCGAGGGCACATCGTCCAAGTTCTGGGAGATCTGGATCGAGGGCACGGAGGTCCGCACGCGCTATGGCCGGATCGGCGCCGCCGGTCAGACGACCGTGAAGGACCAGGGCAGCGCCGCCGCGGCGAAGAAGCTGCACGACTCCCTGGTCGCGGAGAAGACCAAGAAGGGCTACGTCGAGTCGAAGGCGGGCGCGGCCGCGACGGGGACACCGAAGGCGCCGACGTCCTCCGCGAAGGCGCCCGCGAAGCCCAGTCGCATCGACGACGCGGTTCGGCGGATCGAAGCCAAGGCGAAGGCGGCGAAGGTCACCTTGGGCAAGGGGGCGTCGGACAAGGCGATCGCGGCGGCCGAGAAGACGCTCGGCTTCGCGTTGCCCGAGGCGGTTCGGGAATTCTATCGTCGTCACGACGGCGCGAGCGCGCCTGCGGTCGCCGGCCGCGAGCTGCTGTCGTGCAAGCGGATGCTCGCCGAGTGGACGATCTGGAAGCAGCTCCTCGACAAGGGCACGTTCGAGGACAACGACCACGGCGAGCCGGGCCCGGGCGTGCAGAAGAAGTGGTGGATCCCGGAGTGGGTGCCGGTGACGTACGACGGCGCGGGCAATCACCACGTCATCGATTGCGCGCCGGGCAAGGGCGGCACGATCGGCCAGATCGTCGACTTCTGGCACGACGAGCCCTCGCGCCGCGTGGTCGGCAAGGACCTCGTCACCTGGCTCGCCGGCGCCGAGTGGGGTGACCCCGACGCGGACGATGACGACGACGACGACGACGACGGCGACGACGAGGACGAGGACTGATCCGATGGCACGGGATCTCGAGGACGGCGAGCGCATCGAGGTCGCGGGCTCGGGCTCGGCGATCTACACGCTGAAGAACACGGGTGGCGTCTACACGTGCAGCTGTCCGGCGTGGCGCAACCAGGGCGCGCCGCCGGAGCGCCGCACGTGCAAGCACCTGAGGGCGCTGCGCGGCGCCGAGGCCGAGGCCGCGCGACTCGGTAGCGACGTCGCGGCGCCGGCACCGGCCGTGCGGCCGAGCGCCGTCGACAAGGACGTGCCGCCCTTGCTGCTGGCCCACGTGTGGGAGCCCGACACCGATCTCACCGGCTGGTGGATGAGCGAGAAGCTCGACGGCGTGCGTACGTACTGGAACGGCACGCAGTTCATCTCGCGCCTGGGCAACCCGTTCATCGCGCCGGACTGGTTCGTCGAATCCCTGCCACGCGATCTGCCCCTCGACGGCGAGCTGTTCGCGGGGCGCAAGAAGTTCCAGCGCACCGTCGGCATCGTGCGCCGGCAGGATCGATCGGATGCGTGGCGCGAGCTGGCCTACGTCGTGTTCGACGCGCCGCGGATCGTCGCGCCGTTCGAGGATCGCATGCGCGCCGTCGAGGACGCGATGCGGGCCTGCGACGCCGCCCACCTGCGGGCCCACGCGCACGCCCGCTGCGAGGGCACGGCGCACCTGCGGGCCGAGCTGGCGCGGGTCGAGTCCCTCGGCGGCGAGGGCCTGATGCTCCGGCAGCCCGGCTCGCACTACGAGGTCGGTCGCTCGACGACGCTGCTCAAGGTGAAGAGCTTCAAGGACGCCGAGGCCCGTGTCGTCGGCCACGTCGCCGGTGCGGGTCGGCACCTCGGGCGCGTCGGTGCGCTGGCGTGCGAGCTGCCCGACGGCACGCGCTTCTCGGTCGGCACCGGCCTGTCCGACGACGAGCGCCGCGATCCACCGCCGGTCGGCGCCGTGATCACGTTCCGCTATCAGGAGCTGAGCGACGATGGCGTGCCGCGCTTCCCCTCGTACGTCGGCGTGCGCGTCGACGTCGAGCTGCCGGCGCGCGCGCCCGCGCGCCGGGGCAAGCGATGGCGCGTCGAGGATCCCGAGGTCGCGGCGCAGCGCCGCGCCGAAGGTTTCGCGCGGGCCAAGCGGAGATAGTCGACGCGCTACGGCGCGGGCAGGGCGTCGAGCGCGGACGCGTAGACGTAGCGCGCGCCCTCGACCTCGGACAGGCTCCACAGCCAGCCGGCGTTCGCGTCGACCATCAGATCCTCGGGCGTGTCGCTCCAGTTCGATCGGCCGCTCGCGCCGGGCACGGCCCGGTACAGCTCGCCCGCACCGCCCGCAGGCGCGCTCGAGGACAGGTACGCGACGCCGTCGAACAGCGCGGCGCCCTGCACCTGGCGCTGGCCCATGAGCCACGCGGCGGTCGGCCACACGCGATCCGACCGCAGGCGATCACCGCCGTCGGCGAGCGGCCAGCGGAACAGGCGGCCGGTCAGCGGCCCATCGCACGCCGTGTCGCCGCAGTACTCGCCCGACACCAGCGCGAGCTCGTCGCCGCCGCGATCGAGCGCGACGAACGAGAACCGCACGCCGCAGCGCGAGTCGTGCTCGGCGCGGCCGATCTGCTGCACGATGTACTTGTACAGGCCCGCGCGACACACCGCGCCGGTGCAGCCGACGACGTCCTCGTCGGTCGCGACCTGCATCATGCGGGTCAGGTCGAACACCCGGAAGCCGTGGCCCGTGTCCGCGACCCACAGGCGATCACCGACCCACGCGATCCCTCCGGCGTGGATGACCACCGGCGCGAAGTCGGGGGCGTCCGGCGTGCCGGTGGGCTCGACGAGCAGCGCCATGCGATAGCGCGGCGCGTCGGGGTCGGTCACGTCGACCCACGAGATGCGCACGCCCTTCTCGCCGGTACTGCCCGCGTGCAGATCGATGTCGTAGTACCAGCTCACCGCGACGAGGCGCCGGCCCGCGACGAGGCCGGTGGCGTCCGCGTCGGCCGAGCCCGTGATGCCCTGGGGGATCCAATAGGCCTTGTCGTTCTCGCTGTCGTCCCAGACGAAGCCGTAGGCGAGCCCTGCGGGTGATCCGGGGACGCTGCCGACGACGTTCACGTCGCGGTTGAGATCGCCGACGATCGCATCGAAGCCGACGACGGGCAGCGTCTGCGCGAGTGCCTGTATGATCGCCTCGGCGTCTGCGTCCGTGGATTGGTCGTCGAGGGGGAATCCGCAGCGATCGATCTCCACCAGGCCGCCGTGCTCGACCGCGTCGGTCTGGGCCGGGCACGTGGGCACCTGCTCGGCGCACGCGTCGACGGGCGGCGGCGCACCGGTCGAGTCCTCGGTGCCCCCGTCCGAGGTGCTGGACGGGTCCGCGCCGGTGGTGCCGATGCCCGTGGTGCCCGCGGCGTCGCTGCCCGAGGTGTCGCCCGACGTGCTCACCGGCGCGCCCGAGCTGCTGCCGACGCCGCCGGTGTCGATCGATGCGGCGGCGCCATCGTCCCCACCGCAGCCGAGCACGGTCATCGCGAGGAGCCAGGGCGCGACGCACCCGACGGCGAGGCGACGTGCGGCGTGCGGCGTGCGTCGGCGGTCCATGACGAACGGCGTATCGCGATCCGCCGGACGCGTCACCCGAGCGCGCGCCGCGAGTACGCAACCCGAGCAGCTCGCGCTACCGATCGCCGCGGATCTTCGCGAGGCCGGCCTCGAGCACCTCGTCCTTGCCCGCGCGCAGCCCCGCGCGGGACGGCGCCACGGCGACCTTCGGCCGCACGCCGTCGACGTGGAAGCGGCTGCCGTCGTGGCGGGTGACCTTCATGCCGGTGAACACCACGAAGAAGCCGCCCAGGGTGTCGACGCGGACGATGTCGCCGTTGGCCCCGGCGCTCGGCGATCCGATGAGCGTGCCGAGGTCGTGGGCCTCGACGTAGCCGAGCACGGACTCGGCGAAGCTGATCGCCTCGGCGTCCATCAGGAACACCACCTCGCCGGCGATGCGCGGCGACTCGGGCCGCAGGTGCCAGCCGATCGGCTGCCAGCCGACGATCTCGCCGTCGGGCTCGACGATGTGCGGGACCTGCATCCAGCTCGCGTCTTCGTCGTCGCCGAGCAGGTGTCGGAGGATCCGGTGCGTGTCGGTCGGGTAGCCGCGCAGGTCGAACACGACGCCGGGCGCGGCCGCGATCTGCTCGATGTCGGGCGCGATGTCGTCCCAGTGGGCGCGCGTGAGGTCGACGTAGTGCACGCCATCGGCGAAGCGGTGGATCGCGGGTGGTCGCGGTGGCACCGGCGGTGCCGCGGCGCTGTACTGCGCCGCGACGTCGATCCGCCGATCGCCGCGGCGCAGGCCCAGCGTCACCGCGGCGTTGCGCGGACCGGCGAGGGCCTCCCACGCGGCGGCACGGAAGCGTCGCCACTGCAGCGAGCCCGACAGCTGGGCGGCGATGGCCTCGACCCGGGGCTGCAGCGCGACGCCGTCGATCGAGTCGACGACGTCGCCGACGGCGAAGCGCGTGGGATCTTCGGTGCCGGTGACGACAGGCAGACCCTCGACGAGCTCGACGCGGATCGGCAGCTGGCCCCGCGCCAAGAGCTCGCGGTGTCCGACCAAGCCATGGCCGTCCTGCAGCGCGTGCACCAATCGCCACAGCGTCGCGGCGGTGTCGTCGACGGTGACGTCGTCCTCGGCGTCGACGAGCGCCTCGGCCAGCAGCGGCGCCCAGTCGATCGGCACGCTGTCCTGGTACGGATAGAAGTGGCGGAACACGTTCCACACCTCGACCACCGCGCCCTGGCGGACGTCGAGCTCGCGGTAGCCGGTCGAGGACTTCGCCGCGCGCGCCAGCGCGGGATCGGGCAGCGGCGGATCGGCGTCGTGCTCGGCCTGCGCGGGCGTGAGCACGAGCGGCATCCGCAGGAACAACCCCGGGACCAGCTCGACCTCGACGCGCGAGTCGACCGCGGGCGCCTCGACGAACCGCCGTCGATGCGGACCGTCGGCCCCGACGCGGACCTGGCCGTACGGCGGCGAGTACAACGACAGCCGCGTGCCGACGTAGCCCTGGTGCTGCCAGTACACCAGCGCGTCGCGATCATCCGGTGTCGGCGTCGCCATCGGCTCGGGCTCGCCCTCGATCCACAGATCCATCTGCGGCGCGAGCGGACCGAACACCTCGAGCAATGCCGCGCGTAGCTCCGCGAGATCCTCGGCGCCGCGCACCGCCGCGACCCCCGTCGCCGCGAGCACGCGCCAGTCGGCTGCGGCCGCCGCGTCGGTGGGGTGGAACCACCGCACGTACCCGTACAGCCGCGCCATCGCCTGGAGGTTCTCGGCCGCAGCGGTGGCCCGACCGCGGACGGGCGCGGCGCCGTGGGGATCGGCGAGGCCGAGCTCGCTGGGTCCACAGGCCGCGAGGGTGAGCGCGCCGGCGAGGGACCACGTCAGGCGGCGGGGCATCGGAGATGCCGGACAACCCGCAGCGGGGGAGGTTCCCGGGGCGCCCGATGCGTGGGCGATCAGGGCGTCGCGACGAAGCTGAGGTTGAACGCAGGAAGCCGCTGTAGCTGCCCTCGGACCGCAGGTTCTGGGTCGGCGCCGGCCCGCGGCTCGACAGGGACGGCAGCCACAGGTAGCTGGGCAGCGCGATGTCCGGCCCGCCGTTTTGGGTCCACACGCCGGGGAGCGGGACGTCGGGCGCGAGGATCTCGAGGCCGATCCAGTCGGCGTACCGAATGCCGGTCTCGATGTCGGTGCCCTGTTCCATGACGAAGTCGAGGGGCACGGTGGTGAGGCCGTTGGCCTGGGGCGTGAAGATCTCGCCGAACTGTTCGGCCGAGCAGCACGCGGTCGATCCCACCTCCTCGAGGATCCGCATCCGGACGAAGCGCATCTGCCCGGTCGTCGGACCCACGCCGATGTTGGCCGAGACCGCGACGCCGGGGCTCGTCGGCTGCAGGCTCGAGTACGTCAGCAACGTGCACGACGCCGAACCACCGCCGATGAACGGCTGGGGGAACGTCGGATTGATCTGCACGGGGAACCCATCGGCGCACGTCGAGAGGTTGTCGGGGACGAGCATCGCGTCCGCGGGCCCGAGCGTCGCCGGATCAGCGCCGGCGACGGTGTCGTCGGCCCCCGCGTCGCCGACGGTGGGATCGCTCGAGCCGTCGGGGTTCGAGCCGTCGGTCGGCGCGGTGCCGTCGCCGTCGCCGTCCCCCGTGCACGCGATCGCGAGCGCCAGGGCGACGCCGCGGGATCGAACCATCGCACGGAGCAACCACGGTCGCCTGCGGCTCACGCCTCCCATCGTAGCAGGGGAGCTGGGGACGAGGCGTCACACCGTGCGGATCTCGACGTTCGGCTCCCGCTCGAGGAGGCGCCCGAGGTCCACGGGATCCGAGGTCAGCAGGATCGCCGGCGAGCCGTCGCCGACCGCCGAGGCGGCCACCAGCGCATCGATCCCATCATCATGGGCAGCGCGGTGTCGGAGCCGTCCTGCTCGCCGTGCGAGCGCCTCGTTCGGCGCCTCGAGGGCCCCGGCCGCGCGCTGCAGCACCGCGACGACGCGGTTGACCTCGGCGTCGCGACCCTCGTCTCCGGTGGTGCTCTCGACCAGCACGGGCGTCGGGATGGTGATCGTGCCCTCGTGCTCGACGATCCAGCGCAGCCACGCGCGCGCGCGCTGGGAGCCCCCGACCAACGCGGTGAGACCACCGCTGTCGAGCACGCAGCGCGGCCGGTCGGGGGCCTTGGGCTTGGACTTGGGCTTGCGCGCGCGGCTCATCGGCGGAAGATCCGCCGAGCATCACGGGCGACCGCGGCGCGGACCTGCTTCGGGACCGGCCCATGCTTGGCGTCGAGCTCGTCGAGCATGCCCAGCACCTCGAGTCGCGCCAGCCGTTCGCGCGCCGCGAGGTTCAGGAAGCTCGACACGCCCCGCGGGCCGGCGATGCGGCGGATTTCCGCGAGGACCTCGTCGTCGAGGGTGGCGGTGACGCGTTCCAAGGTGGGCTCCATCGTGTCTGAGCCCGCAAATCATACTTCGAATCATACTCGGCTGCCAGCCGTCCGCCGCGGTCACCCCTTGAACGTCAGCAGTGGTCGCATGCGCGCGACCTTGGCGACGACGCCGGCGTCGACCTGGATGTCGACCACCGGACCGATCGGCTTGTAGGCCGCGGGCGCCTCCTCGACGAGTCGCTCGGGGCGCAGGGCGATGCACTCGACGTCGGCGAGGCCGAGCGCGGCGGGATCGTGGTGGGCCATGTCGAAGCGGCGCAGGGCCCGGCCGGCGCCGTGCGACGCCGAGCTGAGCCACTCGGGGTTGCCGAGGCCGCGGGCGAGGTGCGAGCTGGTGCCCATCGATCCGGGGATGAGCACCGGTTGATTGCGGTGGGCCGGGGTTGCGCCCTTGCGATGGACGTAGTGATCGCCCTCGCGCAGGACGATGTTGTGCGGCACGTCGAAGACCAACGGCGCCTCGAGGTCGGCGCCGAAGCGCTCGCGGAGCCGTCGTCGCACCAGCTCGGCGAGCAGCAGGCGGTTCACGAAGGCGTAGTTCGCCGCGGTGTGCACGGCCTGCAGGTATGCGGCCGCGTCGGTGCCGTGGAGCGCGAAGATCCCCCCGTCGGGGTGGGGAACGCCGGCCGGCCACCGCCGTCGCGCGCGATCGATCCACCGCGTGCCGACGTGCTGGCCGACGCCGCGCGAGCCGGTGTGGATCATGATCGCGACCTGCCCGCGACGCACGCCCCACGCGAACGCCTGCGCGGGATCGAGGATCTCCTCGACGACCTGGAACTCGAGGAAGTGATTGCCACCGCCCAGCGTCGCGAGGCCCGGGTCGCGCAGCCAGCTCCGCGCCGGATCGACGAGCGATGCGGGGGCCTCGGACGTGGCACCGACGAGGCTGCCGTGCTCGTAGATCCTCTCGAGCTCGCGCCACAGCTGCGGTAGATCGCTGTGCTCGACGCAGCCGCCGCGCGCCTGCTCCTGGGCCTCGACCCAGCCGATGCAGCCGCGCTCGAACATCGCCCCCATCGCCGCGGGCGTCATCGGCACGTCGCGGGTCCCGAGCAGGATGTCGCCGCGCAGCGCGTCGACGAGCGCGTCCTTGTGCGCGAGGAAGTCGTCGATGCCGAGATCGGTGACGTGCAGGCGCATGCCGCAGTTGATGTCTGTGCCGATCGCCTGGGGCACGACGAGATCGCAGGTGGTCGCGACCACGGCACCGACCGGCACGAGGTGACCGGCATGGAAATCCGGCGTCGCGCAGACCCGGCACACGCGACCGCCCGCGGGGTGGTGGACCCGGGCGAAATCGGCGAGCTGTGCGAGGGCCTTGGCCTCGAGGGCGAAGTCGGCAGGCAGCAACAGCTCGGCGTCGGGCGCGTCGCCCCGGCCGTCGCGTCGCAGACGGACGCCGTGCGTGGTGGTGGTGATGTGGAGGCCCTGGCGGGCCAGCGCCGCGAAGACGCGGGCGCGATGGTGCGTGGACATGGCTGCTCGATTCGGGCGCGCGCGGGCGCGGCACGGAGAAAGAAACTCGACGACGCCGGGTGCACCTGGGCATCCGGTCGGACCTTCTTCGCGCGAGGGCAGCAGCCACTCCCCTCACGCAGTCGGGCAAGATGACACGATCGCGGCGGGCCGCAAGCGATTTTCGCGGCGCGATCCACAGGGGGCGATCGGGCGTCACGGGGCGATCGGGAGGCCGGCAGCGGTGCGCACCGCCTCGAGGCCGCCGTCGCCGTCGCGATCGATCGCGACGGTCGCGTGGCCGCGCGCGGTGGTGATGATCGCGGTCGCGCACTCGAAGCAGACGATCACCTCGACGACGCCATCGGCCGTGGTGCCGCGCAGGGCGTGCCGCGGCATGAAGCACGCTGTTCGATCCGAGCCACTGGCGATCGCGGTGTCGAGGGACTCGAGCATGGGCCCGCGCTCGGGGGCGGCCAGGGTCGTGCGGCCGAGGACCGTATACGCGGCGATGCTGTGCTCGCGCACGGGCTGGGGCTCGCCGCGCACGGGCTGGGGAGAGATCGTCAGCAGCTCGAGGTCGGCCGCGTCGGCCAGCGCCGCGAGCTCGGGCCGATGCCAGGCGTGCGGCCGGTTGCAGCTCCCGAGCAGGAGGACGGACGCGAGCAGGGTGAGGCGGTGCATCGGCGATCCGTAGAACGGCACCAAGCCCCGCGACATGGTGGGCGATTCCTGGGCACACTGGCGGTCATGCGCCGCCCGTGTGCACCGCTCGCGGTCCTCATCGCCTCGGCCCCGCTCGGGTGTGGGCCCCTGGTCCAGCTGGACGACGCCGTGGACACCGGCGTCGCCGCGTCGAGCGGGGGCGTCGACTCCTCGAGCGACGGCGGGCAGACGACGGTGCCGCCGAACCCCTCGGTGGATCCCGATCCGACGATTGCGTCCACCGATCCCAGCGACACGGGCGTCGATCCCTCGACCACCGGTACGCCCGCGGATCCCGATTGTGGCAACGGCGAGCTCGATGGCGACCCCGGCAAAGAGGAGTGTGACGACGGCAACCAGGAGGACGGCGATGCGTGCTCCGCCCAGTGCACCGTCACCCGGGACGTGCTGTGGACGGTGACGCACGACGGCGGCGCGTCGTCGTTCGACCGCGCGGCGGACGTCGTGCTCGGCCCCGACGACTCGGTCTGGGTGGTGGGAACGACGCGCAACATCGGCACCCACGACGACGTGTGGCTGCAGCAGTACCTGCCAGACGGCACGCCGGGCGTGGGGGTCCAGTGGGACGCTGGCCTCGGGCTCGCCGACGTCGGTCTCGCGATCGCGTGGACGCCCGACGGTCGGCTGGTCGTCGTCGGATCGACCGAGTCGGCGACGACGGGTGACGACCTCCTCGTGCTGCAGATCGATCCGGCGACGGCGGCGGTGCTCTCGGCCTACGTGCTCGACGGGCCGGGCTCGGGACCCGGTGAGTTCGACGACGTCGACACGGCGAACGCGATCGCGATCGATGCGAGCGGAGTCATGCGCATCGCCGCGACGATGCGCGTGGGCCCCGGCGATTCCGATGTGTTGCTCGCTGCGTTCGACGCGGATGGCGGGCCCCCGATGTGGACGAACTTCGTCCAGGGTGGCCCCGGCGAGCGCGATGCGGCCCGGGCGATCCTCGAGGTCCCGGAGGGTTGGGCGATGCTCGCGGCGTTCGACGCCGAGCACACGGCCCAGACCCTGATCTTCGACGACGGCGGCGAGCTGCAGTGGTCACTCGACGGCGGCTGGCTGCCCGACGACATCGCGATGCGCTCGGACGGCAGCGTCGCGCTGGTCGGCATGGACGGCCCCGACGACAGCGCGGAGATCCTCGTGCAGATCCAGGACCCGCAATGGGGCGAGCTGTGGACTGCGACGATCGTGACGCCGGGAAACCATGACGGTGCGGGCCTCGGCGTCGCCGTCGGGCCCGACGACGAGGTCGTGGCGGTCGGTGCCCTCGGCGTGCCCGACCACCAGGACGACGCGCTCGTGCGCGCGTACCGGGCCGACGGCACCCCGTGGTGGGGCGACGCGTACGACAACGCGGGCGCGAGCCTGAAGGACCAGTTCGAGGCGGTGGTCGTCGACGGGGTCGGTGACGTGATCGCGGTGGGATCCGAGACGGTTCTCGGTCAGCAGACCAACGTGCTCGTCCGCAAGTATCGCCCACGCTGAGCGCCGTCGCGCCTCGCGGGATCGGCTCCCGACGTAATCGTTCGCAATCGACGGAGACGATGATCGCGTCCAGGATTCGCCATGGACGAGGGCTTTCTGGCCGAGCGCGGGGCAGACGATCGTCGCGCGAGGTCGTTCGGGAGGATGAGGGTGAGACTGCAGAAACACGGGCTGCGAGGTCGCGAGCGGGCGCACCGATCCCAGGGTGTTCGTCTCGCCGACCTGATGGAGCGCTACGTCGGCGGCGATCGAGGGGCGTTCGATCAGCTGTACCGCGCGATCGAGCCGCGGGTGCGCGGGCAGATCCAGGCGAAGATCGGACGCCGCCCGCAGAGCGACGACCTCGTGCAGCTCACGATGCTGCGCGCGCATCTCGGCCGCCATGGCTACGTGCGACCTGCCCAAGACGCCGACACCGCCTTGGTGGCGTGGTTCTGCGCCATCGCGCGGAACATCGCCCTCAACTCGCTACGCACGCAGCGGCGGGAGTGGCTGCGTTTCGACGAGTGCGTCGACCCCGTCGCCGCGCGGACACCCGAGGCGCTCGACGATCCCGAGCGGCTCGCGCTGGACGAAGAACACCACCATCGCCGCCGCAGTGCGCTGCGCACGGCGATCGGGCACCTCCCGCCGGCGCAGCGCGCCGTGCTGGAGCTCCACCGGCTGCAGGGGCTGCCGATGGCCGAGGTGTCACGGCGGCTCGGCATTCGCGACGGGACGGCGAGGGTGCGCGCGCACCGGGCCTACGCGAGCCTGCGGGCGCTGATCGGCGGCTGATCGAGGGCTCCCGCTTTGCGGGGCGTCAGGCCCTCGGTGTCGTGCAGTAGTGCAGCCGCAGCAGCGTCGGTGCGCCGCGCTCCGGCAGCACCACCGCGAACAGCTTGTCGAACGTGTCGCCGGCGATCGCGACCTCGCCGGCACCGAGGGCCGCGACGAGCTCGGGCACGGTGTTGGAGTGGCCGGCGACCAACGCAGTCGCCCCCGGTGGGAGCGCGTTCAGACGTTCGAGCCACGTGTCCTTCTCGGCCGCCGGCACGACCTCGGGCGTGAGGCCGAGGCGCGCGGCGAGCGGGGCCGCGGTGTCGCGCGTGCGCGCGAACTCGGTGGTGAAGACGTGGGTGACGCCGAGCTCGGCGAGGGTGTCGGCGAGGCACTTCGCGCGGGCGACCCCCGCGGGTGAGAGTGCGGCGTCCCGATCCTCGCTCTGCTTCTCTCCGTGGCGCACGAGCACGACGATCCGCGGCGGCGCGTCGGCGCTCGGCGTGGCCGCCGGTGCGGTCGTGGCTGCGGCCGCCGGTGCGGCCGAGGGCGCCGTCGTCGGCGGGACGCTCGGCGTCGGCGTCGGGCCGCACGCGACGAGGGTGCAGAGCAGGATCGGAATCCACCGCGCGGTCACGACCGCACGCTACCACGTCAGGGCGCGGGCCTCCGGGCGATCATCCGAAGCGCGTGCCGCCGTCGGCGAGCCACTGCGCTTCTTCGGCGGTGCTCGGCCGACCGAGCATCTCGTTGCGGTGGGGAAAGCGCCCGAACCGCTCGATGATCTCGAGGTGCTTGCGCGCGTAGTCGACGGCCATCTCGCGCTGCCCCTCCGGCGGCAGCTGCTCGAACAGCGCGATGCACCGCTGCTGGTGCGCGAGGTCCTCCGCGTGCTCGAACGGCAGGTAGAAGAACCACCGCTGCATCGGGCCGACCACGCGATCGAACCCCTGCTCGACCGCCCACGTCGCCAGCGCGAGGGCCTTGGGATCCGCGGCGAACGCCCGCGCGGTGCCGCGGTGGAGGTTGCGCGAGAACTGATCGAGCACGATCACCAGCGCGAGGCAGCCGAGTGCGTCGTGCTTCCACGCGTCGAGCTCCCCCGCGACGGCACGCTCGTGCAGAGCGGCGAACTGCTTGCGCACCGCGTCGTCGACCGCCTGGCCCCCGGCGAACCAGATCTTCCGCATGGTCCCGGCCTCCGGGCCGTCGGCGGGTCCGAACCAGTAGTCGAGCACCTGCGAGGCGTGGGGATCGAGGTCGGCGGAGCGCGTGGTCATGGGGACGAAGGATGTACCAGGACCCGCACGCGCGTGCCCGCCCCGTCCCCGATCACCCGCCCGTGGCGACCTTGGTGACGCAGTCGGTCATCTTCGTCGTCGCCGCGCCGATCTTCTCGGCGTCCTTCGCGTCGAGCTTCGCGGCGAGCTGGGTGTTCCTGCCGAGCCAGTCCGCCTGCTCCTGGGCGACCTTCGTGGCGCACGCGGCGTCCTTGCACGCGCAGGCCTTGTCGGCGAACTCCTCCATCTTCTTGACGTATTCGCCGCCGCCCGAGTCACAGGCGAGGGAGGGGAGGGTCGCGGCGAGGAGGAGGAACGCGAGGCGCTTCATGGGTCGATGGAGTCGCGAGCCGGCGGTTGTGACAGGCGCTCACGTCAACCAGCCGCGGATCGTCGCGTAGACCTCGGCGCGATCGAGCAGATCGAGGTGATCCATCCCGTAGCCGATCCACTGGTGCGACTCGGGGAAGTCGAGCGCGCGGGCCGGATCGGCGTGTCGACCCAGCGCGCTGTCGACGGGGACGAGACCGTCGCCGGGCGTGCGATCGCCCGGGGCGCTCGCACGCGTCGCCGCGATCGCGTAGCAGCGCACGCCCTCGGGCAGGGTCATCGCGCCGCGGAGATCGACGCCGACCGCGAACCGATCGCGGCCCTCCCAGTGCTCGTCGTACACGTAGCCGAAGCGCAGGTCGGTGACGCCTGCGCTGCGGATCTTGCCGAGGCGCGCGAGCGGTGCGCTGTAGCGGGTCGCGCCCAGCAACAGGTCGATCCAGTTGCCGCCGCGCTCGAGCGGCGCGCCGTGGTGCGGCGTGCCCAGGCAGACGAGCGACTCGACCTGGCGACGCCACGCGTGACCCTCGGCCTCGGCGACGAGGCACGCGCTGCGGGCCACGAGCCCGCCCATGCTGTGGCCGAGGATCACGAGCCGCTCGATCGCGCAGGGCCACGCCGCGAGCAACGCCTCGAGGGCCTCTGCGAAGGCGCGGCCGTTGGTCGACACGTGCAGTCCGGAGTTGTAGTGCAGGTACACCGGCGTGAAGCCGAGGTCCTTCGCCAGCGCGGCGCCGTGATCGTGGCCGCGGCGCGTCCACTGCCGATCGTTCATGCACGAGCCGTGGACGAGCACCACGACGTTGCCCGTGGCCGCGGGCACATCGCGGACCAGCGCCTCTCGATCGGGCTCGAGCACGCGGCCGCCGTGGCGCAGCCGCAGGGGGATCGCCAGGGGATTCCCCGATTGCTCGAGGTAGTCCCCGAGCACGCCGTTGACCGCGGCGAGCAGCGCCGCCAGCTCGTCGGACGCCTCGGCCTGCGTGGGCGCGAGCATGCGCGACAGCGGCGAGAGGGCGGCGTCGATGCCCGCGCCGACGAGCTGGGTGACGCCGCGGATACTGCCGAAGATCGGCTTGTTCAGCAGCCGCGTGACCGCGGCGAGCGGCCGTCCGACCACCGGGGTGCCGCCGGTGATGCCCTGCTGCATCGCCTCGACGAGGTCGGTCACACCGTGCGTGGCCTCGACCGCGAGCCGCGTCGCGCCGCGCAGCTCCTCGAGGGGGCGTCGGCCGGGCGGGTTCGTGGGCTTGGGTGGTGTGGACATGCTGTGCACTTTCATTGGGCGAGCCACGCGAGCGCGGCGGCCAGCCCCGCATCACCACCGTCGGGCGATCGGTCGGCGTGGGGAAGGACGACGTCGGCGACGAACGCCGCGCGCGGTGTGCCGTCGACGTGGAAGAGCGCCTCACCGCCGAACTCGACCGTCGCGCCGGAGAGCTCGAGCTCCGAGTTCCACAGGCCGCCCAGTAGATCGCCCATGTTCGACGCGAAGGTCCGCGCGCCGGCGGCGGCGTGCATCCCGATGACCACGCCTTCGCCCATGCTCCCGGTCCACGGACCCCCCAGCACGGCGACGCGCCCGCCGAAGTGGATCGATCGCGGAAGCACCTGCTCGACGAATCGCCGCGGCACGCCGGTCTCGCGCTCGACCGCCGGGATCTCGTGGACCTGGTACGCCCGCGCTTCGGTGATGAAGTGGCCGAGGATCGCCCGCGCGACGTCGGTGTTGCCCCCGCTCGGAGTGTTCCGCAGATCGAGGACGAGCCCCTGCAGGTCGCGGACCTGCTCGATCGCCGCGTCGAACGCCGCGATCGTCTCGGCGTCGCCGAGCGAGTTCTCGAAGCGGACGATCGCCACCTTGCCCCGGCGCTCTACGGTCAAGGGCCCGCGATCGGCCACGGCCCGCGCGAAGACCCGTGGATTGGCCAGGGCGACGGTGCGGAGCTCGTCGCCGACCCGCAGCCCCAGCGATCGCTCGCCGGTGCGACGCCCGTTCGCAGCCATCGTCGCGGCGTAGGCGAGCTGCCGGTCGGTGCGCGCGAGCACGACGGTGCCCCAGATCGCGTCGATGGCCGCGTCGACGGTCTTGCCGTCGACCGTCACGAGCGTCCAACCCGGTACGATCCCCGCGGCGTCCGCGGCCGAGCCCGCCCGCACGTCGGCGACGACATAGCCGCCGGCGGTGCGGGCGATCACCAGATCCGAGCTGGTCGGGACGACGTTGGGATCGTCGTCGCCGATCGGGCCGACGAGGAAGTGTGGATCGGTGAACGCGAGGCTCGTGCGCTGGAGAACGGCGCGGAAGGCCGCGGGGTCAACCGTCGCGATCGCCAGGCTGCGCGAGTGGGCGAGCTGGGCCGCGACGTCGAAGTCGTCGCGGTCGAGGTACGCGTACTCCTCGCGGACGAGATCCTCGAACTCCTGCCACGCGCGCGTGGCATCGAACGCCGCGGCCACGGGCGTCGGCGGCTCCGGGCAGGTGGGCGTTGGCGTCGGTCGTGGCGATGTGCACGCGATCGCGAGCAGAGCGGACGCCAGGACGAACACGGGGGTCGCCCACGCCGGCGATGCATGGTCGGACGCGGGCGCCGTCGTCGTGTGGCTGGGCGGCGTGGCCATGGTTTCGAGCGCGGCCAGGGTAGCAAGCCCGGGTCGAGCGCGCTCGACCGCGTGTGCGTGCAATCGCGTCCCGTGTCACGGCGCGGGCGCGCGGCCGCCCCCGGCGCCGCCGTGGTGGGCCGGATCCTCGCGGTCGAGCACGACGAGCCCGTCGAGGATCCGATCCCAGCGCGCTCGGTGGAACACGTGGCCCAGCGGGCGCGCCTCGATCGTGCCGAGCGCGGCGAGCGCCGTCGCGTCGAGGTAGCGCAGCGCGGACTCGCCAGCGCGCGCTTCGAGGGAATCGGGCGGCGCGGCACCGAGCTCGCGGAGCTCGCGGCCGCGCGACTGGCTCGCGCCAGCGCGCGCGGTGAAGCCGACCGCCGCGGCACGATCCCCATACACGCGATGGATGTGCTGCCCCAGGGGCGTGAGTCCGCGCAGCGAATCGATCTCGGCGAGGTCCTTCGCGGCGTGGATCGTCGCACACCACACGATCAGCTTGCCGGCCTTGCCCCGTCGTCGCCTGTGCCACTCGAAGTTGTCGAACATCGACGCGTCGCGGGCGTTGGTCACGGCCAGACCATCCATGCCGAACTCCCGCGACACGGCGCGCAGCAGGCTGGTCGCCATCACCCGGTGCTCCGGCGCGCTCGCCTTCGAGCCGAGCGCGCGCACGATCTCCTCGAGGCAGCCGACCAGCTCCGCGTGGCTCTGCGGCGAGTAGGGGTGTGCCTCGTCGTACGCCCACGTCGTGTGCCGCGTGATCGTGGACTCGCACGCCGAGCGGCGCGGTCCCGACAACGATGCTGCGAGGACCGCCGGCAGCTCGCGCTGGGCGTAATACGCGGTCGAGTGGAGCTGGTCGTCGAGGCCGCCGACCCGCAGCGTCCCCGCCCGCGCGGCGCCATCGAGGTAGGCGATCCACGGCTGCGCCTCGGCGGCGCCCGACCATACGGCGCCCACGGCGTTCGTCATGTCGGTGACGTCCGCCGTGCCGGCAGCGTACCGCTGCTCGAGGGCGAGGAAATCGTAGATCCCGCCCTCGACGAGCAAGGTGTCGAACGCACAGGTCTCCACCAGTGCGCGGACGATCTCGGCCTTGCGCGCCCACGTGCGTCCGTCGCCGTGATCGGCCTCGCCCAGCAGCACGACCTGCTCGTCGCACAGATCGGTGATGACGCGCTCGAGCTCGCCGTCCCGCGCCGAAGCGTCGGTGACACGCGAGGCCGGTGGAGTGGGCTCCTGCACTGGCGCGCACGTGCACAGGGTCGCGAGTAGCAGGGCGCGCGACCTCATCCTCGCGACCCCATCGCCGCGTCGTCCTGCGTCACGATGGGAAGGCGCATGCGTTCGCGATACCGGCGTTCCATCGCCGTCGCGTTCACCCGCATCCTCCAGTCGGTCCATGTGTCCGAGTACGGATCGTACCCGCACTTGAGCGGCTTGCTGTCGGCGGCGTTCGGGTCCTCGACGAAGGCGCGGCAGTCGGTGCATGCGTAGCGGAACTGGCAGTCGCGACACCCCTCGATGTCGTCCTTCTTGGCGTGCCACGCCTGCTGGAAGGCAGGGCGCCGGGCGACCTCGCCGAGGCTCGCGGACCGGTGGTGGCCGAACGACGCGGCCATCGCGGGACAGTTGCGCAGCTCGCCGTCGGCATCGATGGCGATCTTGCGGTTCAAGCAGCCGTTGAACCGCTGTAGCTCGGCGAAGGTCACCGTGGATGGCCGGAGCAGCTGGCGCTTGGTGATGGTGCCGCAGTCGAGATGCGAGCCCAGGCGCTTCGTCGTCCGCTCGATCTCCGTCGTCACCAGGGCGGCCGAAGGACCGCGCGCTCCGTAGTCGACCGCGATCCGGCCATCGCTCGACGCGGAGTGGAGCACGAGGCTGCTGATGATCCGATGCTCGCCCACGACGGCGGCGTACGAGTCGTCGGAGCGCGCCGGTTCGTGGCGGAGCACCGCCTCGAGCGACTGGATCGACGTGCCATGGCACAGTCGCGCCAGCTCGGCGAGCTCGGTGATGCCGAACAGCTCCGAATAGCCGCGCACCTGTAGGTGGAGGCACCCGAGGCCGTCGAGCTCGCCGATGATCTTGGCGTAGTCGTGGTGACGCCCATCGACATCGAGGATGGCGTCACGGACGACGCCCGGTTCATCCCAGGTCGTGGCGAGCTCCGGAAACGCCGACAGATCCTCGACGAGGGTGATGTACTCGCTGCGGAGCAGGAAGGCGAAGAAGTCGGAGAAGGCGCGCCGATCCTCGTCGGACAGCGCGTCGACGATCTGCCCGAGGGGCTCGACGCGGAACTGCGCGAAGAACGGGAGGTACGCCGACGGGAACGTCGAGATGCGGCCCCGCGTCAGGTCGTAGATCGCCGACGACACCGGCCCCTCGACCGGGATGCAGTCGGGGAAGACGAGCACGTACTTGCCGAGGTCATCACTGGAGAGCGCTTCTGGGTTCATCGGCTAGAGATCCGGCTTCGAGATCGGTTTGTCCGGGCGTCGGACGAACGCCGACGCGTGGCGGTACTTGGGGAGCTGCAGCGTCAGTCGACTGGTCGTGCGCTCGTCGAGCACGTCCTCGGTGAACAGGATCCGCGCATACCCGAGCGGCAGCGCATCGCGCGTCGCGTCGTCGACGGGCAGGGGTTTCAGGCGGTCATTCATGGGCCAGGAGCCTCTTGGCGATTCGCCGCTCGATCCCCAGGTTGCAGGCCTCGGAGTTGCCGCCGAACTGCCCGACCGGGTTCACCTCGAGGAAGTAGTACTCGCCCTTCGGATCGACGATCATGTCGATCGATCCCGTGTCGAGCCCGACGGCGTCCATGAGCCGCGCGAGCTTGGCCTCGATGTCCTGCGGGAGTCGGAACGGGATCACGCGGTTCGGGTTGTCGGTGTTGTAGTGGCGGTAGTCGACGGCCGTCTGCGCGTCGTTCTGGGAGAAGATCGCGACCGCGTGGAACTCGTGGTCGAGGAAGAAGATCCGCAGCTCGAGGCGCTTGTCGACATAGCGCTGGAAGAACGACGGTGCGAGACGGTCTCCCCGGCCGGCGAGGCTCTCCGGCTCGAGCGCCTCGGTGTACGTGAAGTAACCGGCCTTGCTCCGCAGCGGGTCGAACAGGTGTAGTCCGTCGGACAGCGCCTTCGTCACGTAGCGAGTTCCGGAGGCGACCAGATCCTCCGCGTGTCGACGCGACGAGGAGATGTCGAACGGCGGGGTCCGCAATCCGACTCGCCGCGCGAGGTCGAGGACGACCATCTTGTTCGGACACACGCCCATCGCCGTTCCGAGCACGGCGCAGCGCTGGCGCAGCACGTGGTGGAAGTACTCGCGCAACGCACGATTCTCGTGCTGCAGTTTCTGGTTCAGGTGGTCGGGGAGCGCGGAGCGATCGGATGGCGTCACCGACGAGAACAGGCCCCGGAACCAGAAGTCCCCTTTGCGCAGCCAAGCGCTGGAGACGTCGGCGAGCCGGAACTCGTCGTCGTCGACGCTGACGTGGAAGTCGTCGTCGGCATACGTCAGCGCCACTCGGTAGGTGACGTCGGCGTTGACGCGGACGACCTTGGCGTCGCTCATGTGCTCGATCCACCGCATCACGTCGAGGGTCGATGGATCTCCGGAGGTGCTGAAGATCAGGATCACGATGAGACTCCTGGAACTGCCCGCGTGAGAGCGGCGTCGAGAGGATGGGATGCCCCCATCGGATGAGCATCCGACGGGGGCATCTGTGCCTGCGATCAGAACGGGTAGTCGGAATCGTCACTGCCGTCGATGTGGCAGACGGAGCGGGTCCCGCCGGTGCAGGGCATCATCCCGCCGGTGGCCTGGCGCAGGTCCGCGTCGCTCAGCGTCGCGGTCTCGAACTTCGGGAGCGCCTTCTTGTCGTCCTTCTTCTTCTTCATGGTCCTGATTCCTCTCTAACTACGATGCCTACTCTCTTCGGGCTTTTCGGCGGACGCCCGGGGCGTCGGAATCGGCGGGCCCACGTGCACGGTGTGCACGAGATGCTCACCGACTACGAACCGTCCATGATGGGCTAGACCGCCGAGTCGCACGAACGATCACGGAGACGGTCACTTTCGCGACCGTGGCCGTTTGGCCGCCGCCCGAGCCCACGGGCGCCGCGCTATCCGCGTCGCGTGGCTACCCGGCGGGTTTGCACAGCCCGCCGCCCTCGATCTGCGCGTTGGTGCGGAAGGTGTTCAGCGTCTGCCAGTTCGGCGTGACGTGCTGCGGGATCGTCGAGTCCTCGCGCACGTTGGTCACGTAGTACGCGTGCTGATTCCAGATCCGTCGGGCCTGGATCCACCGATCCTGCGCGTCGCGGATCGCCTGCAGCGCTGGCTCGCCGCCGGTCGAGACCACGAGGATCTCGGCCGATCCGTCGTTGTCGATGTCGGCGACGATCGGGTACTCGCTGATCGTCGGGCTCTGCCGCGGGATCGTGAGCTGCACGGCGCCGGTCAGACCATCGTAGATCCGGAAGTTCTGCTCGTCGGCGTACATCGCCTCGGCCACGCCGTCGCCGAGGAAGTCGAACGCGGTGCCACCGGCGGCCCCGGAGAAATCCGCGATCTCCACCTGCCACAGGACGTCGGCCGCGTCGGGCCCCTGGTACACCGCGTAGGCGCTCTGCGACGAGCTGGCCCAGTCCGACACGTTGTCGCCGTCGAAGTCGTGGATCGTGCCCGGGCGCTGCCACACGAGGTACGCCGAGGCCGGGATCCCCGTCGGTGTCACCGGGCCGTACGCGATCTCGCCGTCGTGCTCCACCATCCACAGGCCCTGCCCCGAGGTGATGAAGATCTCCGGCTGCGGGTCATCGTCGAGGTTGCCGATCTGCGGGATCGATTGCGACGTGATCGTCGGGTAGTTGTCGAAGTAGACCGAGCCGTCGGCGTAGTACGCCGAGTGACCGGTCACGACCTCGAGCGTACCGTCGCCGTCGAGGTCCGCGGCCGTGGTGCACTCGAGTTCGCCCGGGTTGGGGTTGACGTGCTCCCACAGCAGGTTGCCGTCGTGGTCGTAGACCTCGTGGTTGAACACGATCTCGACATCGCCATCGGCGTCGAGATCGTGCAGCGCGATGGCCCCCGACTCGCGGAAGAACTGGTTGGCGGTGCCGCCGTCGGTCTGGTTGGCCCACTTCACCGTGCCGTCGTGCTCGAACGCTTTGATGCGGAAGACGTTGCCGTCGATGTACTCGGCCACGATCTCCGGCAGGCCATCGTTGTCGATGTCGCCGATCGCCGGGGTCCCCGTGCACGAGACCATCTCCGTCGGCGGGATCGCGAAATGCTCGACACCGGTCTCACCGTCGAGGATGTGGACGTTGCACGCCGTGCTGTAGCTGATGCTGTTGTTCGCGAGCAACACGACGTCGGGGATGTCGCACAGGTTGATCTCGCCGTCGCCGTTGTCGTCGGTGAAGTTGGCGACCAGCGGCGTCACCCAGCTCATCTCGTTGGCGCCGAAGGTCCACTGGATCTCGGGCTCGAAGCTGTCGGCCGGGGCGCTCATCTCGCAATCGCCGACCGCATCCATCTCGTCGTTGACGTGGCACAGATCGATCGGGCGTTGCACGCCCATGTCCGCGGGGTCGCCGACGTCGAACTTCGTGTCGTCGCCGACCGTCGTCGCGTCGCCCTCGCTCGCCATCGTGCCGCTCGCCGACGTCACGGTCGGGTCGGCCTGGGTGTCCGCGCCCGAGCTGGCGGTCTCGCCTGCGCTCAGCGTGTCCACGGCCGACTCGCCCTCGCCGGTGGCGGTGTTGCTGGTCGCGGTGGTCGTGCTGCCGCAAGCGGCCGTGAATCCGAGCACCATGCTCAACGCTCTGCGTGTCATCGTGGTCGCCCCCCCGGGCGGTCATCACGGTAGCAAGTCCGCGCGGAGGGTGGTTGGGGCTCGGCGTGATGGGCCTGCGTCGGCGTCGCCGTCGCGCCTGATTGAACGCGTGGATCGACGGCGTGTCGCGGCTCGCTCGACCTAGGCCGACCACGGCGATGAGGTCGAGTGGGCCGCGCACCGCGGCTTACCGCAACGTTGACCCCTGCGCGGCCCCGTGATGAACTGGCCGGGTGTCCGGCTCGCCCCGGCGTTTGCTCTGGGTCGCGCTCTGCCTCGTCGGCGGGTGCTTCAGCGAGAGTTTTGGCGGCGGGTCGCAATCCGGAGGCACCGGCGGCACCGCGGGCGAGACCGCGGGATGCGTGCCGGGGGCCGAGACCTGTCCGTGCCTCGAGGGGGGCCGCTGCGACGCGGGCCTGGTCTGCGCCTCGCAGCTGTGCGTCGATCTCGGTGGTGGCAGCGATCCGACCGCCGACCCCGACGACAGCGGCGAGGGCGGAGGCACGGCCAAGACGACCGACGACGGCGGCGAGGCGAGTACCTCCGCCGGCACCGGCGACACGGGATCGATCGGTGAGCCCGGCTCGTGCGAGGGCCACTGCGGCGAGTCGGTGCCGGACTTCAGCGCGATGTGCTTCTGCGATCCGGTGTGCGCCACCTCGGGCGACTGCTGCGACGACTACGTCGAGATGTGCGGTGGCGGCTGTGCGTTCAACGGGGATTGCGGCGAGCTCGAGGTGTGCAGCGTGGGCACATCGACGTGCGTCGGCGTGTTCTCGGCGACCTATGACATCGTCGTCGACGACTGGAAGGACAACACGCCGACCTGTTGGGACGGTGTGGGTGATTGCTTCGCTGACGTCTACTACGAGGTCTATTACGGCGGTGAGCCGGTGTTCACGTCGAGCACGGTCGAGGACGTCGTGACCACGGCCTGGACGGACCCGTGGACGGCGACGCTCGATCCCCAGATCGTGCTCAGCTTCGCGTTCTGGGACGACGACACCACGGACGACGAGAGCCTCGGCGCCGAGTGCTTCACGCAGGAGGACCAGTCGTGCGGCGCGGTGCCAGCCGCGGTGCTGCATGCCGGCACGATGCTGTGGGATCCGGGCGGCGAGTCGTTCGCGATCCAGGTGCGGTTCCAGGCCCAGTGAAATCCGGCCGGGTGGAACGCCCGCGCCTGTCCGCTGTATGATCCGACTCGATGGCCGACTACCGCTTGGGCACGGGCGCGCCGAGGATCACACCAGACGTCGGGGCCGGGGCCTGGCGGTCGGTGCGACCATCGGTGCAAGTGATCGCCCAGCACCAGGCATTGACGTCGGCGCTCGGCAGCAACTGGGCCACGCGCCTCAACCCGCTGACGGGTCCACCGACGACGATCTCGCGGCAGGTGATCATCGCGACGGTCGGTGATGACGCCGTCGCGCACATGGATCACTACTTCGGGAACACCGGTCGCGATCTCACCATCGATCTCGAGGGCATGCTGCACGAGAACCCGAACGCGGCCGAGGTCTACGGCGCCGAAGTGGCCGAAGCCATGCGCTTCGTCGAGGGGTTGCCGGTCGGGGTCCACGACATCACCTCGGGCGCGACGAGGGGCGGCTACAACCACAAGCACCAGAGCACCAACTGGTTCTTCGCGGTCGGCGGGTACTCGGTGTGGGGGACGGGGCGGGCGGTGGTCGATGTCCGGGCCGAGCAGCGCACGTACACGCTCGACTACGCGTTCCACTTCTTCGACCGCAACAACTGGGACAACGGTAAGGAGGTGACCTTGCCGTACGTGAACATCGTCATCACCGATCGCTTCATGGGCGACTTCCACCGCGCCGGTTTGGCGCGGGAGTTCGACATGCGGGGCACGATCCAGCGCCGCCTGCTCTGGCGGGCGGGGGAGTTCACCAGCCCACCCAACCTCGACCACGGGCGCGCGCCCACGCGGTAGGGCGCGGCGACGCTGGCCCCCTGCGTGCCGTGGGTTAAGCTCTCCGGGCGTGGAGCTGCTCACGATCCCGTTCTCGCACTACAACGAGCGCGCCCGCTGGGCCATGGCGCACCACGGCGTGGTCGCGCACGAGCGACGCTATCTGCCGATGTTGCACCGCGCTGCGGTCGCGCGCGCGGTGCCCAAGGCGCAGCGCCTCGCGGACAGGACCGGCAGTGGGCTCTCCACCCCCGTGCTCGTGCTCGACGACGGCACCGTCATCAACGACTCCACGAAGATCGTGCGCTGGGTCGATGCGACCTACGGCACACCCGAGACGACGCTCTATCCCGCGGCTGGCCGCGAGTCGATCGTCGCGCTGGAGAAGACGTTCCATGATGACATCGGCCGCGACACCCGATTCCTCGCCTACTGGTACATCGTTGGCGACGGGCCGACGTTCGCCGAACTCGTCCGTCACAACGTGGCCGGCTGGCAGCGGGCCGTGTTCGCACTGGGCGCTCCGATTGCCAAGGTCGCGATGCGCAGGGGCTTCGCCCTCACGCAGGCCAACTACGAGAAGGTCCGCGCCCGCCTCGAGGCCGCCGTCCAGTCGCTCGGCGAGACGCTGGGCGACCGGGACTACTTCGTCGGCGAGCGATTCACCGCCGCCGACCTCACCGCCGCGGCGATGATGTCCATCGTGGTGCTCCCCGTGCCCGGCTACGGCGCGAGGATTCCGGACATCCGCGGACCCTACGTCGAGCTCCGCGACCGGCTGCGCGCCACGGCGCTGGGGAGGCACGCGCTGCGAATGTTCGAGCGCCACCGTAGGGTCGCACCGGTGGGCTGGACGTGGGCCTGAGCCGCGACGACGCCCAGTGAACCCACGGCCGATCGATCGAGCCCTCGTACCACTGCGGCGGAACGGCGATCCGCGCCTGTCCCTGGGGGGCAATTGCGCGGCTCGATGTCGGCTGGCACGGTGCAGCGATGCGTACACACGCGCCATGGATGGTCGCCGTCGTCCTCTCCAGTCTCGCCCTCTCGCCGGGTGAATCGAGCGGCAAGTCGAAGCCGCGTCCCACGACCGAGCCCGTCGCCGAGCCGACGCCGCCGGCACCGACGCCCGGCACGGTGGCGGCTGCGGTGGCCGACAATCCGCAGTTCGCGGCGCTGCTCGGGCGACTCGCGCCAGAGGACCGCGCGAAGCTCGAGCGGCTCACGCTCGAGGAGTTCGACGCCGCGTTCGCGGCGCCCGAGCACGGACGGACCTTCGCGCAGGACGAGATCGTGCGGCTGGTCAGCGAGGTCGAGACGTTCGCGGATCGGGCCCTGGGCAACGAAGATCTCGAGGCGATGCTCGCCACGCTCTCGCCGGAGGATCGCGCCCGCGCCGGCGCGATGCCGATGACCAAGCTCTCGCAGTACACCGAGATGCCGCGCGATCAGGTGCCGGCGGAGGATCGCGCGATCCTCGACGCGATGGACGTCGCGTTCGCCGGTCAGTTCGATCGCACGCTCTCGTACCAGACCGGCACGATCGCCCTCGCCGAGGCCGGCGCCACGCTCGAGATCGGCGATGGCTTCCGCTTCCTCGGGCCGGCCGACGCCGAGCGCGTGCTGACCGAGGGCTGGGGCAACCCGAAGTCGACCACACCGCCGCTCGGGATGATCGTGCCCGAGGGCGCGCCGGTGAGCGGCGAGGGCGGCTTCGGCGTGATCGTCACGTACATCGCCGAGGGCCACGTCGACGACGACGACGCCGACGACATCGACTACGACGATCTGCTGCAGGAGATGAAGGCGTCGTCGAAGGAGGAGAGCGCGGCCCGTCGCGCCGCGGGCCTGCCCTCGCTCGAGCTGGTCGGCTGGGCGCAGCCGCCCCGGTACGACGGGGCCAACCATCGGCTGTACTGGGCGCGCGAGCTCGAGACCGACGTCTCGCCGGCGCACGTGCTCAACTACGATGTGCGCATCCTCGGCCGCAAGGGCGTGCTCTCGCTCAACGCGATCGGCGACATGGACCAGCTCGACACCGTCGGGCCCGCGATGGAGTCGCTGCTGGCGAGCGTCACGTTCGAGACCGGGCACCGCTACGATGACTTCGATCCCGATCTCGACCAGGTCGCCGCGTATGGGATCGGTGGGCTCATCGCGGGCAAGGTCGCGATGAAGGCCGGGCTGCTCGCGGGGCTGCTGAAGGGGATGATCGCGGCGAAGAAGCTGGTGATCGTGCTGTTCGCGGGCGCGGGGGCGGCGGTGGTGGGGTGGTTCCGCCGGCGTCGTGGGCAAGGGTGAGATCCCTGGGCCACCCGTGGGTGGTCGGGGCGCATCATGGGTGGGACCGGCGGCGCGCGAGGGCGACGACGATCAGCGGTAGCGCCGCGTCGCCGCCGGAGCGACCACCGGCGCATCCGCAGCCGGCGTCGCCGCCGGTCTCGTCCGCCGCGCCACCGAGGGTCGTCGCGTCGGGGTCCGCACCGGTGTCGACGTCGATCGGGTCGCCCGTGCCGTGCTCGTCGGATCCGCCGGAGCCCTCCGCGGAGCCGGTGCCGTCTGCGGCGCTGGATTCACCCGACTCGCTGCCCGGCAAGGGAGGCAGCTCGTCGTCGACGGCGATGCGCAGCACAGGCGTCTGCGCGACGTTGCCGGCCCAGTCCTCCGCGATCCCCACGATCTCGTAGCCGCCCCGAGGGAAGTCACCGCGAAGGACATACGGCGGCTCGAAGAGCTCGACGCCCTGGACCTCGCCGTTGATCGCGACACGCACCACGCGGACGCCCCAGCCGTCACCGTCGTCGGCGGCGATCTCGATCGTCACCTCGGCGGGCGCGATGCCATAGATCGTCTCGTCCGCGGGCGCGGTGATGTCGACCTGCGGCGCCAGCCCGTCCGGGACCGCATCGAACGCCGGACCGCACGAGGCGCTCGAGCCGGAGACCGGTGTGCCGCTGCACGCATCGGCCCAGCTGCCGTAGCCGTCGGCGCCGCCCGCCGAGAAGCCCTGGCACTGCGGCGTGGGGTTCCACGTACCGTCGGCGTCGTGGCACGGGGTCACATCGATGCCGCTGACCGCCTCGATGAACGGGATCGCCTCGTGCAGCAGGCCCCACACCGTGAAGCCCTCGGGCGCGCCGTTGCAGTTGAGATTCGAGGTCGACGTGGTGCCGAAGGTGCGCCAGCCACCGTCGTCGAGCTGCACGAACGCGGGCCCTCCCGAGTCGCCGCGGCACGCCGTGGCCGGTGTGGGAAAGGCGGACGCGACGCCTTCGCCCACGCTACTCAGCACGGTGGTGCCCCAGCGCTTGCGATCGACGGTGCCCTCGGCGTCCTGGCCGAATCCGACCACCGCGAACTCGAGGCCGGGCTGCAGGATGTCCACCTCGCAGCCGAACAGCGGTGGAGTGATCGCGAACGGCGCTGGTTCCTCGAGAACGCAGACCGCGTAGTCGTCGGCCTGGTCCCAGAACGGGATCTCGGGATCGGGGTCGTAGGCGCCGTTGACCGTGCACTGCGCGGCGATCTCGAGGCTCGCGCCACCGAACTCGTCCGCGAACACGACGGTCTTCGGGCCACCGCCGCAGTGGGCTGCCGACGTGACCAGCAGCGGATGGATCAGCGTCCCCGAGCAGACAGCGGTGGGGCCCCGCACCGAGGCGACGGTCGGCCAGGCGCAGACCTCCGTCGCGTCGCCGCCGTAGATCGGGCTGGGATCGGGCTCCGCGACGCCGCTCGCGAGCGGAACATCGGCGAGCAGTGGGATCAACCACGCGAGGTGCATCGGCCGGCGGTTCTCCGCCGGCTCTGGGATCCGTCACCGTCGCTCGTCGCGCCGAGCGAGAATCGTGGTCAGCCCCGCGCTCCCTTCAGGGCGATTTCCCAGAACTTGTTGCTCTTCCCGTCCCTCAGCTCGAAGCGCGGCATCTGCCGAGTGTATCGAGTCGAAGGTCGGTCTGCCCGCGTCGTGACGAACTCGGAGACGTCACGGCGCTCCGAAGCGTCCCTGCGCCCACGCGTGCATGCGCGCCACCACCTCCGCATCCGCGACCGACGGCAGCACGATCACCGCGCCCAGCGTCCCGGCGAACCGCGAGTTCGCGCCGTAGTAACTCCCGTCGCTGCCGCCCCCGATCCGCGACCACAGCCGCGGCGTGCCGTAGCCCGCAGCGCCCTCGGTCGCGATCGCCTCGCCGTCGACCCACGCCTGCGTCGCGCCGTCCGTCGCGTGCGTCATGCCGGCGAAGCGCACCTCGCCCTCGGCCTCCTGCAGGCCGTCGCCGGCGGCGATGCGCGTGTACACGAGCTCGCCGTTCGGTCCGGGCTCGGGCTCGAGGTTCATCGACACGAGCTGCCCGTCGCTCAGGCCCACCGAGCTGACCGGCACGCCCGCGGGCCCCGGGCCGCCGACGATCGTGCCGACCGGATCGAACGTCTCGATCCAGCCCCACGGCCGCGGCACGAACGGCGCGCGCGCGACCCAGAACACCGAGCGACCGTTCGCCTGCTCGTCGGGCGTGTCGAGCTGCAGCACCGAGTTCGAGCCGTCGAACACGAGCCCGGGGATCCCGTCGCCGAGACCATCCGCGACGCGGTTGGGCCGCGCGTCGTCGATGAGCGCAGTGACGGTACGAGCGTCCGTGCCGCGATCGGTCCACGCGCGCACGGCCTCGCCGCGGTGCGGCACCAACGTCCACGCCGACTTGTCGACGCCGTCGCCGAATCCGAACGAGTAGTTGCCGCCTGCGTACAGCAGCGCGTCGTCCGTGACCGCGATGCCCTGCGCGTGCGAGCCCGGCTGCGGCGAGTCGACGGGCAGCGAGCGCCAGGTCTCGCCGTCGTCGGAGTACCAGGCCTCGTTGGCGTTGCCCGCGGACCATCCGTTCGCCGGATCGCCGTACGTATACCCGAACAGGATCCACAGCCTGTCGTCCCAGACCACGACGTTGGGCCAGATCTTGCCGACCCACGGCGGCTCGGCGTGCAGCGTCCACGTGACGCCGTCGGTCGTCGACCACACCTCGTTCGACATCCAGTGACCCACGGCGTCCTCGCGATCGCGGGCGCAGCCGACCAACCACAGCTCACCCTGGAACTCGACGAGCCCGTCGAGCACGCCGCAGCCCGTGGGGCGCGTTGCGCTGGCCGGACCATCCGCGGCGACGAGCGTCCAGTGCTCGCCGTCGTCGGTGTTCCACACGTCGTTGTGGTGGACGTACTCGTCGGGGGGCCCCAGGAGATCCTGGCCGCCGAACAACCACAGCTTGTCGCCGTAGACGCCGATCGCCTGCAGCGCGCGCTCGGACCATGGCGGCTCCGCGGTGCCGGGTCCGAGCACGACGTCCCACTGCAGCCCATCCGCGCTCGAGACCACGTCGTGGTTGTAGTACCCCTGGTGGGTGTCGCCGCCGATCATCCACAGGCGGTCGCGCCACACCACCGTGTTGTGCGAGTGGCGGCGCTCGAACTGGCCGTGGCCGTGGGGCAGCTCGAGCGTCCACGTCACGCCGTCGGGGCTCGACCACACCTCGTCGGTGGTGTTCTGCGGCGGGTAGACCGTGTCGGGTGGCACCATGCTGAAGCCCTCGGGCTCCTGCAGACCGTTCCACCCGCCGACCATCCAGTAGCGCTCGGTCGCGGGCAGCCACGTGGTGGTGTTGCCGTCGCGCACACGCCAGTCGTCGCCGATGCTCGCGGTGAGTCGGTGCCACGCGTAGGTGGTGACGGCCTCCTCGCTCTGGACGCCGTGGCCCGCGTCGAACAGCCGCGCGCCCGGGAGCTCGGCGGGGCTCCACGCCTCGAGCGCGTCGGGGAGCGTGGCTTCGAATCCATCGCTTTCGACCGTGACGTCGAGGTCGGGGCCCGGTGCGACGGCGGAGGTTCGCGCGCGCAGCTCGGTGTCGTCGACGATCGCGACGATCGTCGCCTCGACGTCGCCGACCCATACGCGATCGGCACCGAGCAGGTGCTCTCCGCGGATCACGATCGTCGAGCCGCCGAGGGGATCGACGATGCTCGGGTGCACGCCGTCGAGCGTCGGCGGCTCGACGACGGCGCCGGTGCTGTCCGCGGCGCCGCTCGAGGTCACGCCGGTGCCCTCGGGATCGGTGGTCGTCGGGTCGGCGACGCCGCCCGTGCTGCCACTCGGCGCGCCGCTGGTGCCGGTGCCCGGGGTGGACGCGGAGGGATCGGCGCAGGCCAGGGCGAGGGCACCGAGGATCGCGAGCGGGCGCGGGGCAGGCATGGCGGATCGACGGGACATGATCCCCCATGCGACGTCGCTGGGGAAACCCGCCAACGGGGTGGGGTGGGTCCGCTGGCCGCATGGACGAGGCCGTTGACTTGGATCACCCCGACAGCTCTCTGCTCCAAGAGCAGCTGTGTCGACCATGGGGTCGCGTCGTCGAAGGCGCCATGAACCGCTCCACGATGTGCCCCCGCCATCTTCCACTGTTGCTCTCGATCGTGCTCGCTGCGTGCGGCGAGGACGACGACGACTCGACCGACGACGCCAACGACGACGCCAACGACGACGCCAACGACGACGCCAACGACGACGCAGGATCCGAAGGTTCCGACTCGGCCAGCGGCGCTCCTAGTTCCGGGAACGACGCCAACGACACGGCCGACGACTCCGGCGGCGACGCCGACGACCCCGGCGGTGACGCCGACGACCCCGGCGGCGACGTGCCCCAGATCTGCGTCGACTTCGTCGCCCACCTGCTGGAGTGCGACCCGTCGCAGGCCGAGTTCCAGGCGGACGCGGAGGCCCAGTGCGCCGCCGACCTCGCCACGTATCCCGACACGGCCGAATGTCAGATGGCGGTGGACGAGTTCTTCGCCTGCGCCAGCGACATGCCCTGCGACATGCCCGACGCGTGCTTCGATCTCGCGCTCGCGCTCGCCGGGGCGTGCCAGTAGCCCCCGGCGGTCGCGACCGCTCTCCGGCTACGCGCGGCGGCGACGGATCAGGCCCGCGAGCACGAGGAACCCGAGCATCGCCGAGGGCGCGCGGGTCGGAGCCACGCTGCACGAGATGTTGAGGCTGTCGCCGCTGGCGCTCGCGTCTTCGGAGGCGCCGCTCATCACCGCGGTGGCCTCGTCCTCGCACTCGAGCATGCCGGGGTCGCTGTCGTCGGCGACGCAGGTGCCGGCGCTGCCGTCGACACGGGTGCAGTCGTCGCCGAGGTCGAGGGCGTCGCAGGCGATCTGATTGCCGCCGTTGTCGTCGACACCGCCGCCGCCGTTGTCATCCGCGCCGCCGGGGCCGTCCTCGCACTCGAGCGATCCGTCGTCGCTGACGTCGGGGACGCAGGTGCCGTCGGAGCCGTCGGCGCGCACGCAAGCCTCGCCCTCGACGAGTCCGACGCACGCCGCGTCGTCGCCGTCGTCCGCACCGCCGCCGTTGTCGTCGCTGCCGCTGGTGGCACCGTCGTCGGGCCCGTCCTCACACTCGAGCGATCCGTCGCCGCTGACGTCCGGCACGCAGCTGCCGTCCGAGCCATCGGCACGCACACAGGCCTCGCCCTCCTGCAGTCCGACGCACGCCGCGTCGTCGCCATCGTCGCCGCCGTTGTCGTCGGTACCGCCGCTGTCGTCGGTGCCGCCGTTGTCATCGGTGCCGCCGCTGGTGGCACCGTCGTCGGGGCCGTCCTCGCAGGTGAGCACCGAGGGATCGCTCTCGTCGGGGACGCAGGTGCCCGCATCGCCGGTGTGGCGCACGCACGCATCGCCTTCGCTCGCCGCTTCGCAGGCAGCACGGTCGGTGTCGTTGGCACGGGCGACGCCCGCGGTGAGGAAGAGGGCGGCACCGAGCGTCGAGAGCGTCAGTGTTCGTGTCATGTCGACCCCCAGTCACCGCACCGGTGGTTTCGTTACGCGCACACGCGTGCGGGCCGAACGCGGCCCCGTGGGCCCCGCGGCGGCCCAGGGCGGGCCGAGCGCGCAACACCAGCGCGCACGAGCTGCGGCCGCGACGAACGCTCGGCTCCTACCCTGGATCGGACAGGAGTGACACGTCCATGCCCAACACGGTTCTCTACGACTCGGGTCCGCATCGCAACATCCTCATCGAGGACTTCGGCCACGGGCTCGCGGTGCAGGCCAACCAGCACCTCATCGTCCACGGCACCACCGCGATGATCCTCGATCCCGGCGGGCACAAGGTCTACAACAAGGTGCTCGCCGAGACGATGGCGTTGCTCGGCAAGGGCGCGACGCTGAAGTACGTGTTCCTGTCGCATCAGGATCCCGACGTCGTCGCGGCCACCAACGGTTGGCTGATGACCACGGACGCCGACGCGTACGTGTCGGAGCTGTGGACACGATTCGTGCCGCACTTCGGGCTCGATCGCTTCGTGGAGCAGCGCCTGAAGGGCATCCCGGATGGGGGCATGGTCCTCGAGCTCGACGGCTCGCCGCTACGGATCCTGCCAGCGCACTTCCTCCACTCGTGCGGCAATTTCCACGTCTACGATCCGGTGTCGAAGATCCTCTACTCGGGCGATCTCGGCGCGTCGCTCGGCATGGACTACGTCGAGGTGCCGGACTTCGCTGCCCACGTGCAGTACATGGAGGGATTCCACCGCCGCTACATGGCCTCGGGCCAGGCGATGCGCGCGTGGGCGCGGATGGTGCGACGGTTCGACGTCCAGGTGATCGCGCCCCAGCACGGCGCGCTGTTCCGGGGCCCGATGGTCGGACAGTTCCTCGACTGGTGCAGCGAGCTGCAGTGCGGGATCGATCTGCTCGAGCCGGTGTATGATGCGATCACCCCATGACGTCTCGCATTCGCGGCACTCTGCGCTGGCGTCGCTCTTGGGCGCTGGTCGTGGGGCTCGCGGCATGCGGGGCACCGCCGCCGGTGCCCGCCGCGGCGACGCCCGGCGGCCCGATGCCGCCGCAGCGCGTCGCGGCCGAGCCCGTCGCGATCGAGCCGAGCACGCCGGTCATCGCGCCCGAGCCCGCCGCGCCGGAGCCCGCCGCGGCCGAGCCCGTCGCGCCCGCCCGCTTCGCCCACGCCGATCTCGACCCCGACAACGATGCTCAGCCGGGCCCGCCCGCGCCGCTGGCCGACTGCGAGGCGCGGCTGCGCGAGGCGGGCATCACGTTCAAGCCGGCGCGCATCGGCACCAGCCGCGAGGTCGACGGCATCCCGCGCTGCGGCGCGAAGCAGGTCGTGCGGGTGCGTCGGGGCCCGGGCGCGATCAAGTACAGCAGCTCACCGTTGCTGACGTGCACGATGGCGCTGGCGCTCGCGGACTTCGAGCGCGTCGCCCAAGAAGAGGCCGAGCGCGCGTTCGGCAGCCGCATCGTCGGCATCGAGCACCTCGGCACCTTCAACTGCCGCGACATGGCGCTGTACGATCTCGTCAGCGAGCACAGCTACGCCAACGGCCTCGATCTACGGCGGTTCACGCTCGCCAACGGCGCGGTGGTCGACGTGCTGAAGCACTTCCGACCCGAACAGTCCGAGCCCACCGACGCCAAGTCCCGGTTCCTGCGCGCGCTCGCCAACCGGCTCTTCGACGAGGCGGTGTTCTCGGTGGTGGTGACGCCGTTCTTCGACAGCGCCCACCGCAACCACATCCACGTCGATCTGGCGCGCTACCGGGTCGACGGCTCGCGACCATGAACGCCCGATCGCCTCACTCGCGGACGGCGACCGCGGTCGGCCCGTGCTCGTCGTCCCAGTCGACCTGCACGACCACCGGCCGACAGCACACGTCGCAGTCCTGCAGGAGCGAGCCCACGCCGTCGCGCTCGACCCACACCTCGAGCGCCTCGCCGCACCAGGGACACTGCGTCACGACGGTCTCGCCCATGCGGGGAGTGTAGGGCATCGCCGCGCAGATGCAGCTCGGAGCTCAGGAAGACCGGCCAGTCGGTCAATCGATGCAGTGCGATGCTGCCCATGCGATCTGCGGTCCCGAGCGCTCTCGTCCGTGGGCTCAGCCCCGCGGCTCGGGCACGCACACGCCACCGCCGGCCTGGATCTGCGCCTGCGTGCGGAAGGTGTTCAGGCTCTCCCAGTTCTTGGGCTGGAACGCGGGGATGGTGCCGTCCTCGCGCACGTTGGTGACGTGGTACGCGTGTTGATTCCAGATCCTGCGCGCGGGGATCCACCGGTCGTCGATGTCGCGGATGACCTGTACGGGGGCCGAGCCGCCGAAGCCGACCCCGAGGTTCGACGCGACGACGATCTCCGCGGAGCCGTCGTTGTCGACGTCGACGACGACCGGGTTCTCCCACTGCGTCCAGCTCGCGCGCGGCGTGGTCAGCAGCGGCACGCCAGCGCCGTCGAACACGAACAGCGTGGTCTCGTCGGCGTACATCGCCTCGGCGGTTCCGTCGCCGAGGAAGTCGAAGGCCGTGCCGGCGGCGTAGCCCGATCCGTCGGAGACCGGCGCGGTCCAGTTCGCCACGAGGTTGGTCTCGAGCACGCTGTACGTGTTCGACGAGCCGACGGCGATCTCCGGGGCGCCGTCGCCGTCCATGTCGTGGATCGCCGCGGGGCGCCAGCTGGCGAGGCCCGACGCGGCGTTCGTGACCGCGGCCACGCCGTCGTGCCCGACGATCGTGATGCCGCCGTTGCCGACGAACATGACCTCGGGCTGGGGATCATCGTCGAGGTTCGCGACGTGGGGATGCGCGCTCGAGTCGAAGCCCGAGAAGTACACCGAGCCGTCGGCGCGGTACGCCGCGCCCCCGGTGATGACCTCGAGTTCGTCGTCGCCGTCGAGGTCGGCCGCAGTGTTGAGATAGCTGCTGGTGCCCTGCCACAGCCGCGCGCCCAGGCGGTCGTAGACGCCCCCGGCGAAGATGACTTCGACGTCGCCGTCGTGGTCGAGGTCGGCGAGGCTGATCGCGTTCGACGAGGTCGTGACCAGCTCGTTGCTCTGCCACAGCAGCGAGCCGTCGTGGTGGAACGCGATCAGGTGGCCACCGCTCTCGTCGGGCGTCGCCGCGACGATCTCCGGGACGCCGTCGCCGTCGAGGTCGCCGAGCGCCGGATAGGAGATCGCCTGCACCGCGGTGTCGATGCGGAGGTGCTCGACGCCGGTCCCGCCGTCGAGGACGTAGAGGTGGCCGCTCGACCCGAATCCGCCGTAGGCGATGACGACCACGTCGGGGATGTCGCAGAGATCGATCGCGCCGTCGGCGTTGTCGTCGGTGAGGTTCGCGACGACCGGCGTGCCGAGCACCTCGGTCTCGCCGTTCGCCCCCATCCACGACCACTGCACGTCGGCCTCGAAGCTGTCCGGCGGCGCGACGTCGACACACGGCTGACCGGCGTCCATGTCGTCTCCGACCGTGCACACGGGCTCGGGCACGCGGGTCTCCGAGCCGGTCGAGTCGACGCCGCCGACGTCGAAGATCGGTCCCTCGGCGTTGGTCGTCGCCGGTTCGCCCAGGGACGTCTCGCCCGGCGTGGACGGCCCGGACGACGAGGTCGACGTCGGCGCGGCCGTGTCGGTCACCCCCGACGAGTCCGCGACCGTCGCCGCGGTGTCCTCGGTCGTCCGCGCGGAGGGATCCGATCCGCAGCCGGTGCCGAGCACGACTCCGGTGACGACGAGACGGATCTTGGGCCAGTGCATCGATGCCAGGTTAATGCGAGATCGGCCGGGTTTCACGGGGACGCGCAGCCCAGCGCTCAGTCGATGTCCAGGCGGTAGCTCACGATCATGTCCGCGCCGTCGAACCTCGGGAACTCGATCTCCCAGATCGCCACGCGCGCGCACTCGCGGATCCCGGTGTGATCCAGCCCGGGGCTGAGTTCGACGTTCACGCCCCTCACGTCGCCGTCCGGCGCGAGCGCGAACGCGAGGTCGATCGACCCGGGTTCGAGCGGGCGGGTGTCGTAGCAGGCGGAGACGCTGACGCACGTCAGGATCGCCGTCGTGGCGCGCTCGAGGTTCGAAAGCAGCGCTTCGTTGTGGATCGTCTCTTCGCCCGCGTCCATGTTGGTCGCTCGGCTGCGCTCGGGGCCCATGGCCGGCACATGTCCGTCGTCGACCGGCGTGTGCGGCGGGATGCTGCCGGTGTCGTAGGGGCACTCGCCGAAGTGCGGCAGCTCGACCCACCGGGTGTCCTCGTCCTCGACGCGCTCGAGCATCTCGGACGACGCTGCGTCGTCGCGCACGATCGCGGCGACCACGTGGCCGTGGGCGGCGTGGCGAGTCCGCGCCGGCTTGGCGCCGGCGCACGCCGACAGGGCGACTGCCACGATGAAGAGCGTCGTCGGTCGCGATGCGAGCGCGAGACGTCGACGACGGGACGCGCTGCTCACCACGAGAGTTGCAGGCGGAAGTACACGGTGCCGCCGTTGCTGGTGTTCGCGCCGAACTCGGCACTGCCGCCCCGGAGCGGGGTCGACCACGAGCCGCCCGCGGTCGCGTTGCCGCCGAGATCGTTCGCGTAGAGACGGGCGGTCCCCGTCTGTCCGAAGATCCGTTGCTGCCAGCGCGCCTCGGCGTTGACCGACGGTTGCTCACCGAACAACGGCGCCAGCGTGGTCGATACGCTCAGCTGCACGGGCTCGCCGGCGATCATCAACCGGGTGTCGATGACCTTCGCACGGATGCCAGCGATCATCGCGCGAATCTCCGCTTCCGGCATCTGCGAGACGCCATACACCGCGCCCGCGGCCGCGACGACGACCCCCACCGCGCGCACGTCGGGCGGCAGCCCGCGGCAGATCTCTTCGACGTGCCCGGCGACCTGACCGGCGGCGTAGTCGATCGCGGCCTCGGTCTGGCCGGAAGAACTCGCCGCTGCGCTCCGCAGCTGGTCTCGGACCAGCCGGCGCAGCGCGCTGGCACCTTGGCCGCACACGCGGGGGTCTGAAATCGCCTCGAGCACCTTGGCTGCGAGCTGCTCGATCTTCGGATCTGGCATGGTCGGCTTCCTGGTCGGAGTCGCGGAGGATCCTGCGGACTCCCCACTACAGTACCTGGAACGCCGGGGCTGAACAGCACATCCCTGTCGGGACGAAGGGCGCGACGTGCTTTTGCTCTGCGAAGCTGTGCCCCGCAGCCCTCAGGCGCGGCCTTGCATCATCCGCGCGATCGCACCGTAGGCGTCGGCCCACGCCGCCGCGAGCGCGGGGGTCCAGGCATCTGCGGCGATCTCGGCCAGGGTCGCCAGCAGGCTCTCGCCGACCCAGTCGTACATCGCCGGGGTGACGCCATACCCCTCGTGGCGGCGGCCCAGCGCGCCGAGGGTCTCGGTCAACCACGCCGCGTCCTCGAGGTGGTCGAGCACGGCACCGAGCGCAGACTGCAGCATCTGCTGTTGGGTCCGCGGATCGTGGCGACCGAACAGCGAACGGGCCTGCGGGTAGCGGGAGAAGAGCGTCGCATAGAAGCGCGCGGTGAGCTCGGGCTCGCGGTCGATCACCAGGCCGAAGCTGGCGCGGAGCAAGCCGACGTCGAGTGGGGTCGCGGTCATGCGCTGAGAAACGCCGGCGGCGGCGCTCCGGATCACGGGCTAGTCAGGCGTCACGGGAGTCCTTGGAAAAATCCTGCGTCTGTGATCTAACGTGGCGATGGGCCGCCCCAAAGCCGAACTAAAACTGACGCAGGATGAGGTCGCCGAGCTCGAACGCTTGAGTCG